>CAKTUI010000001.1 GCA_934621385.1 uncultured Kiritimatiellota bacterium
TACATGCCCATATTCTATCGGGTACACAGCATTTGACAAACGGGGTGTCTGAAAAATCCTGATTAGTTGAATACGGGCACACGTTATTATGACAAACTGCGATGTTTACGCTTGCAGGGGGAAAGCGGTTTGTGGTACAATGTCGGGACAAAACTGAAAGGAGATTGAGTATGTTGGCAAATAGAAGAGATTTCTTCAAGGGTGCGGCTGCGCTCGCGGCTTTGGGTGCGTTTTCGGGTAAGGCGCTTGCGCGTGGCGAGAAGCCGATGAACAATCCGATTTGGCTGATGACCAGTGCGTTTCCGGGCGAGTCGTTTGAGGACGTCCTGAAGCGGGCGAAGTCCGTTGGTGCGCAGGGGCTTGAGCTGTGCGTCTTCCGCCGCGGTTCGGATCGCAAGGATCATACGGCGACGCATCTTGACTACGAGAGCTTTGATCTTGAGGCCGCGAAGCGGGTTGTGGCGCGGTGCAATGAAGAGGGGCTGCGCGTCTCGGTCGGTTCGTACGACAACCTGATTGGCGGTAAGCCCGAGAACCAGATCCTGAATCAGGACCATGTCTTGAAACTCATCCGTATCGCGGCGCTTTTGGGCGGTGATACGAATGATGTTGTCTGCGGAACCTTCCCGGGCTATGATGTGGCTCTGGGCAATGAGGACCGTGGCTTTGAGAAGAACCTTGAGAAGTTCAAGAAGGTCTTTACGCCTATTCTGAAGTATGCGAAGGATCTCGGCGTGACCGTCTGCATTGAGAACTGCCCGATGGAAGGCTGGCAGCCCGTGACCTCGACGGATTGCTATTGCAACCTTTCGGGATGCCTCGCCGCTCGTAAGCTGATGTACGCGATTCTCGATGATTCGAGTGCCCTGCAGGAGACCTACGATCCCTCGCATGATGCCTGGCAGCACATTGACCCGACCGATGTTATCAACGCGATGGACTTCTCGAAACTGCGTCGCGTTCATATCAAGGGAACGCGCAACTTGCCGACGGAGTCCGCCGCGATCCACTGGGGACGGCTCTATCCCGAGCAGTATGTGAATCCCGAACTGGCGAAGAAGGCCGGCGTACCCGTCCCAGAGAATGAGTGGGCGCGTCTCAATTACGAGCCGCGTCTGCCTGGCTTCGGTGGCAGCGACTCCATCGACTGGTCGCGCTTCCTTGAGAATCTCATGGCGAAGGGCTTCAAGTTCCCGTTCGTAATCGAGAACGAGGGGTGCAACAGTTCGCACACGAAGAACATGGGGGCGACGATGCAGGGCTTCAAGGCCACGATTCTCAATACGGCTCCCGTGATTTGGCCGCTTGGTGCGAATGGCTATGCCTATGATCCGTCGGCCGTCAAGCCGATGGCAATGACGCGCACCGCCGATTTGCCGGTCGTTTCGATGAAGGACCTCACCTAATTTTTGGGGGACGATTCGGACTGGGCGGAGGTGAGCTGATGTGGTTCGCCTCCGCTTTCCATTTGACTGGTTTCGAGCGCGATTTTTCAGCCGATAGCCCATTGACGGCACTTCGGCGGATATGATACAATACCACCCACGATTTGGAGGGATGGCCGAGTGGCTGAAGGCAACGGTTTGCTAAATCGTCATACGGGGTAAACCCGTATCGGGGGTTCGAATCCCCCTCCCTCCGCCATCTTTAGCGTGGTTTACAGGGGGGGTGACCAACGCGGAGTCCCGGGCAGACGCTCTGTGAGTCGGGGTTGACCCATTCAAACGGAAAGGTTCGGCACTTGTCGGGCTTGACGGGGTTGATTTGGCAAAGATTGTCTTTCGTCAGGTAGACACAGGCCCCCGTTGGGCGGCTCTTGAGTATGAGTCCGCGTCGGTCGGGGGCAAGTTCAGTCTCGCGGTCGATGAATGTCAGTTCGGACATGCCGAGGTAATCGGCGATGCGGGCAATTTCCGCTTCGGAAACGTGTACAATCCCATTCGGAATGCGGCAACAGGCCCCGCAACACTGGCAGTGGAAGTCTCTCACTTTTGGCCCAGTGCGGCCATGGCGCTTTTACGCATTTGGACGGCGCGCTCCTCGGAAAGGAACTTTGGCCGGTAGGTCAGTTTCGTGACATCGTAATCGTAGAGCGTCGCCATCCAGACGCAGGCCTGCAGATATTCCCCTTCGCGATTGAGGTGGAACTTATCCTTTCCCTTCGGCTGTCCGCAGGGATCGCCGGTAATGCCGTCGGCACTCGGCATGGCCTTGCGGAAGTCCTGGACGGCGGTGCCCGTTGGAATGATGGGCAAGTTGAACTGCGCGGCGAAGCGGGCGTAGGCCTCGTGCAGTTTCTCGTACATTTGGGTTTGGTCAATGCCCCATTTGACCAGACGCCCATCGTAAGGCGTATAGGACCAGGTCTCTTGAACATAGACTTTGGCCTGCGGAGCGACGCGGCGGATTTCGTTTAGGAGGTTCTCTCCGAACGGAATGTAGGTGTCGGCCTGCCAGCTCTGTCCGCTCGCCTGTTGGATGGTAATGACATCCCATGCATCGGCCGACAGGAGGTCCTGAATGTTGGCGTGAGCCGTCCCGGACTTGTCGAAAACGACGTGCTGGGCGATGGAGGCTCGTGAATCTTTTATGCCATGATAGTTCCAGCTGATGCGGTAGGGACGGAACGCGGCGTTGGTCGCGGCGATTTGGTAGTCGCGCCAGTGGTCCTTGAGTGGGCGCCCGCCGACATAAAGGGAGCAGATGTCGAGTTCAAGGCCGGGGACGGATGCGACGCACGCCGGCATTTGCCGGAGGACGCTGATGGAAAAACTGTTGCCAATCATCAGAACCTTCAGCGACTTCTGAGTTGAATTTGTCGTCGGCTCAGCGGCGGAAACTGAGACGGCCAGCGTCAAGGTGGCGAGAAGAATGGTGAAAAGAGAGCAAATGCGTTTCATGTGTGAGATTATAGCACAGTGCGGCAGTTGTGCACAAGTGCCGCGCCGTGCGTGGCCAGGCTTTTCGTCCGTGAGAAAGTTTTCTAAGGTTGGTTCTGACGCGGTTGCCCCATTTTTGGTATACTATCCAACCAAATGCCGCGTGATGCGGTGTCCGGAGAAGCTCGGCGTGGTGTCGGGTGCCGAAGGTGTAAGTTCGCGAAAAGGGTCGTGGACAATCTCTCAGGCAAAAGGACGGAAAGGTAGTGAAGGACTCATGTTGGCTACGGCAACGTGGTTGGATCGGTTCACGGATTATGTGAACCTGGTGGATGACAAGGTTTGGGGGACCTCGTTTGAGGTTGGGGGATTTCCCGTTCCACTCCTTATTATACTGATTCTCTTTGGGGGAATCTTCCTGACGGTCAGGCTGGGCGGTATGCAATTTCTGCAACTGCCGCGTGCGCTCCGCTATATGTTCAATAATGAGAAGGTTGAGCATGGGGCAAAGGGCGAGGTGACGAGTTTTGGTGCCCTTTGCACGGCACTCTCGGCGACGATTGGCACGGGCAACATTGTGGGTGTGGCGACGGCGTATGTCGCGGGCGGCCCTGGGGCGCTTTTCTGGATGTGGATTGCCGCGCTCTTTGGCATGGCGACGAAATATGCGGAGGGTTTGCTGGCGGTGAAGTATCGCGATCACGACCCGGTGACGGGGCATGTGCTGGGCGGGCCATTCTACTATATTGAGCGCGGCATGGGCCGTCGGTGGAAGTGGCTTGCCTGTGTGTTCGCGTTTTTTGGCTGCTGTGTCGGTCTCTTTGGCATTGGCACGTTCTCGCAGGTGAACTCCATTTGCGGTTCCGTGACGCGCTTCTTCGATCCGAATATGGCGTACAAGGTTGAGATTCTCGGCAATTCCTACAGCTGGGTGACGGTCATCGCGTCCGTCATCATTGCCGTCCTCGTCGGCCTCGTGGTCATCGGCGGGCTTAAGCGCATTGCCAAGGTGAGCGAAAAGGTCATCCCGCTGATGGTCATTCTCTATGTGGTCTTTGCCCTGGTGCTGGTGTGTTACAACATCAAGGCGATTCCTGCGGCGGTCGTGACGATTGTGAAGAGTGCCTTTGGCTGGCAGGCGGCCGCTGGCGGTATGGTGGGTGCCATTATTGTTGCGATGCAGAAGGGCATTGCGCGTGGCATCTTCTCGAACGAGGCTGGCCTCGGTTCCGCGCCGATTGCCGCCGCCGCCGCGCAGACGAAGGAGTGCGTCCGTCAGGGACTCGTCTCCATGACGGGCACGTTCCTCGACACGATTGTCGTCTGCTCAATGACGGGTCTCGCGCTGACGCTGACGCACCAGCCCTACCAGGTCGCCGGCGCGGCAGAAGGGGCCGCCGCGACGATGAACGCGTTTGCCGTCGGCATCCCATTCCTTCCCGCCGTTGTGACGGATGCCCTTGTGATGATTTCGCTCGTCCTGTTCGGCTTTACGACGATTCTCGGCTGGGACTACTATTCTGAGCGGTGCCTTGAGTACCTGACGAATGGCAAGATGGGGCCCGTCTACATCTACCGTTGGGTCTACATTCTCGCCGTGTTCATTGGGCCGTACATGACGATTTCCGCCGTGTGGGGAATCGCGGACATCTTCAACGGGCTGATGGCCGTGCCGAACATGATTGCCGTCATTGCCCTCTCGGGTGTCGTCGCGGCGGAGACGAAGAGCTACTTCAAGCGACTGAAGAGCGGCGAAATCACCGAGTAATCTCGGCTAAAGGACAGCACGAAATGACGCGTTCCTGATGAAGGGCGCGTCATTTTCTTGCCGACCTTGTCGGTTATTCGCGGAATTGCTATAATAAGGACATGATTTTCTTCTTCAAGAGTTTGGTTCTCGCCGTCACGCTTCTCTCTTTGCAGAAGAATGGTGTGGAACTGACGGTCGAGGCGAAGACGGCGGCCATCGATCCGGCGTACAGTGTCAATGTTGACGTGACGCTGAAGTCGCCTTCGGGGATGAAGGTCATCCCTCCCGACCTGCGCACACGTGTCCGCGGCTTTTCGCGGGTGGAGGACTTTCTCGCCGCGCCCGACATTCAGGCGGATGGCTGGCGCATCCAGAAACTCAGCCTGAATCTTGTTCCCGAACCCTGTGCAGAGGAATACAAGATTGCGCCGTTTGTCGTGGCTGTCGAGGGGTCGAATGACCTCAGCTTTGTCGCTGGTCCCGTTTATTTCGAGAACCCGGCGGCGCGGGAGGTCGTGACGGGAGGATTCGAAGTCGATCCGAAGAAGGTCCTGCCGCCATTCAGTTGGCGGTTGGCCGGGCTTGTTGCATTGATTCTTCTCGTGGTTGTTTTGATTGGCGCGGCGCTTTTTGTCGCCGTGCGTTTGCTTGTCCGGCGGGCAAAGGAGCGGCGGATGAGTCCAATCGAACGCGCATGGGTCGAACTCGACCGTCTGCTGAAGCGTCAACTTCCTGCGCATGGACGATACAAGGACTTTTATGTTGAGTTGACGATGGTCGTCCGCCGTTATGTGCAGCGCAAGTATGGCATCCGCGCTCCCAACTTGACGACCGAGGAGTTTTTCCACGAACTGCGCGCGGCGAAATTGTCGACGCAGTTGCCGAGCATGGAAGATCTTGGACGATTCTTGGAATCCGCTGATATGGTGAAGTTCGCCGGTGTGGAGGCAACGCCTGAGATGGCAGCGGACGCAACCGAAAGCGCACGCGGCTATCTGAGGACGGATTCGTCGAATCTCAAGGCTTGACGATTCGTGCGCATCGCCCGAGGCGGCGGTCGGCATTCGGTCTTGTGGTGGATATGGTATAATATCTGCCGACGAGAGGTTCAGGGAATCACAAGATGAATGCCTTATTGGAGAAATGTCGACTTGACCATCGGGCGGAAGATGCCCGACGGGCGGGACTTTATCCGTATTTCCATTGCTTGGAATCTCGGCAGGATGTCGAAGTCGTCATGGAGGGGCGGCGTCGCATTATGCTGGGTTCGAACAATTATCTCGGACTCACGGTCTGCCCTGAAGTTGTGGAGGCGGGAATCAGGGCGTTGGAGAAATATGGGACAGGGTGCTCTGGTTCAAGATTCCTCAACGGTACGCTTGACCTTCATTTGGAACTTGAGGCGGAACTTGCCGTTTTTTTTGGCAAGGATGAGGCCATGACATTCGGTACCGGCTTTCAGACGAACCTTGGCATCATCAGTGCGCTTGTTGGTCGGCACGACTATCTCATCTGTGATAGGGAATCTCACGCCAGTGTCTATTGCGCGGCGCAAATGTGTCTCGGCAAACTGCTTCGCTTTCGCCATAACGATATGGTTCAACTGGAGGCTCACCTCAAGTCGGTCCCGGCGGGCTGCGGTGCGCTTATTGTCGTGGATGGTGTCTTCTCGCTTGGCGGAGACCTTGCCAATCTGCCGGAAATCTGCCGCCTTGCACATGGCTATGGTGCAACGGTGATGGTGGATGATGCGCATGGACTTGGTGTCGTTGGACCAGGGGGAAGAGGGACGGCACACCAGTTTGGATTGGAGGCCGAGGTTGACATCCTGATGGGGACATTCTCGAAGTCGTTGGCATCATTGGGTGGCTATGTCGCCGCCAGCCATGAGATCATTGATTTCCTTCGGCACACTTCCGCGCCATTTATTTTCTCTGCGTCCATCCCGCCGGCGAGTGCGGCCGTGGCGTTGGCGGCCCTGCGTTACTTGAAGGGGCATCCGGAACTCGTCGATCGGCTTCGCGCCATTTCGCGTTATGCCCGTGAGGCATTCGGCAGGCGAGGAATTCCGCTGCGTGAAAGCGCACGGATGTCCTCGACACCAATCTTGCCGCTTCTCATCGGCGGGACACATGAGACGCTTGTTGCCGCGAAACGGATTTATGACGCGGGAGTCTTTACGAATCCATTCGTCCCACCGGGTGTTCCCGTCGGCGAGGGGATGCTCCGCACGAGTTTCATGGCGACCCATACGCGACAGCTCATAGACGAGGCTGCCGATATCCTTGCAGAGGCGCTGGTATGCTGAGATACGTCTACTACTATCTGCGCTCCATGCGGCTCTACTATGGTTTTGTCACGGGGACAACGACCCTCGTTGGGGCGCTTGTTAGCGGGCGCACGCTTGCGGAAGGGCGTACGTGGCTTCTTTTTGCCATGGGCTTCTTGGCGTGGGGCTTTAATCAGATTTTCAGCGACTGGTGCGACCGTCGTGAGGATGCCGTCAACGCGCCCCATCGTCCGATGGTGACGGGAGCTTTGCGCCCGATGCCCGCGTTTGCCGTTTCGTCTGTTGGTCTGGCGGCAATTGCCATTGTCGGATATTGGCTTTCGCCGTATACGCTCCTATTCCTTGGCGTGGGCGGTGCATTGAACATTGCCTATTCAATCCTGAAGCGTGTGCCTGTTCTCAATTGCCTTGTCTATGCGTGTGCCATTTCCTGCTGTGCACTCTTTGGCTGGGTCGGTGCGACGGGGTCGTTGCCGCCGAGTTCGTTTTGCGGGGCTTTGGCTTTTTGGGTTGTTCCCGTTCACTTCCTGATGTGTCACAACAGTTATTACAAGGATGTCGTCGGCGACCGTGAGGCTGGCGTACGGACTCTTCAGACGCTTTGCCCGAAGGCGGCGATGGCGTTGACGGTCGCCTTGATGGTCCTTTTCCCTGTGGCCGTTTGGTGTGTTGCCGTCGGTCAAGGTCGGGCGGGAGTGCCGTGGTTGACGTTTGGACTGCTCGTTGGCTTGCTGTCGGTGTTGTTTCTGATAGCATTGAAGACTGGGCAGTACCATTGTGCGACCAGTCTCAATTGCCAATTGTGTGTGGCGTTGCTTCACGCCCGGTCGTTTTCGCAGAGTTGGCCTGTCTGTCTGATTTCACTGATGGTCGTTAACCTTATCTTTTGCTGGTATCGCGATGAAAAGGAGTAGGAACATCACAGGGTTGGGGAAACTGCTCTTCTATGTGCGGATGTCCCTTGCGTGTGCGTGGCGCTACAAGTCGCCGGCGGCACTTCTGAGGGCATCGCGTTTTACGCGCATCTTCTTTCGGCACAAGCTTGTGAAGATGGCGAACGGGGAGTACAAGCTCGACTTCTATATGCCGCGCTATCCAAGCGAGGCGTTCTTTACGGCGTTGGAAGACAAGGTCATTTGCCGCCCGCCGCGTCCTGTGAGCGTTGTCCTTTCCATTTCGAAGGCCTGCACCTACAAATGCCCGCACTGCTATCAGCGAAAGGATGCCCCGGACGAGTTGCCGATTGAGATGCTGGTGGAGAATGTCCGCAAGATGCGTGACTTTGGCATCGTCGCCTGGGCGATTGAGGGCGGCGAGCCCCTGTTGCGCTTCGAGCGTCTGGAGGCGGTTCTTGGGGAGGTGCGTGGACTTGAGGTCTGGGTCAACTCGACGGGACATGGGGCGACGACTGAGAAGATTCGCCGCTTGCGCGAGTTGGAGGTGACGGGCGTTATGTCGTCCATTCATTCCGTCAATCCCTCTGAGCATGACGCTTTTACTGGTGTTGCAGGGTCGTGGCAGCGGGCACTCGACTTCTTGCGCGACTGTCAGGATGAGGGTCTGCTTGTCGGCTTCAACACGGTTCTCTCCGACCGGCAGGTCGTGGACGGCGGCATCGATCGCATCATGGAACTTGCAACGGAACGCGGTTGCGACTACATTCAGCTTATTCACCCGAAGGCCTGTGGTGCGTGGATGGGCAAGGCATTCGATGCCGCGCTCCATCGTGAGGCCGTGGAGGTCGCCAAGCGTGCACAAATTCGCTACAACGCCTCAGGCTCACGGCACACGCCCGTTCTGACGGCTCAGGTTTATGAGGAGTCGCCGGAGATGCTGGGGTGTTGTTGCGGGGGCATTGATCGCTTTTATGTCGGGGCCAGCGGGGAAGTCCAGCCATGTGAGTTCGTGAACATTTCGTTCGGCAACCTTCGTGAGGTTCCATTTGAAGTGGCCTATGCGCGGATGCGACAGGCTTTTGCCATTCCGTGCGAAGAGTGGACCTGCCAAGTCCATGCGGAAGAGATTGCGGCGGTTGCCGGCGACAGGTTGCCGTTGCCATGGTCTGAGACAGAACGCCTTGTGCGCAACTGGAAGCCCGGTACGCCGACGAAGGTCTATGAATCAGTGGGAATCTACCGCCGATGAAGCGATTCCTTGTCCTCGTCAATCCCTCTTCGCACGGCGGCCGTTCGGGCCGCCGGTGGAAGGCGTTGTCAGAACTCCTGCCGGAGGGCGAGTTCATCCTGCTCAAATCCATTGAGGAGGCTGGCGAGTTGGCGCGTACGGCGCACGGCTATGAGACGGTCGTCGCCTGTGGCGGGGATGGGACGGTTCGGGCTGTGGCCGAGGGCGTTCTTGAGAATCAGGATGACAGCCTCAAGTTCGGCGTCCTCTACACGGGGACGAGTCCCGACTTCTGTCATGCGCACGGCATTCCAATCGAATCGGGCGCGGCAATTCGCTTACTGCGTTCAGGCGCGTTTCGGGAGATTCCCGTCCTGACGGCCAATGGACGGGCCTTCTTCTGTTCGCTGAATCTCGGCATCGGCGCGGCGGTTGCCGAGACGGCCAATCGGCTGCGTCCCTATCTCGGAGACCATGTGGGCACATTTGCCGCGCTCGTCTCGGCATTGCTGCGGGCACGAAGTTATGGCGTTGAGGTGGGGGCTTGGCGGATTGACGCGTGTGCGCACTTCCTGATTACGCGTATTCCTGCCATTGCCGGAGGTTTGCGTCTTGCCTTGCCGAAGTTGGGGGAGGACGAATTTGCCGCGTGGGTCGTTCCTCGTCCTGCGCTCTTGGACTGGCCGAGGCTTCTCTGGAGCCTCTACAAGGGTGAGCCGTGCGGCGAGTTCCACATCCTGCGCAATGCTGTCACGCTGCGTTCGGACGCGGAAGTTCCGGTGGAATTTGATGGCGACCCCCACGGTTGCCTGCCTGTTGAAGTTCGGTTTTCAAAACGACGGCTTAAGTTGGTGCGACCATGAATGAAGAGTCATTTATCCGTGCGTTTCAGCGCATACATGGGATGCGTCCGTACGAGGCGGATGCCGATGTCGTGTTGGCGGGGGATGGGCAGCTTCTCGTCTCCACGGATTCCTTTTCCAGAGAAGAGGACTTCCTCGGCGGACTCGACCCCAGGGACATGGGGCGGCTGATGGCGTATGGGGCCTGCACGGACATCCTTGCCTGTGGTGCACGACCTGAGGCAATGACGCAGATCTGGACGTATGCGGAGTCTGAACCGCTTGCCTTTTATGAACAGGTGGCATTGGGTGTGCAAGACGTGCTGGCGCATTATGGAATGAAGTTGCTCGGCGGCGATGTGGCGACGGCATCCGAATGGTCCTGGAGCGCAACGGTCATGGGGCACGCCCGGCAGCCTGTGCGCCGCGTTGCGTCAAGGCGCGTCGACTTTGGCCTTTACGCGTCAGATCCGCTCGGCGCGGCGAACGCGGCGGTTGCGCTGGGCCGTCCATTGCCCATTCCCGTCCGACGCGAGCCGATTCCATCGGAAGCGTTGTTCGCGACTGATTCCAGTGGCGGACTATTCGATGCGCTGGAAAATTTCCGCCGCGTGAATGCGGGTCTTTGGATGGAAGTCGATTGTGACCATGCCGTTGCACGGGAAGTTGTCGCCGCCTTGCCACCGGGTGTTGAGCCTGGATGGACGCTCGTGGGTGGGGTTGGGGAATATGCTCTGATCTTTGCCGTGCCGACAGGAACGGCGGTTCGGAGCGGCATCCAGATTGGTCGCGGCGGATTCTGCTCTGAAAGTGCCGCGCCGGAAATCCGACTGAAGATGCACGGGCACATGGGGCGGATGAAGGCCTCGCCCCCGGATTGGCGGCAGGTCAAGCCGACGGAGCGACTGTCCGTTGTCGCTCAGTATTGGCGGGAACTGTTCACGGAGTGACGGATTATGGAAACGATTCTTCTCACGGGAGCGGGTGGGTACGTCGGGTCGAACGCGGCGGAATATTTCGTGCGCAAGGGCTTTCGCGTTATTGGAACTGTCCACCACAGGGTCGCGGACCGCTTGCGGACTTCGGGTGCGGAGATTCGCTCGGTGGATTTGACGGACGCTCATGCGGTGGCTTCGCTCGTGGACGAGCCGATTGATTATGTTGTCCATATCGCGGCACGGGCCAGTGATGTTGGCCCGGATGCACTGTTCCGTGCCGCGAATTACGATGCCGTCCGTCACCTCGCCGGATTGGCGATGGAGCGCGGCGTTCGGCGGTTCGTCTATCTCTCGACATCTGACGTTTATGGACTGCGCGACTTTCATGGGGAGAGTGAGGATTCGCTGGCCTTCGATGAAAAGGCGCGCAATCCCTATCCGAAGTACAAGATCCTGTCGGAAAAGTGGCTGGCGGACAACCTTCCGCCCGAGCGGTTCTCGTGTGTGCGCTCCTGCGTCATCTATGGACGCGGCGACACATCCATTACACCGCGCACGGTGGCCTACCTGAAGGCATCACCATTTGCCTTTCACTTTGGACGCTGGAAAGGGCAGAACCGTTGGCCGCTCGCGCACATTGAGAACGTCTGCCGGGCACTGCATGCCGCAATGCTTCTTTCGGAGGCGGGTGGAAAGGGCGTGACGGTTTTGGATTCCCGTCGCGTGACGGTCAGTGACTATTATCGTGAACTCGCGGCAGAATTCCTGCCGGGGAAACGCCTGCGGGAATTGTCGCTCCCAATGGCGGTTATCCGACCCATTGCTGCGCTTTCGACGGCTTTTTCGCGCCACAGCCCCATCTTCGACCCCACGCTTTATGCGCTTGATACGATTTCTCACAATCTCGATTTCAGCAATCGGCGGATGCTGGACTGGTTTTCCAGGATGGGACTGACGGAGTATCCGCACGATACGTATCGATAGGTCGGTTGCGCACGGGGATGCATTGTTCGGCGCGTCATTTTTGCCGCGTATGCCGAGGGGGCTGCTCGCCCATTGGGGAGAACGAGGGGCGGCTTGCCCGAGAGGGAGGGCGGCTATCGGGACGAAAGCGTTCTCTTTTCCGCAACAAGTGGGGCGGATAGCCCGAAGGGAACGGGTTGGCATGCCGAAAGGGAAGGGTTTTGATGCCCATCAGGAAGGGCAAGCACTAAGGTGGTTTGGATAAAGCACCTTAGTGGTTTGCTCAAAGGACTAAGGTGGTTTGTTGAAAGCACTAAGGTGCTTTCCCGTCGAGTTCCGCATCGCAGCCCTTCCTTATGGACAGAGCAACCCTTCCTATTGGTGCAAAACGCCCCTTTTCTTAGGCGAAACAGACCTCTCCTTTGGGGAAGTCAGCGGACGCACACCGCCGTGCCCGGGAGTTGTGAGGCGCAGAAGGGTGGAAGAAAGCCCCGCCGCGTAGGTGTTCCGGTGGGCGCAAGCGCGGCGAAACAATCTGCCGCGTCCAGCCTGTAGTCGGTCCGTTCTTCCTTTTCGCTCCATTCCCTTTTGCAGGCCCATTAGATTGTGCGATTTCCCTTTTACAATTTTCTGGGCGATTCGTCTTGTGCGTCGTTCTCTATTTATGGTATACTAATTTATGGTATACTATTTTTAAATTGCTTCGTAAACCAATGGAATTCAATCACTTATGAAAAGAATTAGGCTTTCTGTTCTTCGCGTGGTCGCGGCGGTGATGTGTGCCGCCATGGGACTGTCGGCTTGTGCCGCAGGGGAGGGGATTCCGCCGTCGGCGGGTTCCGTTGGCGTCTGGTGGTGGAACGGTCGACAGGTTGGCAAGCCGGCGGAATATCTGCCGCGCCTTGACTTTCTGGCTTCCAATCGGGTGACGGAAATCTACTTTGCGGTTGACCACGATGCCGCGTTCAAGGATCTCTCGTCCTTCATCGCGGCGGCGCAGAAGCGTGGAATGCGCGTCGCGTGGCTGTCGGGCGACGTCTCGTGGATTTATCCCGGTTCGCTCGGTTTCGATGAGGTGCTGGGGCGGTTTGTGGCCTACCAGAAGTCCGTTCCTGAGAACTTGCGCTTTTATGCCCTGCATCTCGACGTCGAGCCGCATCAGGACCACGATCTGACGGATGCGCGCAAGTGGCAGCTTTACGCCGACTTTGTGCTCCGTGCGGCGACGAATGTGCGGCGGCGCGGCTACAAGATTGAGTGGGACATCCCATTTTGGCTCGACAACATTCGTGTTCCGTACGGGAAGCAGACGGATGCGCCGCTCCTGGATGTCATGTTCGCCTCGGCGGATACGCTGACGCTGATGTCCTACCGCGATACGGCCAAGGCGATGCTTGAGACGGGTTCGGGCGAGGTCGCGTTGGCAAAGACGCGGCCCTGCCGAATCGTCTTCGGTGCCGAGACGGGTGAGACGGGCGAAGGGAATGCCGTCTCCTTCTATGAGGAGGGCAAGGCCCACCTGAATCAGGAACTTGCGAAAGTGAGGGAATCCCTTGCGAAGGAGGGTCTCCCGGGCGGTTTTGGCGTTGCCATTCATCATCTTGGTTCGTGGACTGACCTTAAGGAGTGAAATCAATGAAACGACTGATTCCCTGTCTCGCGGCACTTGGCTTTGCCGCAACGCTGACGGCGGCGACGCGTGATACGTCGGCCTATGCGAAGTCCCTCGTCATCACCGTCCCGGCGACGGCCGTCGCGGCGGATGTGGAGCTGGCGGACGTGCCGTTGCTCGTGCGGCTTTCGGCGGGTACGGGCGGTACGTTTGACTATGCGGACGTGAAGCAGGCGAATGGCGGCGATCTCGCCTTTGCGGATGCGGACGGCAATTCGCTCGCCTACGACGTCGACACATGGAATGCGGATGGCGAGTCGCTCGTCTGGGTGCGGGTGCCGACCTTCCGTCGCGGCACACGAATCGTGATGTGGTACGGGGCCGAAAGCGCGACGGACAATACGCCATCCGCCGTGTGGAGCGGCCGGTATGCGGGTGTCTGGCACTGTGCGGACGCAAGCGGCAACCTGACGGATGCGACGGGGCACGACTTGGCGGCCGTGCCGACGGTTGCGGATGCGGGCTCGGCTGGCTATTTGGACAAGATGGTGGCGGCGGAGGATGGTGCGGTCGGTCTTTGCCGCGCCGCCCAGGACAGCTCGTCCTATTTCTCGGGGATGAAGTCGACGCATCTCGTGGCGGATGCGGAAGCCCTGCACGTCGGGTCGCAGTTCGTCTTCTCGGGCTGGTACAAGGCGAATCAGGTCATAGCTTACACTCGGCTCGTTTCGGCGAAGGCCGACTACAATCAGTCGACTGGTTGGGAGGTGCAGTTCAATGACAATCCGCGCCGTGTGTCGCTTCGGGGTGCCGGTGAGGTAGATCTTCCGGTGTCCGTTCCCTCGTGCGTGGGGCGCTGGACGCATTTCACCTTTGCGTTTGACGGTGCGACGGCACGGTGCTACACGAACGGCTTTCTCGCCGCGTCGGGCACCGTTCGGACGGTGGCGGATTCAGCCAATGGCTTGGCGTTTGGTGGCAATACCAATGCAAAGGAAGCCGGACTCTATGGCTGGTTTGATGAACTTCGGTATCGGTCCGGGGCGGTGAGCGCGGCGGAAATCGAGGCGGAGTACCGCATGGTTGCCGAAGCGGACTACCTGACCTATGGTGATGGCACGGTTGATGCCTCGCAGTTTGCGAAGGCGGTGATGTTCACGCTGAACGCATCCTATGCGGATGATGCGGTGACGGATGCGCCCGTACTCGTGCGACTTTCCACGGCGATTGACGGCTTCTCCTATTCCGATTTCCAGGATGCGGCTGGCGGCGACCTGTGCGTGACGGATGTGAACGGGGTCATTTTGCCGCACGAGATTGACACGTGGAACCCGTCCGGCGAGTCGCTCATTTGGGTGAAGATGCCGTCCGCGGCGAAGGGGACTCGCCTTGTCCTCTATTATGGGAGTGCGACTTACCGTGCGGCCAATTCCGCCGCGACCTGGTCGGATTACGTGGGCGTGTGGCACTTCGGCGAGGAGAGCGGCACGGCGTATGACGCGACGGGGCATGGGCTTGACGGAACGCCGACGGGCAACTATGCCGAGGGTCACAACCGAGGAATTGATGGTGGTGTGATTGGTCGTGCGCGCAAGAATGGCGGCAATGGCGAGTATGCCAACAAGAGCTATATTTCGGTTCCCGACTACGATACCTTCGGCCTGACGGATACGTTTACGGCGAGCGGGTTCTTCCGCGTGTCGGGGAAGGGCGGCTGGTACCGCCTGTTTTCACGAAAGTCCAATGCCGCGCCTGATGGAGGCTGGGGACAGGAATTGAACTATAACGATCTCACCATGCTGTATGTCTACGGCTCGGCGGCGAATCAGTCCATGACCATCCCGTCGCTCGACAAGACATGGGTGCACCTGACATTCGTCTACGAGGGCGAGCGGTGCACGGTTTATGCGAATGGCGAGAAGGTTGGCGAGACGACGGGTACGTTCCCGCGTGCCACGGCGAACGGACTGCCGCTGTCGTTCGGCTGCACATCGGATGGTGCGGACTGGCCGCTCTGCGGCGACTACGATGAGATTCGCCTGACGGGGCGCATCCCCACGGCGGAACAGGTCAAGTTCGAGTATGCCGCGATGACGGCAACGGATGTCTTCACGGCGGGTCGGGTGATTGCGACGGCGGACGGTATGCCGTCCGTTTCGGTCGAGAAAGTGCGCGATGCCGTCGAATCGCGGCGCGTGGGCGGCATCTTCCGCATTGCGCTTGACAAGGCGGTTGCTTGGCCCGTCCGCGTCGCCTATGCGATCTCGGGAACGGCCCAGTCCGGGGTGGACTATTCGAACGCGGCGACGGAATCGGTCCTCATTCCGGCGGGCAAGACATCGGTGGATGTGGAAATTGCCATCAAGTACAATCCGAAGGCAACGGCCGACCGCACGGTCGAGCTGACGCTTGTGGCTGGGGAGGGGTATTCGATCGGAACGGCATCATCCGCCGCGCTGACGATTGCCGACCTTGCCGCGCCCACGAAGCACTGCTTCCGGAAGATGCTTGACCTGACTGTCCCGGCGGAATTTCTCGGTGAGGAGACGCTCGCCGGGTTCCCCGTGCTCGTGCGGCTTTCGTCGGCCATCTCGGGCTTTGACTATGCGGACTTCAAGAGCACGGACGGTTCGGACATCCTCTTCACGGATGCAAAGGGCGTGCAGGCCTATGCGCACGAGGTGGACGAGTGGAATGTGGGCGGCGAGTCCCTCGTGTGGGTCTTCCTGCCCGAACTGAAGGCGGGAACGACGCTGCGCATGTACTACGGGAGCGAGATGGATCTCGGTGGCGCGGATGCGGGCGCGGTTTGGCCCGGGTATGCGGGCGTGTGGCACTTCAATGAGCGCACCTGGAAACTCCCGGCGCGGGATGCGACGGGGCATGGACTGGATGCGGTCGTCAAGGCGCAGTTCTATCCGAGCTACAATACGGACTTCCCCGAGGGTGCGGTCGGTCATGCACGCTACAATATGCCGGTCACCTACGACGCGGGCGGGCGCAACTGGTATTCGGTACCCGCTTACGACGACCTCGAAGTTGGCCCGACATTCGTGGTGTCGGGCTGGTTCCGGGCGAATGACAAGATGCTGGGCTATCCGCGCATTCTCTCGCGCAAGTCCTCCTACGACGGGAAGACGGGGTGGGAGGCCGAACTTGCCAACTCCTTCACAAGCCTGAACGTGCGCGGTGCAAGCGCGGGCTCCCTGAGCGTTGAGCTCCCGAGTCTGGAGAACAATTGGGTCCACATGGCCTTTGCTTTCGTCGAAGGAACTGATAAGAGCTATCGCGTGAAGGCCTATGTGAACGGGACGCTCGCGGCGGAATCGGGCAGCATGATTTCGCCGCCGCAGGACAACGGTCTGCCGCTGTCGTTTGGCAACAATGCGGTTGGCAACGAGGCCTCGTTCAACGGTGCCTTCGACGAGATTCGCCTGCGTAGCGGGGAGGCCTCGGCGAACTGGATGCGGGCGGAATACGAAACGGCGCGGGACGCGGCATTCGTTGAGGCGGGGGCGGTGCAGTCGGCCGTCGGCGGCTTCAAGCTCATCATTCGGTAAGCGCGGCAAGAAAGTCTGTCAGAATCGTTTTGCTTGACTTCCTAACGGAGTAGACAACAAAAGGAAAGGATAAGTCAAATGAATCGAATTCTCACGCGTACGCTTGTCATCGTCGGCCTGGTGGCCTGCCTCACCTCCGCAGAGGGGGCGACGACGGACCGGCAGGTCTTCCGCGATGCGCAGGGGCGGAACATGGGCAGTGCGACGACGGACCGCAACGGGCGTACGACCTACCGCGATGCGCAGGGGCGGAACATGGGCAGCGCGACGACGGACCGCAACGGGCGTACGACCTACCGCGACGCGCAGGGGCGGAACATGGGCAGTGCGACGACGGACCGAAACGGGCGTACGACTTACCGCGATGCGCAGGGGCGGAATATGGGCAGTGCGACGACGGACCGCAACGGGCGCACGACCTACCGCGACGCGCAGGGGCGGATGCGGGGAACGCGGAAGTAGCGCGGTGTGTCAGGATTGCCGGGTGTGGGACAACTTGTCCCGCACCCGGTGCTGAAATGGCGCGTGGGGACGGGGTCAGTCGACTGGCATGCGCTGTGCTAATTCTCTGGTGTGGAGTTTCCTCCACGAAGGAGAATTGATTATGAACGCAAGTTATGAACCACCAGAAGACAACGAGAAGTGCCTTGAGAAGTATGGCACCGACCTGACCGCCCTTGCCCGGGCGGGCAAGCTCGATCCCGTGATTGGTCGTGATACCGAGATTCGGGATGTGATTCGCATCTTGTCGCGCAAGACGAAGAACAACCCTGTGCTGATTGGTGAGCCGGGCGTGGGCAAGACGGCCATTGTCGAGGGCCTTGCCCAGCGCATCAACCGCGGCGATGTTCCGGATGGGCTGAAGGACCGCACGGTCTTCTCGCTTGATATGACGGCCCTGATGGCGGGAGCCATGTATCGGGGACAGTTCGAGGAGCGTCTGAAAGCCGTCCTTAAGAAGATTAAGGAGTCGGAGGGCAAGATCATCCTCTTCATCGATGAGATTCACACCATCGTTGGGGCCGGTAAGACGGAAGGCTCGTCCGATGCGGGCAATATGCTGAAGCCGATGTTGGCACGCGGCGAATTGCACTGTGTGGGTGCGACGACTTTGGATGAGTATCGCAAGTATATGGAGAAGGACGCGGCACTTGAGCGGCGCTTCCAGCCCGTCATGGTCGAACCGCCGTCCGAGGAGGACGCCATCTCGATTCTGCGCGGCATCAAGGAGCGCTTCGAGAAGTATCACAATGTGCACATCCGCGATGAGGCACTGGTAAGTGCTGTTGTGCTCTCCTCGCGCTACATTCAGGACCGCTTCCTGCCCGACAAGGCGATTGACCTCCTGGACGAGGCGTGCGCTCGCATCCGTACCGAAATGGACTCCTGTCCGCAGGAGTTGGATGAGATTTCGCGGCACGTGCGCCGTCTGGAGATTGAGGAGATTGCCCTCAAGAAGGAGAAGGACGAGGCCTCGAAGAAGCGGTTGGAAGAGCTGCAGGTCGAATTGAAGGATCTGAAGGCAAAGGCCGACAAGATGACCGCCCAGTGGAAGGAGGAGAAATCCGCCCTTGAGGAGGTGCGGCGTGTCCGTACGCGCCTTGAGGAGGAGAAGAATCGCTACGAGACGGCCCTGACGCGTGGCGACAACGAGACGGCGGCGCGGCTGAAATACGGTGTCATCCCCGAGTTGGAGAAGAAGTTGAAACAGCACGAGGAGGACCTGCGGCTGAAATCCGACGGTGCGCTGTTGCGCGAGGAGGTGACGGCCGACGAGATCGCCGAGGTCGTTTCGCGCTGGAGCGGCATTCCCGTGACGAAACTGGTCGAGGGCGAGCGCGAGAAACTCGTGCGTCTGCCCGAGATTCTGCACGAGCGCGTCATCGGTCAGGACAAGGCCGTCGATGCGGTGGCGGACGCCGTCCTCAGGTCGCGTGCCGGCATCAAGAACCGCCAGCGTCCGATTGGTGCGTTCCTCTTCCTCGGGCCGACGGGCGTGGGCAAGACGGAGCTTGCAAAGGCCCTCGCGGCGGAACTGTTTGATGACGAGAACGCGATGGTGCGCCTCGATATGTCCGAGTACATGGAGAAATTCGCGGTGTCGCGCCTCGTTGGTGCGCCGCCCGGCTACGTGGGCTTCGAAGAGGGCGGCCAGCTGACCGAGGCCGTCCGTCGCAAACAGTTCTCGGTCGTCCTTCTCGACGAGATTGAGAAGGCCCACCCGGATGTCTTCAATCTGCTTCTGCAGGTGATGGACGACGGTCGTCTGACGGATAGCCACGGTCGGACGGTTTCCTTCAAGAACACCGTCATCATCATGACGTCGAATGCGCCGCGTGAGACGCTGAAGGACCTGTTCCGCCCCGAGTTCCTGAACCGTCTTGACGAGATCCTTGAGTTCTCGTCGCTGACGCGGGAGCAGATTCGCGAAATCGTGAAACTGCAGCTCAAGGACTTCTCGCGGCGGCTCGCCGAGCAGGAGATCACGCTGGACGTAGACGAGAAGGCCCTGGAAGTTCTCGCGAAGGACGGCTACGACCCCGCCTACGGTGCGCGTCCCGTGAAGCGGGCCATCCAGCGCGACCTTGAGACGCCCATTGCACGGGCCATCGTGGCCGGAAAGTACCCCATCGGGTCGACGATTCGCGTCACGGCGAAGGACGGCGCAATCGTGTTGTAAAATTTCTCGCCGCAAGAGTGCGAGAAATAAATAGATTTAGCCGCCTTTTGTGCGCTTTCGCACGAAAGTCGGCTAAACTTTAGGGTGGGGGGTTGACACTCTGAAAGAAATATGAGATACTATCCAACCGTTGCACCCGTGGTGAAATTGGCATACACGCCAGATTCAGGTTCTGGTGCCGCAAGGTGTGTGGGTTCAAATCCCACCGGGTGCACCAAGAAGCTGGCCCCTTCGTCTATCGGCTAGGACATCTGGTTCTCATCCAGGTAAGAGGAGTTCGACTCTCCTAGGGGCTGCCAATAACGGCGTGAAAAAAGTCATAAGAGTCATAGTTCGGACGATGAAGTGGACCTTCGTCGTCCTTTGTCTTTATCTGGGGTCGCTCTTCTTCCGTGAGGAGCGCATTCCCGGGGAGTGGATTGAAAGGCTTTTCGCGGCTTATGCGCCGACGAATCTCGTCTTTCATTGCGATTCGGCCTCATTGGGTTTTCGGGCGGGACTTCGGATGTCGGGCCTGAAGGTCTATGACCGCGACAAGCGTGAGACATTTGAGCCGCTGGCGGCGGCGGAATCCGTCCTTGTCCAGCCGCTGACGCGGCGGTTGACCATCGTCGGGGCGCGGTATGCCCACCTGCCCGATTCCTACTACGCCCCTGGCTATTCGTCGCCCAGTGCTGTTCGGACGGGGCTGGATGGGGTCGCCTTCCCGAGCCTGCCGACATTTGATCTCGTTTTGGTGCGTCCCGTCATTCTTGGCGTCGCGCCCGAGCGCGTTGAGGGTACCGTTGTTTCGCTGCCGACGCGTCTGGATGTTCGGAATGTCCATCTGGACTGGCCCGATCGAACGGGGCAGATGTCGCTTGATGGCTCCTGCTCCGTCGACTTGGAAGAGCGATGCGTCAGCGGTGAGGTGCGGGGCCTTGCGACCCAGTCGCAGATTCGCCCGCTTCTTGTGTCTCTCGATCTCCCGGTCTCGCTCCCCTATATGGATGCCTTTACAGGCATTCCAAGCCCCGTCCCGGCGAGCTGTCGCTGGAATGTCGACCTCAATACGCTCGACTTTACCCTCGACCTCGACCTCCATCCCGAGATGGGCCGCTACAACGGCGTGCCCATGGTGCGGGCGGATGGCAAGCTTGGCATTCATTCGCAGATTCATGAGGGATGGCTTGAGTATGCCGTTAGCGTCGGGCCGCTGACGTCCATTGACCGCAAGGGTCGTCGCTTGGACGGCGGCGTGACGATACGTTGCACAAACGGCGTGGATATCGTCGTTGCATTCGATGCACGGAGCGAACTGCCGTTCAAGTCCGCGCTCGATATTGTCGGCTATCTGAACGATGGCACGCTCGACTGCCTCATGTGCGAGACGGATCCGCGGGTCACCATTCGGGGAACGCTCGCGGCGGATGAGCGGCATCCGCAGGCCAACGACCTGCACGGGACGGCCGCGTTCGAGAAGGGGGCGTTCTTCGGCATGCCCGTGCGCCATGTCGAACTGTCCTATGCCTATGTTGGGGACACGGTTTCGTTCTCCAATGTGACGGCACGCGGATCGCAGGACGGTGCCCTACTCGGGTCGGCCGAGATCAATATCCCCGAGCGGGATGCCGCGCGGGCCGACTTCCATGTCGTGCTGGACTATGCGAACGGCTCGATAGCCGAACTCGAGGAGTGGTTTGGCGAGGACTTCGGCGATCGGCACGGCAAGGTCGCGGGACATCTTGAACTTTCGGGCCCGGTTGCAACCAACTTCACGGCCCATCTCAACGGACGCGGGCGCGTCAATGTCTGGGACGGCAAGCTCGCCCAGATGCGCCTTTTCGCCGGCCTGACCGATTTGTTGGCGGATAAGATCCCCGGTGTCTCCTCCATCGTTGACCAGTCGGAAGGTTCGGCCGACTTTGCGATTACGAACGGCGTGCTGTCCACCCAGAATGTCCGCATTGAGGGTGCGCTCTTCTCGATTTTGGCGGAGGGGACGTACGATATCGTGCGGGACAATCTCGACTTCTCGGTGCGCGTTCGCTTCATGAAGGATGACTCGTTCCTCGGGCGCTTCTTGATTCGCCCGATTACATGGACCTTCTCGAAACTCTTGCTTGAATTCAAGGTGACGGGTTCGCTCGACGACCCGAAGTGGGAATACATCAGCGTCATTGACAGGATCCTATGATGAACTTGACGAGTCCGAGCCAGGTAAAGGCCTGGTGCATTGAGCACGACTTCCATCCGAATCGCACGATGGGGCAGAACTTTCTCATCGACCGCAATGCGCTGGTCTCGATTGTGGATGCGGGGCTTGAGAAGGTCGGTGCGCCACAGGGGCGGCGCATCCTTGAGATTGGCCCGGGACTGGGCGTTCTCACGGAGGAGCTGCTCAGTCGGGGGGCGCAGGTTGTCGCCGTCGAGAAGGATCCAGTTCTTGCGGCGCGGCTGGCGGAGGCGCTGGGCCATCCGGCTGGGCTGACGGTCGTTGAGGGGGATGCGCTCGACTGGATTGCGCGTCCCGACATCGGCGCATTCGATGCGCTTGTCTCGAATCTGCCCTATCAGGCCGGGACGCGTATTTTGCTCGAACTCGTGCAGGCGCGGACGATTCCGGTGATGACGGTGCTCGTCCAGAGCGAGGTGGCGGAGCGTCTCGCGGCGAAGGAGGGGTCGAAGACGCGTGGACTCGCGGGTGTCTGGGCGCAGCTCGACTACGACGTGAGTGTCGTGCGCAAGGTCGCGGCAAGCTGCTTCTGGCCGCGCCCCGAGATTGGCTCCAGTGTTGTCCGGCTTGTTCGCCATGAGCGAAACTGCACATTTTCGGCGGAAGAGCGCAAGCTTTTCCACAGTCTGACCAAGACGGCCTTCTCACATCGCCGCAAGCAGCTTGGCAGCATCTTCAAAGATATGATACAATCTACGGCGAGGGCCGAGGAGCTCTCGAACGAAGACTGGATAAATCTTGTAAAAGGACTGATGAAAACCAATGAAGACGCCTGAAGAATTCCTGAGGGAGAATGACCTTCCGCTGGCCAACGAGATTGACCGTGCGGGTCTGATTGCCGCGTTCCTTTCCGAGATGGAGAAGGGCCTCGCCGGGGAGGAATCCTCGCTTCGGATGATCCCGACCTACGTGGGCGTGGACGGCAAGGTGCCGCAGGGCGCGAAGGCGGCCGTCCTCGATGCGGGCGGCACGAACTTCCGTTCGGCCATCGTCTCGATTCCGCCGTGTGTGGAAGATAAGGTGAACCAGCCGATGCCCGGGACGAAGGGCGAGGTGGACGACGAGGCGTTCTACGGGGCGTTTGCGGCCGAAGCCGCACGTGTTATGCCGAAGGCGACCGTCAAGAAACTTGGCTTCTGCTTCTCCTATCCGGCCGAGGCGACGCCCGATTTGGATGCGAAGCTCCTGTCGTGGACGAAGGGCATTCGTGCGCCGGGCATTGTCGGGCAGTACGTGGGCCGTGAGCTTCTCAAGCGCATGGGCGGTGGTTCGATTGCCATTGTGAACGACACCGTGGCAACGCTTCTGGCGGCGAAGGCGACCGAAGGCGACCGCACCTATTCCTCCTATATCGGGTTCATCCTTGGCACGGGCACGAATGCCGCCTACGTCGAGAAGAACGCGAACATCCGCAAGATGGAGGGACTTGACGCGGAAGGTTCGATGATCATCAACGCCGAGTCGGGCAACTTCAACAAGGTTGGGCGCAGCAAGTTCGACCTCGCGATGGATGCGAAGCAGATTGACCCCGGCAACCACGTCTTCGAGAAGATGATTTCGGGCGGCTACCTCGGGCCGATTGGTCTTGAACTCTACAAGATGGCGGCGAAGGAGGGCTTCTTTACGAAGGCCGCGGCGGATAAGATTGCGGGCCTTGCCTCCCTTGAGACGATGGACTTCGACAATTTTGTCGCGAACTACAAGAAGGAGGGCCGCGCCAATCCGCTGGATGCGATTTTTGCGGATGAGGCGGATGCGAAGATTGCGCGTCGTCTTGGCCTGCCGGTCTTTGAGCGTGCGGCAATCTACACGGCGGTTCATTTGGCGGCGTTCGTCATCAAGACGGGCGGCGGTGTTGAGGCGGCTGTTCCCGTGGCAATCAATGCGGACGGCTCGACCTACTACAAGACGCGTGCCGTCTCGTTCGCCGAGACGGTCAAGCGCGAACTCGACGAACTGCTCGTCAAGCGGCGCAATGTCCACTATGAGATTACGCCGCGGGTCGATGACGCGCCGATGGTGGGTGCCGCGATTGCGGCCATGCTGTGAGGGTCGAATGAAGATTGAAGTTGCGCTTGCGCTTGGGCTTCTCGCTTCCGCCGCTGTTGCCGTCGGTGTCGACGGCATCGCGGCGAAGGTCGATACGGCCGTCATTCTGAGGAGTGACGTCATCAACGAACTTCGCCGAATGGGGGCGGATGCCTCCCGTTTCGAAGAGGTTCGAAACGACATGATTGAGCGCAAGCTCATCGTCAAGGCGGCCGAAGCCTCGAAGATGACGATTCAGGAGTGGGTTATCGACAACCGCATCCGGGAACTTATCGCCCAGATGTTCAATGGCGACCGGAACCGGCTCATGGAGGCACTGGCGCGGCAGAAGATTTCCTATCCCGAATGGCGGCAACGCATTCGCGAGGACATGATTGTCTCCGCCATGCGCTGGCAGGTCGTTGACAAGAACGTCACCGCGTCACCGGCCGAAGTCCGTGCGGAGTATGCGGGACATCCTGAACGCTACGCCTTGGGTCGTTTGGTCACCGTTTCGGTCATTCTGCTGAAGCCAGAGGATGCCGAAAAGCGTGAGAAAGTCGATGCGGCGCTCAAGGATGAGCCGTTCGCCGACGTGGCGCGGCGCTATTCGGCCGATGTGAACGCGGCGAAGGGGGGCGTCTGGAAGGATGTCAACCCAGAGGAGTCGTTCCGCCCCGAGGTCTGTGCTGAAATCGAACGGACGGCTGTTGGCAAGGTCGGCAAGTGGATTGAACTCGACGGCTGGAACTTCCTTATCCGAAAGGACGCGGAGTCGGCGGCACGGAAGCGTTCGTTCACCGAGGCCTACGATGACATCGTTGCGAATGTGAAGGAGGCGAAGGCGAAGAAGATTTACGAAGCCTGGCTTGACCGTCTTCGCTCCGCTGCCTACATCAGCATTCCCTACGTTCCCCATTCCTAATCTCTCACGGATGCGGACGAAGAGTCCCCCGGGCGATGGCGATTGCCGCGTTCGGGGGATTTCTCTTTTGGGAATTGCGGTGGACTTGCTGAAATCGTCTCACTCGTGGTATAATATCGGCATGAAAATCAAGAAGCCAATTCCTGCTGGAGGTCCCGTCGGAGCGACGACGGGCGGTGCAACCATCGCCGATCGCTTTAAGCTTGATTTGACGAATCCGGCTGAAGCGAAAGGCCCAACCGTCGGCAAGAAGGAAACGACCTTTGCGTTTGCCGCGGGGCTTCTCGCGCTTGCCGTGGCCGGTCTCCTGACTTACATCCTCTATCAGCACTGGGTGTCGCTGATGCCGGCCTAAGGGGGTTCGCATGAAAGACGTGATGCTCTCGCCCCGTGCACGGGCTGCCGTTCAGCTTGCGCTGGACGAGGACTTGGTTTCGGTGTCGTCCGTCAAGTCGTCGCCTCGCGTGGACGCGACGTCCATTGCGCTTGTCGACCCGAAGGCGGTTGCGACGGGTGAGATTTATGCGAAGGGGACGGGGTGCGTCGTCTCCGGGGCAACGGTGGCTCGTGCGGTCATGAAGGCCGTCGACCCGAAGATTTCCGTCAAGATTCTGAAGAAGGATGGCTCGGTCGTGAAGCCGGGCGAGCCGATTCTCATCTTTCGCGGCAAGGCGCGCTCGATTCTCGCGGCGGAGCGCACGGCCCTCAACTTTATGCAGCGGATGTGTGCGACGGCGACGCTGGCCCACAAGTTTGTGGAGGCGACGAAGCGGTATGGCACGCTGATTCTTGATACACGCAAGACAACGCCCGGACTGCGCGTCTTTGAGAAGTATGCGGTGACGTGTGGTGGCGGTACGAACCACCGCATGGGAATGTACGACCGCATCCTGATGAAGGACAATCATCGTCGTCTTTGGCGCGGCGGAAATCCGGATGAACTCGACCAGGCCGTCGTGGCGGCGCGGAAGGCGTTCCCGAAGCTGGATGTCGAGGTCGAGGTCGAGAGCCTGCGCGAATGCGCGAGTGCGCTGAAGGCGAAGCCCGAGTGGATTATGCTCGACAATATGTCCGTTGCGGACATGAAGAAGTGCGTCAAGATGTGCAAGGGCATTTCGAAGACGGAGGCATCGGGCGGCATTACGCTCGACCGGGCGCGTGAGGTGGCCGCAACGGGGGTCACGGCGATTTCGCTTGGATGCCTGACGCACAGCGCAGGTTCCGTCGATTTGTCGCTCGAATGGCGGGCCGTCTGACGCGGTCGGTGGATTCGTGTGCCGTGAACCTGATTGTCGTTGATGTCGGGAATACGAGCGTTGCCGTGGGACTGTGGTCCAACGGCCGCGTGAGCCGCGTTTCGCATTGCGACGGTGGATTTGACGAGGCGGCGGCTTGCGTCCGCAGTTTGGCCGAAGCGCGGCGTGTGGATGGCTTTGCCTACATTTCGGTCGTTCCCCGGATGGATGCGAAGTGGCAGGTGCTGGCGCGGCGGTTTGGTCTGCGCTTTCACTCGGTCTCCTATCAGGATTTTGCCGTTCGGCGGGAGAGGCAGAACGAACGGCTGGTACTGGACTATCCGCATCCGGAGACGATTGGCGCGGATCGGCTGGCGGATGCCGCTGGAGCCGTCTCGCGTTACGGTGCCCCCGTGCTGGTGATGGATTTCGGCACGGCCTTGACGGCGGCCGTGGTGACGCACGACCGCATTTGGCGCGGCGGCGTGATTGCGCCGGGCTTCCCCCTGATGCGCGATTACCTCTTCGAACGGACGGCCAAATTGCCGCGCATGAAGCTTGGCGGCGGACGCGTCCCGAAGATTGGCCGCTCGACCGAGGAGGCCATGCGCTTCGGTGCGCTCGTCGGGTATCGGGGCATGGTGCGCGAGATCGTGGCGCAGCTTCGACGGAATTTTGGCGAGGATTTCAAACTCGTCGCAACGGGCGGATTTGCCCGTTGGGTGCTGAAGGACCTTGACCTTGATTTTGTCATTGATCCGACGCTGACACTGTTTGGTGCGGGACTGGTTGCCGCAGAAAGGATGGCTTTACATGAGTGATGGACGCGCTTTCTTTCGTTTGAGGGGATGGTGTGCCGCCCTCGCCGTCTTCTTGCTGACGCTTTCTGGGTGCGGGCCGTTCTGGGTCGACCCCTACATTGCCGTGAAGGATAGCCCCCTGAACTGGGTTGAGATTCACTACTACAATCTCAATCGCCGCCCGACGCGGCGCATTGGACTCTACTTGAGTGGTGCCGGGTATGCGGTTCTCAAGAAGGGGACGAGCGAACTCATTTCAAACGATTTTGCAAACCGCTACCAGCAGGAGACGTGGGATCGGATCAAGACGCAGCGGATTACCGTCGACACGGGGCGGCTTCATGACATCTTCCAGAACCTCGTCAACTATGGCGTGCTGGATCACGAGAAATACGGCAAGGCATCGAAGGAAGAGAGTTTTGACCGGTTCATCGCCGTCAAGGCGAACATCAGCAACCGAACCTACTCCAAGCAGGAGAATATCTTTGAGGTGGATCCGGATCTTGCCGAGCAGCTCCTGGACGTGATTCGCGAATTTGACAATCCAACCCTGTAGTCTGTAAGTTTAGAAAAGGGATACGACAACGTGATGAAGAAGTGGAATGTGGCGACGGTTCGGGCGGCAAAAGGTCATGAGAAGCTGGGGTGCTGCACGGCGTATGACGCGTGCTTCGCACGCTTGGCCGATGAGGCGGGTGTGCCAATCGTCCTCGTTGGTGATTCCATGGGAATGACGACGCTTGGCTACGAGACGACGATACCCGTGCGGATGGAGGAAACGCTTTCGGCTGTCGCGGCGGTTTCGCGGGCCGTGAAGGATGCAATGGTTGTCGGCGACCTGCCGTTCGGCAGCTACCAGTGCGGTGACGATGAGGCGATGCGCAACGCCGTTGCCTGTCTCAAGGCTGGCGCGGATGCCGTCAAGCTTGAGGGCGGTTCACGGGTGACGGGACTGATTCGGCGGATGTGCGAAGCGGGCATTCCCGTTGTCGCCCACATCGGGATGACCCCGCAAAGCGTCAATGAGTACGGTGGCTTCCGCAAGCAGGGCAAGACGCGTGAGGAAGCCGAGCGAATTCTGGCGGATGCGCATGCCGTTCAGGCGGCGGGGGCCTTCGCCGTCACGCTGGAGTGCATTCCTGCCGAACTTGCGGCGGCCATTACGTCCGCGCTTTCCATTACGACGATTGGGATTGGTGCGGGCCCGGTCTGTGATGCGCAGTGGTTGGTGATGCACGATCTCCTCGGGTTGAGCGAGCGTTCGCCCTCCTTTGCCAAGTGCTATGCGAATCTCTCCGAGACCGTGCGCACGGCATTCGCGGCGTATGTCGCGGAGGTGCGGGACGGGATTTTCCCGCCCGTGCCGCCGCCGCGCACCTGATTGGTTTTTGCTTTCCTTGGCTTTCGCTTGAGGGAGGATTCCGCCTTTCGGAAGGACGAGACCTCAGACGAGCGAATGATTTCTGGACCCTGAACATCTCACGACTCTCGAAAGTCGTGAGATGTTCGAAAACACGGTCAAGAGATGTTCGCGGCAAAAAGATCTCATGGTCGAGTTTCGGGCATCTCTTGGTTTTCAAGAACCATGAGATGCTTTTGGCCGTGTCATGAGATGCTTTGGGGTCGTTGATGACGAGATGTTGGGTCCGTTTTGGGACAAAAAAAGGGACGGATGGGGCATTTCTCCATCCGTCCCCTGCGGAGGCTACGTCAAGCCGTCCGCTTAGAAGGCCCTTACGCCTCCATGAGTGTTGCTGTCCTGCTGACCATCTGCGTGGATGCACCCTCTCCAACTGTGACCGTGAACGTGACGGCGGTTCCCGCGGCGACTTCGTTTAGTGCGGCTGGCCACGGGAGTCGGAGGGTACCCGACTCCGCGTCACTCACCTGTATTGTTGTTGAGGACTCCTCCCCGTCAACAGTCCATGTCAGCACGATTTCCGTTGCCAAGTCAAGATTGCCGCCGTAGATGCGGATGTCCTTCCCCTTTGTGATCTGTCCGTTTTGTGCGCTTGCTACGCAGGAGAGAACGGAGGTCATGCGAATTCTCCTCTCTGCCGCGCTGGTGTTCCGCCAGGTGAAGTCGTCAATCTTGAATCGGAATTTCCCGAGGGGCTGGATGACCGTGTGCAGGGAGTTCCTTTCCTTTGAGATTGTTCCGGACTGGTCAAGTGTGCCGCGGACTGTGCAGTGGATTCGAGCAAACCCATCCAGCGTCACACAGTCACCAGCGATGAGGTGCTCAAGGGTAGCTGACAGGATTGACTGGTAGATGCCCATGAACGCCGAGGTTTTGCCGATTCCGTGGCCGTTGCCGGACACCTCCTCCAAAATCTGGCTGATTGAGACCTTGCGTCCACTTTCGACGAGTGCGCAGTTGACTGGTTTATTTGTGATGGGGTCCTTGCGGACGATTGTTTTATAGGCTATTTCGGCCTTAGTTTCTTTTGCTTCTATCATTTTAAACTCCTTATAACGTTTTTTATTTCTTCAACTATTCTGATTCATCTAACCCGGTTCGCGGAGGCCCAAAGGCGGCTCTCGTACGCGCCGGCATCACCCCGTGAAACCCTTGCCCGCCCTTTCACAGAAGGGGAGCGGCCCTCGCGGCGGGGTCAATATAAGGAAACCCGCAGAGCCCTCAGGCGTCGACCGGGCCACTACGGGTCCATCGCGGCCGACAAGACTACTTTAGCAAATCCGAGGCGCCGCTGTCAACGGTGGGAATTCGTTCAAAATCAAAATGTCGCCAAAAGTGCCGCGAAATGTGCGAAAATGTGGAGTCAATCGTTTTTTGGCCCGAATGGCATCCATTCCTGGCGCGGCGAAAAGAGGCTCGTCGCGGCTTTTTGGGGGGTGTGCCCAGTCCAAAACTGCCGCGTGAAGACGGAGATCGGTTGTCATCTCCATGGACGTTCACGAATGTTGCTACGGGCATTTTCCCCCTTGATTTTCAACGGGGGATTCGGTATCATATACGCAAATAATTTCCAGTAATAAGGAGATCAGGCAATGAAGTTCACGACAGTTATGGCAGTTTTGGCTGTTTCGCTTGCTTTCGCGACGACGGGATGCAAGTATGACAAGGCGGGCAAGGGCGCGGGCGGCGCTGGTGCGGGAGCCGACGATTCTGCCCAGGTGTCGGATATTTCGACGAGTGACGACGATGCGATTTCGCAGGCGCAGTCCGGTTCCATTTCCGACGCGGGTGAGCGCCGTTTCGAGGACATCTACGCGAAGTGCACGGACGTTGCCTTCGAGCCTGTCTATTTCGGCTTTGATTCGACGGTCGTCCCCTCGGGCGAGATTTCGAAGATTGACGCGGTGACGCAGCACCTCTCCGAGAAGACCGACCGCGTGGTTGTCATTGAGGGCAACTGCGACGAGCGCGGCTCCAACGAGTACAACATGTCGCTTGGCGAGAACCGTGCGATTATCCTGCGCGGCTATTTGGTCCAGAACGGCATCTCGCCCGACCGCATTCAGACGCGGAGCAACGGTGAGGAGCGTCCGGCCGTTGAAGGCCACGACGAATCGGCGTGGGCGAAGAACCGCCGCGGCGAGTTCGTCATCTACCAGGCGAAGTAAAGCCCGTCGCTGCCGATGACGCTTGCGTTTATCTTCAGCGATGTGGGTGCCGGCGAGTGGCTTGTCCTGCTCGCCGTCATTCTTATTGTCGTCGGGCCGAAGCGCTTGCCCGAAGTGGCGCGCAAGTTCGGGCAGTACTATGCGCGGTTCCGCCGCGCTGCGGAAAATTTCAAGCGGCAGCTCCTGGACATGGATTCGGAGTTCTCCCGTGCGGCCCGGGAGGCCGAACGGGCGGCGCAGGATGTCGAGCAGGCTGCACAGGATGCGTTCAAGATAGACGGCAACGAGGCTTCGGCCGAGCCACAGGCGATAGACCATGAAGATTCCCCACATCGCGAATCCTGACCAGCGCAACGATCCGCCGCGCCCTCTGCTGGAGCATCTTCTCGCCTTGCGCGACATGCTCGTATTCGCGGCGATTTCGTGGGCGATTTGTGTCGTTGTCGCAGGTGTCTTCTCCCCGCAGATCTTGCAGTGGCTGAAGAGCCCGGCGGCGACGAGTGAGGAAATGCTTCAGGGCCTTGACCTGACGAGCGGGTTCTCGACGATGATGTCCATTGCCGTTTGGGGTGGGACGGCGCTTGCATTCCCGTTTATCGTCTACTCCATCCTCCGCTTTGTCTTTCCAGCCCTGACGAGGCGTGAGAAGTTTGTGCTGATGTCGATTCTCGTCTCGGGGACGGCGCTTTTCACGGTGGGTGTGGGGTTGGCCTACGAGAAGACCCTGCCGCTCGTGGTGACGGCCTTCCAGTCCATCAACGCGTGGGTGGGCCTGCCCGTGACGACCATCCGGATTGAAGGCTACATTTCCATTGTGCTGAAGACAATCATTGCGTTCGGTATGGTCTTTCAGATGCCGCTCGTGCTGTTCGTGCTTGGCTGGTTCGGCATCGTCACCAGCGCGGGGCTTCGCGCTAAGCGGCGCATTGCGGTCGTGATGGCGTTTGCGCTCGCGATGTTCCTGACGCCGCCCGACCCCATGAGCCAGATTATCATGGCCCTTCCGCTTTGCCTGCTCTATGAACTGTCGATTTGGGCGATTTGGCTGAAGGAGAAGGCGTGAGGAACCGCTGTTCGGTTGCCCTCGGTTTTGTCGCGCTGATTCTTGTCGGCGCGATTTTGCTATGCAGTCCGTGGGCGCGTGTCGCACACACGTGGGGCGACCCGATGACGGCGCTCTTTACCTCGTGTTCGGCGGTCTGCGTGACGGGGCTTTGCTCGGTCGACATTGCGCTTGAGTATTCGCGAGTTGGGCAGATTGTTCTGTTGGTGCTGGCTGAGGTTGGATGTCTTGGGCTGATGACTTTCGGCACGTTCCTGATGATTGCCGTTGGACGGCGGCTTTCGCTGTCGCGTGAGTTCTCGCTGATGAACGCCTATGGCGTTGCCGAAGTTCAGGGACTTCGAGGCCTGATTTGCTGGGTTGTCGGCTCGATGCTCGTGATTGAGACGGCTGGTGCGGTGGCCCTCTACTTTCGCCTGCATGATGTCTACCAAAGCATCTACTATTCCATTATGAGTTTCTGCAACGCCGGGTTCGGCTTGCGGACTGATTCGATTGCCTGTTTTGCGTCCGATCCATTCGTCATCCTGACGCTGGCGGTGGAAGCCATTCTCGGTGGCATTGGTTTTCTGGTCATCTACAACTTGTGCACATTCAAGTTCCTGCGGCGGACATCCGGTGGGCGGGGGCGGCTGACCCTGCACACGAAGGTTGTCCTGCGAATGTCCCTTTACCTGCTTCTGATTGCCTTTGGGGTCTTTCTTGCCTTGGAATGGAATGGATCCTTGAAGGGCTTTGCTCTGGGCGAAAAGCTTTGGGTCGGCTTCTACCAGGCGGTAACGCCGCGGACTTGCGGGTTTTGCGTGGTGCCGACGGAGGACTTGAGTCCCTTGACGCGGCTCATCTATGCGAACCTGATGTTCATTGGAGGTGCGCCCGGTTCCGCCGCTGCTGGCATCAAGGTGACGACATTGGCGGTCTTGATTTACACGCTGCTGGCCATGTGCCGCGGCGAATCGGAGACGGTGGTCTATCGCCGCGTCGTCCCGACTGACATCGTTCGTGAGGCGCTCGTCATTTTCATGGCCCTGATTGCGCTGACTGTCTGCGTGATTGGTGCGCTTCTTGTGACGGAGGGCGAGTCGGGCATCGCATCCGACGCGCTTTTCTTCGAGGCGGTCTCGGCAATTACGACGACGGGGCTGTCGATGGGCGATACGACGGCGCGGCTTTCGACGGCGGGGAAGTGCGTCATCATGGTGGCGATGCTGATTGGGCGGCTGGGCGCATTGACGGTCGTCATGATGATTGGCGACAGGGAATCGCACAGTCGGGTGCGCTATCCGAGTGAGGAACTTGTCATTGGCTGAACAGTCGAGGAGGATTGGCGAGATGGAACGGAAACCTGAGAAAGATGCGCATATTGGCGCGGTTGTCTTTGATTTTGGTGGAGTGATGACGACATCGGTGATGCCGGAGCGGTTGCGCCCCCTGACCGATTCGCTCGGCATTTCATGGGATGTGATTGAGAAGGGCTTTGCGCGGTATCGTTGCCAACATGACGCGGGATTCTTCACGCTTGCGGAGATGTACGCCAAGATTTGGGCGGATGCCGGGCTGACGATTTCATCCACGGACCTCAATCGGATTGCCGAGGTTGATCGTTCGAGCTGGCTCTATCGCAACGAACGTACGCTTGCCTGGATGAGGGAGCTGAAGGCTGCGGGCTACCGCATTGGCATCCTGACCAATATGTCCCCCGAGTTCGCGCCGCTTTTCCGTCGGCATTTTGCGGATTTCATTGAACTTGGCGATGCGCTGGTGATTTCCGGTGAAGTTGGGTTGTACAAGCCCCAGCACGAGATTTACGAGCTGCTGAGGATGCGAATCTGCCTGCCTGCGTCCGAACTCGTCTTCGTCGATGACGTGGAGGCGAATGTCCGTGGGGCGGAGTCCGCCGGTTGGCGCGCCATTCGGTTCGTCACCAACGAGCAGGTCGAGCGCGACTTCCGGCAGATGGTGAATTGTGATGGCGATAATTAACTCAGGACTTTAAATCCCCCTTTTCGTGGGGGGATTGACAGTTTGGGCCGAAATCAGATATACTATGCGCTTCCAGTCTTTCGTGGGGAATGGGTCTCCACAAGGAAGACGGAAAGAAAAGGTTAGAAAATGGAAGCATACGCTGTTCTCGAGACCGGCGGCAAGCAGACGCTTGTTCGTGTCGGTGATAAGATCGAGATTGAAAAGATCGCGGTCGAGGCGGGTCAGGATGCCGTTCTGGATACGGTTTGCGCCGTTTCCGACGGGACGACCCTGAAGGTCGGTGCCCCTTATGTCGAGGGTGCCAAGGTCACGCTGACCGTTGATGGTGTCAAGCGCGGCAAGAAAGTCCTCAACTTCAAGGCGAAGCGCCGGAAAGGTTCGCGTCGTCTGGTTGGTCATCGTCAGTCCATCACCGTGGCAACGGTCAAGGCTATCGCCTAAGGAGGAATCGAAATGGCAACATCCGCATCAGCGCGTAACGGTCGCGATTCCAACCCGAAGTACCTCGGTGTCAAGGCCTATGACGGGCAGAAGCTCACCGTCGGTTCGATCATCGTCCGCCAGCGCGGCACGAAGATCCACCCCGGCAAGAACGTCGGCCAGGGCCGTGATTTCACCCTCTTCGCCCTTAAGGACGGCAAGGTGAAGTTCATCAAGGACGGCAGGGTCGTCACGATTGTCGAGGGCTAAGTCCCCTCCGACAAAGAGGCAAAGGGTCGTCCCGGGTTCGGGACGGCCCTTTCTTTTTCCCCTCTACCGCACGACTTCGCCCTATTGACATACCATACCCCCCTATCGTATAATATGCGCCGTTCCCACTTGAAGGGACAATGGAAAGGAACGACATGAAAGACTGTTACGACCAGAAGAAACTCGTCATCCGCCTCAATCGCGTCATGGGGCAGATTGCCGCGATTCGGCGGATGGTTGAGGATGACGCGGCGAAGTGCGAGGACATCATGATTCAGATCAACGCGGCGGATGCGGCCCTGCATCGCATCGGGCTGTTGATTCTTGAGGGGCATCTCGGGCACTGCGTTCGTAAGGGAATTGAGGAGGGTCACGCCGATGAGGCGATCGACAACTTCACCGATTCCCTTGAGCAGTACGTCGGCATCAAGTGATTGGGGGCGGGCAATGGGTTGCTGTTGCTGTGGAGGCGGTGGCGCGTGTCACCTTGAGGAGGAAAAGACGGGCTGGGCGCGTGTGGATGCCAAGATCGCCCGCTTGTGCGAGCGTCTGGAGTCCTGGCGAACGATCGTCATCAGCGGTGCCTGTGTGCTGATGGGATTGCTGGTCCACGTGAAGGCGGGCGGCATGGGCTGTGGTGAAGCCTCGCCCTGGTGGGATCCGGCGCTGATTGCCGTCCTTCTGTGCGGACTGCCGATTGCCTACCAGGCCATTCGGACGCTTCTCGTGAACCACAGGATTACGTCGGCTCTTCTCATCACGATGGCCATGATTGCCGCGCTGGCGATTGGCGAGTTCTTTGCCGCTGGCGAAGTGGCGTTCATCATGGCGATTGGTGAGAAACTGGAGGATTTCACGGTTGGACGGGCCTCAAAGGGCGTCAAGGCCCTGATTCGGCTGAAGGATGCCGTCCGCAAGGACATTTCCGTCGGGACGGTCGTTTCGGTGCGCCCCGGGGAGTCCTTCCCCTGCGATGGCGTCGTGACGAAGGGCGAGACGACGGTCGACCAGTCGATTGTGACGGGTGAATCGCTTCCTGTCCGGAAGGTGGTGGGCGACCGCGTGTTCACGGGGACGCTGAACCGCTACGGGCAGATTGAGATTCGGGCGACGGCGGTTGGTGCGGACACCAGCCTTGCGAAGATTGTCCGACTTGTCAATGAGACGAACAACCACAAGGCTCCCATGCAGCGGCTGGCGGACCGTTGGGCGGCCATTCTCGTCCCCTCGGCTCTTGGCGTTGCCGTCGTTACGTTCGCCGTCTGCTACTGGGCGCTGGGCGTGGAGCTCCACAACAGCCTGACGCGTGCCGTGACGGTGCTCGTGACGTTCTGCCCGTGCGCATTGGCCCTGGCTACGCCGACCTCAATCATGGCGGCGATTGGGCAGGCGACGAAGCGCGGCGTTCTGATTAAGACGGGCGAGGCGCTGGAGCGGATGGGCGCGGTCAACACCGTCACCTTTGACAAGACGGGGACGATTACGAAGGGCACGTGGGCCAACGCACTGGCCCGTGATGCGGACGGACGCATCCTGGCGGGTGAGAAGATGGACGTGGCGGACGAGCTCCGCGAGACGGCTCCCGCAACGGTCAGGCGGCTGTCCGAACTGGGTGTCAAGTCCCTCCTTCTGACGGGCGATCACCGCGAAATTGCTGAGAAGTACGCCTCGGCTTGTGGAATTGGCGAGGTTCGTGCGGATCTCCTGCCTGAGGAGAAGGTTGAGGCCGTGCGGTCGCTGACGGCGGCTGGTCGTCATGTTGCCATGGTCGGCGACGGTGTGAACGACGCGGCGGCGATGAAGTACGCCGATGTCGGAATTGCCATGGCGGGTGCCGGAACCGATGTCGCGGCGGAGGCGAGCGACATTGCCATCATGAACGATGACATTGCGTCCGTCGCCTACGTGAAGCGGCTGGCGCTTGCTTGCCTGCGGACGATTCGCTTCAACATCACGCTGTCGATGAGCATCAACTTCGTTGCGGTCCTGCTTGGCGTGCTGGGCATCATGACGCCCGTTGTCGGCGCACTTGTCCATAACGGCGGATCGATTCTGGTCGTATTGAACGCGGCACTTCTCTACGATCGCCGCTTGCGCTGACGGTCGGAGGTGTGCGGGGGCTTGGCTGCCACGGCAAGCCCCCGCATTCGTGCCGTGCGGGCGGGCGCTTTGTCCATTTCTGCCGCGCCATTCGGGTGCCTGGATGAGGAAAATAGAGAAAATTCGCCGCCCCCTTGCACAAAGGGCGCACTTTTTGGTATAATATGCGCTCATTCGACCACTCAAAAGAGTAAAATAACAATGAAAGTACGTAGTTCCGTTCGTCGCATTTGCGAGAACTGCCGCATCATCCGCCGCAAAGGCGTGGTGCGCGTGATCTGCACCAACCCCCGCCATAAGCAGCGTCAGGGCTGAGAAAGTAAAGAGGTAAAACAACTATGCCGAGAATGATGGGTGTGGATATTCCGGGCAAGAAGCACATTCGCTTCGCCCTCCGTTATATCCATGGTATCGGGCCGAAACTCGCTGACGATGTTTTGGCGGCTTGCAAAGTCGATCCGATGAAGAAGGCGGACGACGTCACTCAGGATGAGATTCACGCGATTACGACCTATATTCAGGATCACTACCGCGTTGAGGGCGACCTGCGCCGTGAGGTCGCGCAGAACATCCGCCGTTTGATCCAGATTGGGTCCTACCGTGGCACGCGTCACAAGAAGGGCCTTCCGGTTCGCGGACAGCGTACGAAGACGAATGCGCGCACACGCAAGGGCGGCAAGCGCGTGTCGATCGCGATGCCCAAGCAGGCGGCTCGCTAAGGAGATTTAACCAATGAGCGAAGAAGTGAAGAAAGAGGAAGCCCCGGTGACGCCTGCCGCTGAAGCGGCTGCGGCTCCTGCGGCGGAAGGTGAAGCCGCTGCCAAGAAGCGTTCGGGCAAGTCGATTCCGGCTGGCATTGCGTTCATCCGCAGCACGTTCAACAACACGCAGGTCTCGATTGCCGATGCGCGTGGTGGCGTGATTTCGTGGAGCTCGGCTGGCAAGGCTGGTTTCAAGGGTTCGCGCAAGTCGACGGCGTTTGCCGCGACGATGGTCGCCCAGGATGCGGCCCGCACGGCGGTTGCCAAGGGCATGCACGAGTGTGAGGTTCGGATGCAGGGCGCTGGCGCCGGCCGCGAGAGTGCGGTTCGTGCGATTCAGGCCGCGGGTATCCGCGTCACTCAGATTATCGATACGACGCCGGTTCCGCACAACGGTTGCCGTGCACGTAAGCGCAGGAGGGTCTAATTTATGGGTCGTTATACTGGTTCCAAGTCCAAGATTTCCCGTCGTTTCGGCGAGCCGATTTTCGGCCGTGAGAAGGAAATCAAGCGTTCGACGCCCCCGGGTCAGCATGGTGCGCGCCGGAAGCGCAAAGTCTCCGAGTACGGTCAGCAGCTTCTTGAGAAGCAGAAGGCCAAGTACATCTACGGGATGCGCGAGGGTCAGTTCCGCCTGTTCTTTGAGCGTGCGAAGGCGAAGGAAGGCAAGACGGGTGACCTGCTGCTCCAGATGTGCGAATCGCGCCTTGACAATGTCGTCTATCGCCTTGGCCTCGCGCCGACGCGTACGGCGGCCCGTCAGTTCGTGACACATCGTCACATTCTCGTCGACGGCAAGATTCTCAACATCCCGTCCTACATCGTCAAGCCCGGCCAGACCGTCGGTGTCCGCGAAAAGAGCCGTCAGATGGTTGCCATCGTCGACTCCCTCGCCCACCACAAGGTGACTGGAAGCTGGCTCGCGTGGGACGAGGCGACCATGACTGGTACGTTCCTCCAGGTTCCCGAGCGTGCGGAGATTCCTGAAAACATCAACGAGCAGGCAATTGTCGAATTGTACTCGCGCTGATGCTTCGCCCGTATCTTAAACCTTTCAAGGGAGGTAAACAATGCCTATCCGTTTGAGCCAGTTCGAAATGCCGAAGGCCGTCCAGAAGGACGAGTCGACGGCGACTGCGACCTACGCCCGTTTTGTCGCGGAGCCTTTCGAAATCGGTTATGCCCGCACGATTGGCAACTCGCTTCGCCGCGTCCTTCTCTCCTCAATTGAGGGGGCCGCAATTGCGAGCGTGAGGATTCAGGGCGTGAGCCACGAGTTTTCGACAATCAAGGGTTGCACGGAGGATGTCACCGACATCATCCTCAACCTCAAGCGCGTTCTCGTCAAGACGTTCTCGCGTGACGACCAGAAGATCAGGCTCTCGAAGAAGGGTCCCTGCACGGTCTACGCTGAGGACTTCACGGCCGAAAACAGCATTCAGGTGCTGAATCCGCGTCAGGAGATCTGCACGCTTGATGTTGATGGTTCCATCGACATGGAGTGCGAGGTTCGCACGGGTCGTGGTTTCTGTCTCGCCGAGGGCAACAAGAGGCCCGAGCAGGAGATTGGTCGAATCGCGATTGACTCGATCTTCTCACCTGTGACTCGCGTCAACTTCCTCGTGGAGAATACGCGTGTCGGTCAGCGCACGGACTACGAGAAGCTGATTCTTGACGTGTGGACGGATGGTCGTGTTGAGCCCGATGAGGCTCTGAAGACCGCCGGTGCCGTGCTTCGCAAGCATCTCGACATTTTCGCCGGTTACGGCGGGACTGACGGCGATGCGACGATTATCATCGACGACAAGAACAAGAAGGATGCCGACGAGCGCGAGCGTCTCCGCAAGCTCCTGAATATGTCCGTCAATGAAATCGAGCTTAGCGTGCGTGCGGCGAACTGCCTCAACAATGCGAACATCTCCACGGTCGGTGAACTTGCGTCCAAGACCGAGGCGGATATGCTCAAGTACCGCAACTTCGGCAAGAAGTCGCTCACCGAGATCAAGGCGCGGCTTGTTTCGCTCGGGCTGTCGCTCGGCTACAAGTTCGACCCCGATCTCCTCGAAAAGAAGTAAGGAATCTATAAAATGCGTCATCAGAGAGTTATGAAGAAGTTCGGGCGTTCCTCCGCCCACCGCAAGATGCTCATGAGGAGCCTTGTGACGAACCTCATCCTCGCGGAGTCGATTAAGACGACCCTGCCGAAGGCCAAGGAAGCGCGTAAGGACGCGGACAGGATTGTGACGATCGCCAAGAAGGGTGATCTCTCGGCCCGTCGTCTCGCCGCCAGCCGTCTCCTCGACCCGAAGGCCGTCCAGAAGCTCTTCGACAAGATTGCCCCCGGCATGAAGGACCGCAAGGGTGGCTATACGCGCATCGTCAAGCTCGACACCCGCAAGGGTGACGCGTCCGAGATGTGCGTTCTCCAGTGGGTCACGGCTGCAACGGCCGAGGCTCCTGCCGAGACCAAGGAAGAGGCGAAGGAGGTGAAATAATGGCTATCGTGCTGAAGCTCAAGAAGGGCGAGTCCGTTGAGCGTGGACTTAAGCGCATGAAGAAGGTGCTCGACCGCGAAGGTCTGCTGAAGACCCTGCGTGACCAGCGCTACTTCGAGAAGCCGTGCGTCAAGGCGCGCAAGAAATCTCAGCGTGCCCGCATCCGCAACCGTTCGCGTCGCGGCCGTATGGAGCTCAACTAAGGGATTCTCCCCTGGTTGGACAGAAGGGTGCATCGCCACTGGCGGTGCGCCCTTTCTTTTTTTATGCCGCGCTTCCCGTTTTAACCTTTGACTCCTGCAAGTTGAAGGTGGAATTCGTTTGAGTTGCAGTTAGGCCTTGTACAAGTTGCAGTTGAGACGCGGCAGTTTGCATTTGCCGCGTGGAGAATGGCCTATTGGCTTGTGTATGCGAGGCAGGTGATGGAATGGGGAAGGGAGGGGGTTGCGCATCCCAGGGGTGCTAGGTTGCGCAAGTCGAGGGTGCCAGGTTGCGCAACCTGGAAATCTGGGGTGGTTCTGCACCTCTCGGCAGTCCTTCCTCTCGGGCATGGTTCTTTCCGCTTTTGCTGACCCATTAGATCTTACAATTTTCCTCGCGAGGATGCACGCTCTCGCGGCGGAGACGTGGCGGCGCGAGTACAGGAGGGCTCGGACACTCCGGGATGGACACCGTCGTCCCGGGGCGCGGCGGGCGCGGGGGGCTCCTGGTGATGATCGACCGCTGCAGCAGGCGCTATGTCGCCGAGCGCATCGGGCACGTCAGCCAGGACTGCGTCGTCAGGGCCATCGGGAGGATGAGGGCGCGGGGTGCGCCGCCCGTCGTCCGCACGGTGACCACCGACAACGGGTGCGAGTTCCCCGGCCAGCGGCACCTGGACGGGGAACTCGGGGCCGAGGTCTACTACACGAGGGCCTACGCCTCGTGGGAAAAGGGGTCCGTCGAGAACTGCAACCGCTTCGTCCGCAGGTGGTACCCGAAGGGAACCGACTTCAGCCGCACGTCGCGGCGCGAGATCCGGGACCTCGAGGACTGGATCAACTCAATGCACAGGGAATCACTCAACGGAGAAACGGCGTATGATTACGATTCACATCTTGCCAAGAAGGATTACTTCTTGCTGACCCACTACCCTTGCAAGTTACCATCTTTTTTTGCAATCCGAACGAGCGGTCCCCCTCTATGCAGTTTGGGGCGGATTTGGTACAATATGCGCCACTGAGAAGGGATATGGACGGTCTTGTTGAGCCGTCGAGGATTGAATAAGGAATGCTTTCGAGGTTGACAGTTTCCAATCTGGCGGTCGTTGAGCAGGCAGAGGCGGAGTTTGCGTCCGGCCTGAATGTGCTCACCGGCGAGACAGGCGCAGGAAAGTCGGTGCTGATGGGCGCTCTTGAATTGGTCTTGGGCGGTCGGGCCGACAGTTCTGTGGTGCGCGATGGCGCGAATGAGGCCCGGGTTGAGGCCACTTTCGCGGTTTCGCGTCGTCTTCAGCCGAAAGTCGCGGCGATTCTTGACGAGGCCGGCCTTCCGCCGTGCGAAGACGGTGAGATGATTGTGCGGCGGACGATTGCCGCCGGTGGCGGCGGTCGGGCCTGGGTGAACGATGCCGCGACAACGGTGTCGACGCTGCGGCGGCTTGGTGCGGAACTCGTGGACGTCCATGGCCCGCGGGCGAATCAGAAGCTGCTGGAGGACGGGTTCCAACTGTCGGTGCTCGACTCGTTCGGTGGGCTTGGCACGAACGACGGCCCGGGCGCGGCGTATGCGAAAGCCTGGGCGAACCTGTCGGTGCAGCGAAAGGCCCTGGAGACCCTGACAGCCGATGGCGCAAGCGAAGAAGAGATGGACCTTTTGCGCTACCAGGTGAACGAGATTGCCGAGGCGAACCTGTCGGCCGACGATGAGGACATCGCCGAACGCCATGCCGCCGCCGCCCATGCCGAGGAGATTGTCGAATCCGCCAACGAGATTACGGTGGCCCTTGGTGGGGATGACGCGTCCGTTGCCGAGACCCTGATTCGCCTGCAACCGAAGCTGACGGCCATGGCGCGGCATTTTCCGGATGCGGAGGCGTGGAAGGCGGAGGCCGAGGACCTGACAATCCGCGTCCAGGAACTCTCCCGAAGTGTCGCGGACGCGGTTTCGCGGTTGGATGCCGATCCCGACGAACTTGAGGAACTGGATGCGCGCCTGACGACGGTCAACCGGCTCAAGCGGAAGTATGGGGTCGACATCAAGTCGATTCTTGATGTCTACGAGAAGAAACGCGCACGGTTGAATGCGCTTGAGAACCGGGGGGAGCGGCTGGCCGAGTTGCACAAGGCGGTTGCGACGGCGGAGGCGGCGGTCCGTGAGGCTGGCGCGGCACTTTCGAAGCGGCGGCAGGCGGTCGCGGAGCGGCTGACGAAGTCCGTGACGCGGGAGTTGCACGGTCTTGGGTTTCTCCAGGCCAAGCTCATCGTCTCGGTCGAGGCCATTGAGCCGACGGCCTCGGGGTGCGATCGCGTCGTCTTCCTGTTTGCGCCCAATCCGGGCGAGGCGCCGCGGCCCCTGTCGGCGATTGCCTCAAGTGGTGAGATTGCGCGTGTCATGCTGGCCCTGAAGACGGTGCTTTCGGCTCATGACGCGACGGATATTCTTGTTTTTGATGAGATAGATGCCAATATCGGCGGCGAAGTCGGTGAAGCCGTCGGTCGGCGGATGAAGAGCGTGGCAAGGGACCATCAGGTGATTGCCATTACGCATCTGCCGCAGAGCGCGGTTTGGGGCGACCGGCATCTTGTCGTGTCGAAGTCCGTTTCCGGCGGACGGACGCGTACGGTGATTTCCGAGGTGCGGGGTGATGAGCGCGTGAGCGAGATTGCCCGTATGCTCGGTGGTGAGAAACAGTCAAATGTGGTGAGAAAACATGCGGAAGAACTCCTATCCATATCCCGTTGAATTCGCGGAAGATGTGTTTAATGTCGAAAACGAGACGCTGGCGGTCATCCTGAGGACTGTGACCGGGGCGGACAAGCCCCGCGTCATGATTGTCGCGGACATGAATGTCGTCCAGCACTCCGAGGGGCTTGGCACGAAGATTGGGCGTTATGTGCAGGCGCACGGCATCCAGTTGACCGGCAGCCCGGTTGTCATTGCCGGTGGCGAAAAGGTCAAGAGCGACGACCTTCAGAGCGTGGTGAACATCGTTTCCGCCATGCTGATGTCGAAGGTCGGGGTCGGCGACTGCATGCTGGCGATTGGCGGCGGGGCGCTTCTTGACGTCGCCTGCTACGCGGCGGCGCAGGTGCGGGGCGGAGTCAAGGTCGTCCGTATGCCGACGACGATTGCCGCGATGATTGACGCGGGTTTTGCCGAGAAGGCGGCCGTGGATTACCAGAGCGTCAAGGATGCCCTTTCGGTGCCGAGCGTCCCGGCGGCAATTGTCATCGACACGACCTTCAACGTCTCAATTCTGGACGGTGTCTGGCGCGGCGGTTATGCCGAGGCCGTGCGGCTCGCGGCAGTTTCGGACGGCCCGCTGATGAAGAAGCTCGCGGCACAGGCGGCGGCGTTCAAGAACCGGGATGCGGAGGCGTGCAAGATGGTCGTCGAGTCCTGCGTGGCCTCGCGCATGAAGAAGGGCGACACGGGCTTTGCCCTGTGGAGTGCCCTCCGGTTAGAGGCGATGAGCGGCTTCAAGCTGCCGCACGGGTATGCCGTCGCGATGGGAATCGTCATCGACACGGGCTACGCCGTGGCCAAGGGCCTGCTGAGCGAGAAAGATCGTGCGGTCATCGTGGGTGCGCTGCGGGACTGCGGGGCGCTGGACGGCATCGTCCACAGCCAGCACCTCCTGGCGCAGCCCGACAACATCCTGCTCGGACTTGACGCCTGGAAGCTTTCCACCGGCAGCGAGACAATCGTTCTGCCGACCGGTCTCGGCAAGTCCGTTGAGGAGCCGATGTCCGATCGGGGGGCTATGAAGGATGCCATAAATATGGTAAAATAGCCGCCATGAAACGACTTGTCGCTTTTTTGGCGTTGTCCTGTGCGTCCGTCTTCGCGGCGGACATTGTTGATGTCAAGGTTAAGATTCTTGATGGGTTTGGCGGCGATACGGGGTCCGTTATCACGCGGTGCCAGACGAAGGTCGGCATGGTCTACGACCCCGTAACGATTTCGCGGGATGTCACGTCTCTGAAGGATTCGGGCGAATTTGAGGATATTGAGGCCGATGCCCAGCGGCTGGCGGACGGCGTGGAAGTGACGTTCTACGTCAAGCGGAAGATTCGCTATCAGGCACCGATGGTCGTCAAGGGCTGCGACTACTTCAGCGAATCGCGTGTGGCGAAGGAGTCCGAGCTGAAGGACGGCTTCCTCTATGGCGAGGGAGACCTGGCGGCGGCGGCGGCGAAGGTGCGCTTGGCCTACCGAAAGAAATATTACCTCGATGCGAAGGTCGCCCCTCTCGTCACCCCGATTCCCGGGGCGGGGAACAACTGCACGGTCACCTTCTTTGTGGACGAGGGGACGCGGCAGAAGTTCCGCAATTTCGTCTTCGACGGGGCGGTTCACGCGGTTGAGAAGCCCTGGTGGGGCCCGGCGTGGTGGACACCGGGTGAGGGGTGCTTTGACGAGACGGAGCTGCGCGATGCCATCAACGACTATCCCTGGTGGAATCCCGTCGGCTGGTTTACGGAAACGCCGGTCACGGTTGAGCAGCAGGCCCAGTGCGTTGCGAAGTTGGAGGAAGTCTACCGCAATCACGGCTATCTGGATGTCAAGATTGACCTGCCCAAGCGCGTCGAGACCGAAGACCCTGGGCGCGTGGACGTTTGCTTCAAGGTTGAGGAAGGCCCGCGCTACCGGCTCGGCAAGACGGAAATCCGGGGCGTGACGCGCTATCCGGTCGAGGCCGTCCGCAGTCGGAGCAAACTGCCGCAGGAAGGGGCCGTCGCGGGGGAGAAGGAACTCTCGGATGCCGCGCACCGCATTCAGGTGGCGGTTGGATCGGGCGACTCGGGCTTGGCCGACACGCGTGTTGACGTGAAGTGCGTTCCCCGTGAGAACGACCCGACGATTGTCGATGTCGTCTTTGATGTGGAGGAGGGCGTTCCCGTGGTGATTGATGATGTCGTCATCCGTGGCAATGACTACACGAAGGACAAGGTGATTCGGCGGGAAATTGCCCTCGGCCCCGGCGATCGGATGTTGGCCGACCGCGCCGAGCGCAGCCAGCGGCGACTGGAAAACCTCGACTACTTCTCGCGTGTGCGCTACTATCTTGAAAACAGTGGGCGCGGCAAGAATGAGAACGGCGAGGAATACCGCAACCTGGTCTACGAGGTCGAGGAGAAGAACACGGGTTCGTTCATGGTCGGCCTTGGTGCAAGCTCGGTTGACTCGGTCTACCTGTCGGCGGAAGTCTCGCAGTCGAACTTCGACCTGTTTGCGCCCGACAAGCTCTTCCGTGGTGCGGGGCAGAAGGGCCGCGCTTATGTTCAGTGGGGTCCACGCATCCAGACGTATGAGGCGAGCGTGACGGAGCCGCACCTCTTCGACCGTATGCTGGAGTTGACGGTCGAGGGCTATCGCCGTGGGCGGTGGTACGACGACTACGACCTCTACCGCACGGGCGCGGCGGCAACGTTCAGCTACCCGGTCAAGTTCTGGCCGACGTGGGATGCGTTCGGCCGCCTTGGCATCCGCTACACGCTGGAGTACGTCAACTTTGACGACATCGAGCACGGCGACTGGGTTTATGACGGCAAGACGGTGTCGCTTGACCAGGAGGACAGCCTGTACGGTGACAACTGGGAGTCCGTGGTGCGTCTCTTCTGGAGCCGTGACGGACGCGACAACTTCCGGATGCCGACGAAGGGCGGCCGTTCGCAGATCTTCGTTGATGTGACGGCTGGTGGAGACAACGAATATTGGCGTGCTGGCTTCAACCACCGCCAGTACTTCCCCGTCTGGAAGCGGTATAATCATGTCTTCATGGTCGGCGTGCGGGCTGAGACGATTGACGCGATTACCGATGAGGTGCCGATTTACGACCGCATGTTCCTCGGCGGCCCGCGCACAATTCGCGGCGTCAAGTATCGCAATGTCTCGCCTTACGCCACGCGGGCGCATGACGATATGCCGTGGGGCGGCAAGACGCTCTTCTGCATGAATTTCGAGTACACGATTCCGATTGTGAAGATGCTGCGCCTCGCGGCGTTTTCGGATGTTGGCTCCGTGGGTGCTGATACCTTTGACCTCGACTTCTCCGATACGTTCGCCTGGTCGGTTGGTCTTGGCCTGCGCATCGATATCCCGATGTTCCCGATTCGCCTCGACTTCGCCACGCCCATCGAGAAGCCCGATCGGGCCGAGGAAGAGGCGTTCTCGTTCATGATTGGCTACGATTTCTAACAATTCCAATACAAATAGCTTGAAAGCTGAGAGGGAAAGGTAAGACAGAAGATGAAGAAACTGATGATGCTTGCGGTTCTTGCGGTTGCAACGGTCGCATTCGGTGACGTGAAGATTGGCACGGTCGATCTCATGAAGATTGTCCGCAACCACCCGAACTATGAGCACGACAAGCGGATGCTTTCAGAGACGGAAAAGAGCCATACGAAGCGGTTGGATTCCCTGAAGGACGAGCTTGAGAAGGTTCAGCAGGAAGGTAAGGAACTTGCCGATCAGTTGCGCAGCCCGATGCTGGCGGCCTCGGCCAAGGCGAAGATTGAGAAGGAACTGATGGGCATTCAGGAGAAGTTCCTTCGCGGTCAGCAGAACCTCCGTTCGGAGGCCATGCGTTCCCAGCAGGAGCTTCAGGAGCTTGAGGGTCAGTTCATGAAGGTGACGACGGATCAGATTCGTGAGAAGATTTCGACCTATGCGAAGGAGAATGGCTACGACTTGATTCTGGATGCGAACGTCGTTCCGTATGTGAATGCGTCCTTTGACATGACGGCGGCGATTCTGAAGTCCCTTGGTGTTGACCCCGAAAAGGTGGCGAAGAAAGATGAAGGCAAGTGAGTTGGCGAAAATCCTCGGGGGTAGCCTCGAAGGAGCGGATGTTGAGTTAAGCGCCTGCGGCGGCCTTGAGGAGGCGCGCCCGGGCGACTTGAGCTTCTGCAAGGATCCGAAGCATGTGAAACTCGTCCAGGCGACGAAGGCGAGCGCGGTTCTGCTCCCGCCGGACTGGGATCGCGGTGCGCCGTGCTCCATCATCCGCGTGAGCGACCCCAATCACGCCTGCATGGCGGCGGCGAAGCTGTTCGCTCCGCCCGAACCCGTCCGTGCGCCGGGTGTCCACCCGACGGCGATTGTCGATGCCTCGGTCAAGTTGGGGCCGAATGTCCATGTGGGGGCGTTCACCGTCATTGAGAAGGGGGCCGAGATCGGCGAGGGCGCGGTTATCGAGGCTCAGGTCTTCATTGGTGAGGGTTGCAAGGTCGGTGCAGGGACGCACATCTATCCGCAGGTGACGCTTCGCGAGGGGACGATTGTCGGACGCTCGTGTATTATCCATTGCGGCGTTCGCCTTGGTGGTGACGGCTACGGCTTCAACAACGGTCGCCGCCCGGATGGCAGCGTCTTCATCGAGAAGATTCCGCAGCTGGGCATTGTCGAGATTGGCGATGGCGTTGAAATCGGCTCCAACACGACGATTGACCGTGCGCGCATCGGGCGGACCTATATCGGCCCGATGACGAAGATTGACAACCTTGTGCAGATTGGGCACAATGTGAAGGTCAAGGGCTATTCGGGACTGATTGCCCAGTCGGGAGTCGCTGGTTCGACGGAGATTGGGTACGGGTGCCTCATTTGGGCGCAGGCTGGCGTTTCGGGGCATATCAAGGTCGCGGACGGCGTTCAGGTTGGCCCGCAGGCCGGTGTCTCGCAGACGCTCGATGGCTCCGTCAAGTACGTCCTTGGTGCGCCGGCTGAGAGCATGAAGGACTTCGGCGGACGAGTGCTCCTGCCGAAGATGGTGGCGAAGCTTCGAGCGGAAGTCAAGGAACTCAAGTCTAAGATTGGTTGAGGATTCAGCGGCCATGTCGGAGAAAATAGCGGTTTATCCGGGCACATTTGATCCGATGACGAAGGGACACTTCGACCTCATCGTTCGTGCGTCGACGCTCTACGATCGTCTGATTGTCGCTGTCGCGGCGACCAGCACGAAGGCGGGGGCGATGTTCCCCGGCGAGGAGCGGCTCGCGATGATTCGCGAGGACGTTGAGCGGGCGGGGTTGACGAATGTGACCGTCAAGGTTCTGGACACGCTGTTGGTGGACTTCTGCCGCCGCGAAGGGGCTCGCGTCGTGATTCGCGGCGTTCGGGTCTACAGCGACTTCGAGTATGAGTTTCAGATGGCCCTGACCAATCGGAGGATGGCTCCCGAGATTGAGACGCTCTTCATGATGCCGAGCGAGAACCTGTCCTATGTGACGGCTTCGACCGTGCGTGAAATTGCCCGGTATGGCGGCGATACGGTGCCTTTTGTGACGGAAGCCGTCCAGAAGCGTCTCGCGGCGAGGAAGTGAGCGATTCCCGTGTCGAAGGGAATTCTTGGCAACGCCTTTATCGTTGGGTCCTTGACGGCCTTGAGCCGCGTCCTTGGACTTGTGCGGGAGATGTTGCAGTCCCGCCTGATTGGTGCGGGGGTTGAGCAGTCGGCCTTTACCCTCGCCTTCGCCATTCCGAACATGATGCGCAAGCTCTTCGGGGAGGGGGCTTTGACGGCGGCGTTTGTGCCCATCTTCCGAGGCGAAGTCGAGGCGGTGGGCCTTGCACGGGCCGGGCGGCTTGCGCGGGCCGTCATGACGACGGTGTTCGTTGCCTTGCTGGCACTTGTTGCACTCTCCTGCGGCGCCTTGGGGCTGTGGAGTCATTTTGCCAATCTGGGGCCTCGTGCGGAGCTGATTGTTTCGCTCGTTGAGATTCTGCTTCCCTACATGCTTTTTATCTGCGGCGCGGCGTTTGGGATGGGTGTCCTCAACACATTGGGACGCTTCAAGGCCGCCGGATTCATGCCGGCCTTGCTCAATGTCCTGTGGATTGCCACGTTGGCTGTTCTGCTGTTCATTCCCGGGTTGACGCCCCGCGAACGGGTGAAAGTCGTCGCCTGGTCCATCCTCGCGGCGGGGGCGGTCCAGATGGCGTTCATGTTCGTCTGTATGCATCGGGCGGGTGTGCGTCCTTTTCTCACATTTGTCGGGTGGCGCGATGAGAAGACGAGGCTCGTGTGGCGCAACCTCGGAATTGCCGCGTTCGGGGCGGGAGCCATACAGGTCAACTACATGCTGGACCAGGTCTTGGCGCAGTGGGCGAGTCCTTGGGCGGCGGGTGTTATCGGCTATGCCGAGCGGCTGATGGACCTTCCGCTGGGTGTCATCGGTGTGGCCTTCGGGACGGTTCTCCTGCCGACGTTCGCCGGCTTCTTTGCGCGGCAGGATGTGGCCGGTGCACGCCAGGCGCTTGTCTCGTCCGTAACTTCGCTTCTTTTCGTGATGATTCCGGCGGCCGTGGGGCTCTGCATCCTTGCTCCCGAGGTCACGCGTGTCATTTATGAGGGGGGCGACTTCGATGCGCAGGCGACGGTGCGCGTGTCCCGTGCGCTGGCGGTTTATGCGGTGGGGCTTGGTTTCTTCGGTTTTCAGAAGTCGATGGTGCCGTGGTTTCAGGCCCAGAATGACATGAGGACGCCGCTTCGCGTTTCGGTGATGACGGTCTGCCTGAATGCCGCGCTGAACATATTGGCCGTCTTCCTTCTGCCGGTTGAATGGCGGCATGTTGGACTCGCCGTCTCGACTGTCCTTTGCGCGGCGGGGGGATGCCTACAGCTGCTGATCTTCGCCCGGCGGAAGAATGGGAGCCTTGGCCTTTGGTCGGGCGCGGCACTGCCCATTGCCAAGATGCTTCTTGCCGCCCTGGTGATGGGGGGTGCGGTGTTCGGTGCGCGGCCCTTCTTGGCACACATGAACGCCATCCTCTCGTTGGCGGTTCTCATCGGCCTTGGTGGGGTCGTCTATTTCCTCATTTCTGCCGCGCTGCATCGGGGGCGCCTGCGGGCATTTCTGCATCGGACGCGACCGGGAAGGCGGGGGACGGCATGAACGCCCAGCAGGTGATGATGGATTCCCGTCTCCTCCATGTGCGGGAATTGCGGGCGGAAGTTGCGCATCTAAAGGAGGAGAATCACCGGCTCAAGACGGAGAGCGAGTCGCTGTCGCGGCACTTTGACCTTGCCATTTTGGCGGCGGAAGACTTGCGGACGCTGCCGCCCGACGGACGCTTCATCATCGTCGATGGCTGGAATCTCATCCTGGGGGCCAATCGGGAGGCCCCGAATCCGACGGCTCTCATTGAGCGTGTGCGCGGGTATCTCGCGGCGAATCCGCAGGATTTCGTCTGGATTGTCTTTGATGGTGCGAAGGAGAATGCGCGTGTTGAGGGGCGGATGCGCCTTTCGTATACGGGCGGGACGGGCCTGCATCGTGCCGATCGGTTTATCTGTGATTTTCTGCGAATGGCGCGGTTTCGCGGCGAATTGTCGCGCATTTCCGTTAAGACGAGCGACAAGGATTTTGCACGGGAAGTCGTCCGACTCGGGGCGACGACCGAAGCATGTCATTTCTGACTGGGAGGAAAGGGAAAATGAGAAAAGCAGTTTCATTGGGTGTTGTGCTCGTTCTTCTGTTGGGGGGCTGTCAGTATGCGGGCGATCCTGCGGGTCGACAGCTTGATGGGTCGAGGCCCCTGTCGGTTGCGGACTATGTCGGGATTCTGCAAAAGGCCGCGCAGGCCAAACCCAGCTCGGACGATCCATTCTATCCTGAGACGATGGAATTGTCCGCTGAATCGACTTCCTTTTACTCCGTGCGAAAGTGTGAAGTTGTCTACAAGGACTCGCGCTTTGTGAGCTTTAGGGCGGATACGGAGGATTATTACGGGGGAAATGGCAATCACCATGTAGTGACGGTTGGGACGATTGAACGGGGTAGTGGACGGATTCTCGGGATTCTTGATTTTGTGCCGCGCCGCCAGTGGCCTACACTGGAGCGTCGCCTGCGCGAGGGGGCCATTCGAAAACTGGGCGGAGCCGAGCATCTGCAAGATGAGGTTCGGGTGAGCGAGAACTTCTACTTTGCGAAAGACGGCCTGCATTTCTTCTACAATCCGTATGAGATTGCCTGCGGCGCGGCGGGTTGTATCGAAGTTGTGGTCGACCCCGCGACGCTCGAACGCTGAAGGGACCTGTCAGTCAGCGGCTCGCTCTCGGGCCGTTGGGCAACCCAAGGGACGAGGCCTGCCGGACGACAGGCGCGGCAAAACGGCGAGGGACGGATTCTGCGCAAGCCCCCGAGAGGGCGGTTTATGGTATAATATCTCCCACTATGAACAGTCTCGCGAAGAAGTTGAACGAAACCCTCGGCGATGCCGTGGATTTTCTCTCACCCGTCGGCCGTCGGATGTTCTTTCCCTATGGCGGTATTCTTGGTCAGGGAGCGGAAGCCAAGAAGTGCGAAATCAACGCAACGATTGGCATGGCGTTTGAGGAAGATGGTACGCCGCTCGTCATGGATTGCTTCAACAAAAACACGGCGCTCGGCAAGAAGGCCTTTCTCTATGCGGGCAGTTTTGGGTTGCCGAAACTGCGCGAACTTTGGCGCGAGATGGAGATTAAGAAGAATCCCTCGCTCAAGGGTGTCAGGTTCTCCAACCCGGTTGTCACGAACGCTCTGACGCACGGTTTGCGCATCGCGGCGGAACTTTTTGCCGCGCCCGAGGACGAACTGGTCGTGCCAGATCTCTTCTGGGACAACTATGAGCTGATTTTCGGCGAGGCCGCCGGGTGCGGAATCAGGACGTTCAACACCTTCAAGAAGGGTTCGTTTGACGCGGCCGCGATGAAGCAGGCCTTGTTGGCCCCTGCCAAGGGAAAGAAGATCCTGATCCTCAACTTCCCGAACAATCCGACCGGCTATACGGCAACCGTTGAGGATGCGAAGAAGATTGTCGCGGCCGTCAAGTCCGTTGCCCGCAAGGGGACGAAAGTCGTCGTCGTCCTTGACGATGCCTACTTCGGTCTCGTCTATGAGAAGGGCATCCATGAGGAGTCGCTTTTCGCCGAATTTGCCGCGCTCGACAAGAACGTGCTGGCTGTGAAGCTGGACGGCACGACGAAGGAGGACTATGTGTGGGGCCTCCGCGTCGGTTTCATCACCTTTGCGTTCAAGGGTGCGACGGACGATCAGCTGAAGGCCCTTGAGGCAAAGGCGGCGGGTGATGTGCGCAGCTGCATCTCGAATGCGTCCTCCATCGGTCAGCATATGGCGATTGCCGCTTATTCCGACCCCGGCTATGCGAGGCAGAAGCGCGAGAAATACGCCGTCCTGCGCAAGCGTTACATGGAAATCCGCCGCATCCTGAAGAAGCACATCGAGTATGCGGACTTCTTTGAGGTCATGCCGTTCAACAGCGGCTACTTCATGTGCGTCAAGCCGATTGGCGTGGAAGCGGAGGCTGTGCGTCGTCGTCTTATTGAGGAGTATTCGACGGGTACGATTGTTCTGTCGGGTTTGATTCGCCTCGCCTTCTCGACGATTCCGAAGGAGAAGCTCGACACGCTCTTCGAGAATGTGGCGAATGCCATTGCGGATTTGCTGCCGGTTGAGGAGTGCTGCTGTGAGTGCTCCCACAAGGCGGCTAAGTAGGTAAACCAAAGGAAAGGGAAGAGAATATGAAGAGGTTGCTCGTAGTCGCGGCACTTTGTGCCGCGTGGACTGTCGGTGCGAACCCGACCAAGGTCTTGTCCGTCCAGTTTGCGGACACGACGGCGTGCATCAAGGCCTTTGCCAAGCTCGGTGAGCATTGCGGCATTGCCATGCTTGGGCCGATGGTGGCACCGCAGGTGGCGAACAATCCGATTGCACAGTTTCTCGGGCCGATGCGTGAGAATTCGAGCGCACTGCTGTTGGGCTACATTCCCGAATCGGCACTGAATACGAGCAATGCCCTCGACAACCTCAACTATGCGATTCTCTATCCTGTTCGTCGGACAAAGGCGAAATTCCTTGCCGACCATCCGGGGTCGGTTGAGACGAACGGACTCATTATCGCACGCAACCCACGGGGCGAGAAGTACTATCTCGCCTTCTCGAAGGACGGTCAGTGGGTGGCCACGGCGCGGTATGAGGCGTTCATCGGCCCGGCGCTGACGGAAATCGATGCCGCCCAGCAGGCGATGGATGGTGATGTCATTCGTGCCAGAGTCACCGAGCTCAAGGGGTTCAGCCTCGCGGTGCGTGGCACGGCAACTCCCACCCATGAGACGAATGCGGTCGAGCAGGTTCAGATTGACGCGGTGCGGGAGCTTCTTCAGGATATAGCCTCCATTGACATCGGCTTGCGGGTCAACGACTTGGGAGTTGACTTCCGCGGTCGTCTGGTGCCGCGTTCGGGGTCGGGCCTGTCCAAGATGGGGAGGACTGTCCTCGGGAAGGGGCCTCTTGACTTCGCCGATGCGGGCGCGATGGGAGCGCAGGCCGGAACGGAAGACGCGTTCCAGCCGGGTGATGAGATGCTCGATACTGACAAGGTGGATGAAGTCCTTGCGAAGTACGGCATGAGCCTTTTGGCACTGGGCGTGGATGTTTCGGAGAAGGATCGCACCCTGTCGGTGGTGCTGGACATTGTGCCGCTGGTTGCTGGACTCAAGACGAATGAACTCTTCAAGGCGGATGCCCCGAAGGTCAGGGAACTCTTCGATGAACTGAAGGCGAAGGCGCGTTTCATGCTTGAAGAGAATGGCATGAAGGATGTCTGTCTGCGCGCACAATTCGGCGTCAAGGGCGTGAAGGCTTCGGTTTCGCCCGCCGAGCGCTATGCGCGGACATTGCCCGAGGTGGCCGACAAGCCCGTCTTTTCTGCCTCGTGCTACTCGTTTTACGAGTTGCTGAAGGCGTGGCTTCCGCAGTTGGTGGATGCCGGACTTCTCGGCGAGGACGAGCAGGTGCAGGTCCTGAATCCGATGTCGGCGGCCCTTCCGCCGCCTGGCAATGGTGGAACGGCTGGTGCGATGTGGCGTGAGGAGGAGGACATCTGTTATCAGGTTCGAATTTCAAAGGACGAGTTCAAGTGCTGTGCCCTGGCGTCCCAGATCTTTGCGGTGTTGCAGCCGAACGGCGTTCTCGGTGACGACGACGATTGCGATGACGACACCGAGGATGACTTTATCGAGGATGACGACGACGAGACCTCTGAGGACGATGAGGATTGAGGCCTGCGCCAAGGTCAACTTAACGCTTGAGGTCTTCGGAGTCCGGGCGGACGGATATCATGCCCTCCGCTCGCTTGTTGCCCCGATTTCGCTTGCTGACAGTCTTGAGATTGTGGAGGCGGACGGTCTCACATGCGATACGGGGTATGCGGACGATCTCTGCCTGAAGGCGGCGCGTGTTCTGGCGGAATCCGTCGGCAACCCGTCCCTTGGCGCGGCGATTCATGTCGAGAAGCGCATCCCGGCCGGCGGTGGGCTTGGCGGCGGCAGTGCGGATGCAGCGGCCACGCTCGTCGCTCTCAACGAGATGTGGAGACTCGGGAAGTCGCGTCGTCAATTGGCCGAGCTTGGCGCGGCAGTTGGTAGCGATGTGCCGGCATTGGTCCTTGGCGGGGCGGTTCTGATGGAGGGGCGCGGTGAAATCGTCACTCCTTTCCCGTTGTCTCATGAACTGAACCTCGTGCTGGCGAATCCGGGCGTGGCGTGTCCGACGGGCGAAGTTTATTCGAATTACCGTCCACGCGTGACAGATGACCTTTCAATAGTGTATAATATGCGCTCAGCCATTGAATCCGGCGACTGGCGGCGGGTTGCGGCGGCGATGATGAACGATCTTCAGCCGACGGCGATTGCGCTTCACCCGGAGGTTGGCGCGGCACTTCGGGCGATGGAATCGGCCGGGGTTGAGCGTGCGCTGATGAGTGGCAGTGGATCGACTGTCTTCGGTCTCGTCCCGAATGAAGTGCGGGGACGCGAAATTGCGGCACTTCTGAACGCGAAAGGCCTGCGGGCCTGGAGCGCTCACACGATTGTCCCGTGATGTAATGGCAGCATAGGGGTTTTTGATACCCTTCGAAGTGGTTCGAATCCACTCGGGACAACCATCAGGAACTGAACTTTTCGACATGGGACTTAAGGGCATCGCAATTGGCGGTATGATGGGGTTCTTCTTCGGGGGACCCCTTGGCGCATTGTTTGGTGCCGTTCTTGGGAATGGTGTTGAGCGGAAGTTCTCCTTTTCGGACAAAGTGTCGTTTAGCCAGCAACTTGGCCGTGTGGTTGGGTCGGGCATTTCGTCTGCTGATGGGCGGCGGCGCGATTTCATCTTCTGTGCCAGCGCGGCGGCGATGCTTGCAAAGATGGCCAAGGCTGATGGTCGCGTCTCCCGTGAGGAAATCGCGTCCGTCGAGCAGGCTTTCCGTCGCCTTGGCTTCACGCCCGAGGCGCGCGAAATCGCCATTGACGTCTTCAGGAAGGCGAAGGACGATGCCCACACCATCTACGAGTATGCCGGGGAGTTCGCGGCATCCGTCGGCTCGGTTGAAATCCGCGAAATCTTCTATGAACTCCTGTGGGATCTCGCTTGTTCGGATGGCGTGGTTGGGTCTGTGGAACTGGAAATCCTCCGGCGCATTCCCGTCGCGCTGAGCATTCGCCCCCACTGGTTCAGCCTTTTCGCTTCCGAACGTCTTGCCGGTAGTCAGGCGTGGCATGAAAGCGCATCGAGGACAGAACGCAATGCGCTGGTGGAGGCCTATTCGATCTTGGGCGTTGACGCTTCGGTCAGCGACGCGGCGGTTCGCAAGGCCTATCATGAAAAGGCGAAGCGGTATCATCCCGATACTCTTCGGGCGCAGGGACTGCCAGACGAGATGGTCAGCAAGGCGACGGACATGATGGCCAAGGTCAATGCGGCCTGGGAGGCAATTAAGGAGGCGCGGCACTTATGAGGACGGGGAAAGCACTGAATGTTTCGGTCGTGGGCAAGGGTCTGATTGGCGGGTCAATCGTCAAGGCCGCGCTCCGGGCGGGCCATCGGGCGGTGGCGACAGACAAGGGTGAGCGTCCGCAAGTTGTCGAGGCGGATGTCGTCTTTGTCGCCGTGCCACCTGCCGCCGTCGTGGGCGTGGTGGATGCAATTGTTCCTGACCTGAAGAAGGGCGCGATTGTCGTGGATGTGACGGGCGTGAAGTCGTTTGTCTATGAGGCGTGCCAGAAATACGCGTATTCCACCGATTTCGTCTTCGTCGGGGGCCATCCCATGGCCGGAAAGGAGCGCACGGGCTGGGACAATGCATCCGCCGACCTGTTTGACGGCGCATCCATGATTCTTGTGCCCTATCCGACCTACGGTCGCGCTCCGCTGGATCTGTTGGAGGGGCTTTGCCGCGACTTGGGCTTTGCGCGGGTCGTCTATACCGATCCGCGCCATCATGATGAGATGATTGCGTTTACGAGCCAGCTGTGCCATTTGATTTCCTCGGCCTATGTGCGAGAGCCGCTGGCGCAGGATCATGTGGGGTATTCGGCGGGCAGTTTCCGCGACATGGCGCGGGTCGGTGCACCTGATCCCAATGTCTGGACGGATCTCTTTATGCTCAATTGTGCGGCACTTTTGCCTGTTCTGGACCGCTATATCGCCCGCTTGCAGGATTTCCATACGGCACTTGCCGAGGGCGATCGAGCACGGCTTCATCAGGCCCTTGAGGAGGGTGTCCTCGCCAAGGCGAAACTTCCATCGGCGTGATGCCGCGCCTGTCGGGTTTGCTAAGTGCAAGTCGGGTGAGTTGCACTTAGCACGCACAAGAGTTGCCGTTAGTTTTCGCACGAGTTGCAGTTGAGACTCGCAAGGACGGGGGCTAAGCCCCGACCCCCGCAAACTGCCGCGCATTGGGGTGGAATTGGCTTTTCGGAGGCGAGAGGCGCGGCGGATTGAATCTGCCGCGTGTGTTATGAGAAGATCTGGCTGAGGTCGCTTCCGTCCGCCGAGAGGACGAAGACGGGGGATGGGACATCGGAGAGGTCGGCCCGGAGGTGCTCAATGTAGCCGCCGTAGGTGGAGGGGCTTTCGCCATCCTTCGGTGGGCGCAGTCCGATGAGGGATAGTGCGGCATCGGACGAGTGGCGGGCGAGGACTTCCGTGAAGGGTCGTCCGTCGGTGTCGATAATGCGCGTTTCGGTTTCGATGCGGGCCGAAGAGAGAAAGTCCGCCAACTGGGCGTGGGCCTGCTCACCCGTGCGGTTGTGGACGAGCATATTGACGCGCAGGGGATGCCGTCGCCAGCTGTCGTTTCGGCGCAGAAGGACGGCGAGGGCCAGCATGAGTGCGCCGTTGTTGCCGCCGCCGCGCCACCAGAGGTCAATGACTCCGTCGAGGGGAGCACTGTTAGCCGTCCCGACGACGAGAACATTGCGTTTCTCGCGGACGCAGTCTGCAATCAGCCCCGTAAATTCCGCCGCGTGGTCGGGGGCGGGCTGTCCGACGAGGACGGTGTTTGGCACGAGCGGGCCGAAACCGTAGGTTCGGATGATTTCCGAAATGCCGGCCCAGGTGTCGTTCGTGCGGCACAGGAGGGGGACGAGTTCAAGATCCATATTGGATCCCGTGCGTCGGACGGCATCCTGGAGTGTCGCCGTGTCGAGCGTCGTCCCCGAATCGGGCAGGAGGCTTGCAAGCGTGACGAAACTGCGTCCGCCCGAGATGGCCTTGGCGAGTTGCAGGAGCCGCGGATTCTGGACGGGCAGTCGGGAGAAGACGAGGAGGTTCGGTCGCCAGTTTCGCTCCGCATGGTCATCGTTCGCGAGCCGACGGAAGGCGAAACGCACGAGCGCGGCCATCAGTCCGGTGCGTAGGTCGCCGAACTGGACGCGGAGTTGCCGCCGTTTGACGAGCGCGTAAATCGCGAATTCGCAGGCAAGTGCTGTGAAGGTCCAGCCCGAACTGATCATGAACATGGCTCCCACGCAACCGGCAAAGCCGAGAATGGGGAAGATGGCGCGGACGCGGAATGTCGGGCGCCACGAGGGGTTCGCCAACAGTTCCTCCGCTGCTGCCGCGAAGTTGAGGAGCGCGTAGGTCGAGAGATTGAACAGCGTCAGGATGGGGGCGATGATGTTGATATCCCCGAGGGCAATGCCGACGGCGGCGAGTGCAAAGCAGAGAAGGGAGGAGAGCCGAGGGTCGTCCGTCTTGCCGAATCCGCGTCCGAAGAAAGCGGGGAGAAGCCGGTCGCGGGCCAGGGCCTGGAGGACGCGTGGGGCGCAGAGAAAACTGCCGACGGCACTGGAGAGCGTCGCCGCCCACACGCCCAGCAGGATGAGGAACGGCCAACGGGCGCATTTCTGGAGGAGCATCGTATCGGCCCGAAGCCAGTCTGCATCGTCCACGAATGCCGTCAGGACAAGTGGAATTGCCATGTAGATGACATAGCCCGTGAGGACGGCGGCAATTGTGCCGCGTGGGATTGACTTGCTCGGGTTGCGCAGGTCGCCGGACATGCCGAGTCCGGACAAGATGCCAGTGACGGCCGGAAAGAAGACGGCGAAGACGGGCCAGAAGCCGAGTGAGGGTGTCGACGGGAGCGTGCCGGGCGGCGGCGGTTTGGGTGCCTGGCCAAGGAAGAATGAGATAAGTGAGAGGACAATCGCTCCCATGATGAAATACTGCGACTTAAGGGCAATATCGGCCGAGAGCGTCGACACGAGGGCGAGGATGCAAAGCGTGATGAGCCCGACCGTTCTCGCGTCCCAGCCGGAGACGACGGGCAGGCCAGATTGCGTCAGGGCCTCGGCGAAGCCGGCGATGTAGAAGGATACGCCAATCGTCTGCGCCAGGACGAGGGGGATTCCGAGCGCGGCACCCGATTCGAGCCCAAGCGAGCGCGACAGCATGAAGTAGGCTCCGCCGCCCTTCATGCGCATATTGGTTGCAAGGGCGGAAATCGACAACCCCGTCAGGAGGGTGATGGAACTGCCGATTGTGACGAGGAGAAGGGCGTTGGCGAGCCCCACATTGCCGATCATCCAGCCGAAGCGCAGGTACATGACCACGCCGATAATCGTCAGGATGCTGGGCGTGAAGACCCCCTGAAAGGTTCCGAAGGCGTATCCGCCGGGTTGTTTTGTCTCGTCTGCCATCTGTGAAGACCTCCAAACGAGATTATATCAAAAATGGGCGGACATTTGTTATTCCCTGCAGATTGCGCGGGGATTTGGACGGAGAAAGCCGCGGCGCGGCACGCTGAGGGGCGGCTTGAGACCCTGCGGGCGGACACAACAGGGCACGAAAACTGCCGCGTTGTGGTTGCCGCCCGTTCACGCTGGTGCTTTGATGGGCTGTCGTGCCAGCCCCCGAAGGTTCGGTTGCCCTTGCGGAAATTGCGATGAAAGCATCGTTTTTGGACTTTATCTCGGGTGTTTTCCCGAATGAAAGGCGTCGGAAGGGGCACTTGTGAGCCTTGCCTTCGCGGGGCGTGCGCATCGTCTGGTGTTCTGATGCCCAATGGACGGAGACTTACTGCGCAGTAAGTCAAAACTTACTCCTGAGTAAGTCTGAACTTACTCCCGAGTAAGTTTCTTTCTGATGGGCATGGGAACTTGCTCCGATGGGCAGGTCTCGAATGGCGCGTCGGTTCGTCCGTCTGCCCCGCTGCCGAAGCGCGGTCTCTTTCGTTCGCCTATGGCCCGGATTCCGAGGGGGGCGGAGGCGTGTTCGCTGGGCATCGCCGAGTCCGTCAGTGCCGTTGGGGAGGATTAGGCAGGGGGTTGCGCAACCTAAGGGACGAGGCCTGCCGGACGGCAAGCCGGCAAGACCATCCGCCGCGTTTCGGCCTGAGAACGGCCTGTTCCTCGTCTCGGGTGGGGGTGCGTGCGAAGTGTTGCAACCGTGGAAGCCGAGACCGAGCGACAACTTCGCGCAAACACTCGAGCGGGCGGTTTATGGTATAATATGCCAAGTTCAGTAGAAACGGAGCAAAGAAGAGATGTTTAAACCGGTATCGAATAAGGTTGCGTTCCCGAAAATGGAGGAGGGAATCCTCGCATTTTGGGATAAGAACGGCACTTTTGAGAAGTCCCTGAAGAAAAACGAGGGGAAGGAACGCTACAAGTTTTATGATGGGCCTCCGTTTGCCACGGGACTGCCGCACTACGGGCACCTGCTGGCGGGGACGATCAAGGACATTGTGCCGCGCTACCAGACGATGCGCGGCAAGTACGTGGAGCGTCGGTTCGGGTGGGATACGCACGGGTTGCCGATTGAGGCTCTTGCGCAGGATGCGCTTGGCGTGTCGGGTACGCCCGAAATCAAGGCCCTTGGTGTCGACAAGTTCAACGAACAGTGCCGTTCGATGGTGCTGAAGTACGTCTCCGAATGGCGCAAGACGGTGACGCGCATGGGTCGCTGGGTGGACTTCGACCATGACTACAAGACCATGAATCCCGATTTCATGGAGACGATTTGGTGGGTGTTCAAGCAGCTTTGGAACCAGGGGCGGGTCTATAAGTCCCACCGCATCATGCCCTATTCTTGGAAACTGTCGACGCCGCTTTCCAACTTTGAGGCGAGCTCGAACTACAAGGATGTCCAGGATCCGACGGTGACCGTGCGCGTGAAGGCCCTGTCGACAGGCGACGTGAAGTTGCCTGCCGACTCGACGGTCTATCTGCTCATCTGGACGACGACCCCCTGGACATTGCCCGAGAACCTGATGATTTGTGCCGGTGCGGACATCGACTATGTGGCGGTTCGCGACCTGACGGACGCGGCGCGGCCAATCTACATGATGGCCAAGGCGCGGCTTCCCGTCTACTTCAAGAAGCCTGAACAGTATGAAATCGTCGCGGAAATGAAGGGTTCTGCGCTCAAAGGCTGGGAATATGATCCGATTTTCCCCTATTACGCGGCAAAACGGGCGGAAGGCGCGTTCCATGTCCTGAACGACAACTATGTGACGACGGACGATGGTACGGGCCTCGTCCACATTGCCCCGGCCTACGGTGAGGACGACTTCCGCGTCTGCCGCGAGGCGGGAATGAACGCGATTGTCGACCCGTTGGATGCGAGCGCGGCGTTCGGTCCGGAGGTTCCCGAATATCAGGGCCGTTTCTGCAAGGACTGCGACAAGGATATCATCAAGCGGCTGAAAACTGAGGGCAAGCTCGTTCACCAGTCGACAATCGTCCACTCCTATCCTTACTGCGATCGAACTGACACGCCGCTCATCTACCGCGCAATTGACGCGTGGTATGTGAAGGTTGAGGACCTGCACGAGAAACTCGCCGCGAACAATGCCACTGTGCACTGGACGCCCGAGTACGTGGGCGACAAGCGGTTCGGAAACTGGCTGAAGGATGCCCGCGACTGGAACATCTCGCGTAACCGCTTCTGGGGCAGTTGCATCCCGGTGTGGATCAACGATGAGGATCCGAACGACATGATTTGTGTCGGGTCAATTGCGGAGCTTGAGTCGCTGTCGGGCGTGAAGGTGACTGACCTCCACAAGCATTACGTGGACAAGATTGTGATTCGGAAGGATGGCAAGACCTATCACCGTACGCCCGAGGTGCTTGACTGCTGGTTTGAGTCCGGCTCGATGCCCTATGCGCAGCAGCACTACATGGGTGGTGCGGACGGGCAGCCGGATGAGGCCGGTTTCAGGGACTTCTTCCCGGCCGACTTCATCGCCGAGGGCCTTGACCAGACGCGTGGGTGGTTCTACACGCTGATGCTTCTTGGCACGATGCTCTTCGGCAAGTCGCCCTATCGCAATGTCGTCGTGAACGGGCTTGTTCTTGCGGAGGACGGCAAGAAGATGTCGAAGCGCCTCAAGAACTATCCCGATCCGAACCTGATGCTGAACACGTATGGTGCGGACGCGATTCGCCTCTACATGATTTATTCGCCCGTCGTGAGGGCTGAGAACCTGAAGTTCTCCGAAAATGGCGTGAAGCAGATCATGCGCGACTTGCTCATTCCCTGGTGGAACGCCTATTCCTTCTTTGTGACCTATGCGAATGTGGATGGCTTCGCGGATAAGGAGGTCGTCAAGCCGGCATCGGACAATGTTCTGGACCGCTGGATAGTCTCGTCGATGGAGACGCTGATTGCCGACGTCACGGAGGCGATGGATGCCTATGACCTCCAGAAGGCGGTTCGTCCGTTCGTCAAGTTCATCGAAGACCTGACGAACTGGTACATTCGCCGCAGCCGTCGTCGCTTCTGGAAGTCGACGAACGATGGCGACAAGCTGAACGCCTATCGGACGCTTCGCTATGTGCTCGTCCAGCTTTCGAAGGTTGCCGCGCCGTTTACGCCGTTCATTGCCGAGGAAATCTACGGCAACCTGAAGGGTGGGAGCGATCCCGAGTCCGTCCATCTCTGTGACTTCCCGACGGCGAATGCCGCCGCTCGTGACCTGGAGCTTGAGCGGCGCATGGCCGACGTGCAGGCCGCCGTTGAGCTCGGTCGTCGGCTTCGTGCCGACAATGACCTCAAGGTTCGCCAGCCGTTGTCCGCGCTCAAGATTGCAGGCGGCGATGTCAAGGGGCTTGAGGAGCTTATCGAGGACGAGCTGAATGTCAAGAAGGTTGAGTTCGTCGCGGATGAGACTGAACTGTGCGACATCACGCTGAAGGCGAACTTCAAGACGCTCGGCAAGAAGTGCGGGCCGAAGATGAAGGCCGTCGCCGCCGCGATTGCGTCGATGAACGGCGCGGGCGCGTGGCCGCGGCAGATTGAGGGTGTTGAAGTGACGGCTGAGGACGTGGTGGTGACGCGCCGCCCCAAGGCGGGTCTTGTCGTTGCCTCGGCGGGTAGCATTGTCGTCGGGCTTGAAACGGCGTTGAGTCCTGCTCTGATTGCCGAGGGTCTGGCGCGTGAGTTCGTCAGTCATGTCCAGTCGATGCGCAAGGAAGCCGATTTCGAGGTCTCGCAGCGCATTGCCGTGACCGTTGAGACGGATGCGGAAATGGAAGCCGCCTTGAAGGCTCATTTGGACTACGTGAAGGGAGAAGTCCTGGCGACGGATGTCACATTTGGGCCGAATGGGGCTGGTGCGGAAACGGAACTCAACGGACACGCCGCGAAGATTGCCGTCGTCCCCGTCTGACGCGACGGGAATTTGGCGGCGCAAGTCGGGTGGCACGAGAGGAGGCGATGATGAAGAAACTGATTCTTGCGGCACTGATGATTGTGCCGTCCGGGTTGACGCTGGTTGCCCAGGTGGGCGAGCGCGTCTTCCGTCCCGAACGGTATTCACGCGGCGATCTTGGCGTTCGCCGGTGTCAGCCGATAGACGATGCGGCGTGGGTGTGGCATCCGGGTTTCGCGGCGGAATCGTGTGCGCAGACCGAGCGATACCTCCGCCTTCGCCGCGCCTTCACCTCGCCGGGTGCGTGGGCGCGCATCGATGTGAGTGCCGACGAGCGATTCGTCCTTCTGCTGGACGGACGGATCGTCGGTCGCGGGCCGAACCGTGGCTCAGTCGAGAACTGGACATACCAGACCTACGACATTGAGATACCGGCGGGCGACCATGTGATGGAAGCCATCGTCTGGCGAATTGGCGAGAAGGCCCCGCTGGCCCAGTTGTCTTACCGCGGCGGTTTCATCGTCAAGGCGGAGGGCGTGTTCGATGCCCTGCTGACGACGGGCAAGGCGGATTGGCAAGTCGGCGAACTGAAGGGGACCGTTGCCGATGAAAGCCTTGACCGTGGCGAGACCTGGGGTGTGGGCGCACCCTTTACGGTGTCCGGGACGGATCTCATCCATGAACAGCCGAGTGCGTGGACGAATGCCGTCGTCGTACGCAAGTCGCTTCATCCGTCGGAGTGGACAATTTACGGCTATGGGCTTCGGGCGAGAGGATGGCTGCTCTATCCGTCCGCCCTGCCCGACCAGACGGAAGTTCGCCGCGTGCCCGGCTCCATCAAGACAGGTGGCGTCGAACTTGGAAAACCGTTTACCGTCGGACCGAACGAAAAGCGGGAAATCCTCTGGGATTTGGAGAACTACTACTGTGCCTATCCGCTTCTCGCGGCGAAGGGCGGGCGGGGGTCCCGCATAACTTGGGGATGGAGTGAGGCCTTGCGAAATGAGCAGGGGCGCAAGGCGCACAACCGTTCGGACTGGAAGGGACTGAAATTCAGGGGCTTTACCGACCAGTTTCGCCTGGATGGGTGTGACCGTGCCACCTTCTCAACGCCTTGGTGGCGGTGCGGACGGTGGGTCAAGATTGTGATTGAGACGGGTGAAGAGCCGCTGGAAGTGACGGACCTTGCCATTCTGGAGTCGCGCTATCCGGTAGAGGACGAGAGCGTCTTTGAGTCGGATGATCCATCCCTGCCCGGCATTCGTCGCATTTGCGAGCGGGGGATGCAGATGTGTGCACATGAGATGCTCTTCGACTGTCCGTTCTACGAGCAGCAGATGTATCCGGGCGACACGCGTGTTCAGCTTCGCATCCTTGCCGCGATGAGCCGTGACGATCGCCTGATTCGCCGCGCAATTGAACTCTATGACTATGCGCGGCGGGACAACGGCATGATACCGATGAACTGGCCGACGCGGGGATTGCAGGAGTCGGTGACCTACTCGATGTGCCAGGTCGTGATGTATGCGGACTATGTGCGCGAGCACACGAACCGTGCGTGGCTGAGGGCGCGGCTTCCCGGGATGCGCAACACGATTGACGGGATTTCCCTTTACGAGAATCGGGACGGATTGCTCGCCAATCTGCCCGGCTGGAGTTTCATGGACTGGGTGCCGGGTTGGCAGGCTGGCGTGGCACCCGAGGGTCATGCCGAGAAGCCGAGTGCCGTCAACAACCTCTACTGGGTGCTGACGCTCCGTCAGGCGGCTTTTGTGGAGCGGGCCGTCGGGGATGTGGAGCGGGCCGAGCTTTACGAACGGTGGGCGGCGCGGACATTCGCCGCCGTGGATCGTCTCTTCTGGAATGAGGAGAAGGGACTCTTTGCGGATACGCAGAAGAAGGATGTGTATTCTGAGCACGCGCAGTGCCTTGCCCTACTGACGGGGCTTTTGCCTGACGACCGCGCCAAGCGCGTCTTCGAGGCGCTGATTGCCGCGCCCAATCTTGCGCGTTGCACGGTCTATTTCTCCTATTACCTCTTTGAGACGTATTTCAAGTTTGGACGGGGTGACCTCTTCCTTCGGCGGCTCGACTTGTGGCGCGACTATGTGGCGCGAGGGGCTATGACGGCGTTTGAGAAGCCGGAATCGGCGGAACGGGATTCGCGGAGCGATTGTCATGCTTGGGGTTCGCATCCGCTCGTCTTCATGCAGACGGGCCTGGCGGGTATCCAAAGTGCCGCGCCCTTCTTTGAGAAAGTGCGTGTTGCCCCTTCGCCCGGACCGCTTGCCTTCATTCGGGCGAAACGGCCGCATCCGAAGGGATTCGTCGAGGTCGACCTTCGCTTTGACGCGGGGAAGGCCTCGGGTTCCGTGGTGCTGCCCGAGAGCGTTGACGGTGAATTCGTCTGGAAGGGGCGCGTCGTTCCCCTGAAATCGGGACGCAACCTTCTTGAGCCGAAGGATTGACTTTCACGCGTTCATTTCGCTATAATACGCGCAATCAACCTCATAAAGGAATAATCAGATATGGAAAATCAGGATAAGCGGGGCGGGAATTTAGCGGCCATCTTCACGATGTTCGCCCTTTTCTTCATGATTGCCTTCGTAACGAACTTCGCGGGTTCAATGGCTGTTGTTGCCAAGAACCAGTTTAACGCTTCGGCGACGGCATCTCAGTTGGGTAGTGCCGCGAACTTCTTTGCTTATCTTTTCATGGGGATTCCCGGGGGCCTCATCCTCAAACGTAAGGGATACAAGTTCACGGCGCTTCTTGCGGCGGCTGTCGGCTTTATTGGATTGGGTATCCAGCTCCTCTCTGGTTATGTGCCGATTTCGGCTAATCCATTTTATGTGTACATTACCGGTGCATTCGTTGCTGGTTTCTCGATGTGCCTTTTGAATCTTGTTGTTAATCCCCTCCTCAATACACTCGGTGGTGGTGGCAATAAGGGCAATCAGCTCGTTCAGATGGGATGTTCGCTCAATTCTGTTGGTGCGACTCTTGCGCCGATGGTCCTTGGATGGCTGATTGGTGGCTCAGTGGATAATGCGACGGTTGCCAAGGTCGCGCCGGCGATGCTTATCGCGATGGCCCTCTTTGCTGTTGCATTTGTGGTTGTCTGTTCCTCGCGCATTCCTGAGCCGCATATGGAGACGGCAGAAGAGAAGGCGGACCGTCTTTCTGGTAAGACAAATGTTATTAAAGATATTATTACGACGCTTAAGTTCCGCCACTTCACATTGGGTGCGCTTGCAATTTTCTTCTACATTACGATTGAGTCTGGCATTCCGAACATGGCCAATTTGTACATGAGCGAGATGGAGGGTGTTGGGCCCGCTGTCGCAGGTAGCGTTGTTGCCGTCTACTGGTTTGCCATGATGATCGGACGAATCGTCGGTGGTGCCATCGGTGGCAAGGTTAGTTCGCGTGCAATGATAACGGTTCTGTCCATTCTTGGTATTGTTACGCTTCTTGCAATGATGTTCTTGCCTGTTAAACTTGTAACGATTTTCGGGAAGACCTTGCCGTTGTCAATGTGTCTTTTGTTTGTTTGCGGCCTTGCGACATCGGTTATGTGGGGCGGTCTCTTCAATCTGGCGGCAGAGGGACTTGGCAAGTATGTCCCGATGGGTTCGGGCATCTTTATGGCCTGCGTTTTCGGTGGTGTTTGCCTGCCGCTTCAGGGTATGCTTGCAGGGAAGATTGGCTATCTCGGTAGCTACTGGTTTACAATCGCGCTGTTTGCCTATGTGTTTGTGTACGCAAACTTCCTTTCGAAGCCGACGAAGCGCGCCGAATAAGGTCTATTTAGGAATTTAAGGAACTCAAGCCATGCAGAATCAGGAAATCTACGACGAACTCGTTGCGAAGTTTGAGAAGCTCTATGGGGCGAAGCCGCAGATTGTGGCATATGCGCCGGGGCGCATCGAGGTCCTCGGTAACCACACCGACTATAACGAGGGTTATGTCTTTTCTGCCGCGATTGATAAGGGGACGTTCTTTGCCGTCTCTCCGACGGCGGACGACTCGTGCGAGCTGATGGCGGCGGATCTGATGGAGACCGCCAAGTTCACGACGAAGACGGTTGCCCCGGCGAAGACGATGACCTGGCAGAACTATGTGACGGGGACGTTCAACTGGCTGTTCGACGGCAAGCCGGCGACGGCCCCGCACGGGTTCAAGGCGGCGTTTCTCGGCAACATTCCGCTCGGGGCGGGGCTTTCTTCCTCGGCGGCGCTTGAGATGTGCACGGTGCTGGCGCTCTCGAAGCTCTACGGCATCGAGAAGTCCAAGACCGAGATGGCGAAGATTGGCCAGAAGGCCGAGCACACCTTTGCGGGGTGCCCCTGCGGTCTGCTGGACCAGGCCTCCTCGCTGTATGGCAAGGAGGGTGCTCTCGTCAAGAGCGATTTCCGCTACTGCACATTCGAGAATGTCTCGCTGGGCCCGAAGGTAGCCTTCATGATGGTCAAGTCGAATGCGCGTCATGCGCTGGTCGACGGGGCCTATGCCTCGCGGCGTGAGGCGTGTGAGACGGCGGCGAAGTATTTCGCCTCGATTTTGCGCAAGAAGGTGACACATCTGCGCGATGTGACGATGGCCGAGTGGGTGCTCTATCGGGGTGGTTTGAGCGAAACGACGGCGAAGCGGGCCGTCCACCCGATTGGCGAGGACGAGCGCGTGCTGCAGGGCGCGGCATTGCTTGAGAAGGGCGACCTCGCCGGTTTTGGTGCCTTGATGTACGATTCGCACGAGTCAAGCCGTAATTGGTTTGAGAACTCCTGCGAGGAACTGGACACGATTGTGGATGCGGCGAAGGCGATTCCGGCTGTTTATGGGGCGCGCCTGTCGGGTGGTGGCTTCGGCGGAAGCTGTTGCCTGCTGGTTGACCCGACGGCGGCCGATGAGATTGCCGAAGCCATCAAGAACGAGTACAAGGCCAAACACGGCGATTTGCCGACCGTGAGCCTGATTCGTCCTTCCGATGGTGCTCATCTCGTCTGAAAGGACTGATAAAATGAAGAGGATATCCCGCGTTTTGATTTGTGGTGCGGCGGCTGTTGCAGTGGTTTGCGCAAGTGCACAGGAAGAAGATTCGATGACCGACGAATCTTCGGAGGAACCTGCCGAGGAAGTCGTCGCAGGTGCCAAGACGAAGCAGGCCGCCCAGCCGGAGAAGTTTTACTTCGCCCTGCCGATGTGCCGACTTCTGGACGGTCAGGCCGAGGTCATTAAGCCGGGAGCCTCCGCATGGCAGCCCATTGAGGAGGGCCGTTTTTATCCGTTGGGGTGTTCCTACCGTACAATCGGTGCCGCGACCCGTCTGACCATCCAGTTTGGAGCGGCGAGCGAAGTCAACATTGAGGGCGAAGCCTCGTTTGGGACGGTCGCGCAGCCTCTCGGTGTCAAGACCCGTACGATTATCCTGAAGTCGGGCACGATTACGCTCAAGTTGCCGCGTAATCTCCCGGAGGGGATGATGACGGTGACGGCTCCGGGCTTTTCCGTCTTCAACTTGGCTGGTGACTCCCGCTATTCGTACGAGGCGACGGGTGATGGCGATTTGGTCGTCGTTCGCTGTGTGACGGGATCGCTCGGTGTCAAGGGCCGCCATTTCACCATTCCCGAAATGCACGCGGCGAACGAGGTCAAGATTCGCACGTCGCAGGACATCCTTTTCACGGGGCTTTACGGTACGAGTGGCGACTATGTCGTGAACTTGGATCAGGGGGCCGCGTACACGAAGGATTTCGAGACAAACGAGGAGAAGGTCTCGGACAAGACCTTGGCATGGAAACTTTCCCCCCAGACGGCGGTGCGCATCCATCGTTCCGTTCCGCAGGTCGGCGCACGCATGGCCGTGACCGTCATGACGTTTGATTCGGCGGGTGGCCTTGTGAATCGCTGTGCCTTTGTGGAGGGTCGTCCCGAACTGAGCACGGGCGAGCAGGGCGAAGCGGCCATTCAGGAGAAGGAGGCCGCCGCGAAGAAGGCCGCTGATGCGGCGGAGACGGCGACAGTGGAAGAATCTGAGCCGACCGAGTCCGAAGAGTCCTCGTCGGGGTCCGATGCGTCAGGAGACGAGGAAGAGTGATTTCTAACGTAACAAACATTCGTAAGATTAGTCAGCAAGAGAGTGCACGGTAAATAAGATGGTTATTCTTCAATTCAATAAACTTATTCGGAACAAGTGGGTTTGGGGCGCGTTTACAGTTGTCATCTCCGCCGCGTTCTGCCTGGATGGTCTGTTCACGCCCGACCGGGGCGAGTCCAATGCCTCCGGCGAGGCGGGGCTTTTGGACGGCAAGTCGGTCAAGGCTTCGGAGTTCGCCGACGTCGTCGATGGCATTCGCGGCTTTGGACGGAATCGCGACTGGCGGCGCAAGACGGGCGAGGTCAATCTTCTCGCCTGGGAAACGCTCGCGGCGTTGACGGTTGCCGATCGGGATGGCCTGACGGCGACGGATGCCGAGGTTCGCGACCTGATTCGCAACGACCGTACCTTTGCCGTCAACGGGCAGTTCAGTTTTGCCCGCTATCAGGCGTTGCTCCGCGAAAACTCCATCACCCCGGAACGCTTTGAGGAATTTCTCAAGCGGCGCATCACCATGATGCGTATTGGTGAGACCATGCTGGGGGCGGCGGCCTGGGTGTCGCCGCTTGAAATCAGCCGCGCCGTTTCGGACTTGACCGATACCTTCACGGTTCGCGTCGCCCGATTTGCCCAGTCGAAGATGGGCGTGGATGGCGTGACGGTTGATGATGCCGCTCTTCGCAAGTGGTACGAGTCGAACACGAATTCTCTGGCACTCCCCGAGCGTGTCAAGATTCGTTTGGTTAAGTTTGATGCGACCAAGCCGGCCATTCTTGCAAAGATGGTCGTTACGGACGATGACCTGCACGATCACTACGATGCGACGGTTGACCGTTACACGACGACCGATACGAATGGCGTGGAGAGCGTCAAGAAGTTCGAGGATGTGAAGGCCCAGGTTGAGAGCGAGGTTCGCCGCATTGCGGCTGTGCAGTACTTTGAGACGAATGTGAATCGCCTTGCCTACGCCGTCAAGCCGGCGGAGGGCAAGTCGCGCCTTGATGAAATTGCCGCAGACAGCGGATTGAAGGTTGAGGTCTCTGATTGGTTTGCGCTTGAAGGTGGCTTTTCCGAAGGTTTCATGAAGCCGATGTCCTCAATTCTCCCGGGCGCCGAGAACTTCGCCGAGGCGGTTGCCGAACTCGATTCGTCAAGTGACGACCTCCGCTACGGAATCGTCAGCTCAGATCGGGCGGTTTGGCTGATTGAGCGGGCAGAAGTCAGCCCGGCCCATGTCCCGACGTTTGAGGAGGCGAAGGAGGCTATTCGTCCGCGCGCTCTTCGTGCGGCGAAGGCGGATGCCTTCAAGGCGGCTGTGGATGCCATCGCCGCGAAAGGAACGAATGCCGTTCTGGCGACGGAAGTCGTTTCGACGAACATCACTTTCTCCATTGTTGATCTCACGCCGGGACAGTTCGCCGACCAGAATGCCGTTGCGAGTGCCGTGCGCAAGCTGGCCAAGGGTGAAATCTCCGAGTTCACCCGCACGGGGGCAGGTACGGGACTTCTCGTGGTCTGCCTTGACCGTGTCGAGGGTGATGCGGCGAAGGCCATGCTCCTTCGTTCGCAGATTGCCGATGACTTGTCCACACTTCAGCGTCGGCAGTTGCCTGAGGCTTGGCAGAAGTGGAATCTTGACCGCCTTGGCTTCGAGCCGAATGAGACCTCGTCCATCGCCGATGACGCGGCGGATGATCAGGACGAGTAATTCATGGTTCTTCGGTTTAAGCGTATCCATCCTGCGGCGGTTTTGCCGTCCTATGCGCATCCGAGCGATGCGGGGATGGATGTGCGGAGCGTCGAATCCCTGACGATTGCCCCCGGGCATCATGCGCTTGTCAGGACGGGGCTCGTGGCACTTCTGCCGCTTGGGTATGAGATTCAAGTTCGCCCGCGTTCTGGACTTGCCCTGAAGGCGGGTGTGACTGTGCTCAATACCCCCGGAACGATTGATGCTGGGTATCGCGGCGAGATTGGTGTCATTCTTGCGAACTTCGGGTCGTCAGACTTCGAGATTGCGGTAGGCGAGCGGATTGCTCAGTTTGTCGTGGCCCCCGTGTTGCAACCGACGATTGAGGAATCTGATGTCGTCGATGAAACGGACCGAGGGTCGGGCGGCTTCGGTTCAACGGGAAGCAAGTGAGGGTACCCCTATGGTTCTGAAACTTTACAAGTACGGCGAGAAAGTCCTTCGCGAAAAGGCAGATCCGGTTGCCATTGTGACCGACGACCAGCGAAAGTTGGCGGATGACATGGTGGAGACGATGCATGCGGCGCGAGGCGTTGGCTTGGCTGCCGAACAGGTCGGTCGCACGGATCGCCTGTGTGTGATTGACGTTCCGTCCGATTGCGAATCGGAGGAGGATGCGGCGTTTAATGCACCGATTCCCATGCCGCTCAAGTTGTGGAATCCACAGATCGTTTCTCGTGAGGGGAGCGTGCGTGACAAGGAAGGATGCTTGAGTTTTCCGGGTGTCGGTGGTGCCATCGTTCGCGCCGAGCAGGTGACGGCCCAGTACTTGGATGAGAACAACCTACCCCAGATGATTACGGCGCGTGGCTATCTTGCGCGTGCGCTTCAGCACGAAATCGACCATTTGGATGGTATTCTGTATGTAGATCACATGACTGCCGTTGAGCGGTTGGCGTGTGCGGCGAAGTTGAAGAAGCTTGCGAAGCAGAACGGCGGCGTTCGCTAAGGGAATTTTCATGAAAAAGTTGGTTGCCTCTGTTTTCCTGTGGGCCTTTGTGGGCCTTTTTGCTTTTGATGTTTCGGCGGAGACGCGTGTTGACCGTCTGCGTTCAAAGATTGCGAGTGGCGATCGGTCGTATGTCTTCGTGACAATGCATCGCGGCGATTGGCGGAACTACCCCGAGAACTCGATTGATGCGATTCTCTCGTGCGTTCGTCTCGGTGCGGATGTGGTCGAGTTGGATGTGGCGCGGACGAAGGACGGGCATTTTGTCCTTTCCCACGATGCGACCATTGACCGGGCGACAACGGGAAAGGGACGCGTTGAGGACTTGACGCTGGCCGAGTTGCGTCAGTTCAAGCTTCGGGAAGGGTCAGGAGGGCCCGATGCCCCGGCGACGAAATATGATATTCTGACGCTTGAGGAGGCCCTTGAGGCGACGCGGGGAAAAATCCTCGTCAATATTGACAAGTTCATTTTCCATCCGAAGCAAATCCTTGATGTTGTGAAGGCGAAGGGTTGCCTTCAGAATGTCATCGTCAAGTCCGATTGGCCGGTGGCAACCTTGCGGGGAATGATTGGCGAGGAATACTGGAAGATGATTCAGTCCGGCGAACTCATTTATATGCAGATATTGCGCTATCCGAAGAAGGCGGCGATTGCAGATGAGTGGTTTGCGCTGGAGCCACGTACGAACTCCGTTTACGAGTGCAACTTCAGCGATGTGGCGAGCGAGCGGATTGCGACGACGCTTCAGGAGAAGTACCCGACGGTGCGCATTTGGATGAATACGCTCTGGGACTCACAGAGCAACGGCCATTCCGATGCCTGGGGATTGAAGGGCGAACCGGAGATGGGCTGGGGTTGGTGCATTGACCAGGGCAAGGCGACCTTTATTCAGACGGATGCAGGTAAGGAAGTCATTGACTATCTGACGAAGCAGAAACGTCGCGAGTTTTGATGGATGTGGCGCACGGAGCCTGTGCGCGACCCTTTCTCAGTCGCTTGAAAGACTTGAAATGAAGGTCTTTGTCCTGAATGGTTGGGCTGCCAGCCCGGAGGCATGGTCTCTTTGCCACTTTCATTTTGACGGCTTGTTCTCGTATGTGGACTCTCTTTCTGGTGCAACTCAAAGGACAATTGAGACGACGGAAGATGGGGTAATTCTTGTCGGCTGGTCGATGGGTGGAAGTTTTGCGCTTGAGATGGCACTTGCGTACCCTCAGAAGATTCGTGGACTTGTTCTCCTTGCGGCGACAGCCCGGATGATGGAGGAGAAGTCGACTGGGTGGCGCGGCATGAGTGAACGCCGCCGTCAGGCTCTCAAGAGGGGTCTTATCCTCACGGAGGGGCAGGGCTTTGGTGGCGTTGCAGAAGGAAAGCCTACGCCCTACGCAATTGGGAATGAAGCGGACTTGGATAGGGGCCTTGACTATCTTGCTCGTATTGACATTCGCAAAGCCTTGGACGCGGCGGCGCACGCGGGAGAATTTCGCTTTCCGGTTGCAATTCTCCAGGGAAATCGGGATTGCATCGTTCGTCCCGAGAATGCCGCGTTTCTCAAGTCTATCTTTTCTCAGGCAAAGGTCGAGTATTTCCCCGAGGCGGATCATCCGCTTCCCGTTGAGATTCCCGCTCAAGTCGATGCCGCCATTGCGGATATTCTTCGACAAGCGCGGGCTTGACGGACCTTATCGGGTTGCAAGGTTGATGGACGAGTTGCCGGGCGTTTCACGCGGATTGAAGGCAATGCCGTTCTCAACGTCTTTGCACATGGAGAAGACATCCTGCCAAGTGGAGAGGCGGTAGTCCCTGTTCTTGACGAGCATGGCCTCAAGAAGTTGGGCGAAGCCGAGCGAGAGTCCCGGTCGGTAAAGCCGAGGGTCGCGAGCCTGAGTTTCCTCGTCGCAGTGGGCACGCATGGTCTGTTCGTTGTCCAGTCCGGGGAAAAGGACGCGTCCTGTTGCCAGATGGTAGAGCGTTGCTCCGAGTGAATAGATGTCCGTTCGACAGTCAAGCTCGACATCGCCGTAGACTTGTTCGGGCGAGATGTAGGCGGGCGTGCCTGTGACGTGTTCGGGAACTTCCTTGATGCCACCTTCCAAGTCCTTGAATTCGTAGGAGATGCCGAGGTCGGTGAGCTTGACGATGCCCTCCGTGTTGACCATGATGTTCTCGGGCTTGATGTCGCAGTGCACGAGACCAAAATCATTCCACGCGTAGTCCAGCGCGGCGGCAACGGACTGGCAGATGAGAAGGCAATCCTCTTCCTTGATGTGTTGTTTGCGCTTCAGGAGATCGGCGAACGTGTAGCCATCCACATACTCCATAATCAGGAACCAGTTGCCGTTCCCGTTGTTGAAGCCGTAGGCTTCGACGATACCGGGATGCCGCAAGGTTTCCATTGTGCGTTCCTCGGCCCGGAAGGCCCGGACGTCTTCGCCGTTGCCGGCGTATTCACGATTGAGAATTTTGACGGCGACAAGCCGTTGGTTTGCGATGTCCCAGGCTTTCCAGACGGTGGACATTCCGCCCTCGCCGACTTTCTTGATAAGCTTAAGCCCCGGAATCTTCAGAATCCGGCTACGAATCGTCAACTGTTCAGTTGGATAGTCTGGAGTCAACTGATTTTCCATGCGTTCAATTTTCTGTGAAGGGTGCGGCGGGAGATGCCGAGGATCTCGGCCGCCTTTGATTTGTTGCCCTTGCAAGATTCCAGCACGGAGAGTATCTTCATCTTCTCGGTGTCTGCCAGTGAGGTTGCCGGTGTGGGCTGGATTGGTTGCATAGTGATCGAAATCGGCGCGGCAGTTGTTGATGCCGCAGCCAATGGGGCAGGCGCGGGCGTTGCACGGATTTCCATCGGCACATCGTCCGCTGTCAGTTTCTCGCCCGTTGTGAGCACCACCATCTTCTCGATGACATTCCGTAGCTGCCGTACATTCCCGGGCCACGAGTAGTCCTCAAGAGCCTTCATCGCGTAGGCATCGATTCCCTTGACGTGACCGCCGTTTTCGGCGGAGAACTCTTTCAGGAAGCGTGAGACGAGAAGGGCAATGTCGCCGGGTCGGTCCTTAAGGGCCGGGAGGTGGATGTCGATGACATTCAGCCGGTAGTAGAGATCTTCGCGGAACTTACCCTCCGCAACATAGCGGGCCAAGTCGCGGTTTGTCGCCGCCACGATGCGGATGTCGGCCTTGATGTCCTCAGTGCCACCGACCCGCTGGAAGGTGCGCGTCTCAAGAACGCGCAGGAGCTTGACCTGAATGGATGGGTCGATTTCAGAGATTTCATCCAGAAAGAGCGTCCCTCCGTTCGCGGCCTCAAAGCGTCCGATCTTCTGGCGGATGGCATCCGTAAAGGCGCCTTTCTCATGTCCGAAGAGTTCCGATTCGAGCAGAGTCGACGAAAGCGCGGCACATTCGACGGCGACAAATGGCCCGTTGGCACGCGGCGAAAGTGTGTGGAGGGCGTGAGCGACCAGTTCCTTTCCTGTTCCGCTCGGGCCTTCGATGAGGACATTTGCCGACGAGGGTGCAGCCTGACGGATTAGATGGTAGACTTTCTGCATGGCCGGTGAGCGGCCCGTGAAGTCGGCGAGTCGGTCGTCAAGCTGAGACTTCAGGTCATTCACCTGGCGTTCGAGATTACCGGTGCGAATAGCCTTAGCCACGCGGAGTTCAAGCTGATCCAAGTCGGTGATGGGCTTCGTCAGGAAGTCGTCGGCCCCATCCTTCATTGCGGCAACGGCAAGATCGACCGTTCCATAGGCGGTGAGGAGCATACACGCGAGGCCCGGATTCACAGCCTTTGCCCGACGAAGCAGCGAAATGCCGTCTTCGCCTGGCATTCGAATGTCGGAAATCATCAAGGCGAGATCGGCATTGGCCTTGATTGTCGCCATAGCCTGTTCGGCATCGGCCGCTGTCAGGCATTCGTACTTGGACGAGAGGACTCGCGCCATCACATCCCGCGTCGGTTTTTCGTCATCGACAATCAGGATTTTCGTCTTCATTTGAGCTCCCTGATTCGCCGCTCTATGCGCGGCAGTTTGACGGTGAAGGTCGTCCCCTCGCCAAGTTTTGATTCGACACCAATCGTGCCGCCGTGGTCGTGAACGATGCGTGAGGAAATCATCAGTCCGAGTCCAGAACCGCGCTCCTTCGTCGTATGTCCAGCTTCAAAGAGGTGGGCGAGCTGCTCGGGCGACATTCCCTTGCCCGTGTCCTGGATGGCGACGGCGACATCCGTGTCATCGGATGAAATCGCAATTGAGATCGTGCCGCCGTCATGCATCGACTCCAAGGCATTCTTCAGGAGATTGAAGTAGACTTGTTCCATCTGGTTTGTGTCAAGCGCAACCGCAGGAAGGACGGACGGGACATCCAGAACAACGGAAATCTTGCGTTCCTCGAACTGTTGCTTGAGCGCGGCAAGGCAGTTCTTCATCGGGTCGGCGACAGAGCCGGGGATGAGGTTCGGCTTGGTCGGCCGAAGGGCGGACAGGTAGCCGCGGATAATGCCGTCGAGCCGGGCAATCTGCTGGCGGCAGGTCGCAATCATCTCCGGTTCCTTGACATCGGATCGCTGCATGAGCTGGAGATTGAGCGAAAGCGCGTTTAGGGGATTGCCAATCTCGTGGGCCAGCCCAGCGGCGAGACCCTTGACGGCTTCAGTTGCGCCAGCGCGGAGTTCCGCCTCTGTACGGGCTTTCTCGGCAGTCGTGTCGCTCAGGTAGACGAGCGTCCCGCCGTCCAGCGGAATCGTCTGCAGTTCCAGGATGCGCCGTTCGGGATAGGAGACCGTCATCTCGCGTCTCGACGTCTTCCCGAGTGGAATGTCCAAGGCGGGAAGGGCATCCTCGGGACTCATTCCAAGAAGCGTCCGAGCGGCGGGATTGCTCCTCACGATGCTACCGTTCTCATCGAGGACGATGATGCCGCGATTGATTGTCTCGAACAAGGTGTCCAGGAAGTCCACCTCATCCGAGATGAGCGCATACTGCTCACGAAGCCGGGAGGCATCGAGTTTGTCAATATGCTTGCGGACGCTCTGGAAGAAGCTCTTCATTATTTCTTGCGGTTGTCAATCACGCGCTTGATTTTGCCCTGGCTACGCGGGAGGGTGTTCGGTGCGCAGAGGGTAATCTTCGGGCTGAGTCCGATAATCTGGCGCACGGCGGCGAGCACGTTCTTGCGCAGCGTCTCCAGCGTGCGAATGTCATCCGAGAAGGCCTCGGGCTGAAGTTCGACGCGGATTTCAAAGATGTCCATCGTGTTTGTTGAACTGAGGACAATCTGGTAGTGCGGCGCCATTTCGGGAATCTTCAGAAGGGCGGACTCGACCTGTCCGGGGAAGACGTTCACGCCGTGGATGATGAGCATGTCGTCGGAGCGGGACTTGATTCGGTCCATGACGCGAATGGTGCGTCCGCAGGCGCACGTCTCGGTATGGAGGCGCGTCAAGTCACGCGTCCGATAGCGGACCATCGGCGTGCCGAAGCGGTCGAGGGTCGTGAAGACGAGTTCGCCTTCCGTGCCGTCGGGCAGGGGTTTGAGCGTCTCGGGGTCAATGATCTCCGGATAGTAGTGGTCCTCGAAGATGTGGAGACCGTGGCTATGTCCACAGTCGCCCGCCACGCCCGGACCCGAGATTTCGGTCAGACCGTAGATATCGTGGGCCGTGATGCCCGTCTCGCGCTCGATGGTTGCGCGCATCTCGTCCGTCCAGGGTTCCGCGCCGAAGATGCCGTTCTTTAGGCAGGTGTCGCGGCGGAAGTCGATGCCAAGGCCCTTGGCGACTTCGATGACATGCAGGAACCAGCTCGGGGTGCAGGCGATGGCCGTCACCTTGAGGTCGCGCATGAGCATGAGTTGCTTCTCGGTGTTGCCAGCACCGGTCGGCAATACGGCACAGCCGAGCTTCTCGCCGCCGTAGTGCAGGCCGAGACCGCCCGTGAAAAGTCCGTAGCCGTAACTGACCTGCAGGACGTCCTCATCGGAAAGCCCGTACATCGCAAGACACCGTGCCGTCGCATCAGCCCAGACCTCGATATCGTTCATCGTGTTGGGAATGCAGATGGGCTTGCCCGTCGTGCCGGATGAGCAGTGGAAGCGGACAATCTCCTTCATGGGCGAGGCAGTCAAGCCAATGGGGTACTCATCACGCAGGTCCGTCTTCTTCATGAAGGGGAGTTTCGCAATGTCGGCCAGCGTCACGATGTCACGCGGCTTGACGCCCTTTTCGTCACACCGGCGACGGAAGAGGGGAACGCGCTCGTATTCGTAGGCGACGAGTTTCTGGAGTTTGGCGAGCTGGAGTTTGCCCAGTTCCTCGCGTGGCATGTAGTCCGGCTTAGAGAGAGAGTTCATCGAGTGCCTTCAGGAGTTTGTTCATTTGAGGGTCGGTTCCAATCGTGATGCGCAGACGGTCGCCCGTCTTCGGACCCTTGAAGTAGCGCAGGTAGATTTGCCGTTCGCGGAGGGCATCGAAGAGTGCCTTCGCTTTCAGGGGCGCGGGCGGCTTCGCAAAGACGAAGTTCGATTCGCTGGTGGGTACATCCCAGCCGCGGCGAATGAGTTCTTTCGAGAAGCGCAGGCGCGTGGCGACAATCTTGGCCGCATTCCGGTGCATCCACTGGATGTCGTTCACGGCGGCAAGGGCCACGGCTTGTGCGAGAGCGTCCACATTATAGGAGTCCTTGACCTTGTAGAGCGCGGCAATTAGGTTCGTCGGGCCGATGCAATAGCCCACGCGAAGCCCTGCAAGCGAGAAGCTCTTCGAGAATGTGCGCATGACAATGAGGTTTCGGTTGCCGTGCGCGGTCGCAAGACTCATGCAGTTCGTCCGGGCAAAATCGGCGTAGGCCTCGTCCACAAGGACGACACCCTTGAAGTGCCGCGCAAACGCGGCGATTGTCTTCGGCTCGGTCAGCGTTCCCGTCGGCGCATTGGGGTTCGTCCAAAGGAAGAGAGCCGTCTTGGGGTCGAGGGCCGCCGGATTGACCGTCCCCGCAAAGCCCTCGCCGCCGGCAATCCACCTGACGTCGCGAATTGCCGCGAGCGTCTTGTAGAGCGAGTAGCTCGGGTCGAGCGAGGCGATGCACTCGTCGTTCTCAACGAATGTCCGCGCCGCCAGGGCGAGGATTTCATCGGAACCGTTTCCAACGAAGACATTCTCCGGCTTTGTGTCGTTGAGTTTCGCAAGCGCGATGCGCAGGTCGGTGAAGTCGGGATCTGGGTAGCGTCTCAGGAAATCAAGGTCGAACCGTTCGAGGACGCGTGCACATTCCGGGGAAGGTGGGTACGGGTTCTCGTTCGTGTTGAGCTTGATGACGCTCTTTGCTTTCGGCTGCTCACCGGGCGTGTACGCCTTTAATTTGCGAACGTGTTGTGTTATTCTCATGGGAAGTCTTGGGCGGTTGCTCGTCGTTCACGAGTTCCGCACTTGTCTGACAGGAATAGCGGTTCAGCAGGAAGAGGTAGGTCGTGTCAGAGAAGCGGCTGGCGAGGTTCTCGACGCGTGTTGCCCCCGCCTCCTTCCGTGCGCGGTCAAGCATCCTCATGTTGTTCTCAAGCGTGGCCGAGTTTTGGAAGGCGCGGCAGAGCACCTCGTTCGGCTCGTTCGGCTCGCCCGAGGCGAGGGGGATGCAGTAGAGGAGCATCCAGCAGGTGTTCTCGATGTCGACCATCTGGCGACCACCGGCATCCGACGAGCGGATGGTGGCGCATCCGGCGAGCAACGCGGCGGAAATGAGCGAGAAAAGTGCCTTTTTCATTGCAGAACCCCCGAAAGCTGGACTTCACGGTAGGTGAGAAGATAGGGAATCGGAACCGTGACGGAATAGCCGATTGTCGGAATCATAAACATGACGTCCTCTTTCACGTCGTAGGCGAGTTCCGTCGGTTTTTTGCCGCGCAGCGCGGCATATTCGGTGAAAATGGTCTGGATCTTCTCCATTTCCACATCATCCCGGAAGAGAACAACGGGGAAAAGGGGATCTTCTGACGCATTTCCGCACCCGATTGGGATACAGTTGAAGAGATACCACCCGTAGTTGCGGACGACCAGATGGTCGCCGCTGCCATCGGGAACATGGGCCTTCTCGATGGAAAAGCACCCTGTGAGACAAGTCGTCACACAGAAAGCGGAAAAAAGGATACAGGCCATCTTTTTCATACCCATATTATAGTATTTCTAGGGTCTCAGCACAAGGGGTGGAACTTTGTCCTCAATTGAGCCAATAGACTGATTGTGCTATAATACGCGGCATGAAGCAGAAATATGTCTCGATGGATGAGTATTGCGCAGAATATATGCGCTATTTGGGTGTAGCCAAGACTGAACGCCGCAGCTATGCGGAAAGCGTTCGGCTTTTGGAGGAACGCGGATTCCGTCCGATAGACAGTTTCAAGACGCTCAAGGCGGGCGACCGTGTCTATCGTGGGTACGAGGATCGCACGGTGATGGCCGCTGTCATCGGTACGAAGAAGATTTCGGAGGTCGGCCTCAAGGTCGTGGGTGGGCATACGGATGCGCCGCGTCTTGACCTTAAGCCGAAACCGCTCTACGAGAAGGGCGGATATGTCTATTTCGATTGCCACATCTATGGTGGAATCAAGAAGTATCAGTGGCTCGTTCTGCCGCTCGCCCTTTACGGAACCATCGTCCGAAAGGACGGTACGAAGGTTCAGGTTGCCGTGGGGGACAATCCGGGTGACCCGGTGTTCATGATTTCGGATATTCTTCCTCACCTCGGCAAGGATCAGGAAAAGAAGACGGTCTCCGAATTCTTCCCGGCGGAAGATTTGGACGTCATCGCCTGGTCGTCTTCCGCGAAGGGTGCGGATGGAAAGGAAAAGGCCGACAAGCCGGGACTCGTCGACTATCTCAAGAAGGCATACGATGTGACGGAGGAGGATCTCCTTTCGTCCGAACTTGAGATTGTCCCGGCGGGAATGCCGCGTGAGGTTGGCTTTGACCGTGCGTTGATTGCCGGTTATGGGCATGATGACCGCGTCTGCTCCTTTGCGGGACTGAAAGCCCTGCTGGACGCATCCGACGAGGTCCCCGTGCAGACGGCTTCCATCCTGATGTGCGACAAGGAGGAAATCGGCTCGATGGGTTCAACGGGTATGCAGAGCTCGTTCTTTGAGAATACGGTGGCTGAACTCATTGACCGTCAGGAGGAGAATGCACGGGACATTCAGGTTCGCCGCGCTCTTGAGAAGAGCTCGATGCTGTCGGCGGATGTGACGGCGACGGCCGACCCGCATTTCCCCGATGTCGATTCGACGGGGAATTCGGCACACTTCCACCATGGCCCCGCCGCCTCCAAGTATACGGGCGGAACGTCCAAGGGTGGAGCCAGCGACTGCTCGCCCGAGTTCGTCGCCTTTATTCGTAAGGTGATGGACGAGGGAGAAGTCACGTGGCAGATGGCTGAGCTTGGCCGAATGGAAAAGGGCGGCGGCGGTACGATTTCGCAGTTCATGGCGCGTTTTGGCATGAAAGTGCTGGATATGGGTACGCCGCTCCTGAATATGCATGCGCCGTGGGAACTCGCCTCAAAATTTGACGCGTGGCAGACTTATCGTGCCTACAGCGCGTACCTGCGCACGAAGGATATGGTATAATATCGCTCGCTTATGAAACAGTACAATGTCGGTTTGGTCGGTGTCGGCGCAGTCGGTACCGAGATGATCAAGGTCCTGAAGGACCGCCACTTCCCGTGTGGCAAGGTTCAGGTCTTCGCCTCCCGCGAGCGCGATGAGCAGATTCTTGGCGAGACGTACCATGTCCTGAAAGCGGACGGAAACAGCTTCAAGGGGCTGGATATTGTCCTTTTCGCCGGCAAGACGGATGTCGCGATTCAGCTGAAGGATGCCGTCGTGAAGGCGGGCGCGAAGATGATTGACAATTCCCGCGCCTTCCGTCAGGATCCCGAGGTCCCGCTCGTGGTTCCCCAGGTGAACCCTGAGGACCTCGACTGGAACAAGGGCGTGATTGCAAATCCGAATTGTACGACGGCGATTATGTTGGAAGCGGTGGCTCCGCTGCACAAGGCGAAGAAGCTGCGCCGTCTCGTCGCGGCGACTTATCAGGCGGCATCCGGTGCTGGAGCGCCCGGCTTGAACGAGTTGGAGGAGCAGATTCGCGACTACGCGGCGGGTAAGCCGCTGACGGTCAAGGCTTTCCAGCACCAGCTCGTCTGCAACTTGATTCCCCACATCGACAAGTTCGACGAGACGAACTGGTATACGCTTGAGGAACTCAAGATGCGCAACGAGGCGCGCAAGATGCTGCATCATCCCGAGCTGAAGCTCTCTTGCACGTGTGTCCGCGTGCCGATTGCCCGTGCGCACTCGGAGTCGCTCAATCTTGAGTTTGAGGAGGAGATTACGCCTGAAGAGGCGCGTGAGATTCTTTCCAAGAGCGAAGGTGTCCGCGTCGTTGATGACCCGTTGAACGGTGGCTATCCGATGCCGCTTGACGCGACGGCCAAGTATGATGTGCTGGCCGGGCGTATTCGTCAGGACATTTCGCGTGACGACAAGCGTGGCCTTGAGATGTTCGTCTCGGGTGACCAGCTTCTGCGCGGCGCGGCATTGAATGCGGTCGAGATTGCCGAGCACCTCATCAAGCGTGGGCTGATTTAATCAGCGGAATGCCTGATGCAAGAAGACGGGCTTCCCCTCCACAAGGGGAAGCCCGCTTTTTTGTGCGCGGCACTTGTGCGCGAATCTAATCGATGTGCCCGTACGCACCCATTCGGCGGGCAAACGTACGACCCTCTTCGGGGTTGTCCGATCCGCAGACATAGACCTTTCCGTTGACTGCAATCAGATAGACGCTGCCATTGCGCCGCGTACGGTTGAAGTCTGCCATCGTGACTTTAACCGGGGGGGTCATCGGATTGAACTCGCGGATGGACAGCTGTCCTTTTCCGTTCGCGACCATTTCGTAGAGGCCGCAGTGCCCACTTTTCGACTCAATCAGCATCCGATAGGTGAGACCGCTCGACGCATGCTTCGGGCGTATGTCCTTGGGAGCTGACTTCCATGGGCGAATGTCGTCCGTCCCAAACGACTGCAGTTCTGCGGTGAACAGGTCGATGCGTGCGCGTTCCGCTTTTGACAGCCCGGTGAAGGTCCGCACCTGCAAATCCCGGATGGTTGAGAATCTCATGCCTCCCTGCTGCATCTTGAGAACGCCCACAGCCATCGCCACCGCAAAGAGCCCAATGACGGCGAGAATCACCCTGCGTTTTCTTTTGGGAGCGGCATGTTTTGCGGCCCAGCGTCGCTCGACGGCTTCGACGGCGGCCTGTTTGGCGCGTTGCTCAAAGCGGCTTTCCATCGGCTACCTCCTCCAGTGGCATTTGACAGATTCGGTTGATGGGCCATATGTTGAACGGAGACATGAGCTGGCGAAGTCGATTCGGCCTGTTGGCCTCGACTGTCAGTTCGCTTCGCTTCTCGGCCAGGATGCGCGCCAATGTCCCGAGTGTCTTGGCCTGGTATTCGGATGCGAGGCGAAAGACCTCGGCCTCGGTCTTGGCGTGTGCCTCGATGAGCTTGTCTTCCGTCTCCTTGTGCGCCAGATGTTTCTGATAGGTGAGGTCGTGGTAGTCGGCACGATCTCGGAGCAGGAGGAGTTGCCGGTCGACGTCATTCAGTTCATCGAGCTTTGCGCGGTGGTCATCTCCCTTCAAGAACGAGAGCTGGAGGCTTATGCATCTCTTTCGGCGCTCCAGTTCCTTGACGCGGCTTGCCGTCTGCTTCTCCAGCGCAACCGTCTGCGTCTCAAGTTTCTTTTTGGATTCTGTCTGCAACTTGATTTCCCGTCGCAAGTGCGCCACGGCACCGATGAATTCGCTTCGCTGGACGGACCAGTCCGCGCCGAGGTAGACGAGTGCAAGGCGGTTGATGTCGGGATCCGTCAGCAGGACGGCAACCTCTTCATCCTTGGACTGACCCTTGTCCAGCGTCTGGGAGATGGTGTCCTGTATGCGTTGTGACAGGAGAATCTGGTCCTGTTCGACGCGTGCTGTTGCCAGACGGATGCCGAACAGGCGGCGTTCTGAATCGGCGATCATCTTCGGGGCGAGCAGGCTGGCGACGACAGCCAACGCCAGGTAGCCGCCGACAAGAATGAGCAGGCCAATGACAATTTTCTTCTTCATGCGTTTTCTTCCTTACTTCCGCTTGATTGTGACAGCCCCGGCGTAGAGGATGCTCTGGATTTCCGATTCCGTCGGCGGCGCGTCCTTTTTTCTCTGCCATTCTGCCATTGCCTCGCGAAACTCCGCTTCCGTCTGTTCGGCCTCGCGTTCCTGGCGCAGGGCTTCTTCGCGCAGGGATTGATATTGGTTGGAGATCTGGCTCCAATAATATGACGCCTTCGAATAACCTTGTTCAAATAGTGTCCATGTTCGTGGAATCTTTGTCACACCTTTGATGTCCTTATGAATTTTAACGCCATCATAGAATACGACGGTCCGTTTTATTTTCTTGGTTTGGGGTCGCTTGCCAGTCTTTCGCATATTGAGGGCGATGTCTTTTGCCGCTTCTGCAAACGCCGCGTAGCGGATTTCGCCGTCGAACGGAACCTCCCCGATGCGAATGGGCGTTGATTTGTCGTCCAGCGAAAAGAAGATCTCAAAACTGCGCCCCGTCGTGTCAAGCGAGCGGTCGCCGACGATGGGGTAGGCGTCGTCGAAAAGGGCTTCCGCCGGACTGAACGACTCGCTGTAGCGCGTCGGCGGCGTCCACGACTTCTTGTCGTTGGAACCCGACACGAAATAGGCCGTTCCGTCCTTCAGGAAGAAGCCGCCGTGATCCATCATAAGTTTCTTGTACTCCAACTCCGGGACATCCTGTGGGGGCACTTTCTCCGATAGCCGCCGAACAGTTACGCCGTTGGTTGTCGACGCAATCTGGAAGTACTCGCACTTCCCGCGTCCCCTCGGCACGGCGAGGCCGAATTCTCCCTCGACTGCGCCCGGGCGGCGATTCTTCGGCAGTTCGCTCCAATAGGCGAGCCGCGCTCCGACGAACGACTCTCGGACGGCGAAATATTCCGCCGAATGCTTCTTCTCCAGCGCACGGCGTCGCTCCTCCTCCTTGCGTTGACGCTTGCGCTCCATTTCGCGTTGGCGCTCCGCCTCCTGCCTGACGAGTTCTTCTTGCGACACCTGGGGTTCCTTCTCCGCCTCGTCAGTCGGAGACTTTGCCTTTTCCAGGATTGCGACAACCGTTGGCAGTACATTGACCGATTTGCCGCTTTTCCTAATTTTCCAGATTTCATAGCCACCCCAGCCTATGCCCCCGAGGACAATCAGGGCAAAGACATTGGTGAAGAAGGCCTTCAGCTTGGGCTTCGCCGGCGGCAGTTCGACTCGGGTCGGTTTGCGGTATTCAAATTTCTCGCCGCAGTAGGGACAAAGGAAGTGCTGTCCATCGACAGTATTATTGTCGACTTCAAGGTCGTTTCCACAGATGGCGCATTTGATGATCATCTTGCTCTCTTCTCCTAAGGGATTGTGAAAATTAGAAAACGGGGGTCGTTTCGCCACGCTCCATCCAAAGGATGGGGGTGCGGCGGTTTAATTTGCACGAGACGGGACCCTAATGGCCCGCAGACGCGTTGCAGGCTTATTGGGGGGGGGGGGGGGCTTCGTTGCAACAGAGTCCGGGAGCGCACCATTCCGTGCGCTTATACGTCACATCGCGGCGAAACTCAGTTTTTATCGACTCCATTGCAAAACAGCCAATATCCTCAAGCGCACACATTGTATCATATACTCGTGGGGATTTGGGAGTCGAATTTGCAGGGAAAAGTCTAAAATCGAATGGTGCCGCCAGCGGGCCACGCCTTCCCGAAGGACAGGACGCGGCGTCCCTAAGAAGTGGGCCAAACAATCCCATGACTACGGGCAATTCCTCCCTTGGTTTGGGGAATTTCCTCTCATAAAAAAGGGCAAGGCATCTCATGAACAAGGGTCGAACATCTCATGAAGAAGGGCCAGGGATCTTATGACAAGCGGAAACCACCATGCTGGTTTGTGAAAAGTAGCGTGGTGGTTTGGACAAACCAGCATGGTGCTTTATCAAAAGTAGCATGGTACTTTCCCTTTGTCCTGTACATCGCCGCCCTTAGTTGTGACATGGTTGACCCTTGTTCATGAGATGCCTTGCCCCTTTTTATGAGAGGAATGGCCCTCATTTATGAGTAGGACTCGCTCGTCTGATGTGCAGGCGCGGCACTTTGAATGGCCTGCCGGACGGCAGGCCGGCAAGACCCGTGAGCTCCGCGATGCCGACGGGCAGCGGCAGGTCGGCAAAACCATCTGCCTCGTGGTGTCTGTAGTCGGCCTGTCCCTCCTCTCGGGCGAGGGGGTGAGCGCGAAGTGCCGCGAGTGAGGTCTTCCACGGGGCGCCACCGTAGGAGTTGCCTTGTCTGCAACCAGTGATAACCACCGAGGCAGGGCCGGCTAAATAAAACTCTGTTGTCGACGCGTGAGAGGTGATCGCAACCGTGGAAGCCGAGACCGAGCGGCAGCTTCGCGCAAATCCACGAGCAGGCGATTTATGGTATAATTCAGATGTTCCTGGGGCGTGGTTATCGGCGGAGTCGCCGGCATCCCTGGGACGAGGTCAACTGGATGCAGCGAAAGGAGAAGAAAAGATGATCGGAGAATTCGTTAAGACAGCGGACTGGAAAATGGAAAAGCACGTGCCGGTTATTGACTGTGCGCAACGGATGCGTTCCAATGAACCGTTTTCCGTGGTGGTTACCGTCGGGCGGGACATTCCGCATCCGAATGAGCCGGGGCATCACATCGACTGGATTGCCCTGCATTATGTGCCGGAGGGGAGTTCAACTTCGGTTGAACTGGCGCGTTGTGCGTTTTCGGCCCATGGTGCCGGGAGCGGTCTTGCCTCGGGTGTGGTGAAGACGAGTGCCACGATGACGGTGCAGGTCGCCGTCGAGAAGCCCGGCAAGCTCATTGCGACGGCCTATTGCAACATCCATGGACTTTGGTCCTCGGAATGTCCGCTTGCCTAACGAACGGCGGCGGTTTTGAGAAGGCGCAGGCGCGGCACTTTGTTGAATGGCCTGCCGGACGGCAGGCCGGCAAAACCCGCGCGCGCCACGATGCCGACGGGTAGCGGCAGGCCGGCAGAACCTTACTGCCGCGCAAGTCCACGAGTGGGCGGTTTTGTGGTATAATGTCCATGTTGCCCGGGCGTTCGGATGACCCGAATGCCTTCGCGGCGGCAAAACGAGAACAGGAAAGTAATGACGGCCATGAAGAAATACGTGTGCAAGGTGTGCGGATATGTCTATGACCCGACAGCCAACAAGGGCATTCCGTTTGAGTCGCTGCCGGCGGACTGGGTGTGCCCGACCTGTGGTGTCGGCAAGGAAGAATTTGAGGAAACCACCTAAAGGAAAGGATAAGATAATGGAACTCAAGGGATCGAAGACGGCTGCGAATCTGGCCACGGCTTTCGCCGGTGAGTCGCAGGCGCGGAACAAGTACGACTACTTTGCCTCGCGGGCGAAAAAGGACGGCTACGAGCAAATCGCGGCAATCTTTCAGGAAACGGCCCTGAATGAGAAGGAACACGCCAAGCTGTGGTTCAAGGCGCTGAATGGCATCGGCGATACGGTCGCGAACCTGGCCGCCGCGGCCGCCGGCGAGCATGAGGAGTGGACCGAGATGTACCGCAAGTTTGCGGAAGAGGCCCGCGCCGAGGGATTCGACGAAATTGCCAAGCTCTTTGAGGGCGTGGCCAAGGTCGAGGCCCATCACGAGGCCCGCTACCGCAAGCTCCTCGCGAATGTCAAGAGCGGCGAAACGTGGGTTCGCGTGGGTGTCAACCGCTGGCAGTGCCGCAACTGCGGGGCGATTGTCGAGAGTGACAGGGCCCCGGAGAAGTGCCCGGTGTGTGCGCATCCGAGGGCGTACTTCCAGCTTCTCGCCGAGAATTACTGAGACTGAGGGCACTTGATGTCCAACGGGCGGGGGACGATTCCATCTGGAGTCGCCCTCGCTTCTTCTTGTTTTTGGTATAATATGGGCATGAAAGCGAAAATGAACATGGTTATTGCCCAGTCGGGCGGTCCGTCAATGGTCATCAACCAGTCCCTCGTCGGGGCGGTGTTGGAGGCGCGCAAGTCCGCGCGAATCGGGCGCATCCTTGGTGCGCGGCATGGCATTCTCGGCATTTTGGGGAATGACTACGTTGATTTGCGCAAGGTGTCCGTTCGCAAGCTTGAGGCGATTGCCGAAACGCCGTCCTCCGCGCTCGGGAGTTGCCGCAAGAAGCCGGATGCCGGCGACTGCCGCCAGATCTTCGAGGCGTTCCGCAAACTGAACGTCGGCTACTTCTTCTATGTTGGCGGGAACGATTCGGCGGATGCCGCACGCATTGTCGCTGAAGAGGCCGAGAAGGAGAACTATCCGCTGGTTGTCTACCACATTCCCAAGACGATTGACAACGACCTCCGCAGCTGCGACCACACGCCGGGCTTCGGGTCGGCGGCGCGGTTTGTCGCGAGTGCCATCAAGGGCGATGACCTGGACAACCGTGCGCTTGGCGGCGTGAAGATTGACGTCATCATGGGGCGCGATGCGGGCTTTCTGACTGCCGCTTCGGCGCTTGCCCGTGAAAACGAGGGGGATGGGCCGCATCTCATCTATCTGCCCGAAGTCCCGTTCTCGCTTGAGAAGTTCGAAAAGGACGTGCTGGCCACGATGAAGCGGTATGGGCGGTGCGTCGTCGCCGTGTCGGAGGGCATCCGCGATGCGAAGGGCGAGTCCATTGGCGCACGCTTTGCCGGTGGCGAGAAGGATTCGCACGGCAATGTCCAGATGAGCGGAACGGGGGCCTTGGGCGACCACTTGGCCAAGTATCTCAAGTCGACCGGGAAGGTCAGCCGCGTTCGTGCCGACACGTTCGGCTACCTGCAGCGCAGTTTCCCCGGCATCGCGTCGAAGGTTGACCAGGCGGAGGCGCGGGCGGCGGGTGCCGCCGCCGTCAAGGCCGCCCTCAAGGGTGAACTCTCGAAGGGGACGATTGCCATTCTGCGGGCGAAGGGCAAGAAGTATCAGGCGGCCTTTGCGCCCCAGCCCATTGCCACGGCGGCCAAATTCACGCGCAGTGTCCCGAAGACCTACATCGCCCGCAACGGGCATGACGTGACCCCGGCGTTCATCGACTATGCGCGTCCCCTGGTCGGCGATTTGCCGCACTGCGAAATCTTCTGATGATGCCGTCCCATGCTTGAGCTGGCGCAACGACAGAAGCAGGTCCTTGCATTGGCCCCGCGGCAAATGCAGGGGCTGAAGCTCCTCGCGAAGTCCCTCCCGGAACTTCGCGAGGAAATCGTTGCCGAGATGGCGCGAAATCCCGCCATTGAGGACGTGGAGCGTCCGCTTGAGACATCGCTCTCAGAAGTTGAGCGTCAGCAGGGTGTGGAAGCACCCGACTACCCGGAGGACGACTTTACGCCCGGGCAGAACTATGATGAGGAAGCCGCCGAGCGGCGGCAGAGTTTCTTCGATAACCAGGTGAAGACCGAGACGCTTCAGGAACACCTCCTGTCGCAGTTGCCCGTGTCGGACATTCCCCGGGAGGACTGGCCGCTTGCGGAAGTCCTGATTGGCGATCTGGATGAGAAGGGTTACTACAAGGGTTCGCTGCCGGATGCGGAGATGGCGTTCGGGCGAACGGAAGCCCAGGTGCTGGCCGTCCTTGCGAAACTCAGGGAACTCGACCCGCCGGGATGCGGGGCGCGGGATGCCCGCGAGTGCCTTCTCGCCCAGATTGACACGCTGGATGATTCGCCCTATGAGGAGGACGTCCGCAAGATGATCGACCGGCATCTTGAGGACATCGCCGCCGGACGGCTGGAACTGGTGGAGAAGGACCTCGGGCTGACGCATGCGCAGTTCTTGGAGGCACTGAAGGTCCTGCGGTCGCTCGACGGTCGGCCGGGGCGGCAGTATCCGAGTGAGCGCGAACGCGTCGAATATGTGAATCCAGAGGTCCATGCGGTGAAGCGCGACGGACGCTGGATTGCCGAGACGGACGAGCGGTCGTTGCCCGAAATTCGTCTCTCGCGGTCGTTCGCGGCACTTTTGGAAGATCCGCGGCAAACGCCGGAGACGCGGGCCTACATACGGGAGCGCATCGCCGCCGCGCAGGCGTTCCGCGAGGCCGTGACGAAGCGTCAGCGGACCGTGCAGGACATCGCCCAGGCGATTTTCGACCGTCAGCAGGATTTCTTCGAGAAGGGCTTTGGTGCACTCAAGCCGCTGACGGAGCTGGAGATTGCCGAGAAGGTGGGGGTGCATGGGACGACGGTCTCGCGCACCGTGCGCGACAAGTACGCCTCGACCCCCCAGGGAACGATTGAACTGCGGCGTTTCTTCACGTCCGGCATCCAGAAGGCGGACGGCGAAGCGGTCTCCCAGACGGCGGTCTTGGCCAAGTTGCGGGAAATTGTGTCGGATGAGGACGAGTCCGCGCCCCTGTCGGACGAGAAAATCGCCCAGGCTTTGAAGGCCGCCGGCTTTCCCATTGCGCGGCGGACGGTTGCCAAGTATCGCGACAAGTTGGGGATTCCCGGTGCCTCCGACCGCCGAAATATGGTATAATTCACCTTATGATTGAGTTCTCGGAAGGACAGAGGAAGACGATTACCTGTGGATTGACGATTTTGTCGTTCACGGTGGTGATGGCGTTTGTTGCGTTTGTCGCCTGGGTCGGGTTGAAGTTCCTCTCATTCGCGAGTTCGGCGATTGTTCCCGTGTTGCTCGGCTTCTTCCTCTCCCTGTTCTTCAAGCCTTATTATGAATGGTGGAAGAGGATTGTCCCCTCGCAGGGGCTTGCCCTCATCGTGATGCTTCTGACGATTTTCATTCCGCTGGCGTTCCTGCTCTGGTATGCGGGGGCCGTGATGGTGGACCAGATTTCGAATCTCGTGCGGCAGGGGCCGTCGCTGATTGCCCAGGTAACGGACTGGTTTCGTGTGACATTCCCGAAGATGCGGGCACTTCTGGATCAACTGGGCATCGACTATTCGGACTTCGGTAACCTCTATGCGAATTATGCGCCGACGGCCCTGCGGGCTGGGTCAAGTGCCTTGAGGTGCCTCGGCGGCGTGCTTTCGGTGCTGGTCGCGCTGATATTTTTCGTTTTCTTCCTGACGACACGGGAACGCCGCGGTAGCGAGATCGTCGCCCAAATGCCGTTCCTCAAGCCCGACACGCGTGAGTTTGTCGCCGTGCAGATTGACACGTTTGTCGACATCCTCGTCAGCTTCTTCCAGCGGCAGGCGATTATCTGCCTGATTGAAGGTGTACTGTACGGATCGGGCTTTGCGCTCGTCGGGTTGCCGTATGGGTTCATGATTGGCTTTCTGCTCGGCGTCCTGAACCTGATTCCGCTTTTCGGTTCGGTCATCTGCCTTCCCGTCGCGCTCCCGCTCGCCTACTTTGCGCATGGTGGCTCGGGCTTGCGGCTGGCGCTTGTCCTGTGCGTGTGGGGTCTGGGGCAGGTCCTTGACGGTTATTTCATTACGCCGCGCATCCAGGGCGACAAGACGGGCCTTGGCTATGCGGGCGTCATCTTCTCCTTTTTCTTTTGGGCGACGTTACTTGGACCCGTGCTCGGCATGCTCCTTGCGATTCCGCTCTCCGCCTTCTGCGTCGTACTCTGGCGCGCACTGAAGTCGAAGTACATTAAGCCGGTAGTATGATGAGTGAGCGACAGCAAGATTATGTTTGAGAATATGGTATTCGGTCGACTGGACCAGGAACTGCAGCGGGCAATCAAGGATGCGGGTTACGAGAAGCCGACGCCGATTCAGGAGCAGGCGATTCCCTATCTGCTTGAGGGGCGCGATCTGATTGGCTGCGCCCAGACGGGCACGGGGAAGACGGCGGCGTTCATGTTGCCGATTCTGAACCACCTCATCAAGGAGCGCAAGCCGCGTCACGTTGGTCATCCCCGCGCCTTGATCCTCTCCCCGACGCGTGAACTTGCGGCCCAGACGGCCGAGAACGTGCGGACCTACACGAAATATGTCGACCTGCCGTTTGCCTGCGTCTTCGGCGGAGTCTCTCAGTTCGGTCAGGCGAAGGACATCAAGCGCGGCGCGGAAATCGTCGTCGCCTGTCCGGGGCGGCTCATCGACCTGATGACCCAGGGCATCGTCTACTTGGACAATGTGGAGTGCTTCGTCCTGGACGAGGCCGACCGGATGCTCGATATGGGCTTCTTGCCCGACATCAAGCGCATCATCTCGAAGTTGCCGAAGGCGCGGCAGTCTCTGTTCTTCTCGGCGACGCTTTCGCCGCAGATCAAGAAACTGGCCGGCGAACTCGTGCAGGATCCGGTGCAGGTGACGATTTCGCCCGAAGCCCCGACCGTCGACCGCATCAACCAGAAGGTGATGTTCGTCGACAAGCCGCAGAAGGATGCCTTGCTCGTCCATCTTCTTCAGACGCACCCCGAGTGGACGAAGGTCATCGTCTTCTCGAAGATGCGCCATGGGGCGGACCGCGTCGTCAAGAAACTCCTGCGTGCCGAGATTCCCTGCGCGGCGATTCATTCCGACAAGACGCAGAACCAGCGGATGCGGGCACTCGACGGTTTCAAGAAGGGTCGCAATCGCGTCCTCGTTGCGACGGACATCGCCAGTCGCGGCATCGATGTGCCGGATGTCTCGTGTGTCATCAATATGGAGCTTCCGTTGGAGACGGAGAGCTATGTGCACCGCATCGGGCGGACGGCTCGTGCGGGTGAATCGGGCGCGGCGATTAGTTTTGTCTCCGCCGAGGAGCGCGGACTGCTGAAAGCCGTTGAACGCTTCATCAAGAAGTCCATCCCGGTCGACCGTGACCAGCCGTACCATTCCGAGGTCGCCGACCAGCGCAATGGCAAGGCGGGCGAGGGCCTGCCACAGGCACCCTGGATGCGGGGTGGTGGCAATCGTGGCCGCAAGGAGAATGACCGCCATCAGGGCGGTGGACATGGCGGCGAGCGTAGGGGCGAGAATCGCCGTGGCGGCGGACGCAAGGGGCCGCATGGAGACTTCCATCCGAAGGGGAAAGGCGGCCCTCGTCCGGGTGGGCACAAGCCGTCGCACGGGCATCGTCGGACCAATTTCAGCGAAGTCTACTGAGTGCGCGGCATTTCGCCGTCTCAATGAGCGGAAAGGAAGAGGGCATGAAGAAGAATTTTGGACCAAAGGCGTGGTTGTATCCAATGCCTGTCCTGATTATCGGGACATATGACGAGAACGGCGTTGCGGATGCGATGAATGCCGCCTGGGGCGGCATCAGTCTGGAGGATCGCCTGTCGATTTGTGTGGACGACGCGCACAAGACAACGGCCAATGTGCTGAAGCGCAAGGCCTTTACCGTTCATGTTGCCGATGCCGCGCATCTGGTGGCGTGCGATTATGTTGGGTTGGTCTCGGGGAAGTCCAACCCTGATAAGCTGACGAAGACGGGGTTCAAGCTTTCTAAGAGTGCCTTTGTGGACGCGCCGGTTATCGATGACTTGCCGATGGTGCTGGAGTGCGAACTGGTGAGCTACGATCCGTCCGATTGCCGGATGGTGGGCAAGATTGTCAATGTCGGCATTGACGAACGTTGCCTGACGGCAGATGGGAAAGTGGATGTTGAGAAGCTTGATCCAATTGTCTTCGATCCCGTCAACCATGTTTACCGCAAGCTGGGTGCAGAGGCTGGCGCGGCGTTTAAGGCGGGCTTGGTATTGAAGTCCGCCGCGTCGTGAAGTCGGGCGGGTTCTGATTCGCCGCGTCCTTTTGTGGTTGCTTCAGGTTGCCGCGTGGTGCGCGATGCCTCGGCGCGGCACTTTGAATGGGCCTGCCGGACGGCAGGCCGGCAAAACCCGCGCGCGCCACGATGCCGACGGGCAGCGACAGGCCGGCAAGACTATCTGCCGCGTGGGAGGTGAGCGCAACCGTGGAAGCCGAGACCGAGCGGCAGCTTCGCGCAAGCCCCCGAGCAATCGGTTTTTGGTATAATATCAGTATGAAGATTCTCATTACCGGTGGTCGGGGAATGCTGGGGCGGACGCTCCAGCGTGAATTTGCCGCGCACGAACTCGTTATCGCGGATCTTCCCGAATGGGATGTGACCGCCGATGCGGACTTCGCCGTCGCCGTCTGCCGGGCTGCGCCAGACCTCATCATCCACTGCGCCGCGATGACGCGGGTGGATGACTGCGAGACGAATCGTGACCTTGCCTTCCGTCTGAATGAAATCGGTTCGCGCAATGTGGCCCTCGCGGCCAAGATGTGTGGGGCACGGCTCATTGCCATTTCAACGGACTATGTGTTCAGTGGGGAGTCGCCGCAGGAGCCGTGGGCCTGGGCGGAGACGGATACGCCGCGTCCCCAGACGGTCTACGGTGCGTCAAAACTGGCCGGGGAGCAGATGATTCAGTCCATACTTCCCGAAGCCGTGATTCTGCGAATTGCCTGGCTCTATGGTTCGGGTGGGCCGAGTTTCGTCCATACGATGGCAAGGTTGGGCGCCCAGGCTGGCGAACCGCTCAAGGTCGTTGACGATCAGCGCGGCAATCCGACATCGACGCGGGCTGTCGCGGGAGTCATCCGCTTCCTGATGGAGCGGCCGGATGTGAGTGGCATCGTCCATGCGACGTGCGAGGGCACGTGCTCATGGTACGATCTGACGGTTGAACTTTTTCGCTTGCTCGGGTTGAAGCGAACGGTGGTGCCGTGCACGACGGCGGACTTTCCGCGTCCTGCCCCGCGTCCGAAGAACTCGTCCCTCAAAAAGGGCGTGTTGGATGTCCTCGGCTACCGAATGCCGCGCTGGCAGGATGAACTTGTCACGTTCGTCGCGGCGGAACGGTTTTGATGGGAAGATTCGGATGGCAGTATCGCTTGAGTACGAGATGCGGCTGGGTGGCGTCGTCATGGGAATTGACGAGGCGGGGCGTGGTCCGCTCGCTGGGGGTGTCTACGCGGCGGCTGTCACGGTTCCGCTTGACCGGGCGGCCGAACTGTTGACTGGGGCGTGGCACGACGTGAATGACTCGAAGAAACTCACGCCTGCGAAACGCGAGCGCGTGGCGGAAGTTATCCGCACGACGGCGGATTGCACATGGGCGGTGGCTTCGGCCTCGCCGGACGAGATCGACCACCTGAACATCTTGCGGGCCACGCACCTGGCCATGCGCCGGGCGGCGGAGGCAGTCGCGGCAAAATTGGGCGATTCGCAGGGTCTGGGCATTCTGGTGGATGGACTCCCCGTCCCAACATTGCCGTATCCTTCGCAGAATCTCGTAAAAGGCGATGCAAAGTCGCTTTTTATCGCGGCGGCTTCGATTCTGGCGAAGACGGCGCGGGATGCGGACTGCGACCGAATGGACACCCTTTATCCGGGTTATGGTTTTGCCAAGCATCGGGGCTATCCGACGAAGGAGCACCTTGCGGCCTTGGCGCGATTGGGACCCTGCCCCGAACACCGGCGGAGCTTCGGACCGGTGGCACAGATGGAGTTAGGAATATGAAGACAAGAGTCATGGGAATCGTCAATGTCACGCCCGATTCGTTTTCGGATGGCGGCAAGTACTTTCGGCCTGAAGAGGCCCTCGCTCGTGCGCACAACCTCATCGACGAGGGGGCAGATATCCTCGACCTTGGGGGCGAATCGACGCGCCCTGGTTCGACGTCGCTGGCGTGGGAGGATGAGTGGGCGCGCATTGAACCGGTGTTGGACGGATTGGTTGGGCGGTCTGCGAAAACCCCATGCACGCTGCCCATCTCAGTCGATACCTATCATCCCGAGACGGCGGCACGGGCACTGGCGATGGGAGCGAAAATCGTCAATTGTGTCTACCCCGAGCCAATCTCCGAGATGATTCGCGTTATTCGCGCCTCCGGGCGGCAGGATGCGGAACTCGTCCTGCCGGCGAACAGCCGTCCGCTTATCGAGGCGGCGAATGCCGAAGGCCCTTGGCCGATTGGCTACTATCTCGACCCGATGATTGGCTTCGGCACGACCCGCGAAGAGGATCTTGCGCTCCTCGCTGCAACGGCGGAACTTGCCGCGCATGGTCCTGTCCTCATCGGGGCCAGCCGCAAGCGGATCGTGAAGAAGCTGACGGGAGAGAAGGTGACGGGCAAGAACCTTGGCGGGAATCTCGGTTTGGCCGTTTGGTGCGCCCTGAACGGGGCCAGTGTCGTGCGCGTCCATGACGTGCGTGAGACGGTTCAGGCAATCCGCGTCGTGGAGACGCTGCAGGCGGCGAAGGCATGATAGAGTTCGCGGCCATCGACTTCGAGACGACGGGCTATGAGAATGGAAATGTCAACGAGCCTTGGCAGCTTGGCCTGGCCCTTGTTCGGGATGGGCGGATTGTCGAGACGCGTGAGTGGTTCTTCGGTACGCCCCTGACACCCGACGCACAGCCTCTGATGGAGCAATGGGACGACTTCTATCCGTACCTTGCGGGGCGGCGGCTCGTGGCGCATAACATCTCGACGGAACGCACCATCCTGACGCGTATTGCCCCATTGACGAAGTGGGGTCCATGGACGGATACGCTCAAGGTCGCCAAGGCGATGTTCCCTCGGCTGCCGAGCTATGCGCTGGGTGACTTGTGCTCGATTCTTGGCCTTGTTCCGCAGATGGAGGGGCGGTCTTGGCATGATGGGCTCTACGATGCCGTTGCCTGTGCACAGCTGGCGATTCGCCTGCTTTCGTCATACTAAGCGACTTCCGCCGCCCGGCGGTTTGCTTCCCCTTGCCTGTGACATTGAAAGGCCCATTGACTTACCCTCGGCTAATTTGGTATCATATGCGCCAACTTAGCGAAGGCTAATGTTGTTAGCCGAGAGGAACTCGGCGGAAAGAAGCAGAGGATATGCCGTTGGCGTTGATGAAGACAGGTTCGAGAGCGCGGGTCATGGCCATTTCTGGCAATGACACCGTGAAGAAGCATTTGGGTAGCCTCGGGCTGATTCCCGGGGCGGTGATTTCGATTGTCCAGGTTTCCGCCGGCAATATGGTCGTCGGCATTCAGGATAGCCGAATCGCCATTAACGACGAGTTGACGCGGCGCGTACGGGTTGAACCCATGTAAAATGCGGGGAGAATGAATTTTGAAAGGTTAAACCAATGAAGACACTCAGTGAACTGAAAGTTGGCGAATCGGGGCGCGTGGCGCGTCTGACTGGTGAAGGGGCCGTCAAGCGGAGAATTATGGATATGGGATTGACGAAAGGGTCGGAGGTCGTCGTGCGCAAGGTCGCGCCACTTGGCGATCCGATTGAAATCACCGTCCGGGGGTATGAACTCTCCATCCGCAAGGATGAGGCGGCCAAGGTCGAGATGGCTTAAGTCGTAAGGAAAGGCAGAACGGATATGTCTATCAAAATCGCCCTCGCGGGCAATCCGAACTCGGGCAAGACAACGCTCTTCAATGCGTTGACCGGTTCGAATCAGTACGTCGGCAACTGGCCGGGCGTGACGGTTGAGAAGAAGGATGGCCTTCTTGAAGGAGCGAAGGATGTCGTGATTCAGGACTTGCCCGGCATCTATTCGCTGTCACCCTATTCCCTTGAAGAGAAGGTTTCGCGCAAGTATCTCGTTGAGGATAATCCCGACGGAATTCTGAACATTGTCGATGGAACAAACATCGAGCGCAACCTCTACCTCTCCACACAGCTTTCCGAGTTGGGTCTCCCGATGGTGATGGCCGTCAATATGATGGATGTCGTGCGGAAGAACGGGGACAAGATTGACTTTGCGAAGATTGGCCGCGAACTGAACTGCGAGGTCATCGGCATCAGCGCCCAGAAGGGTGAGGGATGTCGCGAGGCTGCGGCGAAGATCGTTGCGCTGGCTCGTGCGGGCAAGAAGGGCGAGGTTCCGCACGTCTTCACGGGTTCGGTTGAACACGCGATTGCCCACATCGAGGAGTCCATTCAGGATCGCGTCAAGAAGAGTGCCATTCGCTGGTACGCCATCAAGGTGTTCGAGCGCGATGAGGAGATTGTGAAGTCCATTGGCCTCCCGGCCGATGTCTTGGAGCACATTGAGGAGCACATCAAGGACTGCGAGAAGGAACTGGACGATGACGCTGAGTCGATTATCACGAATCAGCGCTATGACTTCATCCAGAACCTGATGTCCTCGGCCCTGACGAAGAATCAGGAACGGCGCAACAAGGCGACGCTCTCTGATAAGATTGACAAGATTGTCACGAACCGCCTTTTGGCTTTGCCGATCTTCATCCTGTCGCTTTGCGTGATGTGGTTCTTGGCGGTTGCCGATGGCGGGCCGGGAACGGTGCTCACCGACTGGGCGAATGACGGCTTCCTCGGTGACGGCTGGCATTTGCCGTTCACGACCCATGAGTTCAAATGTCCCGAGAAGGATTGCGGCGCGGCGTGTGCGGTGTCGGATCCGGCTTGCGCATGCAAGTCGTGCCAGCAGTACGGCGGTCTTGAGTATGAGGATGCACAGGACAAGTTCGCACACGAGGAGGCCTCGAAGACCAAGTGGGAAGAAGCCTATCGCGAAGCCTATGATGCCAAGAATGGCGAAGGCTCCTATGAAGCGGCACTTGCCAAGGCCAACGAGGGAGCCGAAGAACCCAGCGAGTTCGAGGTTCTCGATGCCGACCTTGCCAAGACGGTCGTCGCCCAGGGTGCCTTCGTCGAGGATGAGGAGACGGGCGAACCCGCCGAAAACGACGAGGGCGAACCCGAGTACTGGGATGTCGATTACGCGGCCTATCAGGCGGCAGCTGAGTACGAGGAACCCGATCCGTCTGCGTTTGGCGTGTGGGTGCCTGGCATTTCGGCGCTGATTTCTGAGGGGTTGGAGAAGATTGGCGCCAACGAAATGGTGTCCTCGCTTGTCAATGACGGCGCGTGGGGTGGCGTGGCAACGGTCCTTGGCTTCGTCCCGGTGATTACGATCGTGTTCCTGTTCCTCGCATTCCTTGAGGACTGCGGCTACATGGCGCGTGTGGCATTCATCATGGACCGCCTCTTCCGCAAATTCGGACTGTCGGGCAAGAGCTTCATTCCGATGATTGTCGGCAAGGGCTGCGGCGTGCCGGCCGTGATGGCGGCACGGACGATTGAGAACGAGCGCGACCACCGCATGACGGTGATTCTTGCGACGTTCATCCCGTGCGGTGCGAAGACGGTGATTATCGCCATGTTCGCGGCCATCTTCTTCCGTGAGATGTGGTATGTTGCCGCGCTGATGGATGTCATTGGCATCGCCATTATCGTTCTCGGCGGTATCGCACTGAAGAAGTCTCGTGCCTTTGCGGGCGAGGCGGCCCCGTTCGTGATGGAATTGCCGGCCTACCACCTGCCGACGGTGAAGGGCATTCTGATTCACACCTGGCAGCGCGTGAAGGGGTATATGCTCAAGGCTGGTCTCATCATCTTCCCGGCGTGCGTCTTCCTCTGGTTCATCATGCACTTCGACTGGTCGCTGAACCTGCTGGCGGACGAGGAGATTGAGCGTTCGATTCTGCATGACCTCGGCTCGTGGATTGCATGGCTCTTCGCTCCGCTTGGTTTTGGTACCTGGCAGGGCGCGGCGGCGACGGTCTCGGCCGAAATCGCGAAGGAGCAGGCGACGGCAACACTCGGACTTGTCGCGGCGAATATGGACGGTGGAACGACGGCGGCGCATATTGCGAACCTCTTCAAGTCGTTCGGCGGATTCCCGAAACTCGCGGCATTCTCGTTCATGGTCTTCAACCTCTTCATCCCGCCGTGCATGGTCGCCATTGCGACGACCTTCCGCGAGATGGGTTCGGCCAAGTGGGGATGGCTGGCAATTGCCTTCCAGCTCTTCGTCGGGTATGTCATTTCCCTGTCGTGCTATCAGATTGGCATCCTGATTGTCGGTGGAGTCTTCTCCGTCTGGACGGTCGTGGCGATTCTCGTTGACCTCTACTGCCTCTGGGCGATCTTCCGTCCGGCGAGAAAGGCGGTGGCCTAAATGAACGCGGCATCCGTTCTCGTCCTGGTCGTTGTGCTCGTCTTGGCGGCGCTTGCTACCTGGTACTGCCGCGCCAAGGGGGCACCCTGCGAGGGCGGATGCGCCTGCACCGGCTGCTGTGCGAAGTGCAAGCACCGGTGCGCCCATCGGACACTTTCCTAAACTAAGTATTGGAAACTAACAAAACAAAAAAATAAGGAAATAAAGTAAATGAACTCAAAGCACATGTTGGCAATGCTCTGTGCAGCTGCGGTTGGCAGCGGTGTTTGCGCCGCCGAGAGCACGGCGGAAAAGGAAGAGACCCCTCAGGGTTGGAACTATGAGGCGGGTAGCGGCATCAGCTATGGCGAAACCCCAATCGTCACGGCTGAATTCGGCCTTGCGTTTGATTCGAAGTTCCTCAGCTACGGCCTCGTGGACAACAACGAGCCGATTCTGACGCCGTCCGCGTCGATTACCTTCCTTGATTGGCTGACCTTCAATGTCGAGTCAATCTTCGACATGACCCCTTATGGGCGTAAGGAGAACGCGGATGGCGAAGAGGCCTACTGCAACCGTGCTGGTAAGTACCAGGAGCTGGATCCGGGCGTGTCCATCGGGCACTCGTTCAGCCCGGACGACTACGAGTGGCTGCCGACGACCGTTGAATTCTCGCTCGGTTATATGTACGAGTATCATCCGCGGTCCTTCAATGTCGGACAGGACGACACGCAGTTCATCACCTTTGATGTGTCGCTTCCCGACCTGTGGATTGAGCCGACGTTCTCCTACGAGCGCGACATTGACCGTGATGACGGTACCTACCTCAACCTTGAACTCGGACACACCTTCGAGATTACCGATTCGTTCACGATTCGCCCGGCGGTTGCCCAGGGCCTCGGCAATACCCGCCGCGTGAAGAGCTACATTCCGAATCACCGCAATCCCGACAGCGAACTTGACCACGGCGGTCTGATGGACTCCTGCATCAAGATTGAGGCGGAGTACGCGATTACGGACTGGCTGACGGTGGGTGGCTATGTCGCCTACACGGACTACCTCTTCGACAAGCGTATGCGCGAGGGTGCGCGTGACTACGAGGCGACCGGCAAGTGGGACGAGAGCTACAACTTCACCTGTGGGCTTTCGGTCACGGCGACCTTCTAATCTGACGGCTGTTTGAAAGATTGGCCCGTCCCCGGCAGGATTCGTTTCTCCCCTGCCGGGGACGGACTGTTTTTGGTATAATGCTTCCCCAATAGGCCTATGTTTCCAGTTGAAGAGAAGATTGAGGAAATTCGCCGCGCCTTGGCGCGGAATCACGATGTGGTCCTGACGGCCCCCCCGGGGAGCGGCAAGACGACGTGTGTGCCGCCTGCGCTACTTGACGAGCCGTGGCTCGCCGGCAAGAAAATTGTCATGCTTGAGCCGCGTCGCATCGCCGCCCGAACCTGCGCCCAGTACATGGCCCACCGGCGCGGCGAACCTGTTGGCGAAACGATTGGCTACCAGGTACGGCTGGAACGCAAGGTCTCGCCGCGAACGCGGCTGGAGGTCGTGACGGAAGGCCTCCTGACCCAGCGGCTCCTGAACGATCCCGAACTGAGCGGTGTTGGACTCCTCATCTTTGATGAGTTCCACGAGCGGTCCCTCGCCTGCGATCTCAGTTATGCCCTTGCGGTCGAGGTCCGTCGGGCCCTGCGGCCTGACTTGCGGATTCTCGTGATGTCCGCCACACTGGAAGCGGACGAGGTCGCCGCGCATCTTGGGGATGCCGATGTCGTGCGGGCGGAAGGTCGGATGTTCCCGGTCGAGACACGCTATCTTGGCGACATGACCATGAGCGCGGCGGTTTCGCGTGCCCTCCGGGAGACGCAGGGCGATATCCTCTGCTTCTTGCCGGGCGAAGGCGAAATCCGTCGCACGGCCGAGAGCCTGTCGGCGGTCGGGCCAGGTGTCGCCATTCTTCCGCTGTATGGCTCCTTGCCAAAGGATGAGCAGGATCGGGTCTTTGCGTCCTCGAATGTGCAGAAGGTCATCTTGGCGACCTCCATCGCCGAGACCTCGGTGACGATTCCGGGCATTTCGTGCGTCATCGATTCGGGACTGATGCGCGTGCCGCGCTTTTCACCGTCCACGGGTATGAGCGGACTCGTCACGCTACCGCTTTCACAGGATCGGGCTGAACAGCGGCGCGGACGTGCCGGACGCGTCCAGGCGGGTGTCTGCTACCGGCTTTGGACGGAAGGTGAGAATCTCATCCGCCCGAAACGGATGATACCCGAGATTCTGGATGCTGACTTGAGTTCCCTTGTTCTGACAAGTGCCGCGTGGGGAGCACTTGGACGGCTGGACTTGCCCTGGATGACACCGCCGTCGGCGAGTTCGTGGAGCCGTGCCATTGAATTGCTGAAGATGCTGGGGGCTTTGGACAAGGATGGGCGAATGACCGAAAAGGGCGGCGAGATGGCATCCCTTCCCATGCACCCCCGGCTTGCGAATATGTGCCTTGGTGGTGGCGATCCGCTACTCGCGGCCATCGTTGAGGAGGGCGGACGGTTGCGTGAGACGGATATCCGCCGCGTGGCCGACCTCCTGCGCGAGACGCCCCATGCGTCCCTTTCGCGGCGGATTCTCCAGCTTTCGCGGCGGTTTGAGGGCGGACTGAGGAAACCAGTGAAGAAGTCGGGTCTTTCGGAAGGAGCAATGTTGGCACTGGCCTATCCTGATCGCATCGGGCGGAATCGGGGGAACGGATCGTTCCGTATGGTTTCGGGGCGCGGCGCTTTCTTGGATCAGACGGATGCCCTGGCGAAATCGCCCTATCTCGTCTGCTGTGAACTGGATGACCGTGTTGGAGATGCGAAGATCTTCCTTGCCTGTCCAATAGAGGAGTTTGAAATCGAATCGCTTTTTGCCGCGCAGATTGTTGAGGAGCCCTTGTGCGAATGGGATCGGCGCAACGACCGCGTGAAGTGCGTCCTTCGACGGAAGTTGGGTGAGATGACGCTTCGCGAAAGTGCCGCGCAACCTGCACCTGACCAGGTTGTCCCTGCGCTGATGGACGGCATTCGGATCAAGGGCGTGGACAATCTGCCGTGCTGGACGAAGGAGTCGCGGCAGTTCCGAAATCGAATGTCCTTCCTGCATCGGCAGTGCGACTGGCCAGACCCGGACGACGGAAGCCTTCTTGCCGCGCTGCCCGGTTTTGTCTCCGGGATGACGAAATGGAAGGATCTTGAAAAACTCGACCTCTTCCGCGTCTTTGATTATCTGCTGGCGGAGTCGGGACACGACCGTCGTGAACTTGATCGGCTTGCCCCTGTGCGGATGGAAGTTCCGAGCGGAAGTCACCTGACGATTCATTACGAGGGCGATGAGCCGACGGTGGAAGCCCGCCTGCAGGAGTGCTTCGGACTGATGTCAACGCCGAAGATTGCGGGGGGCAAGGTGCCGGTTGTCATGACGCTCTTGTCCCCGGCACACCGTCCCGTGCAGATTACAAAGGATCTTGCCGGATTCTGGCGCGAGGGCTATCAGCTCGTGCGAAAGGAATTGCGTGGACGCTACCCCAAGCACTATTGGCCTGAAGATCCGTTGACGGCGACGGCCACGCGCCGCGTCCGTCCGCATTAGGGCGGATTGCGGACGCGGCGAAATGAAGCTTTGAAGTAAAGTTTTGCGGGATTGACTTGCAAAGGTACGACGCGTCGGATCGTGTGCAGTACTTTCACTTCCAAACCCCTCCATGCCAACTGCCGCGAATGGGAGAAGACGGGGCGTAAGGATTACGGTATTTCAATCTTAGTTCTGGACGATCGGTAAAAGGCGTCGCAGACGGATTTCATAACATGCCAAGCGAGGACGGGAGGAATTGCGTTTCCAAGGGCCTTGTACTGCGCTCGCTCTGTTCCTACAAGGTGGTAGGATTCTGGGAAGGACTGAATGCGGGCAACTTCGAGCGGCATGAATCGCCGATAGCGTCCGTTGAGCCGCAGAACGGGATCCGTGCCGTTGAGGCTGACTTTGCAAAGATGGGCGCCGACAGTGTTGCAGGGTTCGCTGAGCGATTGAACACGCCCCTTGCCCATCTCAGGCTTTGCCGCGAGTAGACCTGAAACGGCGCGCTCGCTGAAATAGTACTTGGCGGGAACGGATTCTTCATTCACAACCACATCTGCGAGAGTCGGTGTGTAGGTAACGGGCATCGGAGGTCTGAAGGCATCCATCGTCTCGGGGTCGCGAAATCCGATGATGAAGACGCGCTCGCGGCGTTGGGGAACGCCGTAGAATCGGGCATTAAGAAGCATGTGCATTAGATGATAGCCGCAATCACGCAAGGAGCGCATGATGATTTGAAATGCAGTTCCGCCGTTTGCGGAGAGAATACCCTTGACATTCTCGCAGAGAAATCCTTTTGGTTGATGGGACTTGAGGAAACGGCAGACCTCTTCAAAGAGCGTTCCCTTGTCGCTGTCGCGAATGCCGAGGCGCGGCGGATTCTGGGCAACGATGGAGAAACTTTGACAGGGAAATCCTGCAGTTAAGAAGTCGTAGGGTGGAACTGTTTCAGCTCGTACCTGCCGAATGTCGGTTCGGTCGATCTTCAACTTGAAGTTTTCGTCAAATAGGTTGCAGGCACCAGGGTCGAAGTCATTCGCGTAGACAAGACTAGTTGGAAGGGATGCATAGTGGTGTCCGCAGAATTCAAATCCACCTTGAACGCCGATATCCGTTCCTCCGCAGCCTGCGAAAAGTGATGCAATTTTCAATCGTGCCATTTCAAAAGCTCCTCAAAATGTCCAACTTGATTGCTATCAAAGCGAATATCAACGCCACCGGACGAAGAAGGTATCATGGTTATCTTGTCCGCCTTGTACTTTCCTACGGGATCCTGAAGTGTGTAGAGTCGGAATTCCCCCGTGCTGAGACAGACGAAAAGCCGATAGATGAAATACCGTCCGCGTTCGCTTTCGGCAACGCGCCATTCGTTTGGTGTTAAATGGAAAGTGTTAAAACAAATCGGTTTAAAACTGGTTGTCGCCTTGACCTCAATGTATCTTTTTTGTTCTGTATGGCTTTCGATGGATGCAATGTCGAATCCCATGGCAAGCGAAGTTGGAATTCGCTTAACGAGGTGGACGAGATCCTCACGCCCTTCGGCCTTCAGCCGCATGCACTCATGCCCATAGACAAGGGCTTCCCCTTGTTCGCCAATCTCGCCTGCCGTTGGATGTAATGTCCTTGATGGCGGAATGTGAGAATGACCCGATACTGATAGGGAACTTGTGCCGTTAGTAGGTTCAGGGGCAGAAGGTGTTGCCAGTGCCGCGAGAGAAAGAGCGTTGTCCAATTCACGATTTGCGAAAGCTTCCCAGTTTGATTGTTGTGCGGCAACATCGGATGCTTGGATATTCCTTTTCTTGTAGAGCGAATCGTATGCTGTGAACCATTCATCTGCAGCGAGAAACTTGGAGATGGTTGCCGTTGCCGCTGAATTAATGTAGAAGTCCTTGCCATTGTAAGATTTTAGGAGGCCTGCAATTTGCATATAGTCAAGAATGTCTCCGGCATATCTGATGGTATCGCCATGTTCATCATAACGTCTGTTGTTGCGGCGGTTTTCTGTAATTCGGATCAGCGTCTTTAGAGTGTCCTCGTGGTCGCGTGTGACGCGAAGGTCGTTGAAGATGCAATGACAAACTTCGCTTTTGGACAGGCAGAACGAGTTGCCGCCAGTTCTATTGCCAGCACGGAGAATCCTCAGAATGGTTTTGGCGGGATGAAATCGAATGCCTGCGCGGATGAGTTCAGCGGCATAGTCGGGGCGCAGGTGCCCGCCGGGGTACTGAAATGAGTAGAGAAACTTTCTGAAGGCTTCAGGAAGATTTCGCTTCTCAACGAGTTCAGTGCACCTTCGTCCTGGAGACTCAATGGTTCCATTATGTTGGACAAACGAAAAGAGAGCCGAGATTTCGGTGCGCCAGTTTGCTATTGTCTTCTTTGTTTTTGTTGCATTTCCAGGGTATGAGTGAAGACCTTCGTCCAATCGCCGGTTGAAAAGATCTCGTTCGCATGAACCGATTTGTGCAACTGAATCTGCAAAGTGCAGGATGACACCCTCAAGATCATCCTTGAAGCGTGGTCGTACATGGTGAAGGGAAAAGTTGAATTCTCGTGGCGTTTCGTAGAGGCTGTTCATCACGGTTTTAGTGTTTTGAGGAGTTGCGAGGCAATGGCTTGCGCCATCAGCGGAGGAACAGCGTTCCCGACTTGTCGGAATTGCTGGGTTTTATTTCCAAGGAAAACAAAGTTGTCCGGGAATGATTGTAGTCGAGCACACTCACGAACAGTTGGGACGCGATTGTAGAGATAGTGGAAGTGGTGGCGATGCCCCGTGTCAATTGTTGGTGCAGGTCTATCGGCGGCGAAGCGTGTCCATGCTACATGAAAGTGGCGGCTTTTCTGCAAACGCATTGGGAGATCTTTGTAGTTTCCACCGTCTGGGACAAGTGAAATAATTTCCTTCACGCGGTTCGAGTGGTGTGCGGCTATATGATTTTGAATCTTTGTGACATCTCTTCTCATTTCGCTTTGGTATGCATTCGTTGGTTTTGTGGCGTAATCCATGTACAGGGTGCCGACGGAATCTATAAGAGGTGGCAAGTCAGACAATGCCATCTTGCATGAGACTTTTTCTTGTGTTGGAAGCGGAAATGTGAAGCCTCGGTTGAGATCGTTCCGAAGCCCTACGAAAACGATGCGTCGTCTATGTTGAGGTACGCCGTAATCATCAGCTGCGAGAATTTTGAATGTGATGTTGTATCCGAGTTTCTGGAACTCACTAATGATACTATCCTTAATCTTGCCGCCGAATAATGAGATGAGTCCTGGTACATTTTCAACCACGAATGCCTTTGGACGAATTTCTTGGACAAGTCGAATGTAGGATTGATAGAGGCGATTCCTTGGATCTTCAAACTTGCGTGGTCCAGACAGCGACATGCCTTGGCATGGCGGGCCACCAATGATGATGTCGATATTTTGATTTCCTATGAGTGGTTTGATATCCTTCTCATAGCCAATCTGTGTGATGTCCCCACAGATGCTTTTTGCGTCCGTGTGGTTCAGTTCGAAGGTTTCAAGTGCTTTGGCGTCGAAATCAATGCCCAGCAAGATTCGGCAACCAGCGCGTTCAAATCCACACGAAAGACCTCCTGCACCACAGAATAAGTCAATGACAGTCGGCTTTTCCTTTTTATTTCCTTTTTCATTCATACGGCAGATTCATTGCAGATGCGCTTCATCTTGCCGCAGACTTTCGTGTCTATGCATAAAAAGGAGCGCACATTCTTCCCATGCACTCGTGTAAAGCCCGACCAAAGGCCCGAATAGAATACATGAAGAAGAAGTGCGCCCACACAGGCGCACCTCTGCTCACATGCCGTTCTATTCTCAAATATTGGTCGTATTTTACACGAACGACTTGTTAGCATGATGCTACATTGTTGCTTGGCAAGGTGGATTTCTCCCACCAAGTCCAGTCTTGCTTGACGGAACCCGTCCCGCAAAACGCCGATATTATAGCATACAAAGTCAATCACCGACTGCATTGGCAAAGTGAGTCGCATCGACTGTTAGATTGGCGGGATGGTGCCAGTTTCTAAAAAATGTTGGATTTGAAGCAAGAAACAGATTAGATTCTGTTTAGAATATGCGGTGTTTGGTGTCGCGCTCAATGGCGGTGGTTCGAGTTGCAAAGGGCGCGACAGTGCCCGAAACTTCGCAGGCAAACTGCCGCGATTGGAAGGAGTGGGGTGTAGAAGATCGGAAATAATCCACGCGGAGAAGACGGCCTGAAGGCACGGCGCGGCGTTTGGAATCTGCCGCGCTTGCCGAGGAGGAGATTCGACTATTGGGAAAGGCGAGAGGCGGCTTGCCCAAAGGAGGGTGCGGCTATCGGGACGAAGGAACTTTTTTTCGCGTAAGAAGGCGGGCGGATTGCCCGAAGGGACCGGGATGACAAGCCGAAAGGGAAGGGCGCTGATGCGCATCAGGAAGGGCAAGCACTAAGGAGGTTTGCTCAAAGGACTAAGGTGGTTTAGCCAAAGCACCTTAGTCCTTTCTTCAAACCACTAAGGTGCTTTCCCGAAGTGTTCGGCAATGCAACCCTTTCTTGCGGGCATCTCAGCCCTTTTATTTCAAGGAAAATGCCCTTTTCCTTCGGCAGAAATGGACTTTCTCTTGGTGGCGGGCGAACTTTGTGTTGGAAACGAGGGAATGGCGGCGAAGTGATTGCGCTGATGTGTGAGGGGGAGACGCGGCAGTCGCGAAACGGGCTTATATTTGGTATAATATCCGCGAGCAAGGACAAGTTGATGGTCGACTACACGTCATTGAGAAAGAAATTTCCGGCGAAAGACCCGGAAGCCCAGGCCCGCCGTGCGAAAACGCAGGCGGCCGTCAAGCGCATTGCCCGTGAATTTGACCGAAAGCGCGCCGAACTGAATCTGAGCGAAACCTCAATGAAGCGTCCTTTGGTCTATTATCTCTTCATTATCGTCATCTTGCTTGTCCTGGGCGGGTCGCTTCTCAGCGTTGCGACGGGCAAGGTCAGCTGGGGCAAGAAGAAAATCTCAAAGGCGGCCATTCAGTCCCGCCAGTCCATTGACGCCCTCGCCGTCGCCTGTGGCCGATACAAGTTTCATGTGGGACATTATCCGACGACGGAGGAGGGGCTTGCAGAACTATCTCGTATTCCGGCGACTCCGGCCGAAACCAGAGAGTTGGCGGCAAAGGGCTGGTTCGGTCCCTACATCAAGAAGGTCGTGCCGGATCCGTGGGGCAATGACTACGTTTACGAGGCGCGTGAAGAGGGTGGACACCCGGTCCTCTATTCCAAGGGTCCCGATGGACGGGCGGGGACGACGGATGATGTCCTCCCTGAACAGAGCCTTTTTGACGAGCCGTTCCGCGACACGACCTGGACAAACCACTGGGTGCCCTATCAGTTGCGCGGCATCGTTGTTGCACCGAACGAGGCCGAGAAGCGGAAGATTGAAGAGGAAGTCAGGAAGTTCTGACCACGCGAGATGTGGATGAGCCTCAAAACTATTTGAATCTATAAGGAAAGGCACGGAAGAGATGAATTACGCAGAAGCTGAGAAGATGCTGAAGAACTGCGGGCAGGCGCATGTGCTCGCCTACTGGAAGAAGCTGGGCAAAAAGGAGCGCGAGGCCCTTCTGGCGCAGATTGCGACCATTGATGCGGAGAGTCTTGAGCGTTGCCGCGCCGCCCTGGAGAAGGGGGCTGAAGTCCCCGACAGTTCGAAGGGTGTCGCGCCGAAGGTCGCCGAACTGAAGGGGAGCGCGCTGAGGCGTGCGATTGCCGCAGGCGAGAAGGAGCTGCGGGCCGGGCGCGTGGCGGCCTTGCTGGTAGCCGGCGGGCAGGGTAGCCGACTGGGCTTTGACGGGCCGAAGGGGTGCTATCCCATTGGGCCGATTACGGGTGAGCCGCTCTTCTATTTCCATGCGCGTAAGATTCTGGCCCGTTCCATTCGCTACGGCGCGGCGATTCCGTTCTACGTGATGACGTCCGAGATGAACAATGCGGCCACGGTTCAGTGCTTTGAGGAGAACGACTATTTCGGGCTGAATCCGGATGACGTGTTCTTCTTTACGCAGGGAATGTGGCCGGGCATGACGAAGGATGGCAAGATTATTCTCGATGCGCCGGGTCACATCTTCATGAGTCCGGATGGACACGGCGGTCTTCTTGCCGCGCTCAAGCGTTCGGGAGCCTTGGCGGACATGAAGAAGCGCGGCATTAAGTCAGTTTTCTTCTTCCAGGTGGACAATCCGCTTGTTGAGATTGCTGATCCGGCGTTCGTTGGACATCATGTCCTTGAGAAGTCCGAGTATTCGCTGAAGTTGTGCGCCAAGCGCGATCCCTACGAGAAGGTCGGTATGCCGATGCGCTTTGGCAAGACCTTCCGCATGGTCGAGTACACGGAAATGACGGATGAGCAGTGCAACCGCCGCGCCAAGAACGGAAAGCTCTACTTCCTCTATGGCTCGCCGGCCATTCATGTCTTCGATCGGGCGTTCCTTGAGCGGGAGGCTTCCAAGGCCATGCCGCTTCACCTTGCCTTCAAGAAGATTCCGATGGTTGGTGAAGATGGGCGCATCGTGAAGCCGTCGGAACCGAACGGCTATAAGTTCGAGAAGTTCATTTTCGACATTCTGCCCAATGCCCGTCGTGCGGCATTTGTTGCGTTTGACCAGAAGGACGAGTTCTCTCCCGTGAAGAACGCCGAGGGGGGCGACAGTCCGGCGACGTGCAAGGCCGACCTGCAGGCGAAGTGGTCCAAGTGGCTCCAGGCGGCTGGTGTGACGGTTCAGGAGGGCGTGCCGGTTGAGATTGATCCCGTCTACGCGCTCGATGCCGCCGACATTGCCTCCATCGGGCTTCACCTGAGTGCTGGGGAATGAAAATACGTCATCATCCCCATTGACCGCCGGCGGGAATTAGTATAAAATATGCACAAACGTCGGAAACTGAAAGAGAACGTCAATGTTCGGTAAACTCAAGTCGCTTTTTTCTACAGACATCGGTATCGACCTCGGCACCGCGAACTCGCTCGTCTATGTGAAGGATCACGGAATCGTGTTGCGCGAGCCGTCCGTCGTCGCCATTCAGGCCGGCTCGAAGCGTGTCCTGGCCGTGGGGGAAGAGGCGAAGCGGATGCTCGGTCGTACGCCGGGGAATATTGTCGCCATTCGGCCGATGAAATCGGGTGTTATTGCAGATTTTGACATTACCGAGGCGATGATTGCGCATTTCATCCGGAAGGTTTGCCCGCCGCGATTTTATTCGAAATATGCAAAGCCCCGTATGGTCATCGCCGTGCCGAGCGGCATCACCGAGGTTGAGAAGCGGGCCGTTGAGGATGCCGCGCATGCCGCTGGCGCGGGGGACGTCTTTCTGATTGAGGAGCCGATGGCGGCGGCGATTGGCGTTGGTCTGCCGGTTTCCGAACCGGCCGGTTCGATGATTGTCGACATTGGCGGTGGCACGTGCGAGGTTGCGATTATCTCGCTTGCAGGAATTGTGCACAGTTATTCCGCCCGACAGGCGGGCGGTGATGCGATGGATGACTGCATCGCCAGTCATGTGAAGCGGGTTTATAACCTCCTAATCGGTGAGCGCATGTCCGAAATGATTAAAATCGAGATTGGAAGTGCCTATCCGACGGGAGAGGAAAAGACTCTTGAAATCAAGGGTCGGGACATTGTAACGGGGTTGCCGAAGACTTTGACGATAACCTCCGAGGAAATACGGGACGCCCTGAAGGAGCCGGTGTCGCAGATTGTGGATGCGGTCAGATCCACTCTTGACAAGTGCGAGCCGGAACTTGCGGCGGATCTGGTGGACAGGGGCCTTGTGCTGTCGGGCGGAAGTTCGCAGCTGAGGGGTCTGGACAAACTTCTTGCGGCACAGACGGGGCTGCCTGTGACGGTTGCGGACGATCCGCTTTCCGCCGTCGCAGAGGGCACGGGTGTTGTGATGAATGAACTTGATTTCCTTGCGAAGAACAGGAAGGCGTCATAACAGGTCTTCGGCTTGCCCTTCGTGCGCGGCGATAAAGACTGTGCGGGAAAGCGTAAGCCAAGGTGAAAGCAAGGACAACCGGAACATACGCACTGATTGCGGTGGCAGCGATTGCCACTGTTGCGGTTGTTTTGTTCCGTTCGCTTTCGGTGGAAGCAGTTTACCCGATTGAACGGGCGAAGCTCATTCTCGGGCGAACGGCCTGGCCGTGGGTGACGGGGCTTTTTACGGGTGCCCGGGCCAAGGTGGAGAATGTGAGCCTGCGGCGTGAGGTGGCGTCGCTTGGCCTTGTGCGTCAGGACATGGAACGGTTGGAGGCCGAGAATGCTCGCTTGCGGCGGGCACTTGGTTATGCCTCCAGAAATCCCGGGGAGTGGCTTTCTGCCTCCGTTCTTTCCTCGGGCGGCGGTGCGGCAGGTTTCGGCAAGACGCTGCGCACGGACAAGGGATCGTTGGATGGTGTCATGAAGGATGCCGTAGTCGTCGTCCCGGACGGGTTGGTCGGTATCGTGACCTCGGTGACACCGCATACATCAGAGATTCGACTGATTACGGATGTCAATGTGAAAGTCGCTTGTGAGGTCGAGGTGGGGGAACGGCCGCGACCGCGAGGCATTCTCATGGGGGGAACGGACGAGTCGCTTGTCCTGCGTCACATCACGGACGCGAATTCTCTTATTCCCCGCGCACGTGTCCTGACCTCTGGCTTGGGTGGGGTCTATCCGAAGGGACTTGAGGTCGGTGTTTGGCTTGGGCTTGAAGGCAATGAGGCAGACGGCGCGCTTGTCCGAGAAGGGGCCGTTCAGCCGTCCGTTGATTTCGAGGCATTGGAGGACGTATTCATTCGCCGTGAAAAATGATGTCGTCCAGTTTACGCTCTGCGTTCTCGTGCTTGTCCTTGGCGGCGCGTTGGAGGAATTGTTGCCGAAATTTCTTGGGGTTGGCTTTCCTATCCTCCTTTCATCCGTCATTTTTCTCTCGGCGCGGCGGACGATTCCGTTTCTTGTTCTCTTTGCCATCGCAGCAGGAGCGGTTGAGGACTCCCTTTCTGGGTTGCCGATGGTGACGAGTGCGAGTTTCTTCCTGATGGTGGGGGCCTTGTCTCGCGTGGCGAGCGTCCCTCAAGGTGCGCTGATTCTCGCCTATCCCTTTTATCAGCCATGGCTGGGCCTTTGGAACCCCGGGCTGTCGGGCGGAGTCTTTGGCCGCATTCTCGTGGCCTTGCCCATGGGTGTCTGTACGGCCGTTCTGGTGGCTGGTCTGCTCCGTTGGGTGGAAAGAAAGGCGGCTGTCAATGAAGCGTGAGGCTTCGGTTGTCAGCGATTTCTCCTGCTGGGCGACCATGGCGGTCTTTGCCATTGGCCTGGTTGTGCTGGCCGTTCGCCTGAAGGAAGTCCAGATTGACGGCGCGGCAGATTACAATTACGAGAATGCGCGGCAGTCCGCACGACGTATTCAGACGGCGGGTATGCGCGGCCGGATTCTGGCGCGGAACGGGGAGCTTCTTGCGGATAATCGTCATGCAGTTTCAATCGTCTGCCATCCTGAGTTCTTCCAGAAGCGAACGTGGGAGGCGACGACAGGCGCAATTGCGGAGGCCATCGAGCGTACGGGTGAAGAAATAGGTCTTTCCTCTCCGTTGACGGACAGGGTCATTCGACGGCATGTGAATCAGGCGCTTGCCATGCCGCTGGTCGTCTGGCGGGATGTCAATGATGAGGTCCTTGCCCGTTTCTCTGAGCGGCAGTATCGATTGCCTGGTTTCTCGGTCGTTGAGACGGAGGAGCGGATTTATCCGTACGGTTCCTTGGCGGCGCATGTCGTTGGCTTTGTGGGCCGTGATTTCGTTTCGTCGGAGGCGGGTGACACGCGGTTTAACTTCAGTGATCGGGAGTTGCGCGGGCGAAGTGGCATTGAAAGCTATTATGACAGTTACCTGCGGGGATGCCCTGGGGAGCGGCAGTTGCTGGTTGATGCGCGTGGTTTTGCCATTCGGGAACGGACGGTGACGGAGGCGGGCCGAGGCCCGGATCTGAGCCTGACGCTTGACATCGGAATCCAGCGGGCTGTTGAGCGGCAGCTCGTGGGCGAAACGGGTGCCTGTGTCGTCATTGACCCTCGTGACGGATCCGTTCTTGCGTTCGCCAGTGCACCGACATACAATCTGATGGATTTTGTCCCATTTCTTTCCCATGAACTCTACGAGTCGCTTGTGAAGAATCCGGCGAAGCCGTTGCTGAATCGGGCTTCGGGCGGCGTTTATGCGCCGGGTTCGACCTTCAAGCCCCTGACGGCCCTTGCGGGACTTTCGGTTGGCTTCCCAGCGAATGATGAGTACTATTGTTCTGGACTCTTTACGTATGGGACGATGAAACTGCGATGTTCCAGCCGCTGGGGGCACGGGCCCGTCTCGATGCGGACGGCCCTTGCCAAGAGTTGCAACTCCTATTTCTGCAATATGAGCGTGGATATCGGTACGAATGCGATTGTCCGAATGGCGCGGCAGTTCGGGCTGGGGAGCCGCACGGGAATCGACTTTGGCGTTGACAGCCCGGGGGTTGTGCCGGATGCGGACTGGAAGCAGCGCGTTTACGGTGAACGGTGGTATCCTGGGGACTTGCCCCAGATGTCAATCGGGCAGGGTATGCTCCTTGCGACACCTCTTCAGATGGCGTGCGTGGCCGGGGCGTTGGGGACTGGGTATCTGGTGACTCCTCACTTTAGGGTTGGGCAAGCCGTCGTGCGGAAAGAGCTGAAGATTTCTGCCGCCGACTGGGCTGTTGTGCGAGAGGGCTTGCGAATGGTCGTTGATGGTGGAACGGGACGGCGCGGCGGCGAAGGCGTCGGTGTTCCCGTTTCGGGCAAGACGGGGACGGCGGAAGTTGGAGTTGGCGAGAAGAAGCGAAAGAACACATGGTTCATCGCCTATGCACCTTCCGAGAATCCCGTGGTTGCAATAGCGATGGTCATTGAGAATGGACAGTCGGGCGGCGGAACGACGGCTCCGAAGGTCGCGGAAGTCCTGAAAGCGGTTTTCTGATGATGACATATCTGAAGAGATTCAACTGGCTAATGTTCGCCGCGATGCTTTTGCTGATTGCGGTGGGCACCACGGCCATTTGGTCCGCCGGCAATGCCCGCGCCGAAACCGTCTTTCATGGGATGTGGAAGAACAACCTGTCGACGGCGGCCGTTGGACTTCTGATTTACTTCGTCCTATCCGCCGTCGACTACCGCAAAATTCTTGACTGGCTCTCGGTTCCGGCTTATGTCGCGGCACTTTCGATGCTGGTGCTTGTCCTGTTAGTCGGGTCAACCGTTTACGGCGGACGCCGCTGGCTGTGGTTCTTCCAGCCGAGCGAAGTGTCGAAATTGTGTGTCATTTGCTTTCTCGCGAATGTGGCGGAACGTCTTCGTGGTTTCAGGGGATTTTGCCTCGCCGGGCTGATTGTTGGTGTTCCGGCCTTCCTGATTCTTCTTGAGCCCGACCTTGGGACGACCCTGACGCTGGTGCCGGCTACGCTCCTGATGCTGTTTGTTGCCCGGGTGTGGCGGCGAGGGCTTCTGACGATTTTCGCCGTGGGGGCGGTAGGTGCTTTGGTTGTGCTTGGGGCTGTCTATGAAGCCGAGAAGCCGGGGGTCTCGCCGGAACGCCGCGAACGTATCTTGAAGATCCTCCCTCTGAAGGATCACCAGATTCGCCGTGTGAAGGTCTTCCTCTTCCCGGAGGCGGATCTCATGGGAGCGGGCTACAATCTTCGGCAGGCGAAGATTTCGATTGGATCGGGTGGATTTTCGGGCAAGGGTATCGGCAAGGGTGAGACGAATCACCTGAAGTACTTGCCGCAGGCAATTTCGATGAACGACTTCATCTTCTGCGTGTATGCGGAAGAAACGGGGTTTGTCGGATCTTTAGCGCTGCTTGCGCTGTTCGGGATGCTGGTCATTCCGGGGGCGTGGGTGGCAACAGTCTCAACGGACGGTCGTGGTCGACTGCTCGCCTTGGGCATCTCAACCCTCATCTTCGCACATGTTTACGTAAACATTGCGATGTCAATCGGATTGGTGCCCATTACGGGACTGCCGCTACCGTTCATTTCTTCCGGCCGTACGTTCCTTGTGACGATTATGGCTGGTCTCGGATTAATTCAAAGCGTGTCAATTCACGGAAAGGAAGCAAGATGATCAATCTGTTTGGGTGGCTTAAGCGCTCGAAGACCAAGCGCGAAATCATCGTGAACGTCGAGAAACTTGAAACTCGCGTTGCGGTGACTGAAAATGGTCGCTTGGAGGAGTTCATGGTCGAACATCCCGAGGAAGAGCGGCTGGTCGGTAGCGTCTTCAAGGGGCGTGTCCAGAATCTTGAGAACGACCTGCAGGCGGCGTTCGTAGACATCGGACTCAAGAAAAACGCCTTCCTGCACTACTGGGATATGACGCCTGACGCGGACTCCATCTTGGACGACGATGACGATTCGAGCAACCGTAGCGCGTCAAATGGCGGTCGCCGCAAGCCGGCCCGTCTCTCGGATGCTGAAATTGCCAAGCGTTTCCCGCCGGGATCCGAAATCATCGTTCAGGTCACGAAGGGTCCGATCTCGACGAAAGGCCCGCGTGTGACGGCAAACCTCTCGATTCCCGGTCGCTACTTGGTCATGATGCCGGGTACGCGTGTGCGCGGCGTTTCGAAGAAGATTGGTGATGCCGAGGAGCGTCGCCGCCTGAAGAAGATTCTCGACCGGCTGCCCTTGCCCGACAATGTCGGGCTTGTCGTGCGCACGGCCGGTCAGGGGGCCAGTGCCCGGGCGTTTGCTCGCGATTTGCGCAATCTCCTGTCCGTCTGGAACGAGATGCAGGCGAACACGAAGACGCTCCGTACGCCGTGCTGCATCTTCCAGGAGCCCGACCTCTGCGAGCGCGTTGTCCGCGACTGGTTGACGGAGGACATCGATGCAATTGTCATTGACGATGCGAAGAGCTATGAGGCGATGCGCGAGGTGACGGGGCGCATTTCCCGCCGGGCGAAGTCAAAGATTCGCCGCTACGACGGGGATGCGGGAATCTTCGAGCACTATGGTCTTGAACGCCAGTTGGCGACGGCCTTTGCGCGGCAGGTTCCGCTGAAGAGCGGCGGCTACCTGGTGATTGATGAGACGGAGGCCCTGATTGCCGTGGACGTGAATACGGGCCACCACAAGGGCAAGGGTTCCCAGGAGGAGGCGATTCTTGAGGTCAACCTTGAGGCCGTTGACGAGGTGGCGCGGCAGTTGCGCCTTCGCAATATCGGCGGACTCGTGGTGCTCGACCTGATTGACATGAAGAGCCGCAAGCATCAGAAGCAGGTCTATCGTGCGCTGAAGGATGCGCTTCGGCGCGATCGTGCGCGGACGAATGTCCTTGAGATTTCCGAGCTGGGACTTCTGGAGATGTCGCGGCAGCGTCAGGAGGAGTCAATCCTGTCGATGCTGACCTCGACCTGCCCCTATTGCCATGGGCATGGCGTTGTCAAGTCGCCGATGGCCATCTCGATTGAAATTCAGCGGAGCCTCACGTCGCTTCTCAAGAAGGCCGAGGTCGAGAAGCGTCCGTTTGAGCCGAAGATTCTCGTCGCCCCTCAGGTGATGCAGCGTTTGCGCTCCGAGGATTCCGCCATTCTGGCCGAGCTTCAGAAGACCTACAATACGCGGCTGACGTTCTCCTCCGAGTTGCATCGTCACCCGGAATCGTTCGCCATACTGGACATCACCACCTCACAAGTGCTATACTCTCAGTCATGAAGACATCTACCGTCCTCGGAATACTTTCCGTCCTCTTCGTTTCGGGCGCAGCCTTTGCGTCCGGAGGGCTGGGCTTTTCCGCCGCGAAGGCAAAGCCTGTGACATCCGGCACACTGCAGGTGACGGCCGACCGCATTGCGGCCGACCGCAATACGCAGTCACTCGTCGCCTCTGGCAATGTCGTTGCCGTTTCAACGCCCTATCGGCTTGAGACGGACTACCTTGAGAAGGGCGTGGACAAGTTCTACACGCTCAAGAAGCCGACGACCTTCACGACGTGCACCAACGCGCCGGGGAGTCGTCACTGGATGCTTTCGGGTGAGGTGGAGTACAAGGACGGTGAATACGGCCTGATTCGGGACGGATGGTTGCGCCTTTGGGAGATTCCCGTCTTTTGGTTGCCGTTTTGGTATCATCCGATTGACGGCATCTCCGGCCTGCGCGTGATGCCAGGCTATACGGGGCGTTGGGGGGCCTACCTTCTGACGAAGTACGTCTACCACATTGCGGGCGACCCGACCTATGCGGACGGTTCCTCCTATCTGACGGGCAATACGCGCTTTGACCTGCGTTCCAAGACGGGCATTGCCCTCGGGCAGACGCTCAACTGGAGTTTGGGTGACTTCGGTCGCGGCAAGTTCAAGGTCTATTACGCTTGGGACCAGGACGACCGCTATGACACCTATTGGGACAGCGACCGCTACAATTGGCGGAACTGGGGGAGCGAGGTGCCCGACGAGCGGTATGGCCTTGAGTTGAGCCACCAGTGGGATGTGACTGAACGCGATACGATTCGTCTTCAGGGAGCCTACTACAATGACTCGTATTTTCGGTACGACTATTTCAGGAAGTCCTTCTTCGGCATCAAGAATCAGTTCGTCGGTTCGGATGGCAACGAGATTGCCTGGGAGCACATCGAGCGTTCGTTCGGAACGGGCGTCAGCGTCTCGGGTCCGCTGAATGACTTCTATTCCGGTACGTCCCGCTTGCCGGAGTGGTATCTGGATGTGGTACCGATGCCGCTTTGGGGACTGCCGCTGAACTACGAATCGTCGACTCGCGTCGGGTATCTCCTGCGTCAGCCGGCGAAGTATGGTGATGGCACGACGGCGACGGCCTTCAGTCATGTGCCGGGCGTGTGGGCCGACTACAACACCTTTCGGTTCGACACCTACCATCGGCTGACGGCACCATTCAGGCTTTTTGACGCTTTGTCCGTTGTGCCGCGTGTGGCCTATCATGGAACATACTGGAATGACAGCGGGCGCACGGTGCTGAATGGAGCTGAGCGTGCAGGGCAGACGGGCGACAGCATTTTCCGCTCCATCCTGGAGGGTGGTGTGACCTTCGCCGGACGGGGAACGGCCTGGATAGACGACTCGTGGCAGCATCTGGTTGAGCCTTATCTCGATGTGTTGGCGCAGAAGGCCTGGTATTCGGGTCTCGGTTCGGAGAATCGGCCCTACATCTTCGACTCGATTGATGCATCAACCGACTGGTTTGACCAGTTCGCAGGGCGTTCGCGCAACTTGCCCTATACGTGGTGTGGCATCACCCCGGGCATTCGCAATGCCTTTCGCGAGGCGGATGAGGACGGCCGGCTCCGCACGGTCTTTGACATTGATGTCTATTCTGTTCTCCAGTTTACGAAGAGCGACTGGACAGCGGGCGGCGACAGCCATCGTCTGGCGGAAATCGGCAAGCCGAATTATGGCGAGGATGGTATTACGGCCATCCCGGGTATGCGCCTGCGGTGGTTCCCCGACGAGGACGCGGCACTTCTCGGCCGCATCGAGTATGACGGCGAGAACGACCGAATTGCCATGAGTGAAGTCGCCTGGAAGCAGCGGCTGACGCGGCGCTTCAGCTACTACGCATCCTACATGAGCGGATACTACCGGTTGTGGGACTTTGGGTCGACTCCGACCGTGTCCTACTGGGATGGTGGGCAGCGCAACACCAGCGAAGAGTTCAACTGGATGCACTTTGGCGTGGCGACGGTCGGCTTCGAGCACGAAATCTGCGATGCGCTTGCCTGGAGTCCGTATGTCCGCTGGGATTGTCGCCAGAATGAGTTTGATGAAGTCGGCGCATGGTTTGACATCCGCACGGACTGCCTCGGATTCCGTTTCATTGTCTCGTACGACAATGACTACATGCGAATCGACGGTTCGCGCTATCGTTCGGACTACAATGTCGGCTTTTACATTTATCTTCGTGCATTCGGCCCGGGTTCGGGTGCGCTTTTGGGCGATTAGGCCGTGCGGAAGGCGAGACCAAATGGAATGGAGCGGCTTGAGAGTTATCTCGTCAAGCTGATTCAGGAGAAAGGGGCGGATCAGGACCAGCCGACGGGCATCCGTTTTCTGCTGGGTGTCTTGAGTGCCTTCAGTTGCCTTTTTGCCGCGATTGTTGGCATCCGCTCCTTTCTTTACAAGGTTGGCATTCTGCGCCAGTTTCCCCTGGGCATCCAGGTTATCTCCATCGGAAATGTGACGGCGGGCGGCACGGGCAAGACACCGGTTACCGAACTCTTCGCCCGGACGTTGGCGGCGAGGGGGCGAAAGGTTGCCATCCTTTCGCGGGGGTATCGCCGCAAGGAGTCCCCACTTTGGCAACGCATCTTTACGCAGGTCATCGATCCGCCGCTCGTTGTGTCGGATGGACGACGGGTCCTTCTTGACTCGGCGGTCGGTGGGGACGAGCCGTATATGTTGGCCTCGAACCTGCCGGGTGTCGCCGTCATCGTCGACCGCAATCGTGTGAAGGCCGGACGGTATGCCATCAAGCGTCTTGGGTGCGACACAATCATCCTCGACGATGGCTTCCAGTACAAGAAGCTGCGGCATTCGACGGAGGTTGTTCTGGTCGATTCGACGAATCCGTTCGGGAACGGGCACCTTCTGCCACGCGGCATTTTGCGCGAACCGGCGCGGCACTTGAAGCGGGCGGATATCATCTTCCTGACGAAGTGCCGCGGGGACGTCTCGGAGGTCCGTGAGGAAATTCGTCACTACAATCGGACGGCGGAGATTGTGGAATGCAACCACGCGCCGTGCGTTCTGAAGGATGTCTGGAGCCGCGAGGAGTTCCCCCTTTCTTGGCTGAAGGGCAAGACGACGTGTACGCTTTCTGGCATTGGTTCTCCCAAGGGATTTGAGAATTCGCTCCGTTATCTCGGCGCGAAGGTCATCTGGTGCGAGCGCTACGCCGACCACCACCGTTACGATCCGAGCGAAATCCTCTATGCACTGAATCGAACCGCCGACATGGGGGCTGATGCGCTGGTGACGACGGAGAAGGACGCGGTTCGCTTCCCGCGCTTTGAAAAGGTGCCGGTGCGATGCCTTTATTTGCGCATTGCCATTGAAATTCTGGCTGGCGGTGAGCATTTCGCGCAAATTGTCAATCGAATCTGTTTCAAGTGGTGACAGACTGATTTCTCAGGAGGGAGTGAGAATGAGCGGTTTTCGCATTGGGTTTGGATACGATTCGCATCGGTTCTCCGCTGAGCCTGGACGCAGGCTCATCCTTGGCGGCGTTGAAATCCCGGACGCGGCGGGACTTGTCGGGCATTCGGATGCGGATGTTCTCGTCCATGCAATTATCGACGCGCTCCTTGGCGCGGTGGCGCATGGGGACATTGGCTCGCACTTTCCCGACACCGATGAGCGATGGAAGGGGGCGGACTCCATGAAGTTGCTTGCGGCGGTTGTCGCCGAGGTGGAAAAGGCGGGGTGGTCGGTCGGTAATGTCGATGCAACCGTCATTTGTGAGCGTCCGAAGCTTCGTCCATTCATTGACGCGATTCGCCAACGCCTTGCCTGCGTGCTGACTCCGAACGCGGCGGATTGCGCGGCAGTTTCGGTCAAGGGCAAGACGAACGAGCGGATGGATGATGTCGGGGCAGGCGTGGGCATCGAGGTTCATGCCGTGGCGTTATTGACTCGAAAGGTGGCGTGAGATGAGCTGGTTTTTGGGTGGAATTCTCTTCCTGATCGTTGGGTATTTGACTTACGGGCGAATCGTGGAGCGGATTATCGGGCCGGACGACCGTCAGACACCGGCACTCGCCAATCCCGACGGCGTGGACTATGTGCCGTTGCCCAAATGGAAGAATATGCTCATTCAGCTCCTGAACATTGCCGGTATCGGCCCCGTCATCGGCGTGATTGCCGGCATCAAGTTTGGCAAGGTCGCGCTCCTGATTATCCCGGTTGGGTGCGTCTTTATGGGAGCGGTGCATGATTTTGTGAGCGGTATGGTCTCCATCCGCATGAACGGCGCCAATCTGCCGCGAATCATCCGCTCCAATTTGGGGCGCGTCTATTCCTCCGTGTTCTCCTGGCTGATGATTGGGCTTCTCATCCTGATGGTCGCCGTCTTCATCAATGTTCCGGCGCGGCTGATTGACAAGACGGTCTTTCCGTCGATTCCATTCTTCTGGTGGATGGTGGTCATCATCTTCATCTATTATGTGGTGGCGACGCTTTTCCCCGTGGACAAGATTATCGGCGCGGTCTATCCGTTCTTTGGCGCTATTCTGGTCGTCGGGTCGATTGCCATGTGCGGTGCGCTCATCTGGTATGGATTCCAGGATTCTTCGATTCTGGAGGAGAGCGCGGCGTTTTTGCGTTACCGCGATGAGGTTTTCAATGCGGGAGGACGCAGTCCGCTCTTTCCGCTCCTGTTTGTGACGATTGCCTGCGGCATCATCAGCGGATTTCATGCGACGCAAAGCCCGATTGTGGCGCGGACGATTCGCAGTGAGCGCGAAGCGCGGCAGACATACTACGGGATGATGATTGCCGAGGGCGTAATTGCGATGATTTGGGCGGCGGCGGCTTTGGCCATGTACAACCGCAGCCCGGCCGATCTCTCCATGCCGCCGGCGGATGTCCTCGCGGATGTCACGAAATGGATGCTGGGACCATGGATGGGTGGTGTCACTGTCTTTGCCATTGTAGTCCTTGCGATTACGAGTGGCGACACGGGCTTGCGCAGTGCGCGGCTGAGCCTTGCCGAGATGCTGGGGATTGGACAGGCCAAAACGGGGGCGAGAATCCTCGTCTGCCTTCCGCTGGTGGCCCTTGTGTCACTCTGCCTTTGGTGGAGCAACCTCAGTGCGGAGTCCTTCGCCCATGTGTGGAACTATTTCGCATGGGGAAACCAGGTGATGTCGGCGACGACCCTGATGGCGTGTACGGTCTGGCTCCTGCGCGGCGGACGCACATGGTCGGCGCTTGTGACGCTGATTCCCGGAATGTTCATGACCAGCGTGGTGACGACTTTCATCCTGTGGACTTCAGCGGACAAGGGGCAGCCCCACGGGCCGATTCCGCACGGGCTTTCGCTCGGACTCTCGATTGGACTTGCCATACTGGTGTCGGTCGTTTTTGCCGCGTATGTCGTGTGTCGGGGCCGCAGGGCCGTCGGGGACAAGAAAGACTGACGCGGCGGACCGTTGAGCGGATGCCCGAGGTGCGGTTTCGGTGGCGTTCGCCATTCTGCCGCGCATCTGAACGGGTGCGCGGCGGCATAAATCGGCGCGGAAATGCCCAACACAAGCGGGGATTTTGCCGATTACAGAGGGTGGAGAGGCCCGTCGCCACGGGCGGAGACAGGCATAACGACGGGAAAGCACCTTAGTCCTTTGCACAAACCACTAAGGTGCTTTGGGTAAACCACCTTAGTCCTTTGATCAAACCACCTTAGTGCTTTCCCGAAGAGAAGCGCATCTCAGCCCCTTGAGATGCGCTTCCCAGACCTTTCTCTAGCCCATGTCATCCCGCTCCCTTCGGCATGCCCCGTGCTACATTGGGGCATCTCTATGGGCATTTGCCTTGATTTCCCAGCTTTTTGACGGCTGGAGCAGTCGCGGGCTGCGTGAATTGCAAGCCAGGCGGGTCAATTTTCTGAAGATGGATCCGAGGGGCCTCGGCAGCAGTCCGAACATTCTCATTTGGTTGTCTCCTTTATGCCGCCCTGGCGTAGGCGGTGTCGTATTGGTAGGCCGTAAGCCCGTCGAGGAGCTTGCGGTGGATCGAGTTGATGACGCGCTCGAGCCTGTGCATGTCCGCTCGCGTGCACTTGCCGAAATCGGTTCCCTTCGGGTACCACCTGCGGACGAAGCGGTTGCAGTTCTCGACGGACCCCTTTTCCCAGGAGGACTTGGCGCGCGTGCAGTAGACGTCGCACCCGACGGCGGCCTTTATCCTCTTGGGGTCGAGGAACTCGCAGCCGTTGTCGGTCGTGACGGAGCGCGCCTTGCCGAGCGCCTTGCGCCTGATCGTTCGCTTCAGGGCCTTGACGACCCCGTCCTGCGTGACGTGTTCCAGCTTCTCGACGACGTGGCGCCTGCTCTTGCGGTCGACGAGGACGAGCAGTCCGCCGGTCCCGTTCGTGACGAGACGACGGTGTCCATCTCGTAGTGCCCGAACCTGCTGCGGTTCGTGGCTCCGGCGGGCCTGCCGTCGAGGACGAGCCTGCCCGGGACCGTCATGGCGGGATGCGGCCTCGGGCCCTTGGGCTTCCTGTTCGGATGATAGGGCGTCTCGCCGTACCTGACTCCGACGTCGCCGGCGTTGACGTGCCTGTACCATGTCGAAAGGCAGGGGACACGCTGATCAGGCAGCTCCTTTCTCATGTGGCAGAGGGCGTCATAGGGAGAGAGTTTTTCCTATAGGACATGCTTCTTGAAGAGAGAGGCCATTTTGTTTGTCACAAGCATCCTGGCTCCCTTGTTTTCGTTGTTTGCGTTGATTATGTCCTGAGCGACGGAAGGGTCGTATTCGCAGTATTTTCGTCGTCGCCTGTCCTTGGGGTCTGAAATTGCCAGGCCTGTTGCCCCTCGATGGTATTCCCGTCTCCATGTCTCGCTGCTGATGCCGTGCCTTGCCGCGAACCGTCGGATGGTGATGATCCGCCCGGTTCTGACAAGGTCGTTCCAATCGGTTGCAAGGGTTTGCCTCTGCTCGAAAGTTAGGCGCGTTCCCGGTACGTGTTGTGTGATATACTTTCTCACGGCGTCCTTTCTCCTGGTCTGGTGCTATGGGGGCATGCTTTCTTTCGCTGCTTTTCCTTTCTCTTGCGATCTCTGTCTTGCTTCTTCAAGACCTCCTTCCTCCACCTCGAAATCTTGCCTTTCCGATTTGACTCACTTAATTGTACAACTTCCCAATTGCGCACGGAATCATGAAATGCTATACTATGCACATCTACCTATGGGATGGTAGCGATAGGAATCAACACCGATGAAACTGAAGACCCTCGCCCGAATAGCGGGATTTCTCCTGACGCTGCCGGCCCTTGGGGCGGATGCCCGCGTCCGAACGCTCTACGACAGCGACCTTGACGGGTGGCGGCTCTGGACCGCCTACGGGCCCGCGGTGAACGAACGCTACGGTTCGGGCAACAACTCCAAGCACTGGCACGACCCCGCCTACGTGGTCGCCTTCGGCAAGGCCCGCATTCTCCGTGCGGTGGATACGGGTGTCGGGAAGGAGAAGCGTTTCATGAGCGGCTGCCTCTCGACGCGCGAGGCGCCGGGCGGCAGGGGTTTCATGCGGTTCGGTCCGGGCGTGGACTTCCTGCGGTTCGAGTTCACCGTCTCAATTTCCGACTGGAACCACGCGGTCTGGCCGGCGCTTTGGCTGAGGGGGGACGGCGGGGCGGGCGTCCACGAAATCGACGTGCTCGAGGGCTTCACCGCGCAAGTGGGCGTCGACCTCTACCGCATCGCGGTTCATTCCGCCGGGAAAGTGAACGTCCTGCGCGACCCATGGCCGGGAACGCCCCTCAAGGCGGGGCGGAAGGCTTGCGTCTGGACGGAGATTCACCGGCCGGGGACGCTCGACCCGAAGCTGGCCTTCATCCGCGCGGGCGTCGACGGAACGGTGACGGTCGCGAAGGGCGACCCCAATACCGCCGGCTGGTGGAAGGCGAACTACGGCTGGGACATGATCGTCCAGCAGCAGATCGGCGGCAACTGGGTCGGCGATCCGGAGAAGCCGTATCAGGGCAAACTCCAAAACGGCGAACCCGGTCTGCCCGCGTCGGAGGTCCCGACCTGGCGGGGCGATTCGTCGATGACCGTTTACCGGGTGAAGGTCACGGCGCACGGCCCGGCCGATAGCGGGGGTCTGCGCATCAGCCTGCGGTGATTTCTTTCCGGATTCCTCGAACGCAACCTTTTCATTCAACCTCATATTTGATAAACTATACGACATGAAAACGCAAGTGCTGTCCGCCTTCTTCTCGCTGGCCCTGATCGCCCCGGCATTCGCCGCGCCGGTCGATTTCGTGAACCCCTTCGTCGGGACGGACGCGACGGGCCACACGTTCCCGGCTGCATCGTATCCCTTCGGGCTCGTTCAGGCGGGTCCCGACACGGGCTGTTCGGGCTGGGACTACTGCAGCGGCTACCGCTATTCGGACAGCCGGATCGTCGCTTTCTCGCAGACCCACCTCAACGGGACCGGCTGCGGAGACCTCGGCGACCTCAAGGTGATGCCGTTCCGCGGCGAAAACCCCGCCCCCAGCACGTTCAGCCACGAAGAGGAGTCGGCGTCGCCCGGCTACTACTCGGTCAGGCTCCGCGAGGCGGCGGCCCGCGTCGAAATCGCCGTCTCCGCGCACGCGGCGATCTACCGGATCACGGGCGAGGGGCGGCTCGGGCTCGCGGTCGATCCCTCCTACGGAATCGGGGGGACGGCCGAACCGCAGGGCGTAGCCGTCGCGGACGACCGCACGGGGCTTTCCGGCAAGGTTCACCGCAAGGGCTGGGTCGAGCGCACTTTCGCGTTCGCCGTCGTTTTCGACCGTCCGGCGGCCGAGGTTCGCGGGAACTCCACGTGCTTCACCTTCGAATTGTCCGCCGACAGGCCCCTGCTTGTGAAGCTCGCGCTTTCCGCCGAGGGCGGCGTGGGCGCGGCGCGGCGGAATCTCGCGGCGGAAATCCCGGGCTGGGACTTTGACGCGGTTCACGCGGCGGCGGTGGCGAAGTGGAACGACTACCTCGGCCGGGTGAAGGCCGACGGGTCGGTTGACCAGAAGCGGAACCTCTACACCTCGCTCTACCACCTCTTCCTCCAGCCGAACAACATCGCCGATGTTGGCGAACGACCCTTCTACTCGACGTTCTCCTGCTGGGACACCTTCCGCGCCGCCGCGCCGCTCTACACGGTGCTCGTTCCCGAACTCGTGCCGGGGATGGTCGGTTCGCTGCTCGAACAGGGCCGGCGGACGGGCTTTCTCCCGATCTGGACGCTCTGGGGTCAGGACAACCAGTGCATGATCGCCACGCATTCGGTGCCGATGATCGTGGACGCCTATCTCAAGGGTCTGCTGCCGGCCGACGCGGCGGAAGGCGCCTACCGGCAGATCAAGGACACGCTGACCCAGCCGCACGAGGGACGGCTCAAGGAAAACTGGGACATCCTGAATCGCTACGGCTACTATCCCTTCGACCTCATCAAGGGCGAGTCGGTCGCGCGCACGATGGAATGCGCCTACGACGACTGGTGCGCGGGCGTGATGGCCAGGCGTCTCGGTCACGGCGAGGACGCCGATTTCTTCTTCCGGCGTTCGGGGAACTGGCGGAACGTGTTCGACCCCGAACTCAAGCTCGTCCGGGGCAAGGACTCGAAGGGCGTCTGGCGTACGCCGTACAACCCCTACGCCCTCGGGCACGGCGCGAGCACGGCGAACGATTTCACCGAGGGCAACGCCTTCCAGTTCACGTGGCACGTCATGCAGGACCCCGAAGGTCTCATCGCGGCGATGGGGGGGAGGGCCGCGTTCCTCGACAAACTCGATTCGCTCTTCACCGAGAACTCCCAGGCCGAGGGCATGGGCCACGTCGTGGACGTCACGGGCCTCATCGGCCAGTACGTCCACGGCAACGAGCCGAGCCATCACGTGATCTACTTCTACACGCTCGCGGGTCGGCCCGACAAGGCCGCCGAGCGCATCCGCGAGGTCTTCGACAAGTTCTACCTCCCGAAGCCGGACGGCCTCTGCGGCAACGACGACTGCGGGCAGATGAGCGCCTGGTACGTCTTCGGTGCGCTCGGCTTCTATCCGTTCAACCCGTGCGGCGGCGAATATGTCCTCGGAGCCCCGCAGGTGCCGAGGGTCTCGCTGCGGCTGGCGAACGGCCGGACGCTCTCCATCGTGGCGAAGGACCTGTCGGCGAAGAACAAGTACGTGAAGTCGGCCGCTTACCGTGCGCCGGGTTCGCCGGCCGCCCGGCCGCTCAAGACGGCCATCCTTCACGAGGACCTCATGCGCGGCGGCGAGATCGTCTTCGAGATGACCGACCGTCCCGACGGGGCCTTCGCCGGCGGAGGTGCGCGATGAGGCGGGCTCTGCTTCTCCTGGTTCTCGTGCTTCCGTCGCTCCTGTGGGCGAAGCCGCGCGTGACGCAGACGAAGTTCACCTCCCGGAAGGTGCCGGTTCACGTCGTTTCCTGTTCGCTCTCGAACGGCTTTTCCGCCGTGGCGCTGATTCAGCCCGCCCCGTCGGGGGTGCCGGGTGCTTCCAGCGTCTGCGCCGATCCGCTTGAGTCCGCCCGGAAGGCCGGGCTTGTCGCGGCGGTCAACGCGACGGCGTTCATGTATCCCCTGGATGCGCCCCCCGAGGAGCGGAACACCCGGTGGTATGCGGGCAAGCCCGTGCGGCTCTTCGGCCTGAACGTGCAGGACGGCGTTCGGCGCAACCCCGACCACCCGAACCGGCAGGTGATGTGGTTCGACGCCTCGGGCCGCGGCCACGTGGGGCATCCGACGGCGGAGGATTCCCCCGTGCAGGCGGTGGCGGACTGGGAGGGCCCGATTCTTGAGAAGGGCGTCGTCCTTTCCCGCGAGAACGGCATCCGCTACCAGCGCGCCTTTGCAGGGCTTTCCGACGGCGGCTGGACGCTCCATCTCGCCGTGGCCGAGGGCGGGAAGGATCGGGGCCTGACCCTGGCCGAGTGCGGCGAGTTCCTGAAGACGCTCGGCTGCACCGACGGCATCAACCTCGACGGCGGCGGTTCGGCGTGCCTGATGTCCGGGCGCGGGCGCACCCTCGCCCCCGTCTTCCCGAAGGGGGGCCGCCGGCCCGTGCCGGTTCTGCTGGGTGTTCGAAAAACCGCAAAGTGATGGGATGAACGCCGCCCCCGCCCCGCTGTGGTAGAATGGCGGCATGAAAAACATCTCAATCGCCCTGCTTTCCCTGATTGTCGGTTCGGCGCTGTCGTTCGCGGCGGAGACGCTGCGGCCCGGCGAGGCCGATTCACCCTATCCGTCCGGCAGAAGAGCCGCGATGGTCGTGGCCGTCGATGGCGGCACGGTCGCCCAGTACGAGAAGATCGTTCCCCTCCTCGAACGGTGCGGAATCCCCGTGCTCGTCAACGTCGAGGTCGCGAAGATCGGGGTCGATCCGGCCTACATGACGTGGGGGCAGGTCAACGCGCTCGTGAAGCGCGGCTGCGAACTCGGCGCGATGGTGTCGCACAATCCCGTCCGCGACCGCGGGCATCGGGCGGAGATTTCGGAGATTGACGCCGCCCTGGCACTCGTCGAGAAGAAGACCGGGCGCGCGCCGAAGGCCGCGCTCTACGGCTGGCCGGGCATGACCAGGGAGATGCGCGCGGATCTCGACCGCCGGGGAATCGCCAACCAGGTCTGGCGCGGCGGCCAGCTGAACGGCGAGAAGAGGGCGTGCGCGGAGCTTTCCAACGTCTGCGCCCGTGCGGCCTCCGGCGTCCATTCGACCCTGATTTTCCCGTTCGGGCCGACTTCGGCTTCCGAAATCAATCGCAGCCAGGCCGACCTCCGGGCGGCGGCGCGTGCGTTGGGATCCGCGACGAACGTCTGGTTCGCGAAACTTTCCGAGCGCCGCGCGCGGGAGACCGCCTACACCCGCTACCTGGACCGCAAGGCGCACGAGAAGAAACTGCTCGACGGGTATGCGGCCAGGGCCTTTCAGGTGTCGGTGGCAGGCCCGGGCTGGGGCGTGCCTCGCAAACCCGGCGAGAAGGTCACGTTCACGGTTCGCTTCGCCGCGCCCGATGCCGAGACCGCGCCGCTTCTCGCCGGACTGGCGGCCACGGTGACGGTCGACAACTTCGGTTCGCGGCGGCAGTTCGAGAAAACCGTCCCCCTCAGGTCGGACAGCGAGGTCGTCTGTTCGGGAACGCTCCGGGAACCCGGCTTCCTGCGCATCCGGATCGAGGCCCCCGGTTTCCTGCCGAACCAGGGGCGCCCCTGGCAGCGGTCCGTGCCGTTCGCGCCCGAGCGCATCGCGAAGGTCGGGGCCTGCCCGGCGGACTTCGATGCCTTCTGGGCGAAAGCCGTCCGGGAGGCGGAGAAGATCCCTCTCGACCCCGAGATGGAACTCAACCCCGACAAGGGCCGGAGCGTTTGCGGCGGGAAGTATGACGTCTACAACGTGAGTTTCGCCACGGTTGCGAACCGCCGCGTCTACGGCTATCTCTGCATCCCGAAGGGCGGGAAAGGCCCGTATCCGCTCCGCGTGCAGGTGCCGGGCGCGGGCTACGGGTTGTGGTCGTGGCAGCCGAATCCGAAGGGGAGCGCGGACGAGGTCTACCTTTTCATGACGGTCTTCCCGTGGAAGACCTGGGCGCCCCCCGCCGGCGCCTACGAGAAACTGCAAGCGGACTGCTACGCGAAGTACGGCCTGCGCGGCTACGGCTACATCGGCGCGGGGCTCAGCGAGGGCGCGGCTCACGACTTCTACTATCCCGTCATCCTCGGCATCAACCGTGCGGTGAGCTGGGCGGCGGCGCGTCCCGAGGTCGATGCGTCGCGGGTCGGCTACTACGGCATCAGCCAGGGCGGCGCGTTCGGCCTGTATCTCACCTATCTCAATCCGCACGTCCGCAAGTGTGTCTCGACCGTGACGGCGTTCAGCGACCTTCTCTGCGAGTCGGTCGGCAGGCAGTCCTCGATCGAGAACGGGTGGTTCGACTACGACGACCCCGTGCGGGCGGCGCGGGCGAAAAGGAATTCGCCCTATCTGGACACCGCGAACTTTGCCTCCAAGATCCGCAAGCCTGTCCGCTTCGTCACCGGCCAGTGCGACTGGATCTGCCCGCCCCATACGGTTTACGCGGCCTACAACGTCTGCCCCTCGCCCGACAAGGCCATCGAGCTCACGGCCGGCAACCACGGCGATCCGGGGAACGTCTGGTCCTACTACAGGTGGCTGGCGGAGTAGCGCGGGGGAGCGAGCCCCCCCCCTCGCGGCTTGGATGTTCACAAAACCGTAAAGTTGCCGCGTGAACGCGAAAGTCGGGGCGAGTGTGGTACAATAATATCAGACGAAGGGGTGTCTCCCTGCATCCCAATCAAACGCGAACGAAAGCAAAAAGGAGTTGGACATGATGAATCGGATCAATCTTTGCGTTGCCGTCCTGGCGCTGGCGGCGTTCTCCGCGTCTGCGGACTTTGTGTGGACGGGAGCCGCGGGCGACGGCAAGTGGTTCACGGCCGGCAACTGGGAGGGCGGCGTCGCCCCGGGCAATTCGCCGAAGGAGCCGGTTCTCATCGACGGTTCGGGGTTTGCCGCGGATGCCAAGCCGGTCGTGGAGTACGTCCCGGGCGGCGACCTCAAGCCGGGTTCGTCCGTCACCGTCAGGGGCGGCGCCAAACTCGTCCAGACCGGGGGCGGTTCCTGGATGCAGTTCGACGCAAACGGCGGTAGCCTGGTGCTGGACGGCGGAACCTTCGACGTCGGCACGGCGGGGCAGTGCTTCCTGGCCGACGTGTCCATCACGGCGGGCGGCGTTCTCACGAACAGTCTCAACAAATCGATTGTCGTCAAGGGAACGTTCGCCATGGACGGCGGCTTCATCGGGCCGATCGTCAACGGGAACGGTCTGGCGAACGCGGATTGGCGCGTGACGGGCGGTTCGATCCTGTCATTGAAAGATATCCTGACCGTTCCGGCGACGGCGACGGATTTCGGCGAGACGACATTCAGGGCGTACGGGCTGCGGTTGAACGCCTCGGGGAAGCGGCTTTTCTGGCGGGGCGGCGGCGTCATCCTCGGCCGCGAAAACGGCACCTCGTGGAACAACTGGTGGATTCACGCGGAAAACAAGTCCTACATCGACCTGACGCCCGAATCGACCGCGACCTTCACCTATCCGCTTGCGCAGACGGAGATATTTTCGAAGCTCTTCGACTCCAAGTCCGATAAGGCCCGCTTTCGCATCAACGACGCGGCGCCGAGCCAGGAGACGTTCGACCGCTACGTGCAGACGTGGGACTACGTCTATGAGGACGGCGTGACGCACGGCACGACCTTCGGCTTCCGGCGGACGGCGATTTTCAACGGCGACGCCGCGATGACGTCGGAAGACGGCGCGACGCAGGTGGCGACCGTCGATGTCGAACAGGCGGGTTTCGAGGGTTCGACCCTGTACCTCTGCTGGGGGGCTGAAGACGGCGGCGAGACGCTCGAGGGCTGGGACCGCACGCTCGCGGGCGAGACGGTTTCCGCCGCCGGCTCGTACTCGATTGTCCTGCCGGGTCGGGATCTGGCGGCTGGCACGACCTACCGCTGGCGGGTGATCGCCGTCGGCGAGGCCGGTGCGGCAGCGACTTCGGCGCAGTCCTTCACGACGGGACAGGCTCCGGTTCTCGGCGAGTCGACGCTGGGCGAGGTGTCGGAGGCGGACGCCGTCTTCAACGTCGCCTATTCCGGCGGCATCGCCGACCTGACGGTCACGGTTTCGGACGGAAACGGCAACACGCACACGAAGACGATTCACGCGACGGAAAACGGGACCTATCCGATCTTGGTCGAGGGGTTGTCGGCTGAGACGTCCTACACGTGGTCGGTGACCGCGTCCAACGGCTGGGGGTCGGTTTCGTGGAATGCGCCGTCCGGCCAGGCGTTCACCACGCCCGTCGGCTATTCCACCCGGACGGCGGTTGCGAGCGGTCTCTGGAACGACCCTGCGGTGTGGTCGCCCGCGGGCGTGCCGAAGGCGGGCAACGCCGTGACGATTCCGGCGGGCGTCACCGTCACCAACGCGATTGAGACCTCGACCGTCGATTCTCTGGTTGTCGAGGACGGGGCGACGCTGGTCTTCGACGGATGGGGCGCGCATCTCCGCGTCGGCGACCTGACGGTGGCGGGAACGCTGACCCATGTCGTCAACTCGGCGACGGCGGCCAGCGCGGACGGCTCCTGGACGCCGAACGGCCGCGTCAATGTCTCGTGCGCGGCCTTCACGCTGACGGCTTCGGGGCGTGTGGACGCGAAGGGCCTCGGTTATCGGGGGTCGGTCGTCAACACCGACAAGCCGGGATTCGGGCCGGGGGCTTCCGCAGTGTCGGGCGTGGGCGGTTCGCACGGCGGTCGCCCCGGCGGCGCGGTGTCCTTCAAGGCCGCGGGCGGTCGCCCGCTTCCGGACGTTCCCGACGCCTACGATTCCGTGACGGAGCCGGGCGAGCCGGGCTCGGGCGGTTTCGGCCGCGACAAGAAGCGGGGTGGCAACGGCGGCGGCGTCGTTCGCATCGTGGCGACGGGCGACGTCACGATCGACGGCTCGATCGATGCGGACGGCACGACGAACCTGATCGATTCCGGTAACCACTGGACGGCCGGCTCGGGCGGCGCCGTGTACGTCGTCTGCCGCACGCTCCGCGGGTCGGGCCGGATTTCGGCAAACGGGGCTGACGCGAGGAATCTCGCCTCGGGCGCGGGCGGCGGGCGCATCGCGGTCAAGTACGACCCGGCGGCGCAGGCGGCGGCTGCCGTCCCGTCCGTGCGCATTCAGGCGATGGGCGGCGGAACGACCATGGAATATGGCACGTCCTACAGCGCGAAGAAGGACGAGAAGACGACTACCCAGGAGTGGCTCACGGGCGGGTATCGTACGCTCAGTCATTACCAGGGCCACCTGATGTACGGCGTGATGGCCGGCGAACCGGGGACGCTCTGGTTCCCCGACAGCCAGCTGCTGACGCGGTCGATCGAGGCGGGCGTCGTGCGCCTCGCCGGTCGTTGGGCCGCCCCGGAGGCACCGACTTCGATCGCGGCGACGGGCGATCTCGTCTTCGAGGACGGCGGCATTTCCCTCGACATCGTGACCGCGCTTTCGGTCGGCGGCGACCTGAAGATCCTCGGACATGAGCCGAGCCTGCGTCCGAACGGCATTTCGGATCAGAGGACTTTCCCCAACGGTCTGTTCCTCACGAACTGCGCGGTGACGGTCGGCGGCGATTTCGTCGTGTCGAACGCGATGGTGCGCCTTGACGCGGCGAAGGAAGTCGCCGTCGGGAGGTCCGTCGACGTCCGGCAGGGCTGGGTCGGCGTGTTCTCCGACGGGCTGACGCGCCCGCGTGTTTCGGTTGGCGGGGACGCCGCGTTCGCGCGATACGCGACGCTGTTGGTCGGTGCGGGCCCTGAGGACGCTGCCGGCGTTGCCTCGGTCGAGGAACTGCTGGCTTCCGGCGGGGCGCTCGTCTCGGTGACGGGGCGGCTGTCGGTGGCGGATCATTCGTCCGTCATCCCGATTTGCGAAGGCGTGAGCGGCGGCGCGCCGTGGTTCAGCGTCGGCTCCGCGGCGGTGGATGCGACTTCCGCCTTCGACGCGACGCTGACGGGATACCGTGCGTACCTTGGCCGCGGACTCCCGAAGGAGGAGAAGTTCGGCAAGGGCCCGGGCGGCGGCGTCTCGACGGATGTCGCGGGAATCGGAACCAAGTACGCCGGGGCCGGCGGTTACGGTGGGAACGGCGGCAATGCGACGAACGTCAACGGCGTCGCCTACGGGATGCCGTACGGCGAGGCGTACGCGCCGTTCGGCCCGGGTTCGACGGGGGCGAACGGAGAATACTGCACGGCCAGCGGGTCGGGTTCGGTCCGCATTTTCTCGCGGGGCGAATTCGAGTTGGACGGCGTCCTGTCCGCAAGAGGGTTCCGTGTGGCGAGCAACTGGTCCTATGCGTCGTCGGGCGGAGCCGTCTGGGTCGTCTGCAGCCGGCTGACGGGCGGCGGTGAGACGTCCGTCATCGACGTGCGCGGCGGCAACGGCGGCACCAATGGGTCTCCGGGCGGCGGCGGCGGGCGCATCGCCGTCTGGGAATGTCCGAAGCCGGACGAGATCGACGGCAAGTTGCTGAAGAAACTGACGGCCGGGAATCTCGGCGGACAGGCGGTCGAAGTCGCCTCCCTGTCGGGCTGGTCGGGCGAGGCCACGGCGGCGGCCGGCATCAACGACAAGGACGGCAACACGGTCACGGTGACGAATCCGGGAGACGGTACGGTCAAGTTCCTCTCCGTTCCGAAGCGTTCGCTCGGCTTCTGGATTCGGATTCGCTGAGCGACGACGCACCTTGACGCTCCTTCGGCTCCCGGACATCGTGCCGGGGGCCGAACTGTTTTTGCCGGCGGAAGTTTTGCCGTTCTTTGAGTTTTTGACACTATCATCCCATAAATGCGCAGTTAGTTTGCGAAAGCCCTGATTCCATTGGCTTTCGCTTGCGTTTTTCGCATCTGAAAGGGTCAGCAACTGTAATTTTCACTCCGCAATCGTTGGCCAGGCAGTTTTCTTTCTCCTCCCAGCCTTGGCATTCGCTTTGGTGGATTCCGGTTCGGGTGTCGGAACGAAACCCGGATCACGCGCGATTCTGTTTAGGAGCGACAGCAGTTTGCGCATCGTCGGAACCATCGCCCAATGATAAGGCGATGGCGCGTCTTGTCGCGATCGTCGCCAACCTCTGGAACGTCTTCGAGCGGCTCGCGGATCCCGACGCGCATCGCGAGCCCGTCACCTCGCGCCCGGCCTTCCTGAACATCGTCGGACGAGTTTGAAAGGGTTGGACATGATTGCCACAGTAAATTGCCACAGTAGAACGATGTTTGTGGTATGTTATACTAACAGGCATGAGAAGCTCCCGTGTCAACCTTCCGAACCGGTGTTGCCACCTGATTAGCCGCGTCGCCCATCGGGCGTTCTTCCTCGATGACGACGAGCGCACCCGTCTGGTCGCTCCGCGAAATTTTTCGTGAATTGCAAGTCAGGTGGGTCAATTTTCTGAAGATGGATCCGAGGGGCCTCGGCAGCAGTTCGAACATTCTCATTTGGTTGTCTCCTTTATGCCGCCCTGGCGTAGGCGGTGTCGTATTGGTAGGCCGTAAGCCCGCCGAGGAGCTTGCGGCGGATCGAGTTGATGACGCGCTCGAGCCTGTGCATGTCCGCTCGCGTGCACTTGCCGAAGTCGGTTCCCTTCGGGTACCACCTGCGGACGAAGCGGTTGCAGTTCTCGACGGACCCCTTTTCCCACGAGGCGTAGGCGCGCGTGTAGTAGACGTCGCACCCGACGGCGGCCTTTATCCTCTTGGGGTCGAGGAACTCGCAGCCGTTGTCGGTCGTGACGGAGAGCGCCCTGCCGAGCGCCTTGCGCCTGATCGTTCGCTTCAGGGCCGAGACGACCTCGTCCTGCGTGACGTGTTCCAGCTTCTCGACGACGTAGCGCCTGCTCTTGCGGTCGACGAGGACGAGCAGCCCGGGACCGTCATGGCGGGATGCGGCCTCGGGCCCTTGGGCTTCCTGTTCGGATGATAGGGCGTCTCGCCGTGCC
>CAKTUI010000002.1 GCA_934621385.1 uncultured Kiritimatiellota bacterium
AGCAAGAATCTTTACCTCGCTATCTCGTTACGTTGTAATTCTCCTTAATTCCACAAACTCCCAACTTTCAAAGAACATTGCCCGCCGTCGGTTTCAACCCCCTTTCGGAGGTTTCGCACCCTTCGTGGCGAACGAGTGCATAGTATAGCACAAAAGCCGGACGCGGCGCAATGGGGAATTTGAAAAAACCGAAAGAAAGTTCTATAACAATCAAAAAACGACCATAAACCCGTAAATTTCAAGCGCGCAATTCCCCGAACGAACCACAGGAACGAGCCCTCCGCCCCTCAAACGAGGCCCTCAGCGGTCACCCAAGCTCCCAAAACCGCCTTCACAGGACGGTGCGCAGCTTCTCTTTCGTAATCGGCTTCGTCAGAACGGCGTCGAAAACGGACATATCGAACGAACTCCCCGAACCGACATCCGCCGTCACAGCAACGACCCGGCACCCGCCGAACGACGGGAGCGCACGCAACTGCCGCGCCAAGGTCGCACCATCCATCTCGGGCATCCACAGATCCGTCAGGACAAGTTCAGCCGGCATCTCCGAAAAGAGCGCCAGCGCCTCTTTCCCCGAACTCGCCGTCCGAATCGTCTCCACCCCAAGGTGCGTCAGATGGACCTTGAGAATTGTCAGGTTCAGCGGCACATCATCAACCAGCAGGACGGTCTTCGGGAATGTGCTGACGATCGGCTCCTGAACCACCTGCGGCACGACCTCGGATGCGCTTACCATCTCGACATTGGGGATGCGCAAGGTGAAGGTGCTGCCCACATGGGGTGTCGACTTCACCGAAATCGACCCACCGGCCGATTCCACAAGCCGTTTCACGATGGGCAGACCAAGCCCCGTTCCCTCATAGATGCGTCCGCCACGCGTCGCAATGTCCTGCTCGAACGGGTCGAATATCCGATCCAACTGCACGGACTCAATGCCAATGCCCGTATCCGAAACAACAATCTCCAGGTCGCAACCCCCGTCCATGAAATAGTTTAGCCGCACCGCGCACTCGACCGTCCCGTTCGCCGTGAACTTGACCGCATTGCCCAACAGGTTCAGGAAAATCTGACGAAACTGCAGGGGCGAGAGCTTGAGTCGAGGGAAGCCCGCAGGAACGTTGAAAATGAAGCGAATCTTCCGTTCGCGGACCTTTTCCGCAAAAATCGCCAGAAACTCGCGTTTCAGAGCAAAGAAGTCCACGACCCCCTGCCGCATGTCTACCTTCCCGGCCTCGACCTTCGAAAGGTCCAGGACATCGTTAATCAGGTCAAGCAGTACATTCGACGAGCGGAAGATGCCATTGGCGTAAGCCTTGACCTTCGGAAGTTCGAGATTTGGCTGCGTCAGAAAGTCGGCGAATCCGATGACGGCGTTGAGCGGTGTGCGGATTTCGTGCGAGACGGTCGCCAGGAACCGCGTCCGCGCCCGTTCGCCAGCCTGCGCACGGACAAGTGCCCTCGCAAGGCGGATGTGGAAGAAAAGAAACATCCCCGTAAATGAAACGAGCACGAGGAGCGAGAACCCCGCAACAACGAATACCCACTGACGATCCGTCAAGAAGGGATGCGACATCGACTCCGTGACAGCATGGTAGACATGCGCGGCCATCTCCCCCTCGGAAAGCGTTTCCACGCACTTGGCGACAATGGATACGAGCGTGGCATCGAGCCCGGCAGACGGCACGAGCATGACGCGCTGCGGATAGAGAATGCGCGAATCAACCCGCTTGAAATCCACCTGATTAATGATATTCATGTTCTGGCAGGCCATCAGGGCCTCGGGAAGTGACGCGGCAATTGCGTCCACATTTCCGCGCAAGACTCCATTCAGTGCCTCTTCCAGCGACTGATAAGGTTTCAAGTGCACAGCACCCGCCCGCCGATACTCGTTCTGCAGGTGGATGTCGTAGGTCGGGACACCGAAACGGGCCTCCGAAACCACGGGAATCGCGTGCCGATGCCGCGTAATGAAGATTCGCGGCACGCTCGCCAGACAAATCCCGCCCGAATATCCAGGAAGGTCGGAAACCGGCACGCCCAACGGCGCCCAAAAGTCAACCTCGTGCATCAGAAAGCGCGTCCGCGCCATCTGCTCGTCCCCGGGCTTGACATACTGAAAGGCCAGCCCCGTGCGTTTACCGACCTGATCAAGAATGTTGCAGACGAGGCCAATCGCCCGATCCTCGTCCTCATTCCACCCCTTGAACGGCATCTTGCCGGGTGTCAAGTCCACGATGATTGGCTGTCCGGTCACGCGGTGCTTCTCCAACCAGATGCGCTCCTCGTTCGTCAGATCCATTTCAATGCGCGGCGTCACAGGGAAATGCCGCGCCTGGATGCGAGAATTCAGGTCGGGCAATTCGCTCTGTAAACGGAGGATTCCGTTCTCAACCTGCTCCAGGAGATCCTTCCGTGCACTGGGAACGCAGATGTAGGTCGGCTGCGACGGAAAGGAGACCAGATCCCGCGAGGAGAGAAATTTCTCCGCACCAAGCGCATAGACGGCCCCAATCTCGCCCGTGAAGAATGCCCGCTCAGCCGCCTCGGCACTCGCGTATCGGCGCAAGCGATAACGGATTCCTCTGAAGGTCAGGTATTTCTCAAGTATCGCCTGGGTCTGGTCGCCCGGACCGATGCCAATTTCGATGTCCTGCCATGTCTGAGGTTGTCCAATGACATACGGTGAACTCGGGTGCACGAAGAGATGCGGACGATACTCACCCGTCGCATAGGCGGGAAAACTGAACTGGTTCCGCCGTTCGGACGTGGCCGTCACCCCACCGACGATGTCAATCTCGTTCCGGGCGAGGCGCGCCAGTGCCTCATCGTATGTGCAGTAGACGGGCGTGATGCTCCAGTCGTTTACTTTCGCCAACTGCACATACCAGTCAATCATCGCCCCCGCAAGCGAACCGTCCTCCCGGCGCTCACAAAGGCCCGACTCAAGGTAGTAGGCCGCACGAACAGGCGTTGCGGGAAACAGTTCAACCGGCAGGAGAATTGTCGCCGCAACGAGAATCCCCGCGCAAAACCTCATGCATTTCTCCCAATCTGCCGCGCCATCATCCAGCGCCCGAACAGTCCACCCATCACAAGGAGGGCCAGCCCAATCAGCACATCGAAGGTCACCATCTTCGCCCAGCCCCGGACGGCCCGCGTTTCGGCGTAGAGGATAACGCCCTCAATGGCATCATCCAACGCCGCGTAAATGCGGAACTTGAACGAGAAGTAGCCATCACCGAGGACCTCCGAGCAGGCACGACGGCGGCATTCTTCCGCTGTCACGATCAGCTCCTCGTCCGTCAGACGGCAACCCTGGATTTCTGGTGGCGCGGACTTCAACTCCTCGTCATCAATCATCAGCCGCATGGCGTGGTATTCCATCTGCATCAGTTCCATCGACAGGTTCATCGCCGTGCGCAAGTGGTTCTCGACCTCCGCCGAACCGCGCACGTTCGACAACAGGTGAAACGCCTCCTCACGGTGCTTGGACTGCTTCGCTTCGCGGAAATAGGCATCGCGCTCGGCAATCGATCCAGTCATCACATAACGCGTGACGTGGAGGCTGAGGATCTCAGACCCCGAGCGCATATTCGCATAGGCGCGACGCAAATCTGACACATCTCGCGCACACGAATCAAGCGTACCGTAGTGACGCGAAACAATCAGCCCCGAGCACCCCATGAGGATGCCGACGAACGCAAGGGCGAACAAGCCCTTCACAAAGACCACCTTCTTATTGACCATATTCCCGCACTCCATGACTCATGCATCCACCCGAATGGCGACATTTTGCCGCGACCGATCCAAGCGGAAATTCCCTTGCACCCTCACCCGCAAGCGATGGTTGGACGATTAAAGGCGCGGGTGCAAAAGATGCTGCCATTATAGCACAATCGCAGCAAGAATTGATAGGGCAATGCGTCGATCCAAGGCGATCAGGCGTTCGTCTGCGCGGCGATTTCCTGCAACCGGCGGATGGCATCGTACGGCGCGGACGAACCGCACACAGCACGAACCACCGCCCAGTTCCGCGCACCGGCCGCCAGCACGGACGGCAACGTCCCGAAGTCAATTCCGCCAATTGCCACGGCAGGAAAAGGTACACTCGCAATCATCCGCCCAGCCGTTTCCGTCCCAAGCACGGGGTCGGGAATCTTCTTGGTCGGCGTTGCGAAAACCGGCCCAACGCCAATGTAGTCCGGGCATTGCCCAACAGCGGTCCGCGCCTGCTCAAGGTTGTGCGTGGACAGTCCGACAATCCCCAGTCCCGGGTAGTTCCGCCGCACGTCGGCCACGGGCATATCGCCCTGGCCGACATGAACACCGTCCGCCCCGACTTCGGCGGCAATGGACGGGTCGTCGTTCACGATGAACACGGTCTGCGTCCCCTGCGTGATCCGACGAAGTGCCGTCCCAACCGCGACAATCTCGGCACGCGGCGCTTCCTTCATCCGCAGCTGAACCATCCGAACGCCAGCACGAACCGCCACCTCGCAGCAGCGTTCGTAGCCGACGACCGGATTGGTCATCACGAGATAAAAGCCGAAGTCCTTCATCGGGCCTTCAAATCCTGCGCGACAATCTGCGCAATCTTGCGCCCGCTCTTCAGCATACCGCCGAAAATCGGACCCATGCGGAAGCCGCCCTGCACGTTGTTGGCCGCCATTCCCGACGCATAAAGCCCGGGATAGAGGCGCTTCGTGTTCGCAACGGTCGTGCGCTCGCCATCCTCCATCCACATCGGCTTCTCGCCAAGGATTCCGCCCGTCGGCGAATCGACCTTCACGCCGGCCTTGTTGACGGCCTTGTTGATGATTTCGCTCGGATGCCCCGTGCCATCGATGAGCGCACGAGTCGTCACGACCAGCGGGTCAACGTGCATCTCAAGACGCGCCACGGGATTCCAGTTGATGACCACGCCGGACACAATCCCGTTGTGCATCACGATATCCTCGACGCGCACGGTGTTGAAAATCGTCGCACCGGCCTTGCGGGCACCGAAAATCAGCCCGGAAGCCATTTCGACGGAATCGACCGTGTGGTAGAGGTCGTTGTAGGGAACCGTCGTAATGCCGAACTCATGGAGGATTTCCGCCGCATCGTTCTGCACCGCGACCTCGTTCATCAGCATTCCGCCGCCCCAGACACCGCCACCCGGTGCCAGTTTCGACTCGTAGACGGCGACCTTGAACCCCGCCTTCGCCAAGTCATGCGCCGCCACGAGTCCGCTCGGGCCTGCACCGACAATTGCGACATCAATCGCAAGATTGTCTTCGAGTTTCTTGAAATATCCCCGGACAATTGCGCCAGAGATCACCTCTTCCATCACCGTATTCTCGGCCATGGTCGTTTCTTCCTTTCCTACGCGGGCATTACCCCGTTCAGGTTGTTACCGGTATTTTCTCAGCCGTACGCACCGTGCGTACAAGCACCCGGATAAGATGGCGGGTAGTATAGCCTTTTTGCCTCGGTCCTGTCAATCACGCCTATGCACGGCGGGGTGGAACGCGGCTCCGAACGGCGCGGCACTTAGACGTAGACGGTATAGACGTAGACGGGAATATAAATATTCCCGGTTTTAGACCGCGCGTGCAGGTGCGCCCCCGCGTACGCGTATGCGTGCGGGCGCGTTCTGAAGGGTGAAGGGTTAAGTAATAATAATACTGGAGAGCCTCTCAGAACGCGCGCGGGCGTGCGTGTACGCGCACGAGGCGCGGCGGCTTGAAAGGCCAGCCCGGCGAGGACAAGGGACGGGGACTGCGCCCCCGTACCCCCGCAAGCCGCCGCGCCTGAGACGGGGGACAGGCCGGCCACAGGCTGGAACGCGGCAAGGGTTCTGCCGGCCCGCCGTCCGGCAGGCCATTCAAAGTGCCGCGTTCCGAACGATTTTGGCAACTTAAAGACTTTCTTAGACTAAAGTGCACCTATATATATGGGGGGACTCGCTGCGAGTCCCCGACGAACCAACGACACAAAACCGGAAAAGGAAAGGAAAAACCGACATGAAACTGAACCACGAAATGCATGGCCCTCACGGACACATGGCCCTTCGGGCGAACACGAAAGCTACCGAACACCGCCTCGCGGCGGACACGAAAACGACTCGCGCCTTTCGTGTCCCGAAGGGCTTTCGCGGCCTTTCGTGTTCGGCCGAAGGCCTCGGCCCCATTCTGTACGCCGCAACGAGGCTTTCAGTGTGTCCCGTGGTTCAAAACTGCCGCGCCCAACTTACGCCTCCGACGAGTTCCACTTGCGACTCGCACAAGTCCCAACTGGAAAACGACGCGGAGCGCGGCAGAACGAAACCGCCGCGCTCCTTCCGCGCATTCGCTGATTTAATCCGCCGCGTTTGCGGATTATTCCCATTCAATGGTCGCCGGCGGCTTCGAGGAGATGTCGTAGACGACACGATTGATGCCGCGAACCTCGTTGATGATGCGATTCGACATCGTCGCCAATGTCTCGTACGGGAGATGCGTCCAGTCCGCCGTCATCGCGTCAATCGAGTTGACCGAACGGATGGCGCACGTGTACTCGTAGGTGCGCTGGTCGCCCATCACGCCGACGGACTTCACCGGCAGGAGCACGGCGAACGTCTGCCAAATCGTCTTGTAGTCGGGCAACTTGCGCACTTCCTCCTGGACACGGAGATCGGCCTGCTGAAGAAGCCGAACCTTCTCCTCGGTGACTTCCCCGAGGATGCGCACACCAAGCCCTGGACCGGGGAACGGCTGACGGTCGAGGAGTTCGCTATCCATGCCGAGGACACGACCGACGGCACGAACCTCGTCCTTGAACAGGTCGCGTAACGGCTCAACGAGTTCGAACTTGAGGTCGGGCGGCAACCCACCCACATTGTGGTGGCTCTTGATCGTCTGGGAGGGACCCTTCAGCGCGTGGGAGCTCTCAATCACGTCCGGATAGATCGTGCCCTGGCCGAGGAACTTGCACCGCTTGTACTTACGCGCACAATCGGCAAAGACATTAATGAACTCGCGTCCGATAATCTTGCGCTTCTGTTCCGGATCGGAGACACCCTTCAGCGCGGCGTAGAAGTGCGAGGCCGCGTGAGCGACATACAGGTCAAGACCAAGCTTTGCATGGAACATCTCCTCGACCTGCTTGTCCTCGTTGTAACGCAACAGCCCATTGTCGACGAAAATGCAATGGAGACGCGGGCCTATGGCCTTGTGCAGCAGAACGGCAACAACCGACGAGTCAACGCCACCAGAAAGGCCGAGGACGACTTCCTCATCGCCGACCTGCCGCTTGATCTTCTCCACCGTCTCGTCAATCCAGCTCGACAGTTTCCAGTCGGCCTTGCATCCGCACACCTTGAAGAGGAAGTTGCCGATGATCTGGTTGCCGAACTCGGTGTGCACGACCTCCGGATGGAACTGGATGGCGTAGAACTTGCGCCGCTCATCACGAATCGCCGCGTACGGACAGTTCGCACTGGTGGCCGACACCTGAAAACCGTCGGGAATCTCGGCCACGCGGTCGCCATGGCTCATCCAGACGACGAACGACTGGGGCAGGCCGGCAAAAAGCACATTGTCGGGAGTCGTCGTCATCTCCGTCTTGCCGTATTCACGGGACTCACCCGGCGTCACCTTGCCGCCAAGCGTCTGGCTCATCAGCTGCATTCCGTAGCAGACACCAAGAACGGGGATGCCAAGGTTGAAGATTTCCGCGTCGATTCCGGGCGCACCCTCCTCAAAGACGCTGTTCGGGCCGCCCGAAAGGATGATGCCGGCGGGCGGGTTCTCGCGCAATTTTGCCGCAGTCGTATCAAAGCGGATGATTTCGGAATAAACCTGCTGCTCGCGAATCCGCCGCGCAATCAGCTGGGTATACTGGGAACCATAGTCAAGAATCGCAATCCACTGCCTGCTCATAATCGTCCACTTCCTCTTATTGGTTTTCAAAATCAGTAGCTCAGGCGCGTCGGAACGCCGGTCTCGGCCATGACGCGCTTGATTTCCGTAATCGTATAGTCGCCACCATGAATCATGCCAGCGACAATCGCCGCGTCGGCATGGCCCTCACGGAAAGCCTCGACCAGGTGCTCGGGACGCCCCGCGCCACCCGACGCAACGACAGGAACGCCAACGGCATCGGCAATCATCCGCGTAATCGTCAGCTCAAACCCTGCCCGCGTCCCATCCGCATCCACGGAATTGACGACAATCTCACCTGCACCAAGATCCGCCGCACGCTTCGCCCATTCGACCGCATCCATGCCCGTGAACTCACGAAAGCCGCGTGTCGTAATCTCGTATCCACTCGGGCACTTCGCACTTCGGATGGGGTCCATCCCCAACACGACGCACTGGCGGCCAAACGCTTTCGCACCCTCGGCGATAATCCCCGGATTGCGAACCGCAAGCGAATTGACGGAAATCTTCTCGGCACCAGCCAAGATGACGCGATCCATATCGGCAACGCACGAAATGCCACCGCCAACGGCAAAGGGAATGCGAATCGCCTTTGCAACCGACTCGACCATTCCGATGTCAATCGGCCGCCGCTCCGCCGAGGCCGTAATGTCGTAAACGACCAACTCGTCCGCTCCGCCCTCGGAATAAGCCACCGCCATCTCAACGGGGTCGCCAAGATCCACGTTGTTCTTGAACTTCACGCCCTTTGTGACGCGCCCCTTGCGCACATCCAAACAGGGTATCACCCGCTTCGTCAGCATGAGAGAAACTCCTTCAGCAGGGCCAGCCCAGCCTTGCCCGACTTTTCGGGATGGAACTGATAGGCCACCAAATTGCCCTTGCGCACGGCACTCGTAAACTCAACGCCCGCATATTCCGTCGTGCCGACCGTAAATGGTCCCTTCTCGGCATAATAGGAATGGACGAAGTAGTAGTCGGTCTTGCCATTCACCTGGTTCCAGCCGATTTCGGGCACCTTGAACCCCGGCACATCGGGGAAGCGCCGCACCTTGCCCGGCAAGATGCCCAGGAGGTCGACTCCACCATCCTCCTCGGAATGCTCGAAGAGAATCTGCATCCCGAGGCAAATCCCGAGGAAGGGCCGCCCGGAGACCGCCGCCTCGCGAACCGCCCCCTCAAGGCCCAGTTCGCGCAAATTGGCCATCGCACTTTTCGCCGCGCCGACACCCGGGAACACCACCCGATCGGCCGAACGGACCACATCCGCCGCACGCGTGACAACCGCATCCTCCCCCAAAACGGAGAATGCATTCCTCACGCTCGTCAAGTTACCCGCGCCATAATCTACTATTGCCGTCATCTTTCGGTCTCCGCGCATATTATACCAAAATGGCCCGCCTCTTAGGGGCACAAACAACGAGGCGGCGCATCTGCACCGCCTCGTCGCTCGCGTATCTCATCTGCCGCGTTACTTGGCTTCGGGAGCCGGGGCTTCCTTCACCTCGGATGCCTCAGGGTCGCTCGACGCCATCGAGACTTCGCGTCCACGGACATCAACCAACCGCGTCGTGACGAAAATCAGCAGGTTGCGCTTCGTCGTCTGCTCGGCATGGCTACGGAAGAGCCGCCCGATGAAGGGGAGGTCGCCGAGGAAGGGAACCTTGTCATCCATCGCCTTGCGGGCTTCGGTAATGAGGCCGCCCATGACAATCGTCGCACCCGGATAAATCGAGACGGACGAGTCGACCGAGCGCACATGGAAGAACGGCTGCTCCATCGGGGCATCGTAGTAGGTGATGCTGTCGTTGCCCGTCAGGTTGCCCATGGCAGCCGTCGCGGAATCCATCACCTGCTCCGTGAAGGCCGCCTTCATGGACTCCGTCAGCGTCGCGCCAATCGTGTTCAGGGCGGTGCTCAGGCCCGTGAAGATTTCACCGATGCCGGTGAAGCTCTGCAACGAACTGTTGCCCGTGAACGGGATGCGCATACCGTAGTTCTTCCACGTCGGCTCGTCAACGACCTGCGTGTTGAGCTTGAGGTCGATCAGGTTGCCGTCGTCCGTCAGCGTCGGGGTGACGTCAAGGATGACACCGACTTCACGCGTCACGAAGCTCTGGGGCTCGACGACCGCAAGAATGGCGCTCTGACCACCACCGCTGCTGCCCGAGCTGGAGGACGAGCTGGACTGCAACTGCACATCGTAGTCGGTCGGGTAGATGTACTCCGTGACGACCTTGATGACGGCCTCCTCGCCCGGGCGCGTCAGGACCTTCGGCGCGGACAGGAGGTCCGTGTCGCTGCGCTGGGAGAGCATGTGGAGAATCATCGAGAGGTCCGCACTGCCGAGGAAGGCGTTCACACGCATGAACTGATCGTTCGTCGAGTTCTCGCTCCCCGAGATGTGGTTGCCGACCGTCGAGAGGTAGCGGTTACCGTTGCTGTAGCCGGAGTTGCCACCAAAGGCATTGATACCGACGTTGCTACGAACATCGCCGCGCCCACGAATCCAATTCGCACCCTGGCTACCCGAGTAATAGGTCGTGTTATTCTTCGAGACAACCGACTCAAGCGTCTTCGTCGAAGAACCACCCGTCGACCCAGTCGTCGGAGCCGTCTCACGCGAATAGCTCGTGCTACCGCTGCTGGTGCCCCACGCGCCATCGTTGATGCCCATCCACTTGCCGAGGCGGCCCGTGTTGAGGCTGTAGTCGCTATTGAGAATCCACTCGAAGCCGAGGGAGTTCAGATCCTCCTGGCAGACTTCAACGAAGCGCGTCTCAATCTCAATCAACTTCTGGTCGACATTGAGTTCAGTCAGAGCCTTCTCAAGTTCGGCAAGGTTCTCATAGGTATTCTTGACGCGAAGCTTGCCGAGCGTCTTGATGTAGAGAATCGAGCTGCCCTCGGGCCACTGCACACCCATCAGGGTGAAGAACTCCTTCCAGTCCTGCTCCTGGTTCTCATCGCCACCATCGTCCCTGGAGGAGGACGAGGACGAACCGAAGCCGCCCGCACTCTTAAGCTCCTTCATATCGGAGGTCGCGCTGCCGATACGCTCAAGGAAGGCGGCCACGACCGGGTAGCTACGCGTCACCATCTCGTCGGTCGACATGTTCTTCTGCATGACCATGACGATCGGTCCCTGGACCTTGAACTTGTAATCCACCGATTCGCAGACGAGCTTCAACGCATCGTAGAAGGTGATGTTGCTCGCCGTAATCATCGGGATGACGGGCACACCCGACTGGCTTGACTGCGACGATTCGTCGTCCGCGCCAAAGCCATTGTCATCGCTCGACTCCTCCGTCGCCTGGGCGCGGAGCGTCTCAGGGGTCTTCAGCACGAAGTTAAAGCCGCGCTGTTCCAGCGGGATGTCCGGCTTGTCAAAGTCCTTCGACGCGCCACGGAAGTACTCGACGGCATCGATGATGGTCGCCGGCGGCTTGAACGAAATCGTCGGCAGGCGCATCTCACGCATGCGCTGAATGATGCTCTGCTCCTGTGAACGCTCGGGATCATCGCCCAGGCTCTTCTTGACCGTCGAACTTGAGACATCATCCAACTGCCGCGCATTCGGGGCGTAGACAGGCCGCCACGCCTTCGTCACATCGGCGATATAGCCGTCACGCGTTGCATCGAACTCCTGCTTGAGGATGGTCATGCGCTTCTTCTGAATCGCATTGCGCAGGCGAATGGCATCCTGGTTGTAGGGGTCATTCACAAGCACGAGCTCGCACTCGTCAAGCGCACGGTCAATCTCACGCGTCGACAGAAGCTGCTTCGCACGGTGCATGTGGAGACGGTTCTTCTCACGAAGCTTCTTGTAGTCCTCTTCGGTGCGCCGATGTGCAATCTCGGAATAGTCCGTCTTATTCGCCGAGGGGTCACCCTCCTTCAGCCAGGACTCCAGTTGCTTACGCGCCTGCGGATGGCGCATATCAATCGCCTTCTCCATCAGCTCGACGGCACGTTCGCGGCGGCCGGTCTGCTCCTCAAGGAGAGCCGCACGGTAAAGGCTCTCGGCCACGCCCTGCTCGCACTCGCGGCGGAACTTCTCCGAAAGCGGGCTGTCGTTCATGAGCCTGAGGGCCTGGCTGTAGTGCTTCTCGGCCTCCTCGTACTCCTTCGCCTCCATGCTCCGGCGCGCCTCGGCAATCTCACGCCGCGCCTGGGAATTGAAAGCCTTGCGGCGGACTTCTTCCATCGTGCGGATGTTGTCAATCAGCTCCTCATCGGCCGCAGGGATGTTCGCCTTCGCGGCAACGGGGGTCGTGACATCGGTATCGTTCGCCAATTCGGCAAGCGCGGACTTCTCCTCATCCGATTCCTGCGGCTCAGCCTTCGGGGCAGGGGCTTCAGCGACCGGCTCCTCGGTAGGCTCGTCCTTCGCCGCAGGGGCTTCCTCGGTCGTCGCTTCGGCTTCGGCCTTCGGGGCTTCCTCGACCGCCGGGGCCTCGACGGGAGTCGCCTTCGCGTCGGATTCCTCCGCCGCTGCCGGTGCCCCCTCTGGCTCCTCCTCTTCGGCCTTCGGCGACTCGGCCTGCTCGACCGTCGTGTCGCTTTCGAGATCTTTCAGCAGGTCGTCGAGATCGTCCTGCGCAAGCGCAAACGACCCAACGGCCACAAGAGCCGCAGTCGCGCCAATCGCCGTCAAAGTCTTCAAGTTCGTCATAGTGCAACCTATTCCTTAAGTTTCCAGTTGTGTATTATAGCCTAATTTCGTTTACGGTTCAAGGGCTTCAAGAGCACGGGGCTTGCCGGACCCAACCTGCTCAAGCGTCACCACGGCACCCTTGCCCTTGCCGCGAATGGCCTTGACCGTATACTTGACCCCATAGAGGGAGATCGTGCTGCCGGGGACAACAGTGAACTCCTCAACACGCGTATTGCGCGTGAAGACCAGTTTCGCCTGCACGTCCATCGGCTTGTTTCGCTCTTCAATCTGAAGGCGAATCACCTTGTTATCCATCTTGCGCACGAGCGTCACAACCGAGACATCCACCGTCTTCTCCATGACCTTGCCGCTCTTGGCATCCTGACCGCCCTGGATCTTCTGCTTCGCCTCCTTGTGCTCGTACTTCTTGGCGACGAAACCCGTGTCGCCAATTTCCTCGCCTTCGAGAACCGAGTAGCGGTAGCCCTTCTTGCCGTAGTCGTTCCTCCGCTTCGGGTCAAAGAACTCCAGACGCATCCCGCGAGGCGTTTGCATCGCATTGCGGAAGTAGAACGGCAGAATCGTCTCCTTCAGCGGCAACACGATCTTCAGCGAGTCGAGGTAGTCCGGGTGCGATGCCGGATCCGTCGGATCCGTGCCCGCCTGGAATTCCTCAAGGTTCGTGAAGCCGTCGTTGTCCTTGTCGAGAATCGCATCGCCGGCATCGTCCGGATTCAGTCCGTAGCGACGCTCCCACTCGTCGGGCAGGCCATCACCATCGGTATCGAGGACGACGACCTTCTCCTCCGGCTGCTTCTTGCCGCAGAAGATGCACACATCCGCATCAAACGGAATCGGTTCGAGGCAATGCTTGCAGGCGACGCGCTTCTCGGACGCGAGGAAACTCGCCTCCGCCCCCTTAATCGCCCGCACGAAGACGGGGGACTTGACGGAACCAGCCGCCCGCTCGTAGTCCGACAGGTCGACGGGCTTGACACCCGCCCCATCGCGCCCAACGGTGCGCAAGCTCTGCACGGCCTCCGTCGCCGCCTCGTCCGGATCGACTCCAACCGCACCAACGAAATAGACAACAGCCCCAACCAGTGCGACAACCGCAACGCCGAGGGCCAGCCACTCGTAGTGCGCCGTAAAGAAATTACCGTTCTTCGCCATCATTTCTCGACTTCCTTCCCATCATTCGTCCGCGAACGGAAATCGTAAACGGAGAACGACATCGAAACCTTCAACAGGGGCGCACGCGCCGGATCCGTCACCAGCCCGCCGGGGACAAGCCCCTTGGATTCCGCCGCCGACTCCTCGTCAGCCGGATTCGCGCCACGCCTCCGCCGAGACGAACGACGCGGCGCGGCGGACTCACCCTTCGCGTCTCCGCCGAGAATCTCGGATAGGGCATCCTGCTCACGGACAAAGCTCATGTCATCAATGACGATGAACCGCGAGGACGCGACGATGGCATTCACGGCACTAACCAGTCCCTGCGGACGCGCCCTGAAGACAACCGTGAAGGTGGTCACGAGCGGCGCATTCTCGGCGGCGGCCTCATCCGCCTTCGAAGCCTTGCGCCGACGATTCCTGCGGCCTGCATTCGACTCCTGTTGCTCAGGCTCCTCGGCCTTCGCCTTCATGGTCACATCCACAATCTCCACGACACCCGTCACGGCCAAAGCCGAAATGACGGTCGAGACATCGTTCCATTCGCGCTGAAGACGCGGCAGATCCGCCTCCTCGGGCATCTTGCCGCCGATGATGTAATCCTTAAAGCCGAAGGGGAATTCGGGCTTGACGAGCTTGCCGTCAACACCACCCGGCAATTCGGAAAGGTGCCGCGCTTCCTCCACGAGGAAAGTCTTGAACGCTGGTGCCGTCGTCGCTTCAAAGACGCAATCACCGCGAGCGGCAAGCGTCCGTGCGCTCGCACTCCACGACGCATACTCGGTGCGGTTCGATTCAAGGGCCCTTACACTGGCCGGGCCAGGATAAATCGGCTGACGCATCAGCTTCCTGGCCGAATCCATCATACCCATGCCGCTTGAGTCCTCAATCTCATCGGCCTTTTCGCTCCGATCGGATGCCGCGCTCCAAATCAGGAAGCACAGCACCAGCGAAACGAGCGCACACGATCCGCCAATGGCGGCCAGGATAATTTTCGTCTTGCTCATTTGAACGTCAACTCCACTGTGAATTGCTCAATGTTCGCGTTCTTGCCGATGGCCTTCATATCGGAAATGCTCGCACTTTCGACGATGACATTCCCCTTGAGGCGGGCGACGACGATTTCGGAGGCCGTCTCACGCTTGCCACCGTTCTTCTTGGCAACCGAATCGACGAATGTCTGGAGACGGTCCTTCCACCCACGGATGGTCACTCGCCCCGGCTCCCATTTCTCAATCCACATGCCCGGGGCCAGTGCCGAACGGACGGCATTCAGGCGAGAGGCCATGGCCGAACGCGCCAAGAGGAGCTTCCTGTAGCCGTCCGCCTCGGTCGTCGCCTTCTCGACTTCTTCCTGCACGGACTTGACCTTGCGCTCAAAGCCCTTGAGCGAAGCTTGCTTGGCCTCCACCTTGTCATAGACGACATCGGTCACCTCGGCCGAATGGTAGACCCCGCAAAGGCCAAGGACCAGCGCTCCCACCAACAGGACGCCCGCCGCAGCCACAACCGGAACCTTCGCCTTTTCAGCCCGTGCCGCGACAATGGACGGCGGAAGCAGGTTGATTGTAAACCGTGCCGTTCCGACCTGGTGAAGGGCCACGCCAGCCGTCGCTGCCAAGAGCGCGGCATCAGACCCAAAGGCCTCCGCGTCGACGGTCGGGCCGACACCAATCGCCTCGAACGGATTGAAGAACTCGACCTCAATGTGCAGGTTCTCGGCGAAGAATTCGTCGATGCGCGGCAAAAGGGCCGTGCCGCCCGTCAGGTAGAGGCGCGTCGGTGCCGAGCCACCCTGCTGCGAGCGATAGAAGTTGATGCTCCGCGAGATCTCGGCCTGCAGGCGCGACATAATCGCACGGCAAACCTTGGAGATGCTGTCAACCGTCGGATCCTCGTCCTCCACCACGCCGCCGGCGGCGACATAGGCCTGCTCGCGCTTCAGGCGCTCGGCCTCCTCGTGCGTGCACCCCAGTGTCTGAGCAATGTCACGCGTAATGTTGTTGCCGGCAATCGGTATCGAGCGATTGTAGACCTTGTCACCCTCGACAATCACGAGCGAGGTCGTCTTGGCACCGATGTCCAGTAGCACGACGCTCGACTCATCGTCCGGTCGCACGGCCTTGAGCGCATTCGTCAGGGCAATTGGCGCGACATCCACCAGTTCAGGACGGAAGCCTGCGGACGCGACGGCAGACGTAATCGCCTCAATCTGATCGACCTTCGCCGAAACAATCATGACCGACTTGTCGCCGCTCTCAGTCTCGCCAAGAACCTGACGGTCGCTGACCATCTCATCGATTGGGAACGGGACATTCTGCTCGATTTCGTAACGGACGAGCTGGTCGAACTTCTCCTCCGAGCCAGCCGACGGGATTGCCGCGAACCGATAGAAAGCCATCTGCCCCGAGACGGAAATCGCCACGGGACCGGGCTTAATCCCCGCCGTGCGCACGATTTCCATGAGCGCGGGGACCAGAATCGTCTGGGGATCGCCCGAGTCGAGCGAAGCCGCAAGCGGCGCAAGACCGTAGCGCACCAGCGTCAGCGCACCCTTGGCCCCCTCTTCGTACTCGGCGAGCGCGACATTCGCCGCACCGATGTCAAGTGCAAGAAATTTCTTTGCCATTACTGCACCACCATTTCGTAGTCATTCGGGTTCACGAGTGCCCAAATCGTCTTCGAGCGATCCTGAAGGCCCTGCCGACGCTCAATCATCGGTTCGCCGTTCTGCGTGGCATTCATGATCTTGTCGTTGTTCCAAAACGCCTGATCAAGGGACTTCGGATGCGAGTCAATGCCCTTAATCTCGCTTTCGCAGTTGCCGGCAAGGATGGTGCCGTCCTTGTTCGCAATGACAAGGCCAATAGCCTTCGGCTCGCCATAGCGCTCCAAATAGGACGGATGCAGGCAGACGCTCGCCGCGTGCGACCCCTTCGGGATGTTCGCATAGGTCACGGTCGTGGAGAAATAAGAGTACGGCGGAAGCTTGTCCGTCTTGTCCTTTTCCGTCGCGCTCTTCGTCTCAAGAAGGACGTGCCACGTGAAAGTCAACTGATCCTGCCAACGCGCATAAGTCGTGTACTTCGTCTCAAGCACAATCCACTTGCGGGGCTTCGTGAAGCACTGGCCGATAATCGACGCGCCCGAAAGCGACGAGACGGACAGCGTCGAGGCGCGCCCTGTCTTCGGGAACTGGTCAATCGTCACCTTCGCATCGTTCCCCGAGACAACCGTTTCCTCTTCCGCCGCCTCAGGCTTTGCACGCGAAGACCTGCGTGAGGGCGCGGCAAACGCCGACACCGCAACCGAAAAAGCCGCCGTCACAAGAATCATCTGTTTCATGTTCATGCTTTCGTTCCTTTCTTAAAGTACCTTCATCTTCGGAAGATCCTGAATATCCACCAAACCGACAACACGGCCCTGCTCATCGCACACGGGCAAATCGTCGATGCGACGACGCTCAAAGACCTTGAGCAACTCGGCCGCGTAGGCATCGTCCCTGACGAACATCGGCCCATGCGTCATGTAGGTCTCGACCGGCGCACCCAGTACGCCCGAACGGTCCTGAGCCTGCGCCATCACGCGGCGAAAATCGCCATCCGTAAAAATGCCCAGCAGGCGACCCTCCGCGTCCGCAATGACGGCCGAACCGGCCTGAGCCTTCGTCATCGCCAGAAGCGTCTCCATGACCGTCGCGGTCGGGGCGACGCGAGCAAGCCGTTCGCCCGTGCGCATGACATCCGTCACCTTCATGACAAGAGCCCGTCCAATGGCTCCCGCCGGATGGTTCATGGCGTAGTCCTCAATCGGGAATTTCTGCGCGTCAATCATTACCATGGCCAGCGCATCGCCCATGGCCATCGTTGCCGTCGTCGAGTTCGTCGGCGCCATGCCGAACGGACACGCCTCACGCCCGCAGGGAATGGCGATATGAATGTCACTCATCTTCGCCAGCGTCGACTGGGGATTGCCCGTCATGGAAATCACCTTCAGCCCATGGCGGCGAATCGCCGGTATCAGGCGGATGACTTCCTCGGACTCGCCGCTGAACGAAAGAGCCAGCAGGACGTCCCGGGCTGAAACCATTCCCAAATCTCCGTGCATGGCCTGAACCGGGTTCAAGACGATGGAGCGCGTTCCCGTTGAGGCGAAAATCGCGCTCATCTTCTCCGCAATATGCAGATTCTTGCCAACGCCGGAGACGACGACAATGCCATCATGGGAAACGACATCCAACATCAGCCCCACCGCCTCGGTGAAACTGGCGTCAATCGAATCCCGCGTCCGGCGCAAGCCCTCGATCTCAATGTCGAAGACCTGCCGCGCACGCTTTATCTGGTCATCTGCCGTCATTCGCCTTGCTCCTTACCTTTTTGTCACGCTCTGGAGAAGCGTCACGCAAATCGTGCCAACGATATCTTCCGCATAGCACCCACGCGAGAGGTCGTTCATCGCCTTCGCAAGGCCCTGGAGGTTCGGGCCAATCGCCGTCGCGCCACCCAGACGCTGCGCAATCTTATAGCCGATGTTGCCCGCCTGAAGGTCGGGGAAGATGAAGACATTGGCATTGCCCTGAATGGTGCCGTCGGGATTTTTCAGGCGCCCGACAGCCGGTGCAATCGCCGCGTCAAACTGGAGTTCGCCGTCCATGGGGATGCCCTTCTCGGCAAACCGGGGCTTCGCCAACTCGACGGCCTTCTGGACCTTCTCAACGAGTTCACCCGCCGCGCTCCCCTTCGTCGAGAAGCTGAGGTAGGCCACACGCGGCTCGTTGCCCGTCAATTCGCGATACGTCTGAGCCGTCGCCAAACCAATATCCACCAGCTGCTCGGCCGACGGATTGGGAATCACGGCACAGTCACCGAAGGCCAGCACCGAATCGCCCGAAGGCGTCGGATTCTTGAGATCCAGCAAAAAGCAAGAGCTCGCCGTCTTCACGCCCTTCTGCGTGCCCAGCGTGTGGAAAGCCGCACGGAGCATATCGCCCGTCGAGGCAATCGACCCGGCCACGAGACCGTTGACGCGCCCAAGCTTCACCATCATGCCGCCGAAATAGATGCGCTTCGTCCGCAGCGTCTTCTGCGCGCCGGCCAAATCGATGATTTTCTGCTTCTCGGCCGGCTTGCGCGACTCCTTCGCATTCCAAGCCTCAAGATAGGCCGCCTCAAGTTCCGCATCACCCTTCGTGTAGTCAATCGTCTGAATGGCGCGGTCGGCAAGGTGAAGCCCCGCCTTTTCCTCGGCGGCCGAAATCTCCTCGGCCGTTCCCAACACGATGGGCGTACAAATGTGCCGATCCACACAGGCACAAGCCGCCGTAATGACACGCGGGTCCATGCCTTCCGGCAGGACAACCGTTCCGTTCAGTTTTGACGCACGCGCAATAATGTTACCAATTGCACTCATTTCCAATCTTTCCTTTTACTTGCTGAGGACGCGCACGGTATCCCGCGCAATCATGAGTTCCTCATTCGTCGGCAAGACAACGACGGGGATCTTTGACCCCTTGGCCGAGAGAACGGCCGTCACGCCATGGGACTTCGCATTGGCGCGGCGATCCAACTTGATGCCGAGCGCACCGAGGCGGCTAATGATCCGCGCACGGGCCTCGGACGAGTTCTCGCCAATGCCACCGGTCATGATAATCGCATCCGCCCCACCAATGACGGTGTTGTAGGCCCCGATGTAGAGGGCCGTGCGGTAGGCGAGCATCTCCAGCGCCAGTTCCGCCCGCTGATCGCCCTTGTCCGCACGGGCGCAAATGTCACGGCAGTCGCCGCCGGCGACACCCGAAATCGCCTGCAGGCCGGACTTCTTGTTCAGGATCGTGTCCATCTCAGCCGGCGAGAGCTTCTCGGCCTCCATAATCGACAGAACCGCCGCCGCGTCAATGTCGCCGCACCGCGTCCCCATCACAAGTCCCGCCAACGGCGTCAGGCCCATCGTCGTGTCGACGACCTCACCGTTCTTAATCGCCGCGAGCGAGGAACCGTTGCCGAGGTGGCAGGTGACGAGGTTCACCTTCGAGACAGGCTTGCCGAGGTACTCGGCCGCCGCCTGGGTGATGAACTTGTGCGACGTCCCGTGAAAACCATACTTGCGGATGCCGTACTTCTTGTAGTACTTCGGGTCAATCGCATACATCGCCACACAGTCGGGCATCGTCTGATGAAAGGCCGTATCAAAGACACCGACGTTCGGAACGCCCTTGAAGATCTTCTCGCAGGCCTCAACGCCCCCGAGATTGGCCGGCATGTGCAACGGGCCGAACTTGACGAGCTTCTTGGCCTTCGCCATATTCGCCTTGTTCAGCAGAACCGAGTCCTTGAAGACCTCGCCGCCGTGAAGAATACGATGGCCGATGGCATCAATATCCGTCGGATTGCCCAAGTCGGCAACGACCTTCTTGAGTGCCTCAGCATGGTTGGCCGGGCCACCCGCACCGATTCGCTCGACAAGCCCTTTCGCAAGCCGCGTCTCAGTCTTCATGTCGAAGAGCTGATACTTCAGCGAACTCGAACCCGAGTTGACCACGAGAACCTTCCTGATTTCCTTCTTCATCGTATCCTTCTTTTTCCCTTTTGAGAACGTCAAGACCTCGTCCGACCTCAGTCCTCGTCCACGACTTCCACCTTGTAGAAGCCGCTGGTCAGGTTGAGGGTCGGGTCAAGCGGCACTTCGACGCACTGCTCGCCCTTGCCGATTTCAACGCCGCGCACGGTCGTCACCAGCGACCAGCCCGCTTCCGCGAGAGTCTTCTTCTCGTAAACCTTCACGGTGACACGCTTCGTTTCCACGGAGAGCCCGTAGACCTGGCTCACGAGCTGGCCCGCCACAGACGGCTGGACATCCGCGTCGAATGTCAGGACGACGCGATTCTGAACCGGGTCAAGCGTCAGCGAGGTGATGTTCAGCTCGCTCATCGTCGCCTGGCTCCGAACGGCCGCGATGAGATTCTCGGTCGTCAGGCTGCCGCCCGTCAGACCCAGGAGAATCCGTGCATACGAACCGTTCTGGAAGATCGTCACGGGCGCACCCGAGAGATCCGCCGAAAGACCGTTCTTCTTGCTGATGAAGGCCTCCACGTCAAAGAGGATCTTGCCACCCTCCATGACATCGGACTGAATCTTGTCCTTCACCGAGTCCCACGAACCCGTCCAACCGGCCTTCGCATACTCGTAGGCATCCGGAATCCAGTCGCCATCCGTATCAGCATCCTCAATGTAGACGGTCACGGATGGAGCCGTCGTGTCGGAGATCGACAGGACGATCGCCTCGGATGTGCCGCCCCACGATTCCCAGGCACCGTGCTGGAAGTCGCCATCCGAATCGATGAACGCACGGATGTAGTACGTGCCGTTCGCCGGAAGGCCCCTCAAGCGCGCATTGGGCTGAGTCAGGGTCATATCGGTCACGGACGAGCCAACCACATTCGTCACAAACGTTTGGGCGAGCGGCTCACCCGAGAAGTCCGCCGTCGGGAACGCCTGGACCCGGATGATGCCGTTCGTCTGCGTCAGCTGGGAGATGCGATCGAGGACATTCGTCGGACCGGCGTACTTCACGACCACATCGATGGACGAGTAGCCATGGTCATTCATCTCACGCCCCGCATTGACCGAGGCCGAGAACGCCATCAGCGGCGACCAAGCCGGGCGGCGGAACTTCGCGTTGTACATGGCCACGCGGCACTTGTAGTTCGCCGTCCGCGACAGGATCTTGCCCTGCGGCGTCTGGTCGCCAAACGAACAATCAGCCGTCCATTCATACGAACCGTCGCGGCTCACCTTCGGGGCCTTGCGGATGCCCGAGTCGTACACGACTTCCTCGCCATCCGACGTGAGAATCTGCAGCTGGAAGGCCGTGTAAGTGTTGAACCCGTTCATCGTCCAGCGGAAGGTCGGACGCGCATTGTAGTAGATGCCCTCTTCCGCGCAACGCGTCATCTCGGGAACCGTCCGCAACTGGGCGGCATCAAAGACGCGGTCGACGTTCAGCAGGAACAGGCGATTCGTCTGCGAGGCAGCCGTCGTGCCCTCACCAACGACGATGCGGTAGGTGACATTCGTCGGATCCAGCAACCAGTTGCCGTCCTCATCGTAGATGTTCAGGGCACTGTTGTTGTAGACCTCGTCCTCAAAGGTCGACCAGTCAAGGTCAAGCTCATCCGCCCCGAGGAAGTCGCCCTCGTGCAGGTAGGTGCGGACACCAAGGTCGAGGTACTTGTCCAGCACCACACGACCCTTGATGTTTAGGTAGCTCGATCCAAGGTCCTCACCCAGACCGTAGCCATCCACGGCCGTACGGACAACGCGAATGCGCTGCTTGCGCGTCGTCGTATCGAGCAAGACACCGATTTCATTCGTCGTAATGCCGCTGCTACCTTCGTAGTAATAGGTCCTATCTGTTTCACCGGTCGTCAAGTCCATGCGGGTAAAGACGGGATGCGTCTCGGTGAGTTCCACGGTAAACCGGGCACCCTCCCAGCCGACATCCACATTGTCCACGAAACCAAACGGCTCGCCGGGCGTGTACTTACCATCGCCATTGGTATCGGCAAAGGCGATGAACTTGTTCAGCCCCTCGCGGACATAACCGTGGCTCTTCGGCGCACTGGCGGTTTCTTCGCCGCCCGAACCGGACGAATCGGAGGACGACGCGACCTCTGCCGAATCGGCATCGGAGAGATAGTACGTGCCATTGGCATCCGCACCAATCTTCGCCGAACTCCAAGCGATATAAACATAACTGTTATCCAAGTTCAACTTGTCATAGTTGATGTACTGATCCGTCTTGTTCGACTCGGAATCATTCTGAGAATTGTCACCCGTCGCATTCGTACGCTGGAAGTAACCATATCCCGACAACGCCGAGTTGGAGAAGTCAACCGAGACAGCCCCCGTGTCATAGTCAACGGAACCGACCTGAACCTCATTGGTCTCGCCCGTACGGGAGAAGACATTCGCATACAGGCCGCCGTCCTTATCCTGCACGAAGTAATACCACTTCGAATTAGAGCTTTCGCCCGGATAGTTTCCGACTTCCTCACCATCCTTGAGGTAGACCAAACGGTACGCCATATCACGGAAGTGAATCTTCAGCGTTCCCGGCGTAATCGCACCCGGCCCAAGGCTATACTTCTTCGTGCCAGTCGGCTTCAGACCAAGATACTTGGTGTGGGCCTTCTCAGATGCACTCGAAGCAACAGTCGAAACCGTCCAGATGGCATCAGGTGTGCTCGTCATTTCCGGATCCGTCTCCTGGTTCCACGCCTGGAAGACGATGGGGGCCGTGATGGCATCCTTACCATTGTAGACAACCTTTGCCTCAACCGTCGGCACAGGATGCTCACGATAGACAAAGCCATCGATGCCTTGCGAGATGGTACGCGTCGGATCCGTGCCAACCTTCGCCTCGGCGAAGTTCGACCACCCGTCGCCATCTTTATCCTTCTGCGGGTCGTAGACATAGCTATTGGCGTAAAGGACACCATCATCCGCCGCCGTCGCATAATGCCGTTCCCACGCATCGTCCACCTGATCGTAGTCGGTGAAGATTTCACCGAAGTAGAGGTCGCCGACGCGGCGGAAGTAGTCGGGGCACGCCCCATCCGACTTCGCGTGAATCGGGCTCAACTGAGCGAATTTGAAGACTTCAGTAATCAGGTACTCGACATAATTCGAGAGTCCATCACCGTCAGCATCCGCGAACTGGTCGTCCGAACTACCCGTATCGATGCCATAGATGTCCTCCCACCAGTCGGGCATACCATCATGATCGACATCTCGCGTATCAACAAACTCGGAATGATATTCCTTGTCGGGGAGCATACCCTTCGCCAAGTCGCGGCGGTAGGCCTCCCAGGCCGTCATGCGAATACCATTATAGTCCACCATCGTGTCCCACGTCAATGTCACAGTCGGGTCGGCGAGGTAGTTGCTCTGGGCATACTCAACCCACCAGTCGGGCATGCCGCGGTTGTTGCGATCTGCCCCCGTCTGCGCCCAGGCATCCGCCGCACCCTGATCATCCCACATGCCGCCTTCGGCGAGCGAGATGCGCCGGGCATACGCCCCACCCATCGGAAGAAGGTCCTCGCCGATGAGATTACGGTCACGGTGGGCAAAGCGATACGCGTCCTTCAACGCCTGGTCGCCCGAAATGACATCCCAGCGCGTACCCGTCGTCGTGTAGGGGCTATTGGGATCCTTATACAGCAACTGCTTCCACTTGCTGTAGACTTCGGCCGAACGAGCGAAATTGAACGACGATACGCCCGCATCCTTTGCCGAAGTTGCACCGGCAAAACTCACACTCCAGTAGATCGAGTCCAGCGTCGTGCCGTCGAAACGCGGCAGATGCGAAACCGTGTTGTTAATCCACGGCACCCATGCAGCATCCGAGTAGACGGTCGAACGAACCGTAATGTCCTCCCACCACGGGCAAACCCAGCCGTCGGGACGCGCCCAAACCGCCTTCGCGTCGGTGATCGCACCCGCCGTCGCAAAGCCGGCCGGAACCGGCATCACATCCGCCTTCTCCACTGCACCCGGCAGATGGTCGAAGGTCCAGTGGAACTTGAGTTCGGGCGGCAACTGAATGGGTTCCGTGTCAATCCGCGTCCCACCCTCGGACCAGGACTCGAACACGGCCTGACGGTTCGCCTGCGCCAAGGCGGACGTGTAGCGCGTCCGATTCTTGTAGTCGGCCTCAATATCCGCCGCGCTCCGGGCACCGTCCCAAATGCGCACCTCGTCGATGTAGCCCTTGTAGTAGCACCCGTAGTCGGCAAACGTCGGGTTCTGCACGAGCGGGAAGCGTTGGGCGTAGTCGAAGAAGATGGAAGCCATGTCCATCGCAGAGGCACCAACCAGATAGGAACTGGCGGTATATTTCACGTATTCACCACCCAGCAAACCGTCGTTATCAATCGTAATCATGGCGATGCCGTGCTCGGGGATGACGCGAGAATTCTTCGCCCACCCCAGTTCACATGTGCCGTTGACATAGAGCTTGAGGGCCTTACCATCGTATGTCGCGCACACGTACGTCCAATTCGTCGTCGCGGCAGGACCCTGCGTAATCTCGACGGACTGCTTCTTGTCGGTACCGGCCGAATCGTACTTCGTGTACCACTTGCCGTTCTTGATGCCAATCTGGAAGTTCTTGCGCAGATACTTCTCATCCGCCGGACCGGAAGGACCGTTCCAAATGGCACGCTCGACAACCGTATGGAGTCCGCTATCCGAAAGCGTTTCCGCGTCGGGCTTCGCCCAACACTCGACCGTGTAGTAGAGGAAGTTCTCACGCGTCTCAGAAAGGGACTCGGCAGCGGGGACATCCTCTTCCGTCGGCGCATGCGTCTGCAGGAAGGACGGATCGTCGGCACCGCCAAACCACATGGCCTGACGACGCAACGAGCTATCGGAATCCTGAGGATCGGAGGCCGCCTTCGTCCGCCCCTGCGATTCCTCATAGTCGCTCAGGTAGTCGTGATCCGAGTCGTAGCCCTCGTTCTCCTCGAAAGTGAAATAGGGACTGACAATGAATACGCCCCAGTTGTTGGCCGTTTCCGTCGTAAAGTTCACGCGCTTCTGGCTCGCATCATACGAATAGCCGGGGAAGTCGGCGAAACGATAGAGCTTACCCTGATAGGTGAAGGTGCCCGTCTCGCTGGAGAACCAAGACGTTGCCGAAGCAGCCGGCAGGTAGTAGCGCGCCGTCAAGCTGCCCGAATAACTCACATCCGTCATCCACAGCGGCGTCGGATCCGTGTGCAGGTAACTGGAGGCCGCCTGAACACGCGGCAGAATCGCCTCCTGCTGGTTGCGGATGTTGTCGCCATCCGGGTCGGCAGCCGCAAGACCGCCCAACCACGGGAACGCCTCAAAGTCCCAAATGGTGCCGCCGCCAACCGGCGAATTGCCGACATCCTTGAAGCGATAGGGACGATGCGGCGTATCCGCATTCAGCCAGTAGTTGTCCGTGGCACTCCAGGTGCGAATGACAGGGACTTCCGGCGGACGAATGTAGGCCTCGAACACAAGGTCGCGCAGACCATCACCATCCCCCGCAACCCCTTCCTTGCCCAGCAACGGGTTCATGCCATGGAAGAGCTCGTAGTAGTCGTCCATGCCGTCACCATCCGTATCAATATTCCTCGGATCGCACGTGATGTACTTCGTCGGATACATCGGCGCAAGGCCCACGAACAGCGGCGGCATCGCGCCCCAGTCCGTCGTCATCCGAACCTTGTAGGTGAAACGGTTGAAGTGCACCTTCTGGCCGTTGACTTCGACCCAGTACTTGTCGGCCGGCGGGGTCAGCAGGTCATGGTAGACGCCATCCTTGAACATATAGTAGCGCCCGCCTGCAGTCTGATCCCACGTGTTCGTGCAGAGCGAGAAGTAGTTGCGCGCATCGAACGTGCCAGAGCTCATGTGCGGATTGAACTCGCCCGCCTCATTCTGCTCGTCAAGCAGGTGCTTGAACCAGAATTCACCCCAGGCTTCCGGCTCCGTCCCCTCATCGGGAATGGACATCGGGTCGAAGAACTGGCTCGTCCATCCCGAAACGGTGTCGTCATAGCGCCAGCAACGCATCGCACCGACCATGTACTCCTGCCAGTTCAGGAGGCCGTCGTTATCGTAGTCGAGGAAGGCGTCGGAGACCGTACCATCCATGCCGTCATTGTTCCAAACGACCCCGCTCGTACCATTCGTCGCCGAAGCCGTTTCATTCGTGGACGACCCCGTGCTCTCCGTCGTCCAGGTTCCGGCGAATTCAAGCTCCCACGGATCGGGCAGGCCATCACCGTCGGTATCCCACGACAACGGGTTCAGGCCGCCACCAGCGACGCCTTCCGTCCCATAGATGAAGTGCCTACCTTCTTCACCATCGTTGATGCCGTCGCCATCCGTATCGGCATTCCACGGATCGGTCGGCCAAAGCTTGTTGCGCCACTTCTGCTGGGCTTCGGTCAGCGTAATCGTCGAGCAGTACTCGCTCTCGGGATAAAGTGCCGACGAGTAGATGCCCGCAAACTCCTCCGCGAAGGTAAGACCGTCCCCATCGGGATCCTGTCCATTGGCCTGCAAGTCGGGTAGCAGGGCCGTCAGCGAACCAACCGTTCCGTTGAAGGTGAGACCCGCCGGCGCGGCATCCGGACCGTAAATCGTATAGAGTTCCCAACCATCGGGCGTCCCATCCGCATCCGAGTCCGCGAGAAGCGGATCCGTCGTGTACTTCTGCCAGATGGCCGTCATCTTCGTCTTCGTTGTCGCCACGAGACTCTGATCGCTAATCAGTCCCTGACGATAGAGGAAGGTCATCAGCATATACTCGTCATAATTGGTGAACGGCTTCGTATTCACCGAAGTCCAGTGAGCCGCCGTCAACGGATTATAGCCGAGTTTCTGGTAGGCCCCAAAGTGAATGAACGCCACGGAAGCGGAGTCAATGACGGGAACGACGCGCTCCATCAGGTTCGTGATGTCGTCCATGCCGCACCGAATGCCAGCGACTAAATTCATCTCGCTGCTATACGCAAACGACGGGTAGAACCGCTCCGGCTCGCTTTCAAGCGGCTTTTCGTACTGGAGGGCGGTCCCCTCAGGCAGGTCGACCGGTGTCGCACCTGAACTGTAATACTTGATCTTCTTGATAACGTTCGTCGACCAGGTCTCGTAGACCGTCGCCGCCTCCTTCAGGGCTGCCGTCTTTGTGTCCTTGTCGACCTTGACGGCAACCGGCTTGAGTGTCAGGTAGCGCTTGCCGTCCGCACCATTCACAAAGTAGCAGACCTTGGCATCCTTGCCCGTGCCATCCTCGGTGAAGAGCGCCCACGCGGAGTCACCGAACCAGCTGTTGGTGACAACCGTGTACGCATTCGTGACAAGTTCGGTCTCGCCCGCGACAATCCGCGAGGTCACATCGTATGCATTCGTCGAGACGAAGGCGAGACGCGGCAGCGTCAACGGCGCAAACGCCATGGCATCGCCATCGAGATTGGCATCGCCATCCGACACGCCGCCCGAACTCTCGGACGAAACCATCAGCGGATCCGTCTTCGACAGGACGAGTTCGTAGCCATCCGGCAATCCGTCGCCATCGGAATCGAAGTCGAACGGGTTCGTGCCGAGGACAAGCTCCTCCATATCCGTCAGGCCGTCATTATCCGAATCGGTCGTCAGGCCCGGGCTGGGTTTGCCCGACAGGTCGTGCCGCGGATCGTAGAGAGAGGCAATTGTCTCGGAAGTGATAATCTCCGGGTGCATCGGATCCTCGGGACGATACCGACGACCCTCCAGCTTCTTGTAGACACCGCCTTCGCTGTAGCCCACATGCGCCCGATACCAGATGTAGTACTCGTAGCCGTCGGGGAAGTCGTCACCATCCGTATCGGCCTTTGTCGGATCCGTCGGACGTTCCGGCGACCACGCCAGCGCATCCGAACCGCCCGCCCAGATGGTCGTATCGGTCACGTCGCGGCCAATCCGTGCGCAGTAGTTCGTAAAGGCCCACCATTCAATCGGCGACAGGGTCGACGTCTCATCCACATTCGGATCCGTGAAGTTGACCTCCGAGGCAATCGAGAGCCCCGCCTGCTGCGGCGCATCGTTGAGGGCCATGGAAGCCTCGCCGCCCTTCGCATACCAACCACGAATCTCAAAGCGGGCCTCAAACGGCGTACCCGCCGTCACCCACGTATTGGAAAGCCCCGGAATGAAGGAGGCATCGCCCGCCGTATCTGTGCTCGGGAAGTAGTCGGCATCCTCGTTGTACGACGAGATATTTTCAAGGTCATCCCCCTCAAGCGAGAGATTCGACTTATTGAGAACCCCCATGCCATACTGCGCGACATAGGTGTCAGGGATGCCGTCGCCGTTGATATCGCCGCAGTTGTCGCTTGCCAACCATTCACGCGAGAAGACCGCTTCCCAATACTGGGTGTCATAAGCCTTCTTATCTTCCTCATGGCTCTGCAACGGAATCGAGAAAGCCTTCGTCAGAGCCGGGCCGATCACGATGTCAGTCGTCAGGTTCAGGCCGTCATAAGTGGCCGAGTTGTTGCACACCCAGGCATAGAAGAAGCTGTCGAAACCCGCCTTGCCGTTCTTGTCGTCGTCGGCGTACTTGTAGGGTGCCGCGACAAGCGGATAGGTTCCGTCCTTGTCAACGGTCGTGTTTGCAGGGCTCCCCACCTGATAGCCCTCGGCCGTCATGGCCAGCGAGGACTCCGTCACAGCAACCGAGAAGGTCGAATTCCATTTCTGCGCCGACTGGGGTGTCTGCGACTCCCCGTCCACGCGACCGGCACCAAGGCCATTCGCCCGCGCATAGCGATCGGAGTGGCGATTGGCCGAGGCACGTTCCGCCGCCGGGCCGTGCGCCGCAACGATGACCGTCTTCGTCTGCATCACATCGTAGTAGATGGTGGAGACCGACGAATTACCGTCCTTATCCGTAAAGGTGACGAGAACCGTCTTCAGACCCGGTGTCGTGAAGCGCACGGGATTGGCGAAGCGGTGCTTGGTCGTATCGGTCACACCCGTCACCGTATCAATCTCATCGCCATCCGCCGTCAGAGTGACCGTGATGCCTGCCGCCAAGTCGGCCTTCACGTCGCTATTGACCTTGTAGTCGACATAGTACGGCGAGTAGGCCTTGACGCTCGTATTCGTCGTCCCGTCGCTCGGGGTGGTCACGCCAACCGGCGCCACGTTCAGGACACGCGGCGCAATCGGATTCGCCGCCTCGTAGTACTCGCTCCACAGCTTGCCGTAGCCCGAATCGGTCGCGGTCGTGACGAGGGCCTCGATGTCAATGCCAGCGGCGGAATCGTCCGTACCATCCATCTCGGTTACCGTCAGGGTCTGCTTCGTCGTGCCCACGGGGAACCGGACATTGTACCAATCCTCGTTCGTCGGGTCGACCTCAATCGTACCCGTGCGCGTCTTGAACTTGATGTAGCCACCGTCATCCGAGCGCGTGACGCGGACGCTCACGGTGAGGTCTTCGGTCGCCGCCGCCGAGAGCCCGACCGCAATACCGTGGTCGTTGCGCTCCGTCTCCTGCCAAACACCCGTATCCGCGTCGCTCGCGTATGCAAGCGTCACACGCGGCGTTTGCGAGACGGGGACACGGAACGTGAAGTCTGGGATGGCCGAGTAATCTGTCGTGTCCTTATCCTTCAAATAGACCTGAACGAGGGCACCTTCGCCGCCAATCGTATCGTTTCTGAAGACATGCTTGACGATCTGACCGTTCGGGTTGCCCGTCGTCTCGTAGGGCGTTTCAACGCCATCGTAAATCACCCACTTCACCTTGAAAGCGTTCGGATCCGCCGCGTCCAAGTCGGCGGTGACATCCGACGCGGTCAGGCGGAACGCCGTCTCAACGCCCTTCGGGACGCTGCGCGAAAGCGTCGCGCCATCCGTGACGGGCATACCACCAGCGGTCACCGAAGTGACACGCGGCAGGACGTTCGTCACCGTGATGAACAGCGTGCTGTTCTCAAAGCCGGTGACGCGGGAATAGGCATCACGCGTCCGCGAAAGCTTCACCGTGAACTCGCACGGCTGCGTACCATCGAGGAACTTGATGTCGGGCTGGAACGAGGCCGTGCTCGTACCCTTCTCAATCGCCACGCCCGAAGCAAACGGGGCACTCGTCAGATCGACCGCCGCCGCCGTCTCGGCGTTGGCCGGTTCGAGGAAGGCATACGTCACGACGGAAGCCGTGCCACCCTCCAGCGTAAAGGCGACGGGGAGCGTGCCGCCCTCAGCAATCCGCCACGGCTGGTCGCCCGGGAAGGCCGCCGAAATCTGCTTGGCCTTGCCAACCTCCAGGTCGAAGGAAACCGAAGCCGACTTTGCGTTGTTGTTCGGATGCACCGCATAAAGCGTAATCGTCTTCGTCCCGGCGGTATAGAAAGTCTGGAAGAGCGTAAAGACGCCATCCTCCTCAACCGCATTCTCACTGGGCTGGAGGTCCTCACCATCGCTCGACGTCCAGTAGAAGGTGTAGCCATCCGCCGTGTCGGTGATGTTGCGGAAGCAGTCGCGCATCGTCACGAGGAATCGCGTCGACGCGCCGCCGACCGCCGTTGCCGCACCCGTCAGTCCCGGCTCGACGTCGACGATGACCGGTGCGATTCGGTTGACCATCAGGCTGCAACCGCCGGTCGAGGCCGAGACCTCGGTATCGACGGTGGTCCCCGCCTCATTGGAGTAGACCGCGCCCGGCTTGAAGACGATGCCCTTCTTCGAGCTACCCGTCTCGGACGTCCAGCCAAGCGAATAGAGGTAGAGGTTGACGACGGACGTGTTGGCGGGAATCTTCACCCGTGTGATGCGATCCTCATAGGCATCGCCACCGTCGTTCTCGCTGATGCCGAGGAGCGTCGCGCCATAAATCGCGGAGAGGTCACCCGTGTTGCGAAGGTCGGCGGTAATGTCGACCCACACATCGTGCTCGACCGCCGGTTCGAGGCGAACCGTCAGCTGGCCGACCGAATCGTAGTAGTTCGTCGGGCACGTCACAATCGCACGATCCGCCTCACCGTTGAGACGGAAGGAGACCGTCGGCGTTGGCGCGGCGTGCATCCGAACCGTGCGCGAGACGGCCGAGTTCTCCAGCACGTCACCGACATCCGTCCGGCCCTCGGAGGTCGAGGAACTCATGTAAATCTTGCAGGTCGTGCCCTCGGCGGCCGTGCCGCCGCGCATCCTGAACGACACCGTCGAGTCGCCCGTGCCAATCTCAACCGGCAGCACCCACTTGCCGTCAATCTGGACGCGGCCATCGCCCACGGGCGTGAAGACATCCTCATTCTCGGACCAGACATAAACCGTCGCCGGACCCGTGCCTTCGAGACGCGGCGTATTCAAGACGACAGACGAGAGGCCAGGATAGACCTCGCGCCAGACATTCGCCTCCTCGTCATCGTAGGTCGAGTCGAAGTCAATCGTCTGGACGTAAATGCCCTCGCTCACCAGATCCTGCGTGGCATGGGGCCCGTCTGAATGGGGCTTGGAGGGGTAGCCCACGCTCCCCGGGAGCGACGACTCGCTGACAAACCTCAGCGTCGCAAGGCGCGGGGACGAGCTGTCGTTCGTCAAGTCCCACACATTGTAGCTTTCATCGCCCGTGTTGACATTGACCATCAGAATCTCATAGGTTCCGTCGCCAATCTTGCCGTCCTTACCGAGGAGCTTGACAGGGAGGCCCAGTTCGCCCGGCTCGACGGTGTGCTTGAAGTAGAGATCGGTGTGATAGCCGAAGCGACCGGAACTATCCGCCTCGCGATTCAGTCCGCTCAACTCACCGTTCGGACCCGTCTCGGAATACTCGGCATAGCACCGCTTGCCCCCAATCGAGAGGGCCAGCATCGGGCGGTTGATCGCCGCCGCAAGGTCGGCCGACCCGGCCGTATGGGGCTTGAAGTACCACGGATGGGGCGTGCCGCCGGCAATCGTCGCGGCATAGTCCTGGTTCAGCAGGCGAACGAGGATGTAGAGGGGCTGCCCGGCCTTCAGCGGATTCGTGTCGTTTGGGTAGACGACCGAAATCGTCTTATCGTCAACCGCGTCAATTGAGCGGAGGTCGGCCTCGGCAAATGCCGAAACGGTGGCGAACGTCGCCATCGTGAACGTGGCAAGGAATTTCTTGATCATATTCATCTTTCCCATCTTCAAATCTCCTTACTTGGCGGATTCCCCGACAAGGCGATCCCTGACAATCTCCTGCGACAGCTTGCGGTTATCCTCAAGCGCCGCGTTGACATCCAAAACTCGTGCATAAAGCGAACGCCAGGCGGGGTCTTTCTCAAGCGCCGCCTTAATCGCCGCGTCGTCCGCACCCAGCTGGGCCTTCCGCGCCGCCGCGACCATCGCCTCCATCTGGGCCACGAGCCGCCCACGAATGGACGCGAGTTCGTTGCGAGTCGCAAGCTGGCCGTCTAACTGCTTGCGGTAGACGGGATCTTCCATCCGATGCTGCGCGGCGGTCTTCGGCGACGCCTCGGCAGCCTGGTCGGACGCGGCACGTTCGCCACACCCGACCAGACACAAAAGCACCAGTCCCGCAACGCCAAAGGCGCACGGAACGAGATATGAACTCGCACACTTCATCATTTATCAACAGCTCTTTTCTGCGTCAACGCTTCTTCGACCTATTCCAACACTGCAATTGTATCATAATCCGAACGACCCGCGCAAGGGTTATCGACTACTTTTCAACACCCTGTCAACACGGCCCGCCCCACTTTTAGGGGGTCGAATCGTAGACGTCAAGCGCCTTCAGCACGGGGACGGCGATTGGCACAAGATCCGTATCGATGGACCACTTGAACCAGAAGGAGTTCGTGTTCGAGTGGTTGCCCCAGCCGTAGCTGTAGCCGAGCGAGGCGGGGGAGAAGGGATCAATCAACTCGATGCGCGAGGTGAACTCGTTCGCCGCGCCCCTCGGCCCGAACGAGCCCGGCCCGAAGGTGAACGAGCTGAGCGGCAGGTAGCCTCTGTTCGCCCCGTTCGTGTTCACGTTCAGCTGGGCGCGAACCTTGAAGGTGACCGACGTCCAGTTGCCGCCCGTGTAGGTGTCGCTGCGCTCGTTGTTCACGCCCTGCAGCCGCTCGGGGGCGTAGACCGTGCCCGTGACCTCGTTCGTCAGGTACAGCTTGACCTCGACAATGCGGTTGGTCAGCGTGTAATCGCGCCCGCCGTAGTTGCGCCGAATCACGTGCGCCTCGCCCTCGATGCCCGACATGCCGCCGCGCAACAGCCACTCGCGCGTGCCGGAGTCCGTCACCGCCGGGATGTCGAGCCAGTACATGTGCGTCAGCGTCAAGTCGCCCTCACGATCGTCCTCGCCAAGGCCCTTGTAGCGCGCCAGCTGGATGTCGTTCGGGGACTTGTCGGGCCAGTTCTCGCGCAGCCAGTTAAGGACGGCCGGCGTGTAGACATTGTCGTCGCCAAGGTCGAACTCGTTCTTCAGAACGTGGTCGGGGCCTTCCGTCGCGATGACGTAGGTGGTCCCCGTCGGCGCAAACGTGTAGGTCCATACGCCGGGCTTGTTCACGGCATTCGTGACCCCGTTCACCGTCAGTGCCGCCATCTCGTACCACGGCGCGGCGACATAGGTGACGTTCGTGCGCGACCCCTGCGGCACGACGACCACCGCCGAGCGGTTGGTCTCACCCTCGACCACCTGGCTGAGATGGTCACCCACCACGCTCAGGTAGACCCACGCGTTCGTGCCGTTCGGATGGATCAGCCAGTCCTCCGGGATAATCTGCCCCTCGTTGAGGTGACCCGGCGTGAAGGTGAGCCCACTCTTCCAGGTCGCGGCCGCGCCCGGCGCAGGATTGCCGTCCGCCGAGCCGCCAATCACGCCCGCCGAACCGAAGAGCCTGCCATCCGTGCGCCGCGCCAGTTCGTCGCCCGCGTAGAAGCGCAGGGGCGAGGCGTTCGTCGCGTTCAGCGTCGCCAGCAGGTTCGTGCCGTCGTAGATGCCGCCGAAGACATAGTCGGACCACTCGTTCGTGCCCGAGAGGACGAACTGGTGTTCAATCACGCCCGATGGACGAATCAGCTCGAACTGGTAGGGTTCACCGTAGTTGAGCGTCCCCTTGTCGAGGAAGTCCGAACCCCATGTGCCATCCGCCACGCTCCGCCCGGCGGCATCCTTCATGCCGCCCGCATCACGCGTCGCCGGGCTTTGGATGACCACGAACTCGTAGCCGTTCGTCGCATTGGACGACGTCTTCGTGGCCGCGAGACCCGAACCGAACCGGGCCATGTAGAACTGGTGGTTGTTCATGTCGGTCAGACGGACGCGCCAGCCGGCCATATCGGCCCCCGACGGCACGCAAATCTCGATGAACTGGTTCGTGACGCACTTGTTGCGCCCCTCGCCCGATTCCTCCGCCGTCCCGTCATTCCAGTTCACCTCGTTGATCCAGGCGCGTCCCGGGCTGACCGAATCGAGAATCGTATAGGCCGAGTACTTGTTGAAGTCCTCCGAATTGTAGCCACCCGACCCCGTCCCGTTCAGGTCGACCGGGTGGTACCACGAGGGTTGCGCCCAGCTCGACATCAGCGTCTCGTAGGCCTTGCCGCCGTGGTCGTAGTAGGTGACCTTGAGCATGAACTGCACAATCGTGCCGGCCTCGGTCGCCGGGGCCACCAGTTCACGCGGCGATGTGCCGACGCTGCGGAAGATGAGGTTCGTCGACTCGCCAACCTGCGTCAGCTCGACATCACGCGTCGCCCCCGCGAGATCCTTCCAGTTGTTGTAGCCCCAGGGCGTCGCCTGCGGATAGTAGGAGAGGGCCACCTTCATACCACGCGAGAGGTCGACCTCATCCGCCAGCTGCTGCAGCGAAAGCTGCGCCTGAACGCCCCAGCTCTCGCCCGCCAGCGGCTGCTCGTTCGCGCTCAGGATGTCCCCAATCGGATCCGTCGACATGAGGTTGTTGCGGAACGGCCGCGCATAGACGAACGCCAGCGTCGGCTGGACCTTCTCACTGACGAAGACCTCGTCAAGAATCACGCGGTCCACCGGCGCATCCTTCGGACGGACGCTCGACACGAGCGACGCGGACGAGACCTCCAGCTTGATGGAATAGTAGGTCTCGGTTCCGGCCGACCAGGTGAAGTTCGAGAAGACCGAGCGCGTGACAACGTTCGTGAAAATCGGCACCCACACCCCACGGAGCGGGTCGGTCGAGCCGTAGCCCACGATCTGGCCGCCGCCGTTCTGCGCGGCATCCTCGTAGAGACGCGCACGGTAGGTCACCGTCCCGATGCCGCGCCGCTCGCCCTCGGGCGACTTGAAGGTCGGCGAATAGACCGCCGGGAAGCCGCTCCTCAGGCGAACCTCGTCGTCGGTCGTCTCAAGGTCGCCCGGCCAAATGCCGTTGTTGAGACCGCAGACGAGACCGTAGCCCTCGCCGTCCGCCAGCGTCATGTCGGACAGGTACATGCGCCGCTCACTGTCGGTCTCGTCGCCAATCGTCCGCATGTTCCAGCCGCGCCAACTGCGCTCCGACAGCCCCGGCTCGTCCGTCACCGTCATGCCGGTGATGGTGATGCGCCCGTAGTCGAGGTCGGTCGAGTCCTTCACCGTCGCACGGGCCACGGCCGCCTTCACCACGTTCGTCGGCACGAAGAGGCGGAAGACACCGCGAATCGGCCGATCGTCGTTGTTGTGCCAGCCGAGGTAGATGACCTTCGTGCCCGTGCCACCCGTCGTCAGAACGTCGTCACCCGTAAAGCCGGCGCTCGCCGGACCGTACTTACGAATCGTCTTCCACTGGCCGACACCCTCGCCCTCGGCAACCGACAGGTTGTAGGTGTTCAAGTTCCGGCTGACGTCGTTTGTCGCCACCTGAACCCAGATCTGGGCATTCGCGTCCGCCGCCCGATAGGTGAAGGCAATCTTGCCAAGACCCGACAGGAGCGGCGAACGGAGCGAGACCGGCTCCTCGGCAATCGCCCGGGACGGCTGGAGAAGGACCTCCCGCGTCCGCGCACCCACATTTTCCTGCACAATGCCCTGCGTGTAGATGTAGTTGCCCTGCTCGTAGAACTTCGCGTCCTCGATGTTCGGGGCCTGCCACTGGTACTGGATGATGTCGTCGATGACCACGTCCACGGCCTGGTCGTCGGCCGTCTTGAAGCGCACATCGTACGTCCCCGTCTGGTGAATCAAGACGGACGAGGTGTTCACGAACGCATAACCCGAAACGGGAACTTCCGCAAAGCGCGTCCACCGCTGCCGCCCCTTCGGGCTGAGCCAAACCTCAAGATTCTGCGTCAGATTCGTCGGCGTACGCAGGCCCGACCACAACAAGCCCGCCGTCGTATTGGTGAAGCATTCGGCGCGGCCGGGCACCTTGGCCCACTTACGCGTCGGGATATCATCGCTCACAGGCTGCAAATCGTTCGCCGTGAGGTTGATGTCGATTGTCGTCTGTCCATCCGTGTCCTTGCCAAAGTGATCCTTGGCACCAACCGCCGCCCGCACGTTGACCGCATCCTGCAGAGGAAGGGCCGAATAGGACGGCATGACGAACTGGGCCGGGCAGTCCTTCGCCGCGACACCATAGGAACCGTAGAGGTGGGGATTGTCGGTATCGGTGTAAATCAGACCAACATGGGACTGGCCGCTGAAGCCGCTCGATGGCCTGGTCGGATTCAATTTCTGCGGATCGGTCGCGACACCGCAAATAATCTCCGTGCCACCGCCCCGGTCACCGCACGAGATGAACGCACCGTAGTACTTGTTTCGCTTAATCTCCGTATCCGTTCCCGACCGCTCGTCCGCATCGCTCATCCACAGGGAGGCGTCGGCGTAGGTGTAGCAGAGCCGTTCGCTCACCGATGCCTGACCGCGATAGGTCCACTTGTAGAGTTCGAGCAAAATGGTCTTGCCCCTGTAGGGACGCGAAAGCCGCAGTTCATAGCACCCGACATGCGGGTAGTAGTAGGCGACGAGCGAGACGGAGGCTCCGACCGCCATGTCGCCAATCTTGTCGCCGTCCGACTTGCAATCACGGCTCATCGACAGCGGCGCATGGAAGGTGTAGTTGTCGTCCATCAGGGCGGCCACGCTGTAGCTGAACGAGTCAAACGTCATCGACTGCCCAATGTGCGTGCGGAAGGTAATCCGATCAAGACCCGACGGCGTATTCACGTTCGTGAAGTCAATGACGCCACCGCCCTGCCCGAGCAGTTTCGCCGCCATGCCGCCCGACTTCGCCACGTCGTTCGACGTGACGAGATTCTCGAAGACCCACGAGACGTTCTGCGCCGTCCATCCATTCGGCGTGGCCGTGCGCTGGTAGAGCGACTCCTTCGGATACGCCGGGTCGGTGTAGTCGGCGAGGGAGAACGTCTCGTTCCAGTTGGCGTTCGTCGCCGCGTAGAGCTGCCAGTCGGAGAAATCGCTCTTGTAGGTCTGCATCGCCGCATAGTCGACGGAGTTCGTCTCGACATAGTTGATCTTGAACGTCTTGTCACGCGCCGCGTCGTTCCAGTGGTTGAAGTCCTGGTATTCCGCACGGGTAATCGCGTATGTCGCAAAGCGGTCGTTCAGCTTGAACTCCAGATAGTTCGCCACATGGTCCAGCGGGACAAGACCGTCATTCGCGCCGCGCAGGACGAGCTTGCCCGTCGCCGGCACCGCGTTCGTCCCCGACGAGATGACACCCCAGCGCACGGCCTCGGGATCGGCGGGAATCTCGGTTGCGCCCGCCGCCAGCTCGTTGAAGCCCTCGAAGTGGAAACTGACCACGCCCTCGGCGTTCGTCGGCACGAGGACGAGCGTCCGCCACGTGTTGTCGCCCGTCAACTCCATATCGTATTCACCCGCCACGGCGCCCGTGCCGCCCTCCAGCACGAGGCGCATCGACGCCCAGTTGCTCGTCCCGTTCCGCAGGCGCACGAACCAGTTCGTGCCGCCGCTCGCGAGGCGCGTGCTCTCAAGCACCGTCAGGTCCATCCGATTCGTCCAGTGGCGGATTTCCTCCGTGTAGTCGCCCGTTGGCTTCGCGACACCGCACCCCGAGTAGTCCTGGTAGGCGTAGAACGGAGCCTGGAGCGTCAGATCGTAGAAGAACTCGATGTCGCCCTCGGCCGCCGGATACTTGAGCGGCTCAATCGAGCGGTAGCCGTCCTCCGGGTCGAGGAAGACCGACTCCCAGCGGTCCTCGTCCTCCACGCGGGCGGGACTGAAACGCTGGTTCAGGTAGCGCCAGCGGTAGTTGAGCCGCGCCGAAGCCACGAAGTTCGTGTTGTCAATCGGCAAATCCGGCGTCGTCACATTCTGCGCCTTCGCCCGGGCGTAGACCTCAGTGTCAAAGATGGAGGGGAAGGGAATCGAGAGGGCGCACTCCTGCCCCAGCGTCTGCTTGCCGACCTTCCGCTCGTCGTAGTGCCCGAACGGTGCCAAGTCCGTGTACATCGCCGGCGGCGATGCGATAATGTTGTCGAGGAGAAGGAGTGACTGATAACTATCAATTGCCTGTGCAGCACCTGATGTACCCACCACCACCGACGAACGTCGAATGCGGAACCGCACGGGTCCACGGACATTCACTTCGGCGCACCCACGCACAAACCTATCCGCCTTGCCGTTCCCCGAGAAGCCGAGCAGGTCGAGTTCTGTCCGCCGTGTTTGTGCCACGAATTCGTCCGTCCCGTCTTTGACAAGCGGCAGAATCGCGACGGGCTTCCACCGCCCGCGCAGGTTGTAGTACGGATCCTCATCCCCCCGTTCGTCATCACCACGGCAGTTCTCGTCCGTCGGGACAAGCCCCGTCGCCGTCTCAGTGGCAATCTCAACAACCAACTTGAACCCATCCGCATTTCCTGTGTAACTGTTCACGGCATCAAAATAGACCACGCCAACGCCATTCGTATAAAAGGGCGAATAGACAGCCGCATCCGTCGTATTGCGGAAGATGATATTACCGACCTCGCCATTGGCCGTCGTGCTGGCGGGGAAGGTTGCGCCTTCCGCCGATATCGCCTTAGAGGTTGGCGACCATGGCAAATAGTTGGAATCCGCATTTGCCCTTGGCCCCGAACGAAACACATTACCAATCATACCATTCTCAATACGCCACAAGGCAACAACGGCTCCATCATCGGTCGTGCGATACAGTGTATGACTTATACCTTGCCGCACAAAGGGGAATGCCGAACGAACGCCATGCGTTCCCGTGTGCGTCCAATAAATGGGATGCCCCGTGTCAGCCGTCTGCCAATAGCCCTGGTCGGTAATGGCCTCGCGCCCATTGCCGCCCGTGTCGTCGTTGACGAGCAGAATGCGTCCGCTCGCCGTCCCGCCAAGGGCCGCAACGGACGAATGACCGAGAATCTCGTACTGCAACTGCCGCGCCCCACCATCAAGTGCATAGTCCGCACCCATGTCGGCCATCGTCAGAATCGCCGCGTAAGATCCCCGCGTCAGCGGCATCGTCTCCGTCTCGGCCCCACGCGGCAACTTGCGGTAGGTCGTCTTGACCGAGCCGACCTTGAGCGCACCCGGCGTGATGACGCCCGGGGTCTCGGACTCGTCCCATGTTGTCTTTGAGAGGGACGGCTCCTGCGTCCAGTAGTTGATCCAGACGCCGTTGCTGTTCACGAGACCGTACCCCGTCGCCGCCGTCCCCATGGACAGGCCACTCGCCGCACCGGGATCGTTGCGGCTCAGCGGCTCAGCCACCTGCGCATGCCAGTACATCCGAATGGGACTCGCCCGCGTCACTCCGTCCGGCAGGCGCACGCGCATCGTCGACTCGCCCGCGACACTCCACGTCAAGTTCGAATATGCGAGCAGGATGTCGTCAATGGGGTCGGCCGTGCGCGAATAGACGAAGCGGAACGCCCCATCCTTCAGTCCGTCCGTGCAATCGTAGAGAAAACCCGGAAGCGACGCTTCGGAAATCGTGACATCCACGCCCGCTCCCGCCGAGGCCGCATTCGTGACATCCACAAAATAGGTGTACTCGACCGATGGATTTTTCCACACACAGAACGCCGTCTCCGCCACGGCCTCGGACCAGTTCGTCGTCTCGGCAAGCGTCGCCCGAACCACATACCACCCCGCCGCCGTCGGCTTGGCGAGGCTCCAAGCCGTCTCGGTCTGCGCACGGTATGAGTAGACGATAGCAGCCACCGACCCATTCACCACGCGGGTGACGGACGGTTCGTTGGCCGTCGCACCCACCTGCCAGTCCGCCAACCGAAGGCCCTCAATCGAATTCGTCGCCTTTGCAATCGTCCACGCGTAGGAAAGGGCACCGGTCAAACCGGTCGACCACTCGTAGTTGACGGCCTCCGTCGTATTCTTCAGAACGGCCGCACAGGTGTAGTTACCCGCATCCATCGCCTCGGGCGTACCCGTTCGGGTGTAATCGTCCGACTCCGGCAGTGCTATGCGCAGCTGACCCGGCTCGTAGGTGAACGATGTCGTGACGGTCGGCACCGCCACGACCTTGCGGGCGATGGACCACGGCACATCCACAACCTGCGCCGCCGCATCCGCCCAGCGGACATTCGTCGCGGCATACTTCAGGGTCGCCGTAAACGCATACGCGCCCGCATTGATGGCCGAACCGCCCGTGACCTCATAGAATGCCGCGTCCGACGGGACATCGTTCGTTACGCCCGCCTGCTCCGTTCCATCGTAAACGAGACCTTCGCGGGCCTTCGGCATCGACACAATCTTCGGCGCGATAGACCAGCTGAACGACTTCGGCTCCGTCGTCCCGTCCGTCCACTCCAGCCCCTCGTTCAAGGTGAGCGTAAAGGAATAGTCCCCCGCGTCCGTCGCCGTATCCTGCCCCGCCGTCACTGAATAGAAGGCCCGATTCGGATCGTCGGGCTCACCCGCCGTCTGCGGTTCGCCCGTGAAGACCAGATCCGAGCGAATGGCCGGGGGCGTTACGCCCGCATCAAGATAGGAGGTTATGCGAACGATGAGAACGCCGTTGCCGCCCCGACCGGCCACGGCCGTCTCGTGCGTACCGCCGCCACCGCCGCCACCGCCAAGACCATCCGTGCCATTCACAAGGGCAGCCTCATCAGCCGACACACTTGTGCTCCGTCCACCAAGTCCCTTGCCGCCACCGCCCTTTCCTCCGAGGCTCAGCCCCGTCATTGAGTAGTAAAAATTACCCGCGCCGCCGCCGCCGCCATAAAACAGGCTCGATCCCGTAATATCGCAAGAAACACCATCGCCGCCATTAGCACCACTGCTAGTCGATGTCGGACTCACGCCAATGGCACCTGCGCCGCCACCACCAGCTCCGCCACGTGTCTGAACGCCCGAACCACCTGCGTGGCCCTGTCCGTCAACACCCGAGCCACCCGATTTCTCGATACGTCCAGTCATCATCGATCCGCCGCCACCCGAACCGCCAGGAAGGCCATCCGACTCAGCACCACCACCACCGCCACCCTTAGCCACGGTGATCACATCGACCCCCGCCTGCTTCAGGGTGGTGTCACCGCCCGTCGCACCGGGGTTGCTGACGCTCGTGCCGCCCGCGCCCGCCGCACCACCGCCGCCGACGGTAATCGTATACTCGCCATTCAGCGTTAGCCCATTGGCGATGACGACACCACCACCACCACCGCCGCCGCCGCCGCCAACGGATGACACGGTTTTCGTGACGCGTCCGCCGCCACCACCGCCGCCAACGGCGAGAATCCGCGCCGTAGCCGTCTTCGGTAGGGACAGTTTACCCACGACCGTCGGATCGGCATACATGATGACGAGGTCGCCATCCACCCAGTTCGTCGTCCCGCCCTCGAACACAACATCTTCCGCCAACCCGCCGGACGCGACAAGTGAAAGCCCCGCCACAACCGCCGCAAGCAGCGATTGCAGGGTTTTCGACGGTGCGAAAGGCTTCAAAATGTTAGTAATCTTTCAGCTCCTTGTAGTTTCTTCCATCAAAGGCAACATCCTTGCCCTCGCACAGGAGGGCCGTCAGCTGCTGGACACTCAGTTCGCCATTCTCCACATAGGTGATCTTCGCCACATGTCCGTCGGCATAGGCGATGTGACCGACGAAACTCCGTTTGCCGACCTTGTGGTTGAAGCCGATGCACTCGGGCGTCCCGTTCCAGCTCGAACCGTAGCTCTTGCCGCCGACGGAGGCCTTGTACTGCAGGGTGCAGTCCGCCTCATAGCCACTGCCGTCCTGCACGGGCGTCGTCTTGCCACCTTCAATCGTCCACATCGGCAACTCGGCGAACATCAGCATGCGGTCTGCCCGGGAGAGGTTCCCGAACCTCTGAGCCCCGCCGACCGCCCGCGATCCCTGCGAATAGTCGTAGCCGAACTTCGCATTCATCACGTAGCTCCAATAGGGGGCCGTCATGTTCTGGTCGCGCCGATACCGCACGTGCGACGGGCATGTGTAGATGTTACGATTCTTGCCAGTCGCCGCCCAAATCGTCCCGTTCGTCAGCGCGTACGTCGCATCGTCCTCCGTACCCGTGCCGTAGAACGGACAGATTTCCACGGACTGGTAACTGGTCGGTGCCGACTTGCCCGCCCGCTTGTTGAAGGGATCGCCGCGATTCGACAGCCAGCTGATCCAGCCAACCCACTCGTAATAGCCCACTTTCTTGCCCGTCGGGGCAACGTACTCGTACGAGCCCGCCACCGGATAGTAGTCGCTGCGCATGGCCGTCGCATTCGCCGCCTGCGCCAGGCTCTTGAGGTTCGACAGGCACTGCGTGGCACGCGCCGAATCGGTCGCGCCACCGAACGAAATCGCCATCACGCCGGCCAGAATGCCGATGATGGCAATCACGACCAGAAGCTCAATCAGCGTAAACGCCGACCGTGCGCGGTACATCGTGGCGCACATGCTGTCCGAATGAATCGAGGGCATAGTAATCCTTATTTTCATTGTCAACTTGAATTATAGCATAAGTCTCCCTACTGAGCAAGAACCGCTTGTTCGTGGGCTCCGTCTATTCCGTGGTCCAAACCAGGCGCGGCGGTTTGTCCTTTGCCGCAAAGTGCGCAGAGAACTCAAAGACACTGGAGTCCGTCACCCCCGCTCTCTAAGACCTGTGCGTCCCTTGCGGCTAAAACCTCCATCCCCCTTTTCCGTGTGCTCCGTCTATTCCGTGGTTCGCTTCCCCAATAACCGCCGACTTCTCCGGGGAAACGCCTCTTTCCCTTCACGGAGACGGAATGTTTTCTCCGTGAAGACGCGGACTTTTCTTCACGGAGACAGCGGGCTGTCGCCACGGAGAACACGGGCCGTCGCCCGCGACAGAAAGGGCCGCGTCCACGGACACAACGGGAAAGCACTAAGGTGGTTTGCTCAAACCACTAAGGTACTTTAATGAAAGCACCTTAGTGCTTTGGACAAAGTACCTTAGTGCTTGCCCTTTCTCATGCCGAAGCGCGCCCTTCCCCTTCACCAAGGCCGCCCGTCCTCTCCGTGGCGACAGCCCGTGGTCTTCACGAAGAAAACACTCTGTCTCCGTGAAGAAAAGTTCCTTTCTCCGTGGTGACTCCCCGCGCTCTCCCGCTTGAGCATCCGTTCGGACCACGCACGACTTTAGACGACCACGGAACATACGGAAGATGGCGGCCGTAAGGCCTTCCCCTCCTTCCGTGGACTTCAGTGTCCGCCATCAGGCGGATTCTGTGACTTCCGTGGTTCCAACCAAGCGCGGCGGTTTGTCCTTTGCCGCAAAGTGCGCAGAGAACTCAAAGACACTGGAGTCCGTCACCCCGCTCCCTGTGACCTTTGCGTCCCCTGCGGCTAAAAACCTCCATCCCCCTTCCCGTGTGCTCCGTGGTTGACTAAAAACAAAAAAAGGGCCTGCGGCAGAACCGCAGGCCCCCTTTTCAACGCTCAAGTTTCTCTTACTTCTGCTCGACCGCGCTGATGCCGATCTTATAGAAGCCCTGCGTACCCGACTTCGCCGGGACTGTCAGCGTGACCTTGTCACCCGCGAGCACCCAGCCATTCGCCGTGTACTCCGCCGCGTCCACCGAGGTAGCCGAGAGAACCGTGTAGTAGAAGCCCGGCTGTGCCGTAATCGTGACCGTCGCCTTGTTGTCATCGAGCACCGCATCCAGCGTCGTCGCGAGCTGCGTGTCCGCATCCGCCACGAGCGATTTCGCCGCCGCCGCCGTCACTTCCCAGGTCGCCGAGTAGGTGTCGTCGCCGTTGAGCGTCGCAACCGCCTCGAACTTCGCCGCATAGGCCTTGGCATCCGTCACCGTCGAAGGAGTCTTGATGCCCGCCTTATTCAGGGCCGCCGTCGCCCCGTCCGCCGTCGCCGCCGACACCGTCTCGCCCGGCGCAACAGGTTCAGCCGGCGTCACAACCGCCTCGAACTTCGCGTAAATCGTCATGTTCGCGCTGATTGCCGTGGCCGGATCGAACGCAATCGTGCAGTCCACATCCGTGAACCAGCCCACGAACTTGTAGCCCTCAACGTCGGTCGTCGGCATCGACTCAATGGTCGCACCAGAGGCAACCGTGATGTCGTCCGCCGTCCAGCTGTCAACACCAACGGCCTGGAACTTGACCGTGTAGTTGACAACGCCCGGGGTGTACTGGGTGAACGAAGGAGCATCCGCCGCCGCGACGATCTGGAGGTCGTCGATGCTACCCGAACCCTCAAAGCCAACGGCCGAAAGGTTCTTAGACCCAGAAACCTCAGGGTCAATCATGCTGAAGAACAGCTGCTTGTTTGTGTAGTAGTAGGCACCCTGCTCCGTCAGGTCACTCTCAGGCAACCCACCCTCGTTAACGATGGATTTATAGTTCTCCGCCGTCGCCGAAGCAACTGCACCATCAACATAAACAACAAAACCAAGATTCCCGCCTTCGGTAGCGGCCTTGAATGTCTTCACAGAGACACGCGCCCACTGCCCCGGCACAACCGGCGTGTCGAGCGCGAGCGTAACAGGTGTCGAACTGATTGCACCAAGGTCGTCCTTAATTGCACCACTCGTCACCATAAGGCTGGTCGTTCCCGCCGCCTCGTCGGACTTGAGCCACAGAATGAACTTGTCGCCAGCAGCAGCCGTCGGAGCCTCGTCGGTCGCCGTGAACTGGACGAGCGTATCGAGAACATACGAATTGGCCGCATCAACGGTCGCCACGCCCCCCGCTTCAGCTGCCAAATTGCGCCAAAGAGCCTTACCAGCCTCGGTCTCAAGCTTGAGGAACTGACTCTGCGCACTGCCAAAAGCCGCCGCCCGCGTATTCGCCGCCGGGTTGCCATATGTGTAGGCCACATTGCCGTCGCCGTACGTCCCGACCGTGATGTTCTCGTCGGCCGTCTCGGTCGTCCAGAAGCCATCACCCTTGTTGAAACCGTCCTCGAAAGACAGCTGCGTCTTCGTCAGATCGGCCCAGACGCCCGCCGTGAGCGCCGCCGTCATCGATGCAATCAGTAGTTTTTTCATATCGTTTACTCCTGTTCGCCACCGACACCTCTATCGGCGACGAGTAAATCATACCAAAAATAATTTTCACCTGCAAGGGGGGATTCGACTTCTTTTTGACCCCGTCCCGCCCCTCGCGCACCGGTCTCACCCACCCGTACGCGGCACTTTATGTTCCTCTCCTCTATATATGGGGCTACGGCGGCCCTTCAGGTCCATAGGTTGGGTTTTTCCCTCGGAGACACGGTCTTTCGTTCGGACTTGACGCGGTGCCCCGAGGCCGCCGACAAAAAATTTTTCCACGCCCAACCCGCACCCGCCGCGCACCCGCCGTCCAACCCCCTCGCGCTCCGCTTCCGCCCAACAAAAACGCACCGTCGGCCTCCGCCGACGGTGCGCCTTCGAGCCATTACTCCTCGGCTCAGAGTTCCCGAATGAAGATGTTACGCCACTCAATCGGGTCGCCATGGCACTGGAGCTCAATCTGCTCCACCGGGAAGATGTCCATCGAACGATCCCAGTAGTTCTCCAACTCGACGTTGTCCACGACCAGCTGACCGTTCAGCCAGACGGTGACATTCTTGCCAACCATCTTCACATGGAAGCGGTTCCAGTCCCCGACCTGCCGATCGGCGATGACCAGTGCATCGTGCGCCCCCTTCTTGTTGTTGTAGAGGCCGCCAGATCCAATCTTCCACTGGTTGTGCGCGTCCCAGATCTGCACCTGCGGCGAACCGCGCAGATAAAGCCCCGAGTCGCCCGTAATGGAAAGGATGCGCCAATCGGCCCAAAGTTCAAAGTCCTTGTAGTCCTTCTTGGTTGCGAGGGAGTAGCCGCCCTTGAAACCGTCGAAGTAGAGGTTGCCGTTGCGCACGGACCAGTGCTTGCGCATCCCCTCGTCGGCTATCTTCTGCATTTCAGCGCGCTTCTCGGGCGTCGCCGCCTGCCGCACCTTCGGGTTGTCGAACTGCTCCGCCGTCGTCACGCCCTTCCAATTCGCCGCGAGATCGGCCTCACGTCCGGCGAAATAGGTCTCGAATCCCTTGGGAGCCTTCATCGTCTGGGTCGGGCAGACCTCGCCCATCTTCGCGTTCGAGGGCAGTTCCTTGATGCGGATGTTCTTCCACTTCACATTGTGCCCATGCCCCAGCCAACCGATGTGCCCCCGGCGATTGTGCAGCCCCGGGTGCTTGCGGCCGTCCGGCGTGTCGCCGTCGCCCTTGAATTTCGAGACATTCGCCTTCGTCACCAAGTAGCCGTTGAGATAGACCTCAATCTCACTGCCGATGACCTTGACCTCCTCGAAGTTCCACATCCCCGGCACGCGCAGGTAGCTACCGCCCGCGGCGAAGTTGCGCACCTTCCAGTCGATTTGCTTGCCGACGTTGTCGCGCTTCACCGGCACGACCCCGTAGACGGAACCCGTGTACTGGTAGGGTTTCAGCTTGTCCTTCTTCGCCTCCGCGTCGTAGTACTGGCTACCCCCATCGTCAAGGAGCTGCAGTTCGCACATCCCGTAATAGGCCGCGTCGACATCGGGCGAGGGCGTACGGATGCCAAGCCCGTTGTTGCCGTTCTCGGGCATCATAAACTCGAAGCGGAGAATGAAGTTCTCGTACTCCTTCTCGGTCAACAGGTTGCCGCCCGAACCCTGGCCGGGGAAGCACTGCAACACGCCCGGCTCGTTGGTCGAGACCCCATACGACGTCGACCCGTACCACCCGGTCAGGTCCTTGCCGTTGAAGATGGAGACGAATCCCTCGTCAACTTCCGACGGATACGCCCCGTCGTCCTCCAAGAAGAGACTGCACCCGGCAGACACCGCCGCGCAGGCAATCGCCGACAACTTCATGAACTTGTTCATCTGTGTCATCCTTTCCGTTGTTGTGAACAAATGCCGCGCCTCACTTCGCCTGAGTTGCGAAGCGATAGGCATTCTGGAACATCCGCATCCAGGGTCCGTTCTCCTTGAAGACGCCCGGGTTGTAGCTGAGCTGGCAGGCCCTGAAGCCGCGCTCCGGGTGCGGCATCATGATTGTGGCCCGTCCGTCCGCCGTGGTGAACGCCGTCTGGCCGCCAATCGATCCGTTCGGATTGTACGGGTAGCGCGTCGTGGCCCGACCGCGTCCGTCAACGAAGTGCGCCGCGCAAATCGTCGGCGTCCAGCCCTCAGTCCAGACACGCCCCTCGCCATGCGCCACGGCAATCGGCAGCACCGAATCCTCCATGCCCCGGAAGAAGATCGAGGGCGATGGCTCGATGCGAATCGCCGAATAGCGAGCCTCGAACTGCTCGGAGACATTCTTGACGAAGCGCGGCCAGCCCTCAGCGCCTGGAATGATGTCCTTCAACTGCGAGAGCATCTGGCAACCGTTGCACACGCCAAGCGAGAACGTGTCAGGGCGATGGAAGAACGTCCGGAACATCTCCTTGAGTGTGTCGTTGTAGAGGATTGAACGCGCCCAGCCGGAACCCGCGCCCAGCACATCGCCGTAGCTGAAGCCACCGCAGGCGACGAGTCCCTTGAAGTCGGCGAGGTCAACGCGCCCGGCAATCAAGTCGCTCATGTGGACATCCGTACAGTCGAAACCGGCGAGCGCAAACGCCGCCGCCATCTCGATGTGGCCGTTCACGCCCTGCTCGCGCAGAATCGCCATGCGCGGACGCGGCGCGGACGGTTTGCGACGAATCGTGACCGGAATCTCGTCCAGGTCGTAGGTCAGGGCGAACTGAAGCCCCGGGTCGGTCTCGTCGAGCGCGTTGTCGTACTCCTCGCGCGCCGTGACAGGATTATCGCGCAGGGCCTGCATCCGATAGGTCGTCTCGCTCCAGGCGCGGCGAAGATAGGTGAGGTCGGTGCGAATCGCCAACCGCGCACCCACGAAAATCTCAACCGCTCGGGAGGAGCGACGCACCGCACCTGCGAGCACCGCCGGCACCTTCGCTTTCTTGAAGATGGCGAGAACCTCGGCGACCTTGCTCTCGGTGACCTGCAGGACGGCACCCGGCTGTTCGTTGAAGAGCTGGGCGAGCACGTCGCCGTCGGGCAGCTTCGCGACGATGCCGCGTCCACCCGTCATCGCCATTTCAGCGAGGGTGACGGCAAGGCCACCATCCGAGCGGTCGTGATAGGCGAGCGCCAACTTGCCGCGCACAATCTCCTGCATCGCATTGAAGAAGTGCTTCAGCAGCGTCGCGTCCGAATCGGCGTGCGTATTACCGAGCTGACCGTAGACCTGCGCCAGGGCCGTCGCGCCAAGCGGGGCCGTGCCATTGCCAAGATCCACGTAAATGAGGAACGAACTCTCGTCCTTCACATCGGGCTTCAGGTCGGGCGTCAGCGTAAGGCGGACGTCATTGACCGGCGCAAAACTGGAGACGACGAGCGACAGCGGGGCAACCTGCTTCCTCTGCTCGCCCTTCGCATCCGTCCAGGTCGTGTGCATCGAGCAGCTGTCCTTGCCAACGGGAATCGACACGCCGAGTTTCGGGCAGAAGCGAAGCCCGACTTCCTCCACCGTGTCGTAGAGAACCGCGTCCTCGCCCGGCTCACCGCACGGAGCCATCCAGTTCGCCGAGAGGCGAATCTGACCGATGTTGCCGACATCGGCCGCCGCGAGGTTCGTAATCGCCTCGGTAATCGCCATGCGCCCAGAGGCCGGACCATCCATCAGTGCGATGGGCGTACGCTCGCCCGTCGCCATCGCCTGACCCTCGTACGTCGCATAGCCCATGGTCGTCACGGCGCAGTCCGCCGCCGGGAGCTGGAACTTGCCGACCATCTGGTCGCGGGCGACGCGCCCGGTCACCGTGCGGTCCGTAATCGTGATGAGGAAGGTCTTGTCGGCCACGGCCGGGAGATGGAGGACACGCGTGAGCGCATCGAGCGGACGCACGCCCTCGAAGTTGGTCGGAATGTGCGCCTTCTTGACGCGCTTGACATTACGCACCATGCGCGGCGGCTTGCCGAGGAGAACCTTCACGTCCATGTCGATCGGGCGGTCCCCGAAATGCTCATCGGTCAGCACCAGACGACCGTCGCCCGTCGCAACGCCAATGAAGGCGACGGGGCAACGCTCACGCGCACAGAGTTCCTCGAAGAACGCCCGGGCCGCTGGCTTGAGCGCGAGCACATAACGCTCCTGCGCCTCGCAGCACCAGATTTCCATCGGGTTCATCGACTTCTCTTCGTTGTGCACCTTGCGGAGTTCGAACTTTCCACCCGTCGCCTCAACGAGCTCGGGGCAACCATTGGAGAGGCCGCCCGCACCGATGTCGTGGACCGACAGAATCGGATTCGCCGCGCCGAGCGCGGCACAGGCATCGATGACACCCTGACACCGCCGCTGCATTTCGGCATTGCCGCGCTGGACGGAGTTGAAGTCGAGAGCCTCGGAGTTCGTTCCCGTCATCATCGAGCTCGCCGCGCCGCCGCCAAGGCCAATGCGCATCGCGGGGCCACCAATCTGAACAATCAGCGAGCCAACCTTGACATCCTTCTTCTGAACCTGGCTGTGGCGGATGACACCCATGCCGCCGGCCAGCATAATCGGCTTGTGGTAGCCGCGCAGTTCGCCCGCGATCTCGCCCTCGTAAGTACGGAAGAATCCGCACAGCTGCGGACGGCCGAATTCGTTGCCGAACGCCGCGCCACCAATCGGGCCCTCCGTCATAATCTGAAGCGGTGTCGCCAAGCGCGTCGGGAAGTCCGCAAACGTACGCTCCCACGGCTGAGGATAGCCGGGAATGCGGAGGTTCGAGACCATGAAGCCACAGATGCCAGCCACCGTGCGCGAGCCCGTTCCGGTCGCCGCCTCGTCGCGAATCTCGCCACCAACACCCGTCGCCGCACCGGGGAACGGCGAAATGGCCGTCGGGTGGTTGTGGGTCTCAACCTTCATCAGCTGGTCGATCTCGTCTTTCTTGAAGGTGTAGGCGTGGGTCTTCGGGTCAATCGAAAAGACGTCCGTCCTGAAGCCGGTGACAACCGCCGAATTGTCCTTGTACGCCGAGAGTGTATCCTGCGGACGCTTCGCGTGGGTGTTCTTGATCATCCCGAAGAGCGAGTTGCGCTGCTTCTTGCCGTTGATGATAAACTCCGCACCGAAGATCTTGTGACGGCAGTGCTCAGAGTTGACCTGCCCGAACATCACAAGCTCGGTATCGGTCGGATTGCGACCAGCGGCCTTGAAGTTCTTGGCGAGATACTCCATCTCTGGCTCCGAAATGGCGAGGCCAATCTCAACGTTCGCCTCACGAATCGCATCAATCCCCTTCGCCAGCACATCATAGGTGCGTCCCGGCTTCGGGTCCGCCTCGTCAAAGAGGTCGGCGATGTCGGCGTACACACCCTCGGTCATGCGGTCGTACAGCGCGGCGAGACACACGGCCGGGAGCTTCTGCGAAACGCGGTAGCGGATGCCGCGCTCGACGCGTGGAATCGTGACGAGTCCGCAGTTGCGGAAGATGTCCGTCGCCTTGGAACTCCATGGTGAAATCGTGCCCTTGCGCGGCGTGACGAAGAAGTCCGCCCCATCGCATTCGCCGGTCGCATTCAGGAGACTCGCCGCACGGCGCAAATCGGCCTCGGGACAAGTCGCTGCATCCGCCTGGAGGGCATAGACCCACTTCGCATCAATTTCCACCGGCCCGAGGTCAGGCGCGGCTTTCGCCATCGCATCCTTAATCGCATCGAGGCGAAACGGCGAGTAGGCATCAGTTCCAATCAACAGAATCATGTCAGTAGTTTCCTTCCAAATGACGCTCAGTCAGCAAATCAATGCGGCGCACCTCACTGCGCCTTCACACCGCCGAAGCGGTCGGCATCCTTGATGTTCGGCTCAGTCTCGGAGAACGTGTAGTCCTTGCCCGGCAGGAGGGCGTTGAGGATGATGCCCATCAGGGCACCGACCGCAAGACCCGACAGCGAAATGTGGACGCTGCCGACCGAGAAGCTGATGGAGCCCGCCTTCGAGAAGCTGACACCCAATGTGCAGACAATCGAAATGGCGCAGATGAGCATATTGCGCGGCTTCGAGAAGTCTACCTGGTGCTCAACGAGATTGCGCACACCAACGGCGGAAATCATTCCGTAGAGAACGAACGAGACGCCGCCGATGGTCGCCGCCGGGAGCGTCGTAATGACCGCCGCGAACTTCGGGCAGAACGCGAGCAGGATGGCCAGGAACGCCGCGATGCGAATGACCCGAGGGTCGTAAACCTTCGAGAGCGACAGAACGCCCGTGTTTTCGCCGTAGGTCGTGTTCGCCGGTGCACCGAAGAACGCCGCGAGGCTCGTCGCAAGGCCATCGCCAAGAAGCGTCCGGTGCAGGCCCGGGTTCGCGAAGAAATTGCGCTTCACCGTCGAACTGATGGCCGAGACATCGCCGACATGCTCCATCATGGTCGCCGCCGCCAGCGGAGCCACAATCAGAATCGAACTGACGATGCGCCCGATGTTGTCACCCGCATGCTCAAGAATGGGGATAATCGTCTCGTCCATGTGAACAGGCAGTCCCACCCATGGCGCGGCCGCGATGTGAGAGAAGTCCACCGCCGGGCCCCAACCCGCCACGTTACCGTAGAGAATCGCAACCACGTAGCTCGTCAGAACACCAATCAGAATCGGGATAATCTTAATCATGCCGCGCCCGAAGATCGCTGCGAGAACGACGGCCAGAATACCCGCCAACGCAACCGGCCAGCACGTCGAGGCACTGTTGACGGCCACCGGCGACAGCACAAGCCCGATGCCAATGATAATCGGACCCGTAACGACCGGCGGGAAGAACCGCATCACGCGCTTCACGCCGACCAGCTTGACGACCCCCGCGAAGATGACATAAATCAACCCTGCGACAAAAACGCCAACCGACGCGTAAGCGAGAAGCTGCGTCTTGGTCAGCCCCTCCCACATGACGCCCTTCATGCCCGTCAGCGCAAAGTAGCCGGCAAGAAACGCAAAGGAACTGCCGAGGAAGGCGGGCACGATGCGCTTCGTCACAAGATGGAAGAGCAGCGTCCCCGCACCCGCAAACAGAAGCGTCGCCGAAACCGAAAGCCCCGTCAGGAGCGGCACGAGCACCGTCGCACCAAACATCGCGAACAGGTGCTGAACGCCCAGGATACCCATCTTCGGATAGCCAAGCGTTCGCGCATCGTAAACACCATCAACGGACTTCTTGTCGTTCTGGTCACTTGCCATGGTCAATCTTCCTTCTCTTTTTATGGACTTCAAATCGTGATTTCAAGCCGCTTAGGCCATCTTCTGGTCGACATGGACATCGAGCTGCGGATAGGGAATCCGAATGCCCTTCGCGGCAAAGGCCTCAGTGAGGGCCTGGTTGGCCGCAAAGAAGACCGCCCAGTAGTCGGCATTGGCCGTCCAGGCGCGAATCGTCAACGCCACCGCGCTGTCGTCGAGCGACTTCACCTCAGCCATCGGAGCCGGGTCGGACAGGACACCGGGAAGCGCCGCGATCGTCTCAATCGCCGTCTTCCGCGCAAGCGAGATGTCCGCACCATAGGCAATGCCAATCGCCATGTCGACACGCCGCGTCGCAAGAGCCGAGTAGTTCACGATAGGCGAACCCCAGGCCGACTTGTTTGGAATCGTGATGCGCCGATTGTCGGGCGTCGCCAAGGTCACCGCCATCATATCGAGCTGAAGAACCGTCCCCTCAAACCCGCCGACAGCCACATAGTCACCGACCTTGAACGGTTCGTTGATGGCAATCATGAGTCCACTCGCCAAACTGCCGAGCGACTCCTGGAAGGCAAAGCCGAGCACGAAACCCGTCACGCCGAGGCCCGCAATCAGCGGTCCGACATTCACCCCAAGCTTGCCGAGGATGATAACGGCGAGAAAGGCCCACGCCGTCTTGACGAGAACCGAGACGATGAAGCGCGAGGCGAGCGCATGGCGACCGTCGGATCGGATGAGGGCCTTGCGCAAGGCCGTCCCGAGAAGACGGATGGCCAGTGCCCCGACAATCAGAATAACCAGGGCCGCCACCACATCAACGGCGTACTCCACGCCCTTTTCCGTCAGCCATTCCACAATCGGCTGAAACACACTCTCAACTTCTTCCTGCATCGTCTCAATCTCCTTTCACTGTTCCAGCCTTACATCAGCGCATACTTCGCGATGAAGATGACCGTCAGGATGTACATAATCCAGTGGATGCGCTTGAAGTTGCCCGCCAGCGCATTGATGACCGTGTAGGAAATCACGCCGAACATGATGCCATCCGAAATCGAGTAGCAAAACGGCATCGCGGCAACGGCGAGAAATGCCGGGACTGCCTCACCCGCATCCTTCCAGTTGACATCCACGCACGAAGAGAGCATCATGTAGCCGACGATTACCAGAGCCGGGGCCGTCGCAAAGCCCGGAATCGCGAGGAAGATCGGCGCGAAGAGAATCGCCAAGGCGAAAAGTGCCGCGCTCGTCACCGCCGTCAGCCCCGTACGACCACCCGCCATCACACCCGAGGCGGACTCAACATAAGTCGTCGTCGTCGACGTACCGAAGACCGCGCCAACCGATGTCGCAATCGCGTCCGCGCACAGCGCACCCGACACACGCGGCAGCTTGCCTTCCTTGTTGAGGAAGCCGCCCTTCATCGACACGCCAATCAGCGTCCCGAGCGTATCGAACAAATCGACGAAGAAGAACGCAAACATCACAACGAAGAAGTCGAGCGACTTGACGAGCATCCAACCGCTCCGCACGGCCCCATTATCACCCGTTCCCGTATGCGTCCATGTCTCGGGCTGGAAGAACGCGCCGAATGTCTGCTTGAACTCGGCAAAGTGCTGCGAGAAGCCCTCCAATGAGAAGTTCGGATAGAGCGAGAAGAGCTTGTTCGCCGGATCGGGCACATACACGCCCGTCGCCTGGGCAACCATTCCGAGAATCCAGGTCACGAGGATGCCGAAAAGAATCGCGCCCTTCAGACCCTTGACGAGCATGAAACCGGTGAGGAGTGTCCCCACGAGCGCAAGAATCGCGCAGATGCCCGTCGTGGCGAACGGGACATCCTTGAAGTGCACCATCGAGACGAGCGTCGCCGGATTATCGACGATAACACCCGCGTTCTTGAGCGCAATCAGGCAGATGAACAGACCGATGCCCGCCGCGACGGCCCGCTTGAGCGAAAGCGGAATCGCATTGAATATCGACTCGCGCACGGGCGTGAGCGAAAGCGCGAGGAAGACGAGTCCCTCGACGAACACCGCCAGCATGGCAAACTGCCAGCTGTAGCCCATCGTCAGCACCACGGTAAAGGTGAAGAAGGCATTAAGCCCCATGCCCGGGGCCAGCACGAACGGGTAGTTCGACATGAAGGCCATCAACAGCGTACCAACGACGGCCGCAAGACAGGTCGCCACGAAAACGCCGCCCTTCGGAATGCCCGCCTGCGACAGCAGGTCGGGGTTCACGGCGAGGATGTACGCCATCGTCATGAACGTGGTAATGCCCGCAATGACTTCCGTCTTGACGGACGACTTGGCTTCACGAATCTTGAACAGTTTCTCAAGCATGGTCTTGGTCCTTTTGAATTAAAGCGTTCCAAAAATGCGATCGCCCGCGTCCCCGAGGCCGGGGACGATGTAGAAGTGCGAGTTCAGCCGCTCGTCCTGGGCTGCCGTGAAGACGGGCACATCTGGGTGTGCCGCCTCGAACTTGGCGATTCCCTCCGGGGCCGAGATGAGGTTCAGGAACTTGATTCGCCGGTAGCCGAGCTTCTTGAGCTGGGCGACCGCATCGCACGCACTGCCACCCGTCGCCAGCATCGGGTCAATGACGAGTGCGAGCTCCTCACCTTTCGCCGGCGGAACCTTCGCATAGTAGGGAATCGGCTCCGCCGTCTCCTCGTTGCGCTGCATCCCGAGCACCCCGACCTTGGCATACGGCAAAACGTGCAGCATCGCATCGAGCATCCCCATGCCCGCACGCAGAATCGGCACCAGCACGACACGCTCATCGATGACAACACCCGTCGTCTTCGCCACTGGCGTGACAACGTCAACCGTCCGCGTCCGAACGTCCTCCAGCGCCTCATAGGCCAGAAACGTCGTCAGCTCGTTCACAAGTTCGCGGAAAAGTTTCGGGGGCGTCGCCTGGTCACGCATCAGCGTAATGCGGTGATCGACCAACGGGTGCTTCAATACGGTGTGCATGATTCTTCTCCTCTATTTCATTTGCCTTCGGCGGTCAGGTTGACCTTGCCAAGAAAGAGTTTTAGACGATCCGACTTCGGCGCACCAAAGACCTCGGCGGGCGTGCCCTCCTCGGCGATTCGCCCGCCCTCCAAAAAGAGGATGCGCGAGGCGACGTCACGCGCAAAGCGCATCTCGTGCGTCACAACGACCATCGTCATGCCATTGCGGGCCAAGTCCTTCATCACGTCGAGAACCTCGCCCACCATTTCTGGGTCGAGTGCCGATGTCGGTTCGTCAAAGAGCATCATCTGCGGCTCCATCGCAAGCGACCGCACAATGGCGACGCGCTGCTTCTGTCCGCCCGAAAGCTGCTGCGGATAACTCGCCGCCTTGTCGGACAGTCCGACGCGCTCAAGAAGTTCCCGCGCCTTCGCTTCTGCCGCGGTCCGCGTCAGACCGCGCACCAGCCGCGGCGCCAGCGTGATGTTGTCGAGAATCGTCAGATGCGGGAACAGGTTGAAGTGCTGGAAGACCATCCCCATCTCCGAACGGACGCGATTCTTCTCCTTTTCGGTCGCTCGAACAATGTCCCGGTCCTTGAAGAGGATGCGCCCCTCAGTCGGCGCGTCCAGCAGGTTCATGCACCGCAAGAAGGTCGACTTTCCGCCGCCGGACGGCCCAATCATCACCACGACTTCCCCGTGGCGAATCTCTGTCGAAATCCCCTTCAGGACCTCCAGTTTCCCAAAGCTCTTCTTCAGTCCCTCAATCTTCAAAAGTGTCTCTGCCATCGTATCAAGTCCTTACGAGTCGTTGTGCACGGGATCCGCCCCCGTGGAGCGCAAATAGCGCTCAAGGCGGCCGAGCAACCAGGTGAATGTCATCACGAGCACCAGGTAAATCGCCGCAACCGTCAGGTAGGGCGTATACACCGAATAGGTCTGTGAACGGATGATGTCGCCGCCCTTGGCAAGGTCGCGCAGGGCGATGTAGCCGACAATCGACGTATCCTTCATGAGGACGATGAATTCGTTGCCCAGTGCCGGCAGCACGTTGCGAATCGCCTGCGGTAGAATGATGCGAATCATCGTCTTCCAGTAGCCAAGCCCAAGGGCACGGCCGGCCTCCATCTGCCCGGGGTCAATGGACATAATGCCCGCACGCAGAATTTCCGCCTGATAGGCCCCAGAGTTGATGCCGAAGGCGAGAATCGCAACCGTCACCTTGTCAAGCGACTGCATGATGATGAAGTAGCAGATAAGCAACTGCACCACCATGGGCGTTCCGCGAATAATCGTCAGGTAGACTTTCGACAGGGCGTTAAGCGCGGCAAAACGCCCGTACTTGTCGTGCGACGACCGAATAATGGCAACCAAGAAGCCAATCAGGAGGCCGATGACGATTGCCGCGAGCGCGACCTCAATCGTCACGCCAAGACCGTCCAGCAGGTAGCGCCACCGGTCATTCTTGACGAAGCAAAGCTGGAAGTCATCCCCCAGTTTGCCGAACCAAAGCTGAATGTTGTTGAACAGGGTCTGAATCATGCTGATTTCCACTCTCTGAGAAGCGCCGGACGGCTTATTTCTCCTTCAGCCTGTCGGCCTCGGCCGTGTAGTCGGCGACCCACTTCTCAAGCGTCCCATCCGCCTTGAGCGCGGCAATTGTCTCGTTGATCGCCTTCAGCAGCTCGGGCTGGCCCTTGCGAATGGCCACGGCGTACTCCTCCGTCGTGATGAAGTCCGAAATCGCCAAATCCGCCTCGCCCTTCACGCAGTTCTTCGCCGGGTCAATGTCGGCGATGACCACGTCAACACGACCCGCCTTGAGCGCGGCAACTGCCGCAGCAGGCGAGTCGAACCGCTCAGGCTGCTGGCCAAGCTCCTCCGTCACGTACGTCTCACTCGTCGTGCCACTCTGCACACCAACCTTCTTGCCTTTCGCATCGACCCCCTTCGCATAGGGGGCGGACTTCTTGTAGACGAAGACCACGCCCGTCTTCACGTAGGGAATCGAGAAGTCCACGTTCTTCTTGCGATCCTCCGTCACCGTGATGCCGGCCGCCGCAAGATCCGCCTTGCCCGAAATGACCGTCGGGATAACCGAATCGAAGTTGACCGATTCCACCGAGAAGGTGCGCCCCAACCGTTGCGCCACGGCGCGGCAAATCTCGACGTCAATGCCCACAATCTCATCGCCGCGCAGGAACTCGTACGGCGGGAACGTCGCCTCGGTAATCATCTTCAGCGACTCGTCCTTCGCTGTGCACCCGCACAGCAACGCCGCGACCAGCCCAAGTCCAAAAAGGTTCCTCATCATTTTGCCTAACCTCATTCCTGAATCCACATCCCTCACTTCTTCAGCAAGTCCGCTTCAGCCGTAAACGCGGCACGAATCTCGGCCATCCGCCCGTTCGCCTTGAGTTCGGCAATCGTCTCGTTGATCGCCTTCAGCAACTCGGGCTGACCCTTGCGAATGGCAATGGCGTACTCCTCAAGGTTGACCGGAGTCGGCGCAATCGCGAGGTCCTCCTCGCCAAGGACGCAGTTCTTCGCCGGTTCGATGTCCACAAGCACGGCATCGCAACGCCCAGCCTTGAGCGCAGCACACGCCTCGGCCGCCGAACGGAAACGCTCCGGCTCCTGCCCAAAGCGTTCGAGGACGATATTCTCGGCCGTATTGCCGCCCTGCACACCGATGCGCTTGCCCTTGCAGGCCTCCGCCGTCAGAATCGGAGCGGACTTCTTGTAGATGAGGACGATTTCCGTCTTGGCATACACATCGGAGAAGTCGACGTTCTTCTTGCGGTCCTCCGTCACTGTAATGCCAGCCGCCGCAAGATCCGCCTTGCCCGACATCACGGACGGAATGACGGAGTCGAAGTCGACCGACTCAACCGCGAACGACTTGCCCAGCTTCTGCGCCACGGCGCGGCAAATCTCGATGTCAATGCCCACAATCTCCTGCCCACGCAAGAATTCGTACGGCGGGAACGTCGCCTCGGTAATCATCTTCAGCGCATCGGAATCTTTCGTCCCGCATCCGCACATGCACACCGCCGCCAGCAGGCCAGCCATCAGTCTTTTCATCATGATTCTCCTTTTATTGAGGTGTAAATCCACTTTCCAGCAGCCACGGCCGACGCACCGACCGCCACATACGCCGAAGCGACGCGCCCCAGCACAATCGATCCAAGTGCCGCGAATGTCAGCGGTGTTGTCGCCGCCAACCAAACAAGCACAAGCGCCACGTTCACCAGAAAAATCACCGTCCACGAGAACACCCGCCCATAGAGCCGAACATCCGGCTGCCGCTGCGTCAGCGTCTCCAGCGTGAACAGCACATGAAACGCCCACGTGAAACCGATGATGAACATCCAGAACGGCAGGAATGGCAAAGGCCTCAGAAAGGCGTAGGTGACCAGTGCCACGATGATGACGACAAAGGTGTAGAAGGGAAAGAAGTATGGCGCAAGCGTGATGAGGAAGTTCGTCTTCGTCAGCTTCACGCTGCCGCCCTCCGCCCCAATCCGCACATCCGAGGGACGCGCCCCGAAAGCCAGCCCCCACAGCGCGTGCGTCAGCTCGTGCCCGAACACATACGCCCGAACCGGATGGCTCAGCGTCATCCACGCGACCGCAAAGACCACCATGCCGCCAAGCAGGGCCACCGCCTCGGCCGAAAAGCCACGCCCACCACCGGCAGCCACCACCAGCGCATCAACAAGCGACCGAACGAACCCCCAGCACATCGGCAAGAGCGCAAGTCCAATCAACCATCTGCCGAAGTTCGCCATTTAGTCCCCCTCAAAGACGAACACCAGCTCGTTCGGAAAGACCCGACGGTTCTGCCGCGCAATCTGCTCAACGAAGTCGGAATCGGTCTTGAACCGCTTTTGATTCTCAATCAAATCCGCAATCCCCTGGCGCTTGCGGTCAATCTGCGCGGAAAGCTCGGCATTCTGGGCGCGGAGCGCCTTCCCCCTCTGGTAGCTGGGCCAAACCAACAGAAGGCCGCCAACAAAGATGACGGCCACGAGGGTGATTGTGAACCACCGAGAAAACTTATCTTTCCAAGTTTCGCTCACAGGACATAATTATAGCAAAAAAAAGACGCTCGGGGTATTGACAATCGTAAAAAATATGAGATACTATTGGCCCGTTCGCTCGCATAAGGCGATAAAACGGTCGTAAGGCCGAGAGGAAACAGAAAAAATGAAGATCAAGAAAGCCGGAAAGTGCGCGGCCAAGAAGGTCGTGACGAGGAAGACGGTGAAGGAAGCCCCCCAGAAGGAGGCGAAGGTCACCGACACCAAGAAGGCGGTCACATTCACCATCCACGCCGAGAAAGGCCAGAGCGTCTTTGTCGCGGGCCAGTTCAATGACTGGAATCCCACGGCGAAGGAGATGACCTACAAGGCGAAAGAGGGAATCTACACGACAACGCTGAAGCTTGCCCCCGGCAAGTATGAGTACAAGTACGTGATTGACGGCGCGTGGTGCGCCGACCCCGAGAACGCCGAGTCCGTCCCGAACGACCAGGGCACGTTCAACTCGGTGATTACGGTTAAGTAATCCCCAACGACGGGCAACACCGCCGTTCTTCCAAAGGGCATCTCCGTGTGGAGGTGCCTCTTTTATTTTCACCGCCCAAGCGCGGCAGTTTGAGACAACCACGGAGCACACGGAAGTCACGGAAGGAAGCGACCGGGGTGCAATCCCCATCCAATGCAACCAGCCATCCGAAGACTGGTCAGGGACTCCGCGTTAATCAGTCAACAACCGCAAACGCTGTCGAGACTATTTCCTCAGGCATAAGAACAACATCTTCGCCTCGGTAGTCCCGACGAACAGAAGTGATAGCCTCCTCGGCACTATTCGCCTCAATTTCAATTATCCGCTGAAGTGTTTCAGTAATCTCTACTTTAAATTTCATGAAGATATCACTCCTCTACATTGCTGATTCATGTATTTGCCGCTAAAAGAAATCTTTTCTTCAGGCCTAAAATAGAAAAAATTATTGGCTATTATTGAAAACAACGATTCAATTGGGAAAGGCAAATTTCACATATCTCCTTACGCGACAATGTGTCAATCATACGAACTGCACCAATGGAATTCAGATGGGTAGTGCACGCAAGAATTTCATGCCGTGTTACATCAGGTAGTTGTCTCTCATTCTTGAAACTATCGATTGCCTGCATCATACCCATCGCAATTTCATGATTACTTGCAGCTGTTGACGAAGCAAACAACAAAATTTTGGAATTAAAGGCTGAGCTTGTAAAGTATTTAACATAATGATAAGGATCGAATAAGTTCTCTTCGTCATAAAGAAGCCGTCCCGTCCACCAGAGTCGAGCCAATGGATGAGCAACCAATGCCCTTCGTGTACCACCTGTCGCTATCCGGCAAAAGAAATCACGAAGAACATCAACTTCAGTATATTTGCTTCGTTCAGTTTCACTACGATTGTGTATATAGTCCGAAAAATCCTGATGCGCTTCCCATGCCCAAAATTGCGGCTTGGCAGCAATCGAAGGGGGAAGATCTTTCATTGCGGTATATAAGGTTACAATATTGACATAATCGGTTGAATGAGGATCCTCTTCATTCATTTGCAAATCAAAATCAAAGGAGAAATCGGGACAGGCTACATTAAGCGTATCAACACATCCCTTTCCTTCGAAATATTCCGCCAAACTGGCAACATCTCCCTTGCGATAATAAGGGATAAGTAGGTCACGCTTGAGCACCGCCAGTTGCTCTTCAATTTTCATATTAAATGCACCGAGTTGCATATGCATTGCCCCCATCACTTCTTGTTGAGTTCCTCCAATGCCTTCCCCAGGGGGCGCTTGAGAAGGGCTGCCACTGCATAAGCCAGCGTGTTTTTATCTCTATTGCTATCGATCTTCACTCGATTAATATCCCAGTCTATGCCCTCTTCACAAAGTACGCGACCAATTAATCCATCTAACTTTCGGAGCCACCTACGATCAACATCAACCTTTATCTCTCCCTCGCCGCGTTCTGCTTGCGCTCGCTCAATCTCAAACTGCAGTGCGGCAAAAATTGCGGGCTGCATAACCAATGCAATGAGTTCCGCCTTCCGTATTTTCTTTTTATTAAAGTAGATGTTGTAGAGATCTGAGGAGAGATTTATTATAAGGTTGTCACCCGTCCCATTCGTCCACAGTTCAGTATGCTCATCGCTTGCATCTTTACTGACATAAAGATAAGGATTCGAACTCGCATCCGTTTCTTCCAACTCAACTGTCCAACCAGTGCCAACAGCAAGTATATCGCCTTTCTCAATCTCAAATTTTGCCGCGCCATACCTTCTGTCAAAATAGGGACTGGAAAAATCAGAAATCGTCTTACTTGCAACAAGCCCAATAAATACCTCAACGGAATCTGCAATATCCCCATAGTTAATCTCAAGATGAAAATCTTTCTCAGATTGAACATAGGCATGTCGAAAGTATGTGTGCCCACACTCGATATTAACATAGTATTTAGCAAGCTGCTCGTTAACAAGCGATAAAAGTTGCGGATTGGTTAAATCGAACTTAAAATCAACAACAAGATTATGCGCCGCATTAACGGTAAACCGAGGCTCGCCAATAACATCAAAATGTGCCTGCACATACCCTTGTTCCTTTTCATACTCCACTCCGCTCGGATATAGAATAGGATATGGCGAATTAGATGTTTTTCTTTTCATAGTAACGAACCTCTGCGTAGCAATAGTGTGCAACATCAAACTCAACTTCGGCTTCAATTATCTGCCCCTGCGACACATTCTCAAAAGATACGACCGTATTCTCAAGGTCGGGAGCTGCGCTAATGGGTTGCCCCATACTTGTTGCATGAACAGATTTCACCAACAAGGCTTCTCGTCCGTCATTCTCCGCCGTGGACGAAAAGCAGGCGCAAACTTTGGCTTTTGATTTGGGTACACGAAAGAGAAATTTATACCGTCCAGACTTAGCATCTCCAGTCGCATAAAACACTGGATCTGGCAGTGCTTTTAAGACAAATCCATTCGTTTCAGGCGCATTTGGATTTCCGCGATTCCTATTATTGACAGGATTGCCTCGCTTTCGCTGATTGTGCCCATTGCCCGTTTGAACACCTGATTCAATGTTCGCGTCATCATCTTCCTCTTCATTGGTTATATTGGCAGGAACAGCCTGTGTAGTCTTTGTATTCTTTCGCTTATGCTTCTTAACTCTCGGCTTCCAATCGCTAATGCCGGATGTCTTGCTTGATCTTGATTTCACCCCATCAATGTTAAATTGCCCCGCACATATATCAAACAACTCATCCAGTTCATCTGGCAAGACGGCATCTGTCATATCAGCTATCGCTACGCCCGCCTCTTGTTCGGACCACTGCTCCGCGCATTTTCTCAACTCATCCAATTGAGCCTTTGCCCGTTTTCGTTCGTCTTTATCAGGGAATCGAGTTGTCGGAGTCTCAAACCGATCATGCCGCGCGTTTTCCATTTTCTTAAACGCGGCATTAAGTTCCGCATCTATTATGCGAACCAACCCAATAACAGAGGTTGTACCACAAATGTCTTTCAACATGTGCACAACCATACCTTTTTCACGAGTTACTAAACACCGATTAAATTCTGGATCACTTCGAATAAATTTGTAGCACAGTGCCTTTTCTGGAAAATTTGGGCAATCCATTCCTGTTCGCACAAGCGAGGAATACTTCCATGGTTTGGTGCTCAGTTTGTAGAGTGCTTCGACAAGAGCCTTGTCCTTGTCCCGTTTGGATGCTGCAGAGTTCTTATACCAGTCCACCATTGCACCTAAGTTACACGCGCTGACCTCTTTATCATTCGGAAGTACCACAAGCAGTGTTTTATTCTCAATGGCAACAATAAATGATCTTAGAACCTCACCCAAGATGGCTGCCGATAATTCATCTTTGTCTGTCGCAGCCTCAAACCCAGGAATGTAAATATCCGTTCCATATTCATTTGGCTGCCGATCTGAAAATTTAATCGGGCCAGGAATTGATGGCGACTCCATCGTCTTTGTATTGTAGTTGTCTGAACAATAGAAAATGGTACGATCAGCCTGCTTGTTTTCACTTTCAAAATTTGGATTCCTGAATGTCGCCAGACATCCGACACCCATATGTGCCGCGTAATTATCGCTCCTTTCGATCGTTGAGAAAAAAACCACACGTAATGCAGAAGCCAAATATAATGCATCTTTTCCAAGCCCAAATCCGCCTCCCCGACTACCGTCATCATTGCCCGCGCCAGTTGTCATTACAAGACTTTTCCAACGGCTTCCCTCCGCGTTTGTTTTTGCACCACACAATCCGCATGTTCCATAATCTGAAATCGTAAGCATCCCAATCTTATTCTGCGTATCACCAAGTAGCGCAAGTCCCTTTTTAAAGAAATTTCTTTCAGATTTTGAACGGCTCGGAAAGTCAAGGCAATACTGAAAGATGCGTTTCAGATTTAACGCATCAGGTGATTCATAGGGATCGATTCGACGATAGCCAAACTTTATAACAACGCAATCTGATGTCTCATCTTTTGCATCCAAACTATTCTGAATGCTTTCGCGCACCAATGAAGGAATAATATCTTGTGTCTTAAAATTTTCGCCAAGATCATGCAGCCCATAAGTTCGCAATGGATTTGGGACAGTAAGCCATTTTCCTTTTTCCATGATTAATACATTCCTCCTCTCAGAATAGTGATACACTCATCGTGACAAAATGACACGATCAGCACAAAACGAACAAAGAAACAAAAATAGATGAATCGTTCAACCACGAGCATATTATATCACATAAATTTTAATTTGATTTACTCCTTTTCTTATGAAATAAACTTAGAATTCATATGATAAAGAATACCAATAACATGCAAGAAGAGAGGCCGCCCACAGGCTGAATGCGGCAGATGCAAAGTGCCGCGCTCACGCCTACTGAACGCCTACGCGGCAGTTCAAACCCCTGCGCATGAGAAGACTCTCTCGTGCGCACCTCAGACATCTCTCGTGCGCACCACAAAACGCCGCGCTGCGCATGGCATCGTTCAGCCTATCGCAACACGGCTTCAGTGCATTCAGTGGTTCAAAACAAGAGTCCCTTATCGGGTGATGGACCACAAAAATAAAAGGCAAAGTTGTATCCGACGAACACAAGCAACAGGATAATGTGCAGTGCCATATCGATGAAAATGGTGACCTTCCGAAAATCCATTATGGACGCGATCACGCGCCAGAAAAGCTCGCACACACCGATTACGAACAGGGGAAGACTAATCACATTCCGACACGACAGATTCCCACTCGCCAGCGGAATGAAATCACGCGTACAACCACACAGGGCACAGGGCCGATTCCAAAGCACGATACTGGCACATTGCCCCGTCCACCAGATGTGCCGAACGAGTATGACAACACCGAGCAGGAAGCCAATGCCGAGCACAACCCTATTGACGAATTGGTATGTCATAATTGGCAGTCATGCTGTGGCCGTGCCAAATGGAGCACCGCCACAGCATGAGCCGCGCATGAGCGAATCGGGCGTTCGTCAGCACCTTCTCCAACTCCATGGGAGCCCTTGAAGGTGCAACGCCTATCCAATCGCTCCTCGTGAATTACAGTGAAGCTGCCGCAGCCGCGCTGGAAGTTGCCGCGAGCACGAACACCCACCACGCGGCAAACGCCGTCGAGATGATGCTCAGCACCAGTCCTGCAATCGCGCACCCCTTGCCGGTGCCCTTCTTAGCGGCCTTGGCAATGCCAACGCCACCCAGAATGATGCCGACGATTCCCGGCACAATTGCGAACTGACCCACACACGGCACCCAGCAGACGATAATCGACAGGATACCCAAAACCAGAGAGGCTACTCCCATGGTATTTACTCCTTTTGTTCTTTCACCTTTGACTTGATGACCGCCAGAAGCCCAAAGGTGAGGCCTCTGGCGGTTCTTGTTAACAAGATTGATTACAAACCGTTTCTCTACTAAATACTGCCACCAGCAGACAAAATCTTACGCGCAAACCTCCCCTTTCGTCGGCAACTCGTCTTCTGTCGCCCTGAGACTCCCGCATACACTCCTACGGAACTATTCCCAAAGGCAGTTATATTATCTCAAAACAACAACACCAGCGCAATTTCGTAATTTACCGCATTCTTCACAATTCTGCCGCGACTTCACGATTGTTTCATCTTTTTCACGAATTTTTCGCCACGCCTCAAAAACATTGCGGCGAGTTATCAACATCCGAGAAGTTATCAACATCAGCGGGCAAGAAAGCGGAAAGGGAAAGAGAAAGGCAAAGGGTAAAGAACTAAGCCGGAGTTCTCGTGAGAGAACTCTAAGCCCGTGCGCGCAGGTGCGCCCCCGCGTACGCGTATGTGCGCGGGCGCGTTCTGAAGAGTGAAGGGTTAAGTAATAATAATACTGGGGAGTCTCTCACAGAACGCACGCGGGCATGCGCGTACGCGCACGAGGCGCGGCGGATTGGAAAGGCCAACCCGTCCCTTGCCCTCGCCGTGGTTCAAAACCGCCGCGTTCCGAACGATTTTGGCAACTTAAAAAGTTTTTGGGACTAAATGGTGCTATATATATGGGGGAACTCGCTGCGAACCCCCGACGAACCGACGACACGAAACCGACACGCGAAACCGACACGCGAAAGGAAAAACCGACATGAAACTGAACTACGAAAAACACGGCACGCACGAGAACAAAGTAATCGGGCGGCCAATTGGCTTACCACTGAATGCACTGAAGCCCGCGCGGGCCCTTGCAGACGGCTACGCCGTTGCTCCGCAACCTTCCCTCCGAACCGCAAGCGGTTCTTCGGCACATCTCGCGGGACACTGAAAGGCACCGAAACCTTTCGCCTCCCCTGCGGGGCCGAACACGAAAACGCACGAAAGCCCCCTGACGGCGGACACGAAACCGCTGCGCTTTTCAGTGAATTTCTGTGTCGGCCGCAAGACCGGCTCCGTGTGTTCAGTGTCAAAAGGCAATCCGCCGCCCCAACTTTCGTGCCTTCGGTGTGTTCCGTGTTCAAATCCGCCGCGTCCAACCTGCGATTCCAACGAGTTCCGCCTGCAAAGCGAAAAAGTCCAAGTTAGCAAAAGCGCCGCGCAGGCATTAGTCACGCGGCTTCACGCGCCACACGCTGAGTGCACAGAGAACCGACAGAACCGCCATGCCAATCCAGAAAATGGCAATCGTATCAACCGTAAATCCGAAGAGAGTCGTCGTCTTGAAGGTACTGGCCAACTTGCCGCCTTCCTTCGCCGTCTCGATGAACATTGCGCTCACACGGCTCTGAGCCGCCGCGCCACCGTAGGACAGAAACGCCACGACCCCCATGGCCGCCCCAGCCGCATTGCGCGGCACAAGATCAACGGCCATCAATCCGCCGAGGAAGCACAGCAGAATGCCCATGGCCGTTCCGAAGAGGCACATTGCAAGAACATCAACCCACATGTGCTGACCCGGCACAAGCATGAACAGGCACAGACTCACGACATTCATCAGACCGAATGTCAGGGCGAGTCCGTTGCGTCCACCCCTGAAGAAGCGGTCCGAAATCCATCCGCTTGCCGCACCCGCGAACCCGCCGACAATCGAGTTGATGGCGATAATCATGGCCGCCGTCGTCGCTGAATACCCTTTCTTCACCTGAAGGAAGAAGATGCCCCAGTCGATGATTGCATACCGACTCATGGCAAAGAACGCTCCCGAGAGCGCAATCATCCAGACGGCCCAGCTTGTGAGCGCGATGACCTGACCCTTCGAGACGTCCTTCGTCTCCTGCGCGGCAACCTCAACCTCGCCTTTCCACTCTGTCACGGACGGCAATCCTTCGTCCTGCGGGGAATTCTTGAAGAAGATGAGGCAAATAGCCACACCGATGAAGCCAATCAGACCCGCGCCCCAAAATCCGCTCCGCCACCCGTAGTCCGCACCGAAGGACTTGGCGACCCAGACCATGACACCCGCCGTCAGCAAATAGGCGAGGGCCTCACCGATGTTGTTCGAGCAGCTCCAGATGCCGTAAAAAGTGCCGCGCTCACGCTTGGTGAACCAACGCGAGAGACCGACCACGCAGGCCGGTGCACCCATTCCCTGGGTCCAGCCATTCACAAACCAGATGGCAATGAGTATGAGGGCAGGCAGGTGAAAGCCCACAAGAAAGTTCATGAGGGCCGAAACGAAGAGTCCGAGACCCATGAAACGCGTGATGTTCGCCCTGTCGGCGATGAAACCGTTGACGCACTTGCCAATGGCGTAGGCGATGAGCATGGACGAACCGACCCAACCGATTTCCTCGGCCGTATAGGAGCCAAGCTCAATCATGTCCTTCTTCGCAGCCGAGAACGCCAGGCGGCAGACATAGAAGATTGCGTAGACGATTGTCATCGTCGCAACTTCCTGAATGCGGAAACTCCTGAACGTGCTGTCAACGTCGATTTTCTGCTCCATACGATTCTTCCAATCCATTCAAAGGAATGAAAAATAGCAACACAAAAGAAAGACTGAATGCCGCACATCCCTTACTGGGCGACGGCAACATAAGGCTCACCGCAGTACGAGCAAACCGCACCTTCGTGGAGCGGCGCACCGCAGTTCGGGCACCTCTTCTCAAGCACCTCACCGCAGACCGCGCAGTACGTCGCGCCAACTGGATCGGCCTCGTTGCGATCTGGACGGACAAGCCGACGACCCTCCACCTCATAGGCGTGGTTGGACGGGCAGTGCGGATTCGGGCAGAAGCCCTTCTCGTGGTCGTGTGCGAAATGACGGTGCTCAACAGGAGCCGCCGACTCTTCCTTCTTGCCGAGATCGAGTGGAATGTCGAACTTCTTGGCGAGTGCCCCGATGACATCGTCGTTCAACTTCGTGCCGTCGCCCTGCTCAAACATGGAGAGCGCGGACTGCTTGCAGCCGACTTCGGCGGCAAGTACGCTCTGCGAGAGGCATGCCGCACGGCGCGCCTCCTTCACTTTCAGGCAGAACTCTGGACTCAGATTCGTCATCGGGGAATATTATGGACTTTTTTCTCCCGCCTAACAAGGGGGGAGTTATCAACAAATCAACAGGATTATCAACTTATCAACTTATGTTCACACATCTGTTGATAATTTCATAACTCAGATTGTGATTGACTAAAAAAGAGAGAACGGCTGAAGATTCATTCAGTTTCATCTTCAACCGTTCGTATTCATCTCGCTTGGCGAGACGAATTATCAATAAGTTCTCAACAGAATCTCGGAAGGCAGCAGGTACTGGTCACCCTTCTTGTGGGAAATGCCGCAGCGTTCGAGTTCAGCAATGACAGTTCCAGAGAGGATGTTGCCATTGTCGGAGAAGAACTTCTCCAACGCGGCTCGTTTCTTCGCAAGATTGCCGTTCGGCTCGTTTGCGACGAGGACACCCTCAAGTACCTGTGCGCGGCGGATGCGCCCTTCGGCTTCCGCCTTTTCACGGGCTTCTCTCACGACCTCCAGTACCTGGTCACGCGTTTCACCGGGGAAACGATCAGGCAGATCAACATCGCGGTCGAGAAGTGCAAGTGCATTCGGGTTGCGCTCCTGAAGGTCGATTTCCTTCGACTTCTCCGCATCCAGTTCGGCGCGAACCTGTGCAAGTTCCACATGAAGGGACGAATTTGCCGCGCTCATCTGGGCAAGATCGTCCGAGCGTTTCGCTATTTCCGCGTCCTTCAGAACCATGGAGGCCTTCAGCGCGGCGATTTCCGCGCCCTGTGCGCTCCGCTCGGTCTCCATTTGCTCAACCTTCGCTCGAAGTGCCGCGATTTCCTCGTCCTGCTTCGCCTTGTCAGCGGCAAGTTCCTCGACGACAACCTTCTGAACATCGAGTTCCTCAGGTTCTTCCGGCTCAACAGGCCTTGGCGTGGTTCGCTTCGCCTGCATCGTCCGTGGGTCAATCTCACGCGGACGCATGAATTCTTCAAAGTTCATTGTTCAACATCCTGTTGCTGAGGGTTGACTTCCTGCGCGGCACTTTCGTCCTTCGGCTCGACCGCCGGTGGTGGCACGGCCTCCACTTCCTGCGGCTTGAGTTCACAACCCGGATAGATGAAAAGTCGGCAGTCAATCGGTCCGTTGAAAAACGGAATGCGCGTTTTGTAGTCAAGTTTGATGAGTTTTGCAAGGTCGGGATTGCCGGTGATAAGTCCACCCATCCAACCGCGGCACTTCTCGTTCATGAATATGCCGATTCGCTCGTAGACCGGCGCAAGTTCCTCAAATGTCCCGAGGCGGATGCCATATTCGGGGTTGAAGAAGACGAAGCCTGTTCCATCCGGAATGGGTGAGTCGGCGAAATCGCAGGCCTTAAACTCAATGTAGGGTGCAACGCCTGCAGCAATGGCATTGCTGTGGGCATTCTCAACCGCTTCAGGGGAAATATCTGTGGCAATCAAGCGCGGCAGATTCGCCGTGTTCTCGTTTTTCGTCGCCTCAAGAATCATCTCCTTCCAGATTTGCTCGGGCGAAGCACCGAGTTTCTGGCGCGGCGCCACGATGGGGGCCTTCTCACCGGGAATAATCTGTCCATAGCCCTTGATGGACTGGAAGGCGAAATGGCCCTTGAGCGAACCCGGCTGACGGTTCATCGCCATCATCGCCGCCTCAATTGCGGGCGTTCCACTGCCGCACATCGGAAAGAGGAAGGGACTCTTGCGATCCCAGCCCATTGCCATGATGCAGGCGGCGGCCAGCGTTTCCTGCATGGGCGCGGAACCTGGAATCTTTCGATAGCCGCGCTTAGAGAGCGGTTCGCCGGATGTGTCGAGGTAGATGATGACCTCATCGCGCTCCCAGTAGACGAAAACCGCCGCGCCAATGTTCTCACCGCCCGAATCGGGACGCCGTTGGCACTTCTCGCGCATCCTGTCCGCAATCGCGTCCTTCGTATAGAGCGAAGGAAGGCGCGTGTCGCGAATCGTGTAGTTGTGGACGATTGAAGAGACAGAGAAGTACCCGTCCGCCTCCAGCAGATTCTCCCAGTCAATCGACAAGGCCAACTGGTAAAGATCGCGGATGTTTCGGCACTCCGTGCGCAGAAGCGGCACGAGAACGCGGTGGGCCGTGCGAAGCGAGAGGTTGAGGCGCATAACGTCCCTCATTTCGCCGCGCACAACAACCGTGTTTTCAGTCACCTCAATGGGCTTGTAGCCGAGAGCAACTACCTCTTTCTCCGTCCAGCGCGACAGTTCCTTCGCACACGAGATGATGATAGGATAATTCTTATCCGTCCAAATTTTCATGAGCCTACCCTTTTACTTTCGATGAGAAGACAAAAAATCAATTGATGCGCAGCGGCATCAGCACGTAGATAAACGGAATCGAGCAGTTGATGACCGCAGGAGAATGACCGTTGTTGAGCTTGATGAAGACCTCGTCGTCGTCAATCGCCTTCAGCGGATCCATCAAGTAGGACGGATTGAACATGATTTCGATACGCTCGCCTGCATACTTGATTGGCACCTCATCCTTCGCCTCGCCGATATCACTCGCGGCGGATGTCACGGTCAACTTGTTGCCTTCGAAAATGAGCTTCGTCGAGTGCGCCTCATCAATCGTCATTACGCTCGCACGGTCAAGCGCATTCAGGAGCAACTGGCGGTCGATGGTAATCTTCTCGGCGCATTCGGCAGGAATCACCTGCTTGTAGTTCGGATAGGTATCGTCGATGAGTTTCGAGAAGACCTCGACCCCTTCCAACTCGAAGCTAATCTTTGAGGCCTGGATGCGAATCTTCACTTCACCCTCGCCGGGCAGCGAACGCATCAGCTCCTGGACGGTCTTTAAGGGAAGGATAATATCCTTCTCATCGCTCGGCGGGAACTCAACCTCATTCTCGACAAGCGCCAAACGGCGACCATCTGTCGCAACGACCGTCAGCTTCTGGTCCTTGAAGCTCATGAGAACGCCCTTCAGCGTGCGACGCGTGTCGTCCTGTGCGGCCGCGTACGAGGTCTTTCGCAACATCTCGTGCAGGGTCTGGCGCGGCATCTTGTATTCGCAGTAGTCACCGTCAATCGAAAACCGGGGAAATTCCTTCGCCGAAATGCCCGCAAGCTTGAAGAGCGAACTGCCAGCGGAAATCTTCGCACGGTCGTTCTCGTCAATTTCGACCTCAATAACACCTTCCGGAGCCTTGAGAACCGAGTTGGCCAGCAACTTGACCGGCAGCGTCGACTCGCCCTCCTCCTTCACATCACAGGGAACAGAACTGCGGATGGAAATGTCGATATCGGTCGTCGTCAGGTTCAGCTTGCCGTCCTTCGCCTCCATCATCACGTTCTGGAGAACGGGTGTACACCCCTTCCCGCCGACGATGTTCTGAACCGCCTTCAGTCCTTCGATAAAAGTCGACCTTACGATGCTGAATTTCATTTGTTGCTCCTAACTATTCTTCTTCAAGTTGTCGGTTGTGAATTGTACCAAATACTGAGTATAATTTAAAGTATATCTATTTACTAATAGTAGACTTGTTGATAATGTTCATAACTCGGTTAGAGCCATGTTTTACTGGGTTTTCTCTTTGTTGCGACGTTGATGAACCGAGGCATAAGATTTTGACAGCTGTTGATTTCTCGCTTGATTGAAGATGAATGTCGACAAGTGGTGAAGTTATCGACGCATTATCAATCGACTTTGTCGGCAAGATCGTAGCCGAGTTCCGTGAGGAGATGCTCCAAATTGTCCTTGAGTTCAGGCTCGACATCCAGGCGCTTTGAGATTGTCTTCACACCATGGAGAATTGTCGCGTGCGTGCGCCCGAACTTGTTTGCAATGTCGGCCAGGTTCTTCGAGGAGAACTTTCGTGCAATGTACATGGCGAGTTGACGTGGGGTCACAAGTGACGCGGTGCGCTCAGACGAGAGAATCTGTTCCTTCGTCACAGAGTAGTGTGAGGCGACGGCCTCCTGTATTTCCTCAATTGTGACCTTTTTCTGCTTCTTTTCCTTCTCAATGAAGTCCTTGAGCAGGTGTGAGAGAACATCATCGTTGAGCTGAATGGACCTGTCAAGCCGCATCATGACGTTGACCTTCGCGAGGGCGCCTTCCATTGCACGGACATGGCTCTTGATGTTCTGTGCGATGAACTTGAGGGTCGTTTCAGGAATCTGCGGAGTGATTGACTCAGACTTCTTCTTGAGAATTGCCAGTCGGGTCTCGTAGCTCGGCATTTCGATTTCCTGCACCATTCCGCCCTCAAAGCGCGAAATTAGCCGTTCCTCAATGGCCGGCAGATTCTTCGGTGCGACGTCGGATGTCATGACAATCTGCTTTTCCTTGCTGGTCAGGGCATTGAAGGTGTTGAAGAACTCCTCCTGACACTGCTTGCCCTTCTGGAAGAACTGAACATCATCCACAAGAAGAACATCTATTTTACGATATTTCTCTCTAAATGAATGAATTTCACCATTTTGCAGAGATGTGACATACTCGTTCAGGAACTCCTCAGCCGTCAGGTAGCAGACGGACATCCGTGGATTCTTGCGGCGAATCTCGTTGCCGATTGACTGCATGAGGTGGGTCTTGCCGAGTCCTGTGCCACCGTGGATGAAGAGCGGGTTATATCCTCTTTTGCCAGGATGTTCCGCCACACCCTTTGCTGCCGCGTAGGCCCAACTGTTTGATGGCCCCGTCACAAACTCCTTGAAGGTGTATTCCTCGTTCAGTGGCATCGTTGAGACGAACGGTTTCGTATTCGCGTCAGTTTCATCCGTTCGTGTTTGACTTTGGGGCTGTTGAACGGTCGGGATGACGATTGTTTTGCTGGCGGTTTCATCCACGAGAAAGTCGAGGTTGACCGATTTTGATGCGCCAACGAGATGAAGGGAGCTGACAAGTTGGTCGTGATACTTATCTCGCAACATATCAGCGGCAAATGAGTTGCTGGCGTAGATTTTAATTGAATTAGCGTCAAGATCCTGACTGACCGAAGTAATCATGCAAAAGTGCCGCTCAGCCTGTTCGCGTTCCTCTTGGGTCTGAAGAGTCAAAAGGTAAACGGTCTTTGCCCGTTCCCATAGGGTATTCGAAATGTTTTCTTCGCTCATTTTCCTCTATTCGTCACCTTTCTTCTCTTGATGACATTAATATACCATAAATATTCGGCGAAGTGCAAAAAAGAAGTCTTCAGATGTCTTCAGGTTATAAACATAAAATGTTGATAACTCAAATATGTCCTCTTTTGATGATAATTGCGAGAATTGCGACATCTGCTGGGTTGACACCTGGAATTCGTGAGGCCTGTGCAAGCGTCTCTGGGCGATGCTTCTTGAGTTTCTCGCGGCTCTCGTAGCGTACCGACAGGCACTGGTCGTAGTTCAGCCAGTGGGGAATCACGATCTTCTCATCGTTCTTTGCCTTTTCCGCAACCTTTCTTTCCTGCTCGATGTAAGGAGCATAATGTTCAATAATATTTTTTTCTTTCTGAATCAATTCGATTGGGCAAGTCTCAAAGTAAGGTATCTCATCGGTTTCATTGGTTGAGTTGAGATAGCGGATGATATCGTGAGTCTCCTTTCTGAACGCGGCAGAATGAATGGCGACGCGGTCAGCCGCATCCGCAAGACGGTAGCGTGCATTGTCCTGTCTCAGAAGTAGTCTTCTTTCAGCACGACTGGTGAACATGCGATAGGGTTCATCCGTTCCCTTTGTGACAAGGTCGTCGATCATGACACCGATGTAGGCATCCTGTCGGTTCAAAATAAGAGGCGGTTCGTTTCGAGAGAGGAAAGCCGCATTGATGCCAGCAATGATACCCTGTCCTGCTGCTTCCTCATAGCCAGTCGTTCCATTGATTTGTCCGGCAAAGAAAAGGCCGGCAATACGCTTTGATTCAAGCGAATGAGTGAGTTCACGAGCATCAATGCCATCATACTCAATCGCGTATGCGTATGCAAGAAATTCGGCCTGTTCGAGTCCAGGAACTGAATGGACCATTTCTTCCTGCACTTTTTTTGGTAAACAGCAGCTCAGACCATTTGGGTAGATGACTTGACCAGCAGAATCCTCTGGTTCCAATATGACATGATGCTGAGTTGCCGTAGAAAAGCGAACAATCTTATCCTCAATTGAGGGACAGTACCGAACTCCCGTTCCTTTGATTTCACCTCCGTAGAGTGCAGAGTTTTTAAGATTCGAGCGAATGATTTCATGTGTTTTAGGGGTTGTATGTGTGAGCCAACAGGGAAGTTCGAGTAGTTTATAAACTGATTTATCCATTTGTTCCACGTGGAACACTGACGATGGAAAAATTTGGGTTGAATTTATTAAAGAAAGACGATTTGAATGTTCCACGTGGAACATAGGGTGCGGAACTTCACCGTCTTGTCGGGTGCAAAGGGAGAAGTTGCATGAGTTGGCTGTAAGGCGTGGTGGTGTTCCAGTTTTGAGACGAATAAGAGTAAAACCGAGTCTTGAGAGTGAATCTGAGAGCTGGTTGACGGCTGGTCGGCCGTCTCCGCCGCTTTCCTGACACTCTTTACCAATCCAAATTCTGCCGCGAAGACTGGTTCCTGATGTAATGACGACAGCCTGCGCGTGGATTGTACCGTGGTGCTCGGTTGTAATGCCGGTGCAGGAGATTTTTCCGCGTCCATCGTCTCTTGTTTCAATTCGTGTGGTAATATCCTCAAGAATGGAGAGATTTTCCTGATTTGAGAGGATACCTTGCATACGGTTTGTGTATTCGGCTTTTGCGCACTGGGTTCGGGTGGCCCATACGGCAGGTCCGCGGCTAAGATTGAGTGTCTTTGACTGAAGGGCGGTTGCATCGGCGTTTCGTCCCATTTCGCCGCCAAGAGCGTCAATCTCGTAGACGATGTGACTCTTGGCGAGACCGCCGATTGCCGGATTGCACGGCATTCGTGCAATTGACGACTTTTGGGCGGTGATGAGAAGCGTAGACGACCCCATCCGTGCCGATGCCAAGGCTGCCTCTGCCCCAGCATGACCGCCCCCCACGATAATGACATCAAAATCGACTTCCTGTTTCATTGCAGACAGAATTATACCAAAATTGTCGACTGTCTTGTGAACAAGATTTAGATTTGTGTTATTTACACTTTTTATTTTAAATAAGCATTATAAAATCGTGAAAATAGTAAATAAATAACAAAATAATAAGTAAAGTTTTAATAAATCGTTCAAAAGATATTGACATTTATCATCAGGTTATCAACAATCGGCAAACAGGAGTTTAATATGGTATAATAATCGCCGTGAAAGTCGTTTTTCTATTCATAGATGGCGTTGGCATGCGCGAGTCAGCGACGGACAACCCGGTGAATTCCGAGGTCTGCCCGACGCTTTGCCGTCTGATCCGACTCCATGCGAAACCGATTGATGCCTGTCTTGGAATCGATGGTCTGCCCCAGTCGGCTACCGGACAGGCGACAATGTTCACGGGTGTCAACTGCAGTGCCGCGATGCAGCGGCATTGTGAGGGCTTCCCTGGACCAGAATTGCGCAAGATTATCGGAGAAAACAACCTTTTCTTGCAACTTGAGAAGCGCGGCAAGCGTGTGCGTTTTGCGGATGCCTACCTGATTGACTCGGCTGACGAGCTGGCGGCGCGGCGCTTCAAGTCGGTGACGACGGTGATGGCCCTCACAACGCCTGACGTCATTTCAACCGTGGATGACCTTTGCGACAACAAGGCCTTGATGCAGGATCTGACGCGTGAAACGATACAGGATCGTTATCCCGACATTCCCGTCGTCGACCCGGCGCAGGCCGCCGAGCACCTCTTTTCCGTGGCGCGGGAGAACGACTTCACGCTCTTTGAGTTCTTCCAAACGGATGTTGCGGGGCATTCGATGGACTATGATCGTGCCTGTGATGTGCTCCGGACATACGATCGCTTTCTCTCCGAGCTTGTTCGCTTGGTCGGGGCGGCAGGCATGACGCTTGTTATGACGTCCGACCACGGCAATGTGGAGTCTGCCCTCGACCGGGGTCACACGCGCAACCCTGTGCCGTTCATCGCCTGCGGACCGAAAGAGGGCTTTCTGCGCGACCGCGTCAGCTCACTTACTGATGTCACGCCTGCGCTTCTTGCGGCATTCGATTCAATTTGATATACTTTAATCGTTCTAAAGACAAGGAAAGGAAACCAATACGATGGCCAAGAAATGTTCGTGCGGCAAGTGCCACTGCAACGCGTACCCGGAGTTCATCCCGCCCATGCGGGTGATGGAGGAAATTGAGGAAAGCATCTCCGGCAAGTATGGTGTTGTTTCGATTGCCTGGGAGCGTGAGGAGGGTAAAGTGTTCCGCTACGATCTTCCCGTGCCGCGGACAATGAGTCCGCATGCGACGAAGCAGGTGGCCTATGTTGTTGAGCGCATAGCGAAGTTCATCGTCTGGGCGGCCGGCGGCTGGAAGCTCTACCTGTCCGGACCCGATGCGTTGGTGAAGCCGCTTGCTCGGGCCTATACGAAGACGGGTGCCCGTGCGTTTGATTACGATTTCTTCTCCTCCATTTACGGTCGCCCGGTTGAGGTTGCCATCGTCGATCCGAACGAGATGCCCGGGACTTCAGAGAAGCTGCAGATGGTCAAGACGGTTGCCGACGGCTGCCGGATTGGCTTTGACCTTGGTGCGTCGGACTTCAAGATTTCGGCTCTCAAGAACGGCGAGGTCGTCTTCTCAAAAGAGTTTCCCTGGGATCCTCGCAACAATGCCGACCCCGAGTATCACTATTCCATGCTGACGGCTGGTCTGCGCGAGGCGGCAGCGAGTCTGCCGCGTGTGGACGCGATTGGCGGATCCACGGCGGGAACGCTCGTTGGTCAGAAGATGGGCATTGCCTCGCTGTTCCGTGCGGTCAAGGAAAAGAACCCCTCGAAGTTTGAGCAGGCGCAGAACATGTTCTTCCGCATTGAGAAGGACTGGGGCGTGCCGTTCGCGATCTACAATGACGGCGATGTGACGGCACTTGCCGGCATGATTACGATGAACAAGAAGGGCATCCTTGGCGTGGCAATGGGTTCTTCAGAGGCGGTTGGCTATGTGAATCCACGTGGAGCGATGACTGGCCGCATTTCCGAACTCGCCTTTGCACCTGTAGACTTCAACCCGAATGCGCCGCGTGACGAGTGGTCGGGTGATGCGGGAGTTGGTGCGATGGCGTTTTCGCAGCAGGCGGTCAACTGGCTCGCCGAAAAGCACGGATTCAAGTTCCCGAAGGCGATGAAACTTCCCGAGAGACTGAAGGAAGTCCAGGCCGCCATGGAGAAGGGGGATGCGCGTGCCTTGCGTGTCTTCATCGAGATTGGTCGCTTCCTGGCGCATACGATTCCGTGGTATCATGAGTTCTACGACTACTCCAATATGATGATCCTCGGGCGTGTGACATCGGGTCTCGGCGGCGAGATTATTCTTGAGACGGCGAAGTCGATGCTGCACGACCTCTACCCGGAGTGGGCCGAGAAGATTGACATTTTCATGCCGGACGAGAAGGCGCGTCGACTTGGTCAGTCAGTGGCCGCTGCGCAGATTCCCGTTATTGGAAAGAAAACGAAAAAGAGTCGCTGAGAACTATGAGCAACCGTATATATTCAAAAGAAGAACTCGATGCTGTGCTGGCATCGATGGGAATCAAGGACCAGACGGACGTGAGCCGATATGGCTCTGGGCACATCAACGACACATTCAAGGTCGAGACGAAGTCGGGTACGCGCTACATCCTGCAGCGCGTCAATACCGACATCTTTCCGCCTGAGATACTGAAGGCGAACATTCTTCGCGTTACCGAACACCTCAGGAAGAAGGGAATCAAGTCCCTTGCGGTGAAGGGGTACGAGAATCCTTGGCGTCTCTACGCGTTCCTTGAAGGCTACACATCGATTGACCTTGTTACAAATCCGTCTCAGGCGGAACTTGTTGCTGGTGCATTCGCCAAGTTTCAGAACGATCTTGCCGACTTGCCGGCTCCCCGGCTTGGTGAAATCATCCCGAAGTTCCACAACACGGTAGATCGTCTTCGTCTGCTTGACGAGGCGGTTGCTGCCGACATAAAGGGGCGCAAGGCGAAGGTAGCGGCAGAACTTGCATTCGTCGACAGGCGGCGCGAGGAGGCCGCGAAGATTGTGACGATGATGGAGAAGGGTGAAATTCCCGAGCGCATCACCCACAATGACACGAAGATCAACAATGTCATGCTGGCCCCCGATGGGACGAATGTCGTCATCGACCTCGACACGACGATGCCTGGTTCAGCCCTCTACGACTTCGGCGATATGGTGCGCACGTCGTCTGCAGCGGCAGCAGAGGACGAGAAGGATCTCTCGAAGGTCTATTCGAAGAAGGAGTACTTTGAGGCACTTGTGAAGGGCTACCTGTCTCAGGCGAAGTTCCTGACCGATGCCGAGAAGGCCAATCTTGCGTTTTCGGGTCGCTTGATTACGCTGACGATTGGCATCCGCTTCCTGACGGACTATCTTGCCGGCGACACGTACTTCCGCACGGCCTACGACGACCACAATCTCGTGCGTTGCCATACGCAATTCAAGATGGTCGAGTCGATGGAAGCGCAGGCGGACGAGTACGAGAGTATCGTTCGGAAGTACGCGTGAGCGACTTACCCGAATATGAACTGAGCGGAATCGAGACCATCGCGCGCGGCGTTTGTGTGCGCGATGGTTGGATTCTGCTTTGCCGTGCGAAGGGATCAAACACCACTTATCTTCCAGGTGGACACATTGAGTTCGGAGAGACCGGACGACAGGCACTCGTTCGGGAGATGCGTGAGGAGACGGGTCTCGCCGCTAAGACGGGCCGCTTCCTTGGCGTTGTAGAAAACTCATTTCTTCAGCACGGCAAGCCCCATGCCGAAATCAACCTCGTCTACGAAATGAAGATTCCAGAAGGGAATGTCGCGGCTCAGGAGTCGTGGATTGGTTTTGAGTGGTGTCGGCTGTCTGAACTTGCTTCAGCGAATCTCCTGCCAGCGCAGTTCAATCGCCTCGCGGCGGATCCGCAGGCAGTCTTCGAACCCTGAGGATCGCGTCTGCGGCATGATTGTCATCGGCATCGATACATCCTTGCGTTCCTCGGGCTTTGGTGTCCTCTCTGTTGAGGGAACGCGGTTGCGGGCGGTTGAGTGGGGTACGATTCCGAACGCGGCAAAAGTTCCGCTTTCCGAGTGCCTGCGCAAGATTCATGCGCGGGTTTCGGAACTTATCGCGGCGCATCATCCAGATGTAATGGCCATCGAAAGCGTCATTTATGGAAAGAATGCGGGCACGATGCTTGTGCTCGGTGAGGCGCGTGGTGCCGTGATTACGGCAGCTGTCGATGCGGGCCTGCCGATTTACGAATACGAGCCGCGTCGTATGAAAAAGGCCGTCTGTGGGAACGGACTCGCTGAAAAGGCACAGATCCAGCGGATGATTCGCGTCCTTCTCAACCTGGACGAAGTGCCACAGAACGACGCGGCGGATGCGCTCGGACTGGCCATTGCCCATGTCCACTCAATGGGTCCGCTCTCGCTTGAGCGACCGATTTGATGATAATCCGAGCAAGTTAGAGATGATTTCGTTTGTTTAAAGGGTATCTAAATTGTTTCTAATCATACTTGTTCGGTTGAAAGGAAACAGATGGGAGAATCGGCAAAAAAAAATCCACCGAAACGGTGGATATTGGCTCGGGCGGCTGGATTCGAACCAGCGACCAATTGATTAACAGTCAACTGCGCTACCACTGCGCCACGCCCGAACGGTTAAACGGCGGATAGTATAGCATAACTTACGCGAGTTGCGCAAGGGGCTAAAGCCACCGTCTGCCTGAATGGTGGTGGGGCAAGGATTCGAACCTTGGAAGGCGTAAGCCAGCAGATTTACAGTCTGCCCTCGTTGACCGCTTGAGTATCCCACCGAAGCAGTGAGGAATAGTATACCAAAATTGACCTTTCTGCGTCAATGGGGTGTTTAACAATTCTTAGGTTTTCCAATTTGGGTATGATTTTTGGTATAATTTACGGTGTTGTTATCAGATACAGAGGATACGAAATGATGAGGATTGGCAAATTCGTTCTGCTTTGCGTCGCGGCGTGTGCCCTGGTTGCCCACTCAGCGCCGGTTGATACCATTGCTGTGCGGGCGGCGGCTGGTGCCTGGGCTTCACGCGGCACAGCCCTCGGGACGCGACTTGGTTCACGTGTCGAATCGGTCTCCGCCCATGCCGTCACTAACGGCTATTCGTTCTATGCCGTCAGGTTGGTTGGTGGAGGTACGGTCTTCTTCTCGTCTGATACCGAACTTGAACCGGTCATTGCCTTTACCTCCAATCCCAATGTGAACCTGTCGGACGAGCGGAGTCCACTTCTTCAACTTCTGCGTCGCGATATCATTGCGCGTGCGGCGATTCGCGACCTGAAACTGAAGAACCTTGGCGCAGGTTCTTCGGGGCTTGGCGTTTCATCGGATGAGGCGAATGTCCAGAAGTGGGCCGCCTTCGGTGTTGCGACGCGCACCGCCGCGCCGACGGCACAAGGTGAAAGATCCCGAATGACGGCAGTCGTCACAAGCGCGACCACGACTTCAGCAGCCCCGCCCGTACAGATTGTAGATGATGTTTGCGTGTCGCCGCTTCTCTCCACGAAGTGGAACCAAACGGCTGACGCGAGCGGTATGCCGTGCTTCAACTACTATATGTGGTCAGAGCTGGGCGGCGGGGTCTCGTCGACCGACGACTGGCCCTGCGGGTGTACGGCAACGGCCATGTCGCAGATTCTGCGCTACTTCCGCTATCCGAACGACGAGCAGGAAGAGAAGACCTACACCTGCCAGGTGAATGGAATCGCAGTCGAACTCAGGACGAAGCCCGGTGTTTTCAATTGGGATAAGATGGTGGACTGGCCAGACGGAACCTATACCATGACTGAAGACCAGCGCGAGGCCATTGGTCGACTGACCTGGAATGCTGCCGTCTCACTCGGTTCGGCCTTCACGTCTTCCTTGGGTTCGGCGAACCCGAAGCGTCTTGCGAAGACACTCCGACAGTCCTTTGCATACACGAACGCCTGGGTCTACTGGGATGACACGATGTGGAACTCTGGAAAGGGCGGACTGCACGACCGTGCGACGCGTGAGCGAATCGTCCACGCGAACCTTGACGCGGGCCGTCCCGTTCTTTTTGCAATCTACGGTTATCCGAAGGCCTATCTTTACAACGATAATTACTGGGCTGGTCACGCGGTCGTTGGCGATGGCTACGGCTACCAGAGCGTGGATGGGGAAAAGACGGCCTATGTGCATGTCAATATGGGCTGGGGCGGAACGGACGACGTCTGGTACAACATCCCCGAGATTGACGCGGCGAATTCGGGTGCCCATGTCGGTGAGTCGGGCTATGACTTCCTGTATATGGGCGGAGCCGCATTTAACATTGCGCCGACGATTGATGAGTATGGCGAAATCCTGTCCGGGCGCATTCTCGACGATCGCGGTAGCCCGCTGGCGGATGCCGTTGTCTCGGTTTATGATGCGGATGGAGTTCTTTTGACGACGACCACGTCAAGTGAAACCGGCATCTACTCGTTCATTCTTCCTGGTGGGCGGACCTACACCGTTTCAGCGCGTTCGGCAGACGGACGCAAGGTCGCCGATCCGCAGAAGGACATCGAATTGAATCTGACGATTGGAAGTCAGGAAGGCATCGTCAGTTCTGAGCAGGATGTCGGCAACTCGTGTGGCAACGACTTTGTGCTGATGGAACCGACCGTTCGAGTGGGGACGCAAGTGTTCGGTTCATTGAACGCGGCGCTTTCGTCCGTCAAGTCCTCTGGTGCGACGGATGCCGTTGTCGAAATCATTGCGCCGACCGAGTTGCGCGAAAGTGTGGATGTCGACTTTGCCTGCACAATCCGATCGACCGCGACAAATCCGCGCACGACGCTGATTACGCGCAGTCCGGGGGCGACGCTGTCCGTCTTGGATGGCGGGCACATTGACTTTAAGGATGTCGCCTTCGCTTCGGATGCAACGGGTGAGGTGACCGTTTCGGTTGCGATGGAGGGTGCAATTTCAGTTGAGGGTACGATTGGACTCGGTCGGGTCGTTTCCGAGAGTGCGAGCGGCTTCATTTTGGCGGGGGCTCTCACGCCTGTTGAAGGCGGCATCGTCATCGGCGCAGCAAACGAGACGACCGTGCGCGGCGCGGCGTTCGGTCGCTACACCTGTTCGTATGAGGTTGCATCCGAAAATGCCGCGAAAGTTGTTAAGTTTGGAGATGACGAATTCGGCGGTCTTGCGAATGAGGATGGTTTCCTCGTTTGGGAGCGTGTTCCTGTCGACCCATCTGCCGCGCTGGCCGTTGCAACGAACGACGAATTCGGCACGACCTATTACCGTTCGCTTGACCAGCTCTTCGCCGATTACCGCAATGGCGGTGATGTTGTCATTCTGAAGGACTGCGCAACGAACTCGTTCACGGTCCCGTTGACAATCCGCAAGCCACTCACGATTCGGTCGGCGGACGAGGCGCGGACAATAGTTCCGTTCTCGACGGCCTGCTTCACGATTGCGGATGGTGGTTCGCTGGCTGTTTCCAACCTGACAATTTCGGGCTATGTCGGGTCGCGGCTCTTTTCCGTCCTCGGCGGTTCGTTGACGCTTTCGAATGGCGCAACGCTCTCGAACTTGATGGGTTTGGGTGTTTCGGACGACGATGGCGGCGGTGACGAGTGCGGTGCGATTCGACTGACGCGTGGAACAGTGACGATGCTGCCAGGTTCGGCGATCCAGAACTGCCGCGTTTCGACCGAAGGAGGCGGACTTGGAGGCGGTCTTGCGGCCATTGGCGGAACGCTCAACCTTTTCGGTGGATCGATTACGGGCTGTTCGGCAGGTGGAAAGGGCGGTGGCATCTGGAACTTCGGTGCAACGGTCAATCTCGCGGGTGACATTCAGATCCTTGGCAATGTGAATGAAACGGGTTCGGATGACAACCTCTACATGGCTCGCTCAACGGCTGTTCAGATTACCGCACCTCTCGTCGGGGCGAAGGTTGGTGTTTGTGCCGCCTCCACATCGGCCAATACCATCGGTAAGTCTTTTGCCGTCCTTGGTTCAAATCTCACGGATGCCGCGGGGCGGTCGGCGGCCGAGGCGTTTACATGCGATGTGAAGCCCGACTTCTATGCCGTCCCGAGCGGCTCCACTCTCGTCTGGAACGAGCGTGTGAACGACGGCTCGTGCGAGGAGGCGGATGCGGTTGTGCGCGTCACGGATGCGAATGGGACGACTCGTTTCTACGATTCAGTTTCCACCGCTTTTGACGCACTGTCGGGTGATGCAACGGTCGCCATTCTTCAGGATACGGTTTTCACCAATAATCTGACGATTGCATCTCGCGTCCGACTCGTCTCGGACGGTGATGTCGTTCGGACGCTGACGCGGAATTTGCGCGGTGCATCTGGTGTTGCACGGATGGTTGTCAGTGCGGGTGGTTCGCTCTCGGTCGCCAACTTGACGCTTTCGGGCAACAATCTTATGGATAGCTCTGGACACGCGATGCTGGAAGTTCTTGGTTCGCTGACGCTGGATTCGGGCGCAAGCGTGGTGCAGGTGCGCAGCGAGGGCGTGGACGGGACCGCCGCCGTTGGCGCAATTACCGTCCTTTCGGGCGGCGTTCTGACAATGAAGCCAGGTTCGCTCATTTCGGATTGCACGAGCCTCTCGGACGACGAATTGGATGAGTGCGGCGCGGGTATTTACCTTGTCGGGGGTACGGCCTATCTTCAGGGTGGTTCCGTTTCGAACTGCAAGGCGACAGGCATTGCAGGCATCTTGGCCGTCAACAAGTCCAAGGTCTACCTGTCCGATGGATTCAGCGTTCAGGGCAATACGCGGCAGAACTATCCCGATAGGAGAAGCAATTTCTCGGTTTCCAAGAATTCCGAACTCGTCCTCGCGGGCGAAGTGACGGGACAGATTGGCTACACCGAGGCTGTCTCGTGCAGTACGACGGCCTTTGCACGAGTGCCGGACTGGACGAGCTGGAAGATGTCCGCCCTGACGAATAGCGCGGCACATTTCCGCCATGACCTCACGGGTGAACGCGGCGTTGTCGTCACGAACGCATCCAGCGCGGCGGTTTTCGTCTGGAAGTCGGCGCTTGCTTCGGACGGTTCGTATAAGGATGATGAAAGTGCGGACGGTGCGACGTACTGGGCGGCGGCCATCCCCGAGTTTGAGGTTGACCCGGTTGTTGTGCCTTGCCAACCTTTCAGTGTCATCAATGTTGAGTGCGTTTCGGAAGGTGTGTGGAGACTGACGCTGAACCCGGGCGTGGAGGCGTGCACCTATCTGCTGTACGGGTCGGACGACTTGGGGACAACGCAGGATGCGGCAAGTCTGAAGGCGAAGAAGACGCTTAAGGCCGCAGATGTCGACAGCGCGGGCAACTTCACCTTCGACATCGTGTCCCCTGGGGCGCGGCAGTTTTGGCGCGTTTTCGGTGAGGACGGCGAGAAGACGACGCCCTGACATGAGGGCAAAGTAATAGAGAAGATTTAAGGAAGAAAGAGATAAGATATGGCAAAGGATTCGGATCAGAAGAAAACCGGGAACACCGCACTTGATGCGGTCATGAGTCAGATTCGCAAGGAATTCGGCGAGATGTCCATTATGCGTCTCGGCGAGCAGACGGTGAAAGAAATCCCCGTCATCTCAACGGGGGCGCTGTCCCTTGACATGGCACTTGGTGTCGGCGGTTTGCCGCGTGGACGAATCGTCGAGTGCTATGGACAGGAGTCCTCGGGCAAGACGACACTTGCCTTGCATGTGGTGGCGAACGCCCAGAAGGCCGGCGGAATAGCCGCGTTCATTGATGCGGAACATGCGCTTGATCCAACGTACGCGAAGAAAATTGGCGTGGACCTCGACAACCTCGTCGTCTCTCAGCCGAATTCGGGCGAGGAGGCCCTGACGATTTGCGAGCAACTGGCGAAGTCGGGTGCGCTTGACGTGATTGTGGTCGACTCGGTTGCCGCGCTCACGCCGCAGGCCGAAATCGATGGGAACATGGGCGATAGCCACATGGGCCTTCAGGCGCGACTGATGTCGCAGGCGATGCGCAAGTTGACGAGCGTTCTTGCGAACACGAAGACGCTGTGTATTTTCACCAACCAGGTGCGCGAGAAGATTGGTGTGATGTTCGGCAACCCCGAAACGACGCCCGGCGGAAAGGCTCTCAAGTTCTACGCCTCGTGTCGTCTGCAGGTTCAGCGCATTGGGGCGATTAAGAATACGGCCGGGCAGGTCGTAGGCAATCGGACGCGTGTGAAGGTCGTCAAGAACAAGGTCGCACCGCCCTTTACCGAAGCCGAATTCGACATCCTCTACACGTGCGGAATTTCGTACGAGGGTTCGGTGCTGGATGCGGCTTTGGCGCGTGGTGTCGTCGAGAAGCGCGGCAGTTGGATTAGCTTTGGCGATACCCAGTTGGCGCAGGGTTCACTTGCGACGATTGACTATCTCAAGAGCAATCCCGAGGTGACGGCGAAGATTGTGGAGCTCGTGAAGTCGACGCCCGTCAATCCTGCCCTTGCCAAGAAGCGGTAAGGTCTTGCTGCTTTTTGAAGGGGGACGCTTCGCGGTGAAAATTCGCCGCGAAGCGGTGCGGCGGATTTGGTATAATATGCGTCGCATTCGTTTATGGAAGGTTGGCGGAGTGGTTGAACGCGGCGGTCTTGAAAACCGTTGACTCGAAAGGGTCCGGGGGTTCGAATCCCTCACCTTCCGCCAATTCTGGATAAAGAAGTCGCTTGTAGGGAGTCGTGGTAATGGCCGAAAATCAGATAGTTTTGTTCCAGTCATCGGACGGCGTGGTCTCGTTGCCTGTTCAGCTTGAATCTGAAAGTGTGTGGCTCACGCAGGCGCAAATGGCGCAATTGTTCGGCAAGGACCGGACGGTTATTGGCCGCCATATTCGTAATGCAATTGAGGAGGGGGAGATAAATGCGAAGACCATGTGTGCAAAATTTGCACATGTGGGCAAAGATGGCGACCAACTGTACCATACTGATATTTATAGCCTTGATGTGATCATTTCTGTCGGCTATCGTGTGCATTCCTTGCGCGGTGTCGAGTTCCGGCGTTGGGCGACATCGGTGCTGAAAGAGTATGTTCTTCGTGGCTATGCAATCAACCGAAAGCGGCTTGCTCAGCTTGGTCAGGCTGTCGAAGTGATGAAGCGCGTATCGAACAGCCTGGACACCGAACAGGTACTGGATGTCGTCAAGAGCTATTCTGCCGCGCTTGACCTGTTGGATGGTTATGACCATCAGACGGTTGGCAAACCGTCCACCAAGGCGCGGTCGGTGGAACTGACTTATGCCGAATGCCGTGCCTTCATTGATGATATGAAGTTTGCTGGATCGTCTGTGCTTTTCGGTAATGAGAAGGATGGTTCGTTCAAGTCTGCGCTTGGTGCTGTGTATCAGTCGTTCGGCGGGCGGAAGGGCCCTCTATCCGTCCGCACAGGAGAAGGCGGCAAACCTCCTCTATCTCGTCACGAAGAACCACGGATTCTCCGACGGCAACAAACGTATCGCCGCCGGACTTTTCCTCTACTTCCTCAAGCGCAACAAGTTGCTTCTGCGCAAGGACGGAACCAAGCGCATCGCCGATCACACGCTTGTTGCCCTCACCGTCATGATCGCCGAATCAAAGCCTGCTGAGAAGGAGATGATGGTTAATCTCGTGATGAATTTCTTGGCATGAGTGAGGTGTGCAATGTTCGGTTTAGGCCTTTTCTTGGCATTGTTAACAGGTGTTGGTGTTGCAATTTGTGGGGTGGTGGTGATGTATTTTCCGCCGAGGAAGATCAATCCTTTCTACGGGTATCGCACGGCGCGTGCCTGCAAGAACCAGCGCAATTGGGATTTCGCCCAAAGGCATAGCGCACGGATGATCGTTCTGGTGGGCATTGGCAATGTCGTCGTCAGCGGTGCAGTGTTTGCCGTGTTCGTGCGAGCCGGTTTCAGTGATTCAGAGCTTGTCCACGCCTGTGCGGCACTTCAGTTGGGATTGTCGATTCCAACCGTGCTACTTGCGATAGTTCCAACGGAAATCGCATTAAAGCGATTTGACGACAGGGAATCGAGCAATAGTCTTTGACAACGGCAGACGAGATGTTTTCCTAATTAGGACTTTCGCGAGTTGCAAAAAGGACAGGAAATGACACGACTTGAACAGACGCTGGACGGTAAACTGCTGCCGGAGTATGTGCGGCTCTATCGTGATGAGGACACGGGTGCGATGGAGGTACGCTATTGGCGGTTTCAGCCGATGATTCTCCCGATGGTTTCGTTCGTGTGCGTGTGGACATACATGACTGTTGGGAAGGAATATATCGAGCCGCTCATGGAGGGCCTGCCGATTACAAATGGACTCTCTGGCGTTCCATTTGTGTTGGGCGCATTGTACCTCTGGGGAATTGCCGTCGTCTTGTTGTGCGGGCGCGGCAGAGTTCGTCTTGAAAATGGGCAGGGGCGGTACACCTTCAAGGTCTTCGGCATCGGCGTGTCGCGTTCGTTCGAACTTCGCGGCAATACGGATGTGGAGATAGAGGTACCGAAAATGGCGGGCGGGGGTGGTCTGTCGCTCCCCTTCGGGGCTGGACAGGGTGCACTCTGTATTTACAACGGCTATCGGTCGGTGACCATCTGCAAAGGCTGGAGTTCGGATGCCATCGACTTTGTCGCTGCGTTGCTTCGACAGAAGAGGATTTAAGGCTTAAAGTGTCCGATCGGGCGATGGATTGAGGCTCGTTCCCGTGTGTGTCGTAGCCGATGGGGTGGGGGTTGCGCATCCCAGGGGTGCCAGGTTGCGCAACCTAAGGGTGTCGACTTGCGCAACCCAAAGGTCGGGGGATGCGCATCCCCCGACAATCTGACGCGGGCGCGGCACTTCTGCGAAACACCAGCGGCTTTTCCATTTCTTGCCGACTCATTATATTTGCAATTTCTGTGCCTTTTGTTGAGCACAGGGGATGTGGATTATGGTAAACTATTGGGCGAGATGATGGGGTCGGGCTTAGTTTCGACTTGTCCAATTGTGGGCGTGACGGCGCAAAATCTTGCGCTGGTGGGCTTGTGTGCCCAAAATACCCCCCCCCCCCCCCAGTAACAGCCCACGCTCAAATCAAGGCGTTTGGCTTGCTTGGTGCAGGTCTGTCCTCGGCTTTGGAATGGGTTTCGGCGGCTTTATTTCTGAGGGTAGCGTAAAAAGTCCTGGAGGGTTGTTCGCGTATGCCTGATCGTGAGTTTTCGGAATCCAATGGCTGTTCAACAGCAGGCCTATCCTATATCTGCCCACTGGTTGACGCGGTGAAGAAAATGCCCCCAGAGGCACAACTGACGGCTTTGCAAATCGCCGGGAAGACGGTTCCGGTGGACTCTGCGAACGATGTTCTCGTTTCGCTTGCCAAGCACCTGTGGACCTTCAAGGGGTGGCAACTGCAGCGGCTCATCAGAACCAAGGATCTGGGGTGGTTGCGGACAACGAGGTACGGAATGGCCAACCCTTATCAGATTGATCAGGACTGTTACATCGACTTGAATGGGTCGGGTAGCACTCCTTTCTTGCGAGCCCTTAAGCTCATTGAGTGGTGCAATTTGTCCAACGATGATGTCCGGGTCACATACAGAGATTCTAACGCGAACGAAGACGCGAACTCTCCTCGTCTATCCCATTCAGCCGATGATGTCGAAAAGACAAATGAATCGAGTGTTCAATACGGGCAGGAGGGTGAAGAATTCGCGAAGTGTGATAAATCCGAACAGGGCATAGATGAGTTGCTGATATCTTCGGGTATTTTGAAGAATCGCGTCAGAAGCATCATGATTGAGGGCTGTCGCTATGATGTTGCTGATTGGACGGCCTGCTTCAATGCATTTGTCGTTCACTGTTTCACCTATCATCAGAAGAAATTGACGAAGTTCAACTATTCGCCTTGGTGGCGGTGGAATGCATGGCCGATTGTGCGTTATGCTAATTTGGATCCGCTTAATGGTGAAGGTGCTGAGAAATATGAGGTCGTCCTGACGACGGTCTCCGATCCGATTCGGTTGCTGTCAGCGATGAGTATGATACGGCGCAGTTGCGGTCTTCGACCTTGTGATGTGGAGATTGTTTGCTCTGAGAAACTGTTTTCCGCAGAAGCTGTGAATGGATTCGTTTCGGATGCCGCGCCGCGTCCGCCGAAGGTTCCGTGTGAAGGGCAGGATGGAATCCGGAAGTTCTCCTATATCTCCGACACCTTTGATGAGGTGACGGGAACGACACCAGTTGCCTTGTCCATTTGTGGTAAGGAGTATCCGTTGAACGGCAAGTGGGTCAATTTGCCGATTCAGTTGTGCGCCGTTCTTGACGAGATGTATCCAGGTAAGTTGCGTGAGATCGTGGAGCACGGCCTAATCGGCCGCCTGTCCCTATCTGGCAATCGGATGCAAAAAGGATACTATCTCGAAGGATCGGGTGTTTGGCTTGAGCGGAATATGTCCTCGTGTGAGATTGTTCGGCAGACGCGTAAGCTTGTTCAGCAGTTCGGCATTCGCCTTACTCAAGTCTTTGTCTTGTATATCGCGAAGAATGCGACCGGGGAACGGTCGTCTTACGAACGGGAAGATGATGCGGAGAGCAGGAAGAATGCCGCGGTTCTTGAACAGGACATTCGCGCAAATTATACGGCAGGCTTTGATTTTTCCGCGAGTGCAAAACGGCTGGTTGAAGGGCGGACAGGGTGCGCTTTCTCAACTGGGGTTATTTGCCTGTTGCAGGATCAGATGTTTCAGCGTAAGGACGGCCTGTGGTTCTTTACGGACCAAATCAGCGAGGACAGTTTGAGGAATGACATTGTCGATCGGTGCAGGCGATGGATTGAGGAGGTGCCGCTCGTCTGTCTTGGCCAGTTCGTTGAGATGATTGGAGTGCGCACAACGAATCTTGAGGATGATTCCGATAGGGCTAAATATGCCGAGTACGTGATTGCCCGAAGTGGATTTGGGCGCACCTGTGGGTTCGAAGGAAAGCGCGGCGGGCGAATTTGCTTCTCGCAGGAAGTGGGTGTCGAAGGGGCTAAGAAAGCCTTTGCAGAGAAGGTTGAGACCTTGCTCCGAGATCGCTTTGACCTGGTTCCTCTCTTGGAACTGGCAGAGAGCTTTCCGATGGTCAGTGCCGAGTGGATGTGTGAAAATCTGCCGAAGTTGATTCAAAATGTGATTCTTGAGGATTTTGGCGATAAGACATACGCGCTGAAACTCCTTGAATACTATTACCTACCGGACGATTTCTCGGATGTGTTTAATTCTGTCGTGGAAGGCCTCGCGGCAGATGGTGAAACCTTGTCCGTCTCGCGGATTCTCCGAGGCTTGAACGAGTGGTACGGCTATGACTTCAGGGAGAATTTCGCGCTCAGCGAATCGGCCTTTAAGCAGATAGCGACACGCGTTGACAAGAGTCATCGCGAGTGGAAGGGTTCGATTTTGTGTGGGGTTGATGAGTGTAGTAAGAAATCTCTGAGGTTTGAGCAGATTGTCGAGAAACAATTCCCCCGAATCTTCATGTTTGATGAATTTTGGGAGTTCGCTGAAACGACTTGGAGTTTGCGTAAGGGCAGTCGTGAACCTCAGAATCTGAAACTTTGGAAGAGGTGCATCCGCTATGATGCAGACCATTGGTCATCGATAAGTTATTTTAAGAGGACGACTGGATGGAATGCGGAGCTTGAAAAGAAACTTACGGATGCAATGACTGAACTTCTGGGAACGAACCTGTACTTTGCCCTGGGGAGGGTGCCCCAGGGATTTTTGGATCAGTTGCCCGATCTTGAGATAGAGGGTCGGTGTGTTCGCTGGACGCCTGAACTTCTGACAAGTGTCGCGTATTTTTGTCTGCCGCAGGTGCGCATTCTCAATCATGCAGTGGCTTCGTATACGGTTACGTCGCTGCTTGTGCCGCCAACTGTCGCGGCGGATACGGATGCGATTGCGTACATGGTGCATCTATTTAAGCTTCGGAATCCGCATGCCCCATCCGGAGAGAATGGCGATCTGTTGTATGTGGGGAGGGCGATATCGTTTTTGCAGGAGAATAATGTGAGGAATGTGATGCGGCAGGGCTTGCAGGCGAAGGTTGCCGCACTCCTGAAGCGTGAGGAGGCCTGATGTATTCGTACAAGTGGAACAAGAAGACGGGCGGGTACACGCTTATTCCGGAGACGGGTAAGTTTGTGGCATCCGAAATCAGGCCTGTGTATACGCAGGAACTGAAGCTCATTGGATTTAACAGGCATTTCCGGTTTGATGAAAGTGAAACACGACCTATTTGTTGGGCCAGGCAAAATGTGTACATCTATCGCGGCGAGGAAATTGCAAAGATTGAAAATGTTCGTTATGGATGTGCGATAGAACCTGAATATCTTGTTGGCCCCTGTGAACTCAAGCCAATTGACATAGAGGCGATGGTCGCGGAACCAGAGAATCAGAGACTTATGGCGGCACTTGTCGCTGATACGCAGAAGCACATGAAAGAAATGTATGACAAATACATGGCTAAGTGTGATGTTGCATATATCGGTTTCTCGGGAGGTAAGGATTCGATGCTTCTGTTGGACATAAGCCACAGAACGTTGCCCTTGTCCGTGCCTGTTGTATTCAGTGATACTGATATGGAACTTCCGGATACATATAAAGTCTGGGAGAAAGTTCAAGATCTGTATTCTGAAAGAACCTTCATAAAGGCGAAGGCGGATGTTTCTGCAATACAAAATTGGATGACATTTGGTCCTCCATCTCAAAATCTTCGGTGGTGCTGTTCAGTTCATAAGAGTACGCCTGCGATTCTTAAGCTGAAGGATATATCGGGGAATCCGTCGGCTAAGATGTTGGCTTTTGTTGGTGTTCGCGGAGACGAAAGTCTCCGTCGGTCGAACTACGATGATGTTGGGGAGGGCGAAAAGAACTCAAATCAAGTTAATGCAATGCCTATTCATTCTTGGGGTGCGCATGAACTGTTTCTTTACTCATTTGAGAAAAAGTTGTTGATAAATGAGGCTTATCGTAAGGGGTTGCCTCGCGTTGGTTGTCTAATGTGTCCTATGTCATCCGCAAGACAATCTTCTATCATCTCGCAGGTGTATGCAAACGAGATCGTAGAATATGAAGATGCAATCGATCGGTCAATCAGTCGCGAATTTGCGTCGAGAGAGGACCTGAAAGCGTTTATCGGGGACGGAGGTTGGCATGCGCGGCGAAGCGGCGTGACCTTACAGAATGTGACACAAAGTCCAGGCAAGAGGAAGATACAGAGTGGATATGAATTCTCGGTTGCAAGATTGCATGCAGACGCGCTTCTTGAATGGTTAAAGGCGGTTGGCAAATTGGCGCGAGCGTCGCTTACGGAATATCTCTTGAATATAGATGGGGACATTTCCGTAAGAGTTATCATGGGAACAGGAGAGGACGGTAATACAGTTAGGTTTATCTTTGCGAATGGTCAACAGCCATCGAAGAAAATCGATAAGATTCTCCGGTATGCAGTTCAAAAAGCTGTGGGCTGTATAGGATGTCGCGTGTGCCAGGCGGAGTGTCCGACTGGGGCATTGAACTTTACGCCAGAGGTGCGTATAAATGCGGATGAGTGCGTACACTGTTTGCGCTGTTATGGCCAACAGGATGGATGTATTAGATATTTCTCAACTCGTTATGCAGGAGGTAGTGCGATGACAATGAATGGCATTAACAAGTATATGACTTTTGGCTTGAGACCGGATTGGATTACGGCTTTGCTTGAGGAGCGTGAATCGTTCCGTTCAACCATGCGTCTTGGAACGCGAATGGTTCCATCGGCTGTGACCTGGTTTCGTGAGGCAGGCTTGATTACAGAAGCAAGTGCCATCGAGCTTACGAAATTGACTCAGGTAGCGGAGCGTCTTGGCGTGGGAAACAAGATTCTCTGGGAGTGCATTTGGGGAAATGTTTCGAATAGGTCCCCCTTGATAAAATGGTATGTGTCGTCCATTTCAGCGAACGAGCGGAAGACCCAGGATGATATTAACGCCATGATTGAGTCCGCAGGTGTTTCATCTGCATCGGTTCGTAAAGGCGCTATCTCTTCGCTATGTTCAATTATCAAAATGTCTCCAATAGCTTTGGATAGTTGTCCGGTTGTCTCAATAGAGACAAAGGGTAATCGGCTTCTTTCATTGACGCGAGTTCCCCATGCGGTCTCGGATCTTGCTTTGTTGTACAGTCTTTTCGTAATGGCGAGATTGGCGGAGCAGACATCGTTTTCGGTTTCTAACTTGATGACGGCAGACTTCAGTGCGAAGTATGTGTCGCCAATTGTTGCCTTTGCCATGCCGGTTGCAGATTTCAAGCAGCAGTGCCAGGGGCTGGCAGACAAGTATGGGGATTTTATCCATTGTAATTTCACGCTTGGATTGGACGAAATTCAAGTCAAGACAGGCCAGAAGACAGTTGATGATGTCATCGATCTGATGTTGAACGCTTAAGGAGTACGACAATGGCGCAGTTCTACAAGGAGTTCTTCCAGCCCAAGGCCGACTACAGGCCGGTCATGACCAAGGAGGGCATCAATGCAACACCAGATACATGGCTGAACTTTTATCCGCATCAGACATTTGTCAAAATACTTGAGTCGCTTTTCCAGAAGTTTGAGAATGGCGATCGGTCAGTGTGGATTTATGGTGCCTATGGCACGGGCAAGAGCCATGCCGCACTTGTCATTCAGAAACTTTTCATGGACGATGAGTCGCGGGTTGACAAGTACTGTGCTGACTTTAAGAAGGAGATTCCGGGTCCGCTTGTCGATGGTCTCAAGAAGTGGCGCAAGCAGAAGTCGCTCGTGGTCTATCGTACGGGGACGGATCAGGTTCATACGCCTCAGCAGTTGCTCGTGGGCATCGAGCGGGCGATTCGTGAGGAGTGTCGAGTCTTGGGGTACAGCGTCCCGAGCCTTTCCGGATATGAAACGCTCCTTGCGCGTATTCAGCGCGACGAGGCGGTGTTTTTCTCAAATCGGGATGCAATCCAGTCGGAACTTGCGTACTTGACTCCAGACATCAAGACATACGCCCAGTTCAAGGCGCGTTGCGAGAAGGATGACGGTAGATTTTCCGCGGGCATTCTGCAGGATGCCGAGAGGGTGTTTGAATACGACAACGTCTTCCTGATGCCGGAAGCAGAAAAGGTGGTGGAGTGGATTAAGGAAATTCGTGAGGCGAATGGACTTGGCAAGGTTGTCTTCCTTTGGGATGAATTTTCCTCTTATATCGATCATGCGAAGGGCGATCTTAAGACATTTGAAAAATTGGCCGAAGAGAAAGCGCAGCAGTGCGGATTTTATTTCGTGCCCGTCACGCACATGGATCTAAATGCGTTTCTTGCCGTGGGATCCGAGAGCGCGAAGAAGGCGAATGACCGATATACGCCGTGTCCTCTTCAGATACCGGCCAACCAGGTCTTCAAATTGGGTGCACACGCATTCACTCACCTTCATGAGAATGAGTGGAAACTGGAATGCGACAAACTGTGGAGCAATGTCTCCCCGGTTGTGAACTCCTATATGCTCAAGTATTTGCCGTCCAGTGAGGCTGTCGGGGCAGATGACTTCAAGCAGATTCTCCCATTGCATCCGATGAGTGCCTATCTTTTGCGTCACATGTCGGAGAAGGTTGGCTCAAATGCGCGAAGTTTCTTTGATTACCTTTGCGCGACGAGCGGTCAGAGTGAGTTTCAGAAGTTTCTTGAAGAGGGCGGCCCTGCTGTTGCCAATCACCAGTATCTGATGGTCGACTATCTGTGGCGATACTTCATGGAGCGGCAGGACTTGGGGCTTGATGAGGCTGTGCGTGACATTGAGGCGGACTTCAACTCCAAGAAGGCCGCACTCCAGCTTGCGGACGGAGGTCCGGAGGAACGGGTCTACAAGGCGGTGCTTCTCTATTCATTGATGGAGAAGAAGGCGGGACAAGGTGTCCAGGAGTTGCTGTCGCCGACGGTTGAAAATGTCGAGAAATCGTTTTATGGCGATGGAACGGTCGTGAATGTCAGGGCAATTCTGAAGAGTCTTGAGGAGAAGAATTGCTTCTCAATCGTTTCGGATCGCGTCATGCCGCTGATTTCGGGGGCGAAGGTTGATCCGTCGAAGTTCCGGGGAGGGTTCACATCTCTTGTGGCGAGCGATATCGGCGCGGACATCAAGAAGCGAGTGGATAGTTATGGCGATACGGCACGATACGAGGTTCGTGCCTACCATGGGACGGAGTTCAAGCCGTCCGACGTGAAGAATCGGACGGACTTTGGCGAGGGGACTCCGAAGGGTGGCAACAAGATTCTCATCAACTGCCTCTTGGCGTGTACGCATGAGGATACGATTTCGATTCCCGAGAAGGCCCGACAGATGGCCAAACACTTCTCGGGAATGCGAATCATCTTCTTGTATCTCAGCAATGTTTCGTTCTGTGATGAGAACACATCTTTGTGGGAAAACTACATCATGCTTCGGGCACAGGCTGATGCGGCGACTGACCAGGGTATGCGTGCGGCGTACGAAGGCCGTGCAAAGAAGATGCTTGATCAGTGGAAGGGTAAGGTGCTATCAGGAACGACCGATGTCACGATTGTCATCCCGGCGGAGAATCAATCCGATGAGCCGACGGTCGAGCAGGGATTGTCCTGGCTGTCGCTCAAGGCCAAACTCAACGAGCAGAAGCTTCGTTGGTTCTATCTTAGCCCTGATAAGTTCACATTTGACAATTCACAGCTCTACAAGCCAATGGGGCTGAAGTCGTGGGCGCAGGCTGGTCTGACGGGGCAGTCTAACATTGGTCCGTGTCGAGGATATGTCCAACGTCTTGCGACTCAAGGCGTGACCTTTGTCGATGATTGGTTTGAGAACAATCCTGACCATCCCTTTACGAAGCTTCATGAGTTCTGGGAGAAGAAGCGGCAGAATACGATTGGTCAGAATGGTGTCTGCTCGGTTCGTCGTCAGTACAAGGAACTTTTGCGTGCTCCGTTCGGATTTGAGAAGAATGCCTTCACGGCGTTTGCAATTGGCTTTGCAATGCGCAATTGGCTCACGAAGAACCTTCAGTGGACGGACGACCGAATCTCCCAACCGCTTGATGCCGATTCGCTTGCAGGCATCATCGAAGCCGTTGTTTTAGATGACGGTGAGGACAAGATGCGCGATGAGAAAAAAATCTGCCGCCTGTCGGAGGAGGAGAAGACCTTCACAAAGCAGATCTCCGAAATCTTCTCTCTTGCCGTTGACAAGAGCGCGACGCCGGAAAGCGTACTGGCCAAGATTGGGGATCGAGTTCGCGCTCTCACGGGGAATGTCCCGCTTTGGGTGTTGCCGCCGTATGTTCGGAAGCAGGCGGCAGAGACGGCAGTGGAAAAAATCTGCCGCGTGGTGGAGTCCCTGTGTGAGGTCATACCGATGTCGTCGAAATCCAAGGACACCTCGAAGACGGAGCGGGTCAAGGCGATTGGTGGGCTGCTGCTGAAGAATGAGGGCCTTGCCGCGGCAATTCAGAAGTACATGACACCAGAGGTCTTCACAAATGCCTTTGATTTGTATCTCAGCATGAAGGCTCCAGATCTGCCGCAGGCGGCGGCAAGGGCCGGAGACCTTGGGTGCGAATATCGGAAGACGATTGTGGCGCGCTTCTCAATGGATGCCAGTTGGCTTTGGAACGAGGTCGATGTGTCTGGTGTCCTGAGAGATGTTGAGAATCAGTATCGGTTTATCTTGGCGATGCAGGAATTGTTTGCGGTCGGCAGTTGGATGAACTTTGAGTCTGCCCAGACGAAACTCAAGAAGGCGATGACTGAATTCAATAAAGTCTCGTTGGATATTCTTGCTGCGGCCTATCCGTTCATTGATGAACTGCGGACTCAGGTTAAGGACAACAAGATTCAGGGAGAGGCGCTTGAGAAACTCTGCATGACGGTTTCGGCACAGAAGGAGGAGATTTATGCATTGTTCCGTGCTCCAGAAAGGAAGGCGTCGATTGAGATTCTGGTCAAGAACCTTGGTGAAGGGGTTGCCGATATCTCGCCAGAAGAGTGGTGTCAGATTTTGGATGAACGCCAGGGCGGTGCAGAACTGACAGAATCCGATTTCAGGGATGCGTTGGTTACACAAATTAGAGCTTTTCGTGAGCGGTCCGAGGGCCGCAAGTTGATGCAACTTTGGAAGGAACTGACTGGTTCTAATGATCCGGACATCTGGAGTGCGGCGCATGGGCTTCCTGCGGATGTTCTGTTCGCCAATCTATTTGAGGCACGGAAGATTCTTGATACGATTCGGGGTCTCTCGGATGCGTCAGTCGATAAAATCAAGGAGGCATACAGGATTCTCAAAAATGTGGAACTGCTCAATGAGACGCAGCAGGATTCAATTTTCCTTGCGCGTAATCTTCCGAAACGGTACGCGAAGTTAAGCATAAAGGCATCTGATTTGGCTGGGTATTTTGCTACTCACCTTAGCGCGATGCCCAATACCTGGAGGAGTAATCCCATGCGAGAGGATGTTGTGATGGACTTCGTCAAGGGTAATTATAATACAACCTTTCGTCCCGAGATTGAGTCCAAGATTAAAAAGATGTCGGCTGATGATGCGAAGGAGGAGCTTTTGAGATTGATTGCGTCAGTCCCGGATGCGGGTATTGCGCTTATGGGTTAAGGAATCTTCGTATGACCGGTAACGAATTCTGCAGTCGAATCAGAAACAGCGAAAGTAAATTCATGTCGCGTGTGCTGGTTATTCCGGCACATTGCGACTTCAGTGCGGTTTGCTCAAGTTATGGTAATTCGTTTTCGGTTGTTGCCATAAGTCGGTTCGTGAGATCGGACGGATTTATTCCGATGGCAGAACGAGTCTTCGAGGAACTTGAGAGTAAGCGACAAGAGTTAAAGGCCCAGGGCAAGCAGATGATCGTCGTTGGTCTAGATGGATATCTCTCAATCCTTGACCGGGCTGTGGTGCGTGATGCTTTTAATCTGATTGCGGGTTATCTGAAGGGGATGGGGCATGATACCGTTATCTTCGTCTTTCGTCAGAAATGGGCGGAGATGGCGGAGACATTTACACATCCGAGCATTATCAGTAATTCGCTCTGCTGTACGGTCGGTACAGAAGCCGAACCTGCTGTTTCGGGGAATCGGTATATCCTTGTAAACAAAACCTTTTCGAGAAGGTTGCCTAAATGCCATTCAGACTGGGCAACCTACCTGAAGACATTGGAGCAGTGGGCACCACAGTCCAATGAGGATGTCTGCATTTCCGTTGAGTTTAATGGTGCACATAAGTTCCCAGGATTGTCACGAGACGTGCGACAGTTTTGTACCTTGAAGGAATTTCTCTTTGAACGTTGCGAATTCACGGCAGATCTCACGGATGATGCTTTCAGGTGGATTGAGGAGAATACATCAGGGACGGAGATTGTCAAAGAACTTATGACGCACTTCTTTCCGAACGGTGTCCGCTCGATTTGTGAAGTCGCACTCTCGCGTCACGAGGAGATTTGTAGAATTGACGAGCGCGAGGTTTTTCAGCAGGTGCTGAGGACAATCGCGCCGATTGGGAGTTTTCTTGCGGATGTGTTGGCGCGTGTCGCGAAGCATCCTGATCGGTTCTTAGAGTTCTACATTAATGTTGCTGATGAAGTCCTAAATTCTGTGCGAGCCAGTGAGCTGGCGGAGGAGCGCAATGCGGCGGTTAGGCGGCGTGGAATTGGGTCGACGGGGGTCGAATCATTTGTGGACGAACTTATTAGGCGGACGAAGGATTGGCCGGCGGCAAAAATGGTGCCGTGGCTTCAACTTGGGCTTGAAGCCGAGGAAGCCGAATGGATTCGTAGAGCTGTTGCCGGCAAGGAGGAAGAGCGTGGGCTCGCGTGTAAACAGAGTAAGTTGTTGACGGCCTATCGCTTGGCGGACGGGTTTGATAAGTATCCTGAACTCGCAGAATACATGGCCGATTATCGTGAGCAGAAATGCGCAGACAAGGTCTCGGATGAGTTTGTGGCGAAGGCGTTTAAGTCGTCCATCCCCGATAAGATTGATTCGCGGCGGGCGCGTCTTTCTGAATTCAAGACGGATCCTGAAACGGTGCTTCTTGTCGTTGATGCTCTTGGTGCCGAGTATATTCCATTTCTGATTGCTCGGTGTAGGGCGCATCGTTTTGATCCAAAGGTTATAGATTGTGTGTGCGTCAATCTGCCCACTTCAACACCGTACAATTCCGTGGACGAGGAATGGGGTGTGGCCTCCAGTTGTCGTAAGTACAATGGATTCGACAGTTTGTTGCACAAGTCCTTTGGGGATCATGTGAAGGCTTTGACGGCGGAACTTTGTGAACTTGATATTCAGGTAATGGGGGAGGTTGAGGGCCTGTTGAACACTTATCGGCGCGTTGTTCTTACCGCAGATCATGGAGCGACTCGGCTTGCGGTTATTGCGCGGCGTGATGGACAGTCGCGGGACATTAAGGAATTCGAAAGCCGGCTTACCGTGCTTGATTGGCGTTATGCTGAGCGCAATCGTGTGGAGTATTTCAATTCCGACTTGGTGGCCGAATCAATTGGAAATAATTTTGTAATGGTTAGGGGGTACAACCGTTTCTCAAGGTCGGGTGCTCCAGGATTTGAAATGCATGGTGGAGCAACGATTGAAGAGCAGGTTGTGCCATTCTTAGTGATTGAGAGGGCGACTGTTCTCACTCACGCTGAACAGAATGTAACTACGGCAGCCTTGACACCTGATGCGACAGAGCAAATGAGTGAGAAAGCTGATTTTGATATCTAAGGAGAAAGAATGAATACGGACAAGCTTCGCAACGTATTTCCACAGACGACAGTGTTTAAGGATCAAGGACTGATTTCGACCTTCAAGGCCGCTAATATTCCTGCGTTCTTGCGTGATTGGATTTTGAAACGCAAGGCGGATGCCAATGGGCGTATTGGCAATCCGGATGAGCTGCGACAATATGTCGGCAAAATTATTCCTCAGAAGGGGCAGAAGCTTGAGATTGTTGATGAAGCGCGGCAGGGCGGCAGCACGCGGAAATTCTTGGCAAACATTCGTGTCCAACTTAATATCGCGTTGAACAAGCACACCTTTGAAATTTCGGATCTCGACATTCGTCATAAGGAGACGATTATTGAAGATTATGTCTGGGAGCGTATCAAGGAGGATGTCACGAAGACGGCTGGAGGGTGGGGCCTGATTCAACTGGGATATTTGCCCCCTGACGAGTCTCGTCCAAAAGGACAAAGAAATGGTTATCTTACTCTTTTGGACTATAAGAATTTCTGCCCATATACGGTGAATCTTGATGCGTTTCGGCTGGCGCGTGAGCAGTTTTCTGTTGAGGAGTGGATGGATGTCCTTCTTGGGGCGATTGACTACAATCCAGATGGATATGAGGATTGGGTGCAGAAACATACGATGCTGACGCGCCTGCTCCCATTTATAGAGCCTCGCATTAATTTGGTCGAGTTGGCTCCGAAGGGAACGGGCAAGTCTTACCTCTTTGGACGCATTGGTAAATATGGTTGGTTGGTGAGTGGGGGGACATTGAGTCGGGCAAAGATGTTCTATGATGTGTCGAAACGACAGCCGGGCCTTGTCGCACAGAACGAGTTTGTGGCGCTTGATGAGATTCAGTCAATTCAGTTCCCAGACTCAAGCGAGATGCAGGGTGCGCTCAAGGCCTACATGGAGGCTGGGGAGGCGACATTTGGTGATGTGAAGGTTACGGGCACTGCGGGCATCATTCTGCTGGGTAATATCCCTGCAGATGATATGCACGAGCAGGTGGATATGTTTCGTACACTTCCGGAGGTGTTCCATGAATCAGCTCTTCTCGACCGCTTCCATGGTTTCATTAAGGGGCGAAATATCCCTCGTATGAACGAGAGTTTGAAGATCAATTCCTGGGCATTGAATACGGAGTACTTCTCCGAAATTATGCACTTGATGCGTAGCCCATCCGAATGTTTGATGTATCGTAGTGTGGTCGAGGAACTGATAGACTACTCGACGAGTGCCGATACACGTGATACGGAGGCGGTTCTTCGTATCTGCACCGCTTATCTTAAATTGTTCTTCCCCCATGTGACCAGTGCAGACAAGGTTGATGTTAGGGAGTTCTCCCTCTACTGCTTGCGGCCGGCGATTGAGATGCGGACGGTCATTCGGCAGCAACTTCAGATTATTGACCCGAAGGAATACGGCAAGAAGAATATGGCGGTTTACAGCATCAAGGCCCAATACCTGAAAGCGGGAGGTGCTAATGGCGAGGATTAAGGAGTGCCAGTATTGCCATGCACAACTCTCACACGATGAGATTGGATTGAATAAAAAACTCTTTGAGTCGGACGCGAAGAGGGGTGAGTTCTTGTGCATGACATGTATGGCGGAGGTGTTGGAGGCGACCGTTGAAGGGTTGAAGGAGAAGATTGAGGAGTTTAAGTCACAAGGATGTCGATTGTTTGGATAGTTTGTTTCGATGGTAAAAGAAATTCTCGAAGAAGCGGTTAGACTTGGATTCCCAAATAGACTGAAGCCCGCATTGAGTTATCACTGAGAGGATTTCAAATGGGTAAGATTTCCGTTTATGCCGATCATGCTGCAACGACACGGCTTTGCGATGCTGCTTGGACGGCGATGATGCCATTCCTGCGCGAAGAGTTTGGCAACCCCAGCAGTTTGCACGCGTGGGCCAAAGTGCCGCGCCAGGCTATTTCGGATGCGCGTGCGACGATTGCCGCTTGTATCCATGCCGCGCCCGATGAAATTATCTTCACCAGTGGAGGGACGGAGTCCGATAATTGGGCTGTCAAGGGGACGACGGGCGGTTTAATGGCTTCCTCCTACGAACACCATGCCGTTTTGAACGCTACGGCCAGCGAGGCTGATCATGGGCGAGATGTCGTGTATGTGAGGCCATCGGAAAATGGGTGTGTCATGCCGCAAGCGTTGTCAAGGCGGTGGCGAGAAGGAATTAGGTTGGTTTCGGTTATGACGGCCAACAATGAGTTGGGGACAATCAATCCGATTAAACTATTGGCGGAAACTGCGCACAAACGCGGTGCATTGTTTCACACGGATGCGGTTCAGGCGGTTGGGCACATTCCGATTGATGTGCGAGAGATGGATGTAGACTTCCTTTCAGCGAGTGCACACAAATTTAATGGTCCGAAGGGTGTCGGATTTCTGTACATCCGCAGAGGGATTAAATTGCCATCCCTGATGAATGGGGGACAACAGGAGATGGGCCGGCGAGCGGGGACGGAAAATGTTGCATCAATCGTCGGCATGGCAACGGCTCTGCGGTATAACTGCGAAAATATGGCAAGGAATACAGTCCATCTGAATAGGCTTGCTGAAAGATTTTGCAAAGGGATGAGGTCGTTCTTTCCCAATGTGGTCTATCTTGGTGGAACGGACGCAAAACGATTGCCGGGGTTTGTGAGTGTTGCGTTTCCGGGCAATTCGGCTGAGGGAGTGATGCATATTCTGGATATGAAGGGTATCGCGGTTTCGACGGGTGCCGCCTGTGACTCGAAGAATACGCAGGTATCTCATGTTCTCAAGGCGATTAGGGTGCCGAAGGCGATTGCCGAGTCCACGATCCGCATTACATTTGGCCCCGAGAATACGCAACGGGATGTGGATGCGATACTGGATGCGTTAGGAATCATCTTGCGCCGTCAAGCGCGATGAGGTGGTGGATGGATGCCGCGTATTTTTGCGTTGGCAGGTGATTCGGAGGGCGTGACTCACCCTTCTCTGACGATTCATCTTGTCCTTCTTTCCTGACATGGTTTGTTCTACTTTTGCTACCCCATTAGATTTTGAAATCCCCCCAATCTTCCACGGCCGCGCAAGTTCCTGGCAATCGGTTTTGGTATAATGTTGTAAACATCAATAAACGAAGGGACGACTTATGGACAAGGATTTGCTGTTGAAGTTAAGGCTTGATTACAAGGGCACCGATTACTCTCGGACGGTTGTCGTTCAGAAAGGATTCACCCTTGCCTTTCTGCATGAGGTGATTCAGGTGTCGTTTGGTTGGTTGAACTACCATCTCTACAACTTCGAGGATGCGAAGGGCGTGGTATACGAGTCGGATGCTGAGGCGTTTGACGTCCCCCTCGGCAAGGGGCAGCGGCGCCTGCTTGCCCCCGAGGTCGCCATTGGGGATGTCTTTAGGAAGGTGGGCGACACGCTCGGCTACATGTATGACTTCGGTGATGGCAATGAGATTGAGATTACGAACCTGGGTGCGGTTTCGGGCTTTGGCGTTTCTGATTTCGCGTCCGTCGGCCCCGATCTCGTCGAGGATGCCGGTGGCTTTGGCTTCACGCCCGGCATCGTGAAGCTCCTGTCGAGGAAGGGCAAGAAGTCCGCCAAGGCTCAGGACTGCGAGGAGTGGCTGTCCAATGCGTTCGGGAAGACTGCGGCCGCCGTGCTGCGCGAACCGTCCGCCGACGAGATTCACGCCCGCGTCTGGCACCTCCACGAGCTCGTCTACACGGCAGTCCCCTTCAGGTGAGTCGTCGGTGATGGGACGGTTTGGGGGTGGCGGCAGAGGGGTGCGCCTCACCACGGATAAAGAAGCTGTTCTCCCGAGCGAGAGAACAGCTTCTCCCGTGTTGGAGAACAGCTTCTCTTGATTGAGACAAGCTGTTCTCTTTTGCCACCCTTTCGGCGCGAATCATTTTGTCGGTTTTCAATGCACACATGTGGGCGAGATTTGCTATAATACGCACCGGGTAAGTGAAAGTGGAGACAATATGAATACAAACATTAAGGTCGGTGATTGCTTTGGACTTGGCTGGTCCATCTTCAAGGAGCATATGGGGTCCGCCATTGGCGCGTCACTTCTCGTGATGCTAATGGGGGGGCGTTACGTGCAGCATTGGCTATCCGGCGATGCTGGGTGGATTCTTCCTGCTGGCGGATGCCTGGATTACGAAACGTCAGCCGGTACCAGGTGCGGGTGATGTCTTCAAGGGGTTCTCGTACTTCCTGCCGACGCTTGTCGCGGTGATTCTCCTTGTCCTTGTTCAGTACATTCTTTCGTCTTTTCTGCTGGTGGTGCCGGTTTTGGGGTGGATTCTTCTCTATGCGATGAGTTTGATTGTGAACTCTCTGCTGTTTTGGGTGGTGATGGTTGTCGTGAACCAGCGGATTTCCGGGTACAAGGCCTTTTGTCATGTGTTGACGGAGACTTTCCGTAATCGCTTCTGGAAGCCGATTCTCGTCGGTATTTTGGCCAATATGCTGATGGGGGCGGGTGCGTTGGTGTGCGGCATCGGTGTCATTTTCACGATTCCGTTTGGTCTGTGCGTCTATGCGGCGGCCTATCGGAAGCTCTTTGATGCGCCCGAAGTTGAAGTTGTGGCGTGAGGAAATTCGCGGGTTTTCGTGGAAAATTGGATGCGGCAATCGCCCTTGGGACGATTGCCGCGTTCGTCTTGTGCGCCCATTGGACGGGAGTCGTCGTTTGTCCGCTTCGTCGCTTCGTGGGGATTCCCTGTCCGACCTGTGGGAGCACGCGGGCCGTCCTGCGTTTGGTGCGCGGCGATTTTGCGGGTGCATTCACCCTGCAGCCGCTGGTGACGGGCCTCCTTCTACTCGTCCCGATTGCCCTGCTCGTCGGATGGCGGAAGGGACTGAGACTGCCGCGAACGGCGTGGGGAAGATGGCTTCTCTATGGGGGCATCGCCTGTGCGGTCGCACTGAACTGGACCTATGTCCTTTGGCGGGAAGGTGTATAAAATGACTGTCCTTGCCGCGATTCTTATCGGGTTTCTGCTGCTTCTTGGCTTTATCGGGTGTGTTGTGCCGTTTCTTCCGGGGGTGTGGATTGTCTATGCCGCACTGTGGGTTCTGTGGGCAATGGGCTGGACGGTTGGGACTGGGCTGTTGGTTGCCGGCGGCATCGCGGCACTTGTTGTGACCATTCTCGATTTCGTCGTGCCGGCGTGGGGTGCGAAGCGGTTTCACTGTTCGCGTCGGGGGCAGGTTGGCTGTGTCATTGGGACGATTGTTGGTGCGTTCGTCCTGCCATGGGGCATTGTGCTGGGTCCATTCCTTGGTGCGCTTCTTGGGGAACTCACGCTCGGACGAAGCGGACAGGATGCGCTTTTGAGCGGAGTTGGTGCGCTTCTTGGGTTTTTCTTCGGGGTTCTGATTAAGTTCGTCCTTTGCGGCGTTTACGCCGTGTGGTGCGTGCGCATCCTCCTGTAGTTCGTGCGTGGGGTGCGGCCTCGCCCCGCCGCGCTTGATTTGTTGTACCACTGAATGCACTGAAGCCGCCCAGTTTGTCAAATAGAAAGTGCACCCTGTAAGTAGCTGGGTGGTTTTTGGTTTGCCAAATACTGTGCACTCATT
>CAKTUI010000003.1 GCA_934621385.1 uncultured Kiritimatiellota bacterium
GTTCCCGCATTCTCCTGGACCGTCTGCGCCGCGCTCGCAAACGCGGCAGTCGGCAACGCCGGCGGCGGAGCTTCCGACGCCGCGATGGTCAGGGTGTGCGTCGTCGTCGCGCCGAGCGTCGCGCCGGTCGGCGTTCCCAACACCACAATGATGGTCTCCGCCGGCTCGGCGAGGCCGTCGGCCGCGAGGACAATATCGATCGTTCCCGAGGTTTGCCCCGCCGGGATCGTCAGTGGCGAGGCCGGAATTTGGTAGTCCGCGCCAGCGAGGGCCGTACCGCCCAGCGTGAAGGGAATCGATACCGCCGAGGAGGACGCCTGCGAAAGGACCACGGAGATGGAAACCGTTCCCGCATTCTCCTGGACCGTCTGCGCCGCGCTCGCAAACGCGGCAGTCGGCAACGCCGGCGGCGGAGCTTCCGAGGCCGTGGGGTTCACACGGTAGATCGTTCCGCATTCGTCGCAGACGCGGTCCTTCGTTCCCATGCCGAAATAGAAGGTGTCGCCGACCTTCTCAAATGACATGGCGAAGGTTGTGGCGCGGAACGAGAACAGCTCCTTCCAAGACACGGCGTCGGTGGACGCGAAGACGCGGTTCACGTATTTCCGATCCGTGTTGGCAAGCAACGTCCTGTCCTGGACGAGGAGGTAGGCCGTGCCGTCCTTGACCAGGATGTCCCACGGAACCTGTCCGGTGGCGGCGGGGATGGCCGTCGCGCTGAACGTGGTGCCGTCGAACGTCGAGACATAGGCACCGAAAGGGTCGTTCTGGTGGTCGTTGAACTCGTAGGCGCCGATGTAGAGGCACTTGTTCCCGAATTGCGCCGGACGGACCAGCTTCAGATTGTTCCCCGGAAGGTTCGACTGGTCTGGGAAAGCCATGGCCGCACTGATGGGGTCTGGGACGGCCCAGATCTGCTGGGCCTTGTTCCAGTAACGGAAGGCGTCGCGGGAATTCCAGTCGCCGTAGCCTGTGGACGTCATCAACTGATCGCCGTACGGGAGGAAGGCGTATTTTCTCCCGGCGAGGGGGTATCTTTGTTGCTGGTACCAGTTCGCGCCGCCGTCGTCCGAGCGCCACAAGTAGTTGCCGCTGCCGCATGCGAACATTTTCCCGTCGAATTCGGCCATGTCGTAGACATGAACTTCGCCGGTAAGCCAGCCACCGTTGCTCCATTTCCCAGACGTGTTTCGTTTGTAGTAGCAATTGTAGCTGCTGGTTCCCGGCGGGTCGTGGTCGGGAACGTACAGGCAGCCATCGCTGAAAACCCGGAACACATCCGCCTGCTCGCCGTCGATCTTATAGGATAACTGGGCGGCGCCCGTGGCCGGGTCGATCTCCCAGACCTCCGCGGGGCCGGCGTTGGGCGAGGGCCCGGTGTTCGCGCTGTTCCCGCTCCCGATGAAGACCTTGCCGTCATGGTATTTCATATCCCACACATTGCGAGCGTAGGTGCTTTGCGTGATCTTCCCGTCGGGGTAGCGGCCGATGAGCGGAATGCCAAGGTTCTGAAGCCGATCGGTGATGTCGGGGGCGGCCGCCGAGGTCTGGAGCGAGAACAACGCGGCAAGCACCGCGGCAACATAGCGTATCATTTTCATAGTCTCACATACCTTAACGGAGAACCTCTTGATGTCATTTCTCATATTGACCTCCTCATTACCTGTTGACGCGAACACTGACGACAGCCCTACCCATGCAAGACTGTCGGTATTATAGCACCTCCGGGGCGCGGAGAACAATTGCATAAAACTACAGTGCATTCACGAAGGTTACTCCCCCATGACAATGCGCGAATCGAGCAAGAACGGGATGACACCGACAAAGACAACTCCCTCCTCATTCTGCCAAAGACGCCCATTTCCCCCCGTGACGACGAGACGGCGGAAGAAATCACCCGACTTTCTGAATGGACGAACCTCATTCTCCAATTTCTCGTGGTCATCCATGTTCAATGCCGACTGAATGTAGACACGCTTGAATCCGCAGTTGACAACGAAATCGATTTCGAACTCCTTGCGAACGCTCTTTCCTCCTGCATCCTTCTCGATTGACTGGACAACGCCCACATCGACATTATATCCACGACGCAGCAGTTCACAATAGATGACATTCTCCATCAAGTGCGTTCGCTCAATTTGTCGGAAATTCAACCGCGCATTACGAAGCCCCGTATCAACACAATAATACTTGGCCGCACCTTCAAGATATTTTCGTCCTTTCACGTCATAACGAGATGCCTTTTCAAAAAGAAAAGAATGGCAGAAGATGTCAAGATAGCGGGCTACCGTCTGAGGACAGGTCGACAAGGACGCCGTCGTCGTCAGCGTGTCCGAGATGCGCTTGGCATTGGTCAGGCCGCCAACCGCACTCGCCATTACATCGCAAACGGCGCCAAGAGCCACGTCGTTCTTCAGCGAATACCGTTCGACAATATCGGCAAAATACACCCGTTTGAAGAGATTCTTGAGATACGTCTCACGCGAACTCTGGTCAGGCGACAAGACGGCCAGCGGCATACCGCCCCAAACGAGAAAGTCCTCCCAAGCGTCAACCTTCTCCTTTCCGCCAATTTGATAATATTCAGCAAAAGAAAGTGGCCACATACGAATGATAGTACCGCGATCCCGGAAATTCGTCGCGATATCTTCAGACGGCATTTCCGAATTTGATCCTGTCACATAGACATCGGCTTTCTTCATGAGCGTGTTCAATACATCGTAAAATGTCACGCTGTCGCCATCAACGGGCTTACATTCTTGAATCTCGTCGATAAGCACATACATCTGCCGTCCATCCGCCAACAACCGCGCCTTGACATGTTCAGAAAGCTTACGCGGATTTCTCAATTGCTCAAATTCGTCTTCATCAAGGCGAATCTCGATGATCTGACTCGAATCAACGCCCTGTCCGCGAAGATAGTCACAAAAGATGTCAAAGAGGAAATAACTCTTTCCGCAGCGGCGTATGCCGGTAATGACCTTCACAAGCCCATTGTGCATGAACTTCTTAATTTGGTCAAGATAACCATCTCGCGCAATCCTCATAATTAAATATTCCGTAGAATTCTACACAACGCAGACATGATATCATAACTGCGCCTTTGCGTCAATCCACCGGGCCCTGGAGGTGTACTCGGTCGGTCAACACCGCTATCGCGGTGTTGACCGACCCCGGCATCTGAGCATCTGAGCTTTTCGAGTCGTCGAGTCCGAAGCCGCAGTCGGCTTTCAGGATCTTCCCATTGTCCGGAAGGACGAGTGGGGACAGACCCCCTGATTCATCAGCAACGTTTTCATCCAAGGCCCCTTACCTGACCCGGATGATGAACCCGGCCGGGGCGAGGCGGACGCCCAGCGACACCGGATTTTCGCCCTCCTTCTCCTCCGACCAAACGAACGTAGCGTTCGCGCCCGGCTGAGCGGCTGTCTGGATGATTTTGGGACAGATGCCCCTCCCCCAGCTGATCAGCGTCGTGTTCGTCTTCTGCAGGCCAATTGCCGCCGGCGAGTCACGTGCGATGTCGACCGTAATCGGCCACAGGCGCTCCTCATCCCATTTGTGGCCCAAGATATAGCCGGGTTTGGCGTGAGCGTTGACGAACGGCGGCGTCTCATAGCCTCCGACCGGCAGCGCAAATTCCAGCCGTACGTTCGCGGTCTCCCGCTCCGAGCGGAGCACCGCGCCCTGCGCCGAGCAACGGAAAACCGGCTGTTTGCCAGCGAACCGAATCGTGCCGCCATCCATATTCGAGCCGAGCACCACGCATGACCGCACCTCAAGCGTTGCGTCGTCAATCACCGTCAGGCCCCCGCCGAACATGTAGTCCGCGCAGGTGAGGGACGTGCCCCGGTCGAGCAACAGTCTGCCGCCGTTGTTGTTATACAGGGGGCCCACATTCCAGCTCGCCCCGTTGGACAGCCGCACCTCGCCGTCGAAGGCACTCAAAGTCGTGCCAGGCGACTCAAGCGCCACGCCGTCCAGGGCCAGGCGCAGGCTCGCCCCGGTGAGTGTCGGAGCGTTTTTCACCGATAGCTTCGCATCTTCCGCTCCAAGCCCGTCCGCACGGGCAAACGTGACATCTACGCCCTGCTGACTCAGGTCGAGGGTTCCGACGCTCATCGCCCTGCTCAGAACGATCCGCGCCTCCGTGCCGGCTGGGAAGAAGACCTTCGCCGCCGAGGACTGCGGATAGCCGCACGAGTCCCCCTCCTGGTTGTCGCTCCAGTTCGCCGAGGTTCCCCAGTCGCTGTCCTCCGCCGCGCCCGTCCAGGTGTAGGTCGTTGTGTCCAGCGTATGGCACTCCGCCACGTCTGTCCTTGTCGTGACTACGGCCGTTTCGCCGGCGGATGTCGAGACCGCGCGAAACTGCCAGTAGTAGGTCCGCTCGAAGTCGGGGAAGGTGTGCTCGAACGAGAACTCCCCTACCTGCATGTCGCGCGGACCGCCCACCTGGTCGAACGTGTCCGCGTCATTCGACTCGCCGACCCAGAGCGAGACCGACGCCACGTCGCCCATGCCGGCGTCCGTCAGCCGGCCCCTGAACGTCACCGTGCGACGCGAGACGGCCGCCGAGACCGAGCCGAACGCCGGGGCCCCAGCCATCGTCACACGCTTCGTCGGACTGCGCGTGCACCGCCCGTCCGCCTCCGCCTCGATGCAGACGTAATACGTCTCGCCCGGAGCCAGGTACTTCGGCGACGACGCATTGGGCTCGAAGAGCGTCAGCTCGAAGGCACCGAACGACGGGCAGACGGAGTCGGCAGGCCCCGTCCAGGCCGGGGTCATCTCGTCTTCCGACGGGCCGACCAGCACCGTCAGCGTGCATGGCCCGCCGGCGTAGTCCTTCAGGTCGCCCGTCACCGTCAGCTTGTCGCCCTTACGGCCGTCGAGCGCGTCGAGGGAGACCTCCGGATCGGCGACGTCTCGCCAGTAGATGCTCGGCGACCAGACCGGGCGCTCACCGTCAAGAAGGCAGCAGCGGAGGACGAGGCTTTCGTCCGTCCCCCAGTTGGACGGCAGGGGGGCAGTCGCATCCGTCTTGCCGGCCTCGATCGTGGCGACACACGTCCTGTTCGCCCACCCCTCCAGCGTGTCGCCGCCATGCTCAGGGCCCCAGGCGACATACAGGTCGCGCTTGCCGGACGCGGCAGGGAAGGTCAGGGCCAGCCTCTGACGGGCGCCATCCGAGATGACCTCCTTCACCGAGACGGACGCGCGGCCGTTCACCCTGAAGAGCGATCCGTCCCCCGGATCCATCATCAGATTCCAGGTCGTGCCGCCATCATCCGACCAGCCCATGTTCTCCGTGTTCAGGTAGTCGGCGGTCGAATTGCAGCCGCCGGCGTGGCCAGAGCCGTCGCTCAGCCGGATCTCGATCGGATACCAGCCAGTCTCCTTCGGCTCAAACGGCGAGGAGGTTATGATGGAGGACCAGCTGCTGACTTCTTCAAGAAGCGTGGTCGTTTCCCCGGTTCTCGGATCGGTGATTTGGATGCGCTCGTTGTCGTCGATGCACGTGCGGAAGAGGTACTTCTTGCCGCCTTCCAGGCGCATCTTGCCCCAGTAGACCCACTGGCCGCCGTTCTCTGGCCAGCAGACCTCGTCGCCCCAGACGTCGGATGTGCGCTTCGTCGTCCCCGGCTTGTTGCCGAGGTAGGCGGCCAGCACGCCAAGCTCACGGCGGTAAATGCGCTCGCCGTCCTCGTATTTGTGCCAGTCCGTCCCCTGCGGAAGCTCGGCATAGCTCTTGTCCCATTTCGCGTTCGCCTGCGTGAAGAACGTCTGGTTCAGCCCGGGCTCGCTGAACCCGTCCGGCGACACGGCCGTCTTCACGCGCAGGACGCTGCTTTCGATGGACTGATCGAGATTGTTGCGGACGACGAGGCGGACGAAATACGTTCGCCCGGGCTGGAGCCGCGAGAGGCAAAACTCCTCGCCCCCCGCCTGGTAGATCGTCTTGACCTCCTGCGTCCGGTTAAGCGACGCGGCGTCGAAGCCATACTCAAGGGTCAGCGTCGCGGATGCCGCACCTTCGCCCAGTCCCGACACGTAGGCCATGAAGTCGGCAGAGGCGTCGCCGACTGCAGAGGACCGAAACACCATGAGGCTAAGCGTCGGGTCGGCCGACGCAAGGATCTCCGCCATGTCATACGCGATAAAGCCCCGGTTGGCCGCCGTGTCATGTTCGGCCTTCACCCAGTCGGCCGGGGCCGCGCCGCCCATCAGGCGGCACTCGTCGAACGCGCCCATGGCGAACTTGTCCGTGCCATTCGAGTTGCAGCCGATCGAGAACTTGAAGCCGTTGTCCGTCGCCGGGTCGATCTTGCCCTGGGCGCACCGTTCGCCATTGGCGTAGACGTACAGGTCCTCGTTGTCGTAGACGAAGGCGAGATGCACCCAGTTCTGGTGAAGGCCGGGGGACGGCAGCGAGAAGGTGACTGTCCGGTCGTTGGCATCGCCGCGGGCCGTGAACTTCGTCATGCTGCCGCCGTTCGACTCGACTTCCCAGCCGGGTCCCTCATACTGCGCCTTGCGGGAGAACAGGCGGAAGTGGCCGGACGCGGACTCACAGCGCACCCAGCCGGAAATCGTGAACACGCCGTCCTTGAACACGCCGGCAGGGTCGCAGGCGTCGGAACTGGACACCTGGAGAGGCACCGAGAGATAGGACATTTTGTTCGTCGCCGTCGTGCGCGCACCGCCGACCGGCGCATCGGAGCCGTTGTAGCGGACGCTTTCGGACGTTTCGCCCTTCGGCGTCGCGTCATAGGCCGCCCCATGCCTCGTCGAGTTCGAGCAGACGCCGTCCGCCTCGCCCATGTGCCAGACGCCGGCATAGTTCGCGTTCCAGGTTCCAGACGCGTTTGATGACGTGACCGGCCCACCCCCCCACTGGACGAAGAAGGACTTGCCTTTCGCCAGTTGCGGCAGCTTCACCCAGAAGAGCGACTCGCCGGACGGATTCCACGTGTCCAGCTGATAGGCGAGCGGCTCGCCGTTCTCGTCCACAAACACGACATCAGAGCCGTCCGCCTTGCATGTGTCGTAGTGAAAGCCGTCCACCGTCTGCGGCGACAGGCGCACAAGAACCGGGAAGTCCGCCAGCTCGGCGCCGGCATACCCCTGCACCGTCAGCCTGGCCTGATAGGACGGCGCCGCCAGCGCCGCAGAGACGGCCAGGCCGCAAGCGGCAAGCACCGCAACGAAGAACCTCTTGATGTCATTTCTCATGTCTCTCATGTCGAACTCCTCACTATCTGTTGATGCGAACGCTGATGACAGCCCTGCCCATGCAAGACTGCCGATATCATAGCACCTCCGGAGCGCGGAAAACAATTGCATAAAACTACAGTACGTGAAGGGGTGCGATTTTGCTATCATGCGGGACATGATCCCTGGCAGCACAATCGCCCTCCTGGCCCCTTACCTGACCTTGATCATGAACCCAGCCGAGGAAAACTCCGCCGCGCCGATGTCCGGATTCTTTCCCCTCACGCGCGGACGACCGTAGACGTCGACAGCCCCCTCCATCCACGGCAAGGACATCCCCTTGTCGATTGCCGGAGACGCGCTCAAAAGTCTGTAATCCTGCCGGGGCACATTCTTGAAGCAAGGATTCCCCTGCCACCCACCTTTGTCAACAGCGACAGTCAAATCGACCAGATTGTTGGTGAATGTGACAGCGGACTTGACATTGGCATAATCGTTGGAAGCGGTTCCTTCGCGGAAGTTGCCGAAAAAGATGGAATTGCGAACAGTTCCCGCCTCCATGCAGACCGTGGGAACATCATCCGACGCCGAGCGGTTGAAGGCAATGGTGCAGTTCTCGGTGACGGGGGAACCGAACAACTGGCAAAACCCGGCGGTCTGGGGAATACTGCCACGACCTAAGAAGAATCCTCTGCCAATATTGTCCGCAATGAGGCAATTCCGAAGGGTGGCATTGCCGCTAACCGTGACAACCGGAAGACCCAATCGATCGGGGGTGCCGTTGCCAATAATCCGCGAGTGCGTCAAGATTGCCTTGCCGGCGACATAAACCAACCCGTTGAAGTAGAGGTTGGCACCTCCATTGTAGGTTGAAGCGTTGCCGCGAATGAGAAGATTAGAGGCAACGCCGCTACCGTCTACCGTCAAAACGACGCCCTCGCCCATTTGCCCGCCGACATTTCGTTCAAAGACCGTATCGCCGAGGAAGCCTCCATTCATATAGACGACACCGCCGGAAATGCTATTGGTGGTATCAGCAATCCGGCAATCGCGAACGCATCCGCTGTTGAGGCAGATGACCGCGCCCTTCCCTCCCGAAAGGGTTCCCGTGTTGGAGAGGGTACAGCCGGAAAGGGAGGCGGCAGGGTTTTGAAGATGGGCGATTCGCACGATGCCGCCGCCCTTGATGATGGTCTGATCACGCCCCGCCCCAAGGATTTTGACGGGGGTCAGCAAGGATAGGGACTGCCCAAGCGTATAGTCGCCAGCGGCGATATGCAGTTCGCTGGAACACTCGGGAGTGATGCACAGCGCCGCGTAGGCATCCTCTATTTGATGGGCGGCATTTTCGGGTGTATTGTAGGGTGGAATATTGGCGCCGTTGGGGTCGGCGTAGCAGATTCTCGGCTTGACTTCGAAGTTCAGGCTCTGCACCTGCGTCTGGCTTCCATCGCCCACGGAGAGTTCGAGGGTGTGGGTTCCGAGAGGCACTTGGCGCACGAGGATTGGCTCGGTAGAGATGGTGGATCCGTCGAGTTTCCAGAGGATTTCGGGCGTGTCGCAACCAGATACGAGAGCCTCTGCCTTGAGGGTATCGCCTTCGGGAATGACGGGGGACGCGATGCGGATTGCGCTGTCCAATCCAGGTAGGGACTCGGCCAGTTCGAGCGCGCCAATACAGGGGGGCGTACCGCGCTCGACACCATCGAGGTCGGCTGTGATCGTTGGATAAGTGGACTCTACCGAGGCGACATCGGCTCCTGCGGCATAGGCGGAGGAGGTGGTATTGCGGAGGCGGAAGTCGGAGTTGTCCATATCGACGAACTTTGGGTCGGTGTAGATGGGTGAGACTGCCACCACGCCGCCAGAGGATAGTCTGGATACGACATTTGTGGCGAAGTGTCCAGATTCGATGACCCCCTGGCCTATGGATGTCTCGTCTCCGTTGCCCCAAAATATCGAGTTGGCTATAGTTCCGCCGACGAGGCGGAAGCCTGCGATGCCTTTGGCATCTTGAGGCGTTGTGTTTCCCGCGACCGTGCAGTTCCAGACGGATGCATTCCGGCAGTAGAGCCCGCCGATGACCTTGGAGGAGTCGGAACTGTTGCCGCTGACGATGCAGTTGTAGATTTTGGCATTGCTACCGATGGCTGCGATGCCGGCGCAGCAGTCGTCGCCCGTATTGTTATCGCCGTCGATCCGGGCGGTATTGCCGTGGATGCGGCTATTGCGCAATATGCCTCCGGTGACGAGTACGGGGGCGGCGCCTTCGTCGGCATTCAGAGAGCCGCTACCCGAGCACTCGGTCACTTCGCAATGGGTTGCGACGCCGCCCTGAAGCCGCAAGGCATAAGCCGCGCTCGAACCGCGTTCGGTGTTGCGACACCCCCTAAAGAGAACATTGCTGATGATGCCGCTATAACAGTAGATTCCGCCGGCGGCGTAGCGCGCCTGCCGTTGGACGCAGTCTCGAATCTCCACATTCTCGACGGCCCCGTTCTCAACGCGCAAGGGGGCGCCCCCCTTCATCACGACATTGGCAATGGTCAAGTCGCGCACAATGTTCTTGTTATGCTTAATCCAGAGGAATGCCGTGGTGTTGGTGTGCTCGGGAACGCCCGTGAGGACAGTCTGTCCGCGCCCGGCCCCCTGCAAAACCACCATCCCCTGAAGTTGGAGGTTGGTGGAGATGGCATAAGTCCCCGGAGCCACCTCGACGGTGGCAATCCGCTTCCAATTCTGGGCCTTGGCCCAGGCATTGGCGGCGACGATGGCCTCATCGAGCGTCGCAAAGTCGGCATCACCGGAAGCGGAGACAGTAAAGTTTGTCTGTGCCGCAAGCGTGGCGGCGACAAGAGCGAAGGTGGCGGCAACACAACGCTTGTAGAGTAGAGACCCACGCCTCGGCTTCGCCGATGCGACTTCCCCCTCATCAAACCGGACGCGCAGATTTCCCGCATCCGGCTTTCCCCAAAGAATTGCTTTTGTCATTGTCATTGCGTGGCGTTCCTTTCTTTGCGTTTACAAACGGTGCGGCGCATCGCTCGGGTGTTCAGAGGTGGGGTTATTTCTCGGCGAAGATGGTCACGGGCCCCATGATGCCGCCAGTGCCGATTTCATTAGGCCCCTGGCCGCGCGTGGCGTAGAAGTCGAGGACATTCTTGCCGGGACGGAGCACCCCCGTGGCATCGAAGAGCACGGGCCGTCCGAACCAGCCGGGGAAGTCGCCTGGCTTGTCGGGCGTGTGGTCGCCGGGGGCCTTCTCAGACCAGCCTTTGAGCCGCTTGCCGTTGCACCACGCCGCCAGCCCGCCGTCGGTCGAGGCGACCCAGATGCGAAGCGGCTTGCCCGCGGGAATCGAGGGAATTTCGACCTCCGTCTGGTAGCGCATCGAGCCCATGTGGTTGTGCAGGCCAAGGGAAGACCAGGTCTCGACCGCAACATCGGTCTTCGGCCAGAGTTTCGCTTCCGCCGCGGTCGCAGGGCGCACGGAGGCGTCCACACCGTTGGTGCAGGCCTGGTAGGCGAATTGGCGCAGAGGGGCGCGGACCAGGAGCGTCGAATTGGTCGAGAGCGCGTCGGCACTCTCGTGCGTCCGGCGGTAGAACCAACTGTAATAGTCGGCCGCAAAGGAGTAACTCTTCTTGTTCCACCAGCAGGAGGCGAAGCACTTCGCATCCTTATACTTCGTGGCATGGGTTCCCACGAAGTCGAGCCAATTCTCCGACCGCGCGGCAAGCCCCTTCCACGACCCTTCCGCAAGTTCCCTCCGCAGCTGGATGAAGTCGAGCGTCAGCCTCCACGAAGCCTTCGCCAGACGCACCCGCTCGAGTTTCTTCGGATCCCCTGCGACCTCGCGCTCCGCCTGCTCCAGAAGCCTCCCAAGCGGCTCCGTCCGTTCCGGCGTAAACCGCCGCAGATGCCCCCAAGCGGCCCCTGAATATTCCGGCGTCTCGACCCAAATCCGGTCAACCGCGTCGAAGAACTTCCACATTGTCCCCGAGGCCGCTCCATAGAGCCCATCGCACGCCTCCTTGAGCAGTTTCCAGGGGTCTTGCTGCGGATCCCAGGCCATGCGCATAGCCATCCAGTTGGCCGGCGCGAAGAACTCGTTGTTCCCCGCTGTTTCGGGTTGCCAGTAGCGGCAGGCGCCTTTCTGATAGATGGTTTTGATGTCTCCGGCCCACTTGCGCCAACAGGGGAAAGTGGTTTCGGGGGAGGCTAGGAAGTAGCCGTATAAGTAGTAGGAGACGGCATCGGATTTCGCGCCCCAGCCTTCCACGATGTGGCGCAGGGAGTCGTTGTCGGGGACGGTATCCATGGCCATGGGGTGGGCGCGGGAGTAGGTGATGGGGGCGATTTGGATTACGAGGCGTTGGTGGGGCTTTTCGCGGATGGGGGGACGCGTGTATTGGACATAGGCCAAGGCGCAGAAGTAGAGTTCTGGATGGTCTTTGAGGGCGCGTTCGACTATGCGGTTGTAGAAGACCAGGATGCGGTCTGTGAGGGAGGTTGTTTGGAATGTGGGGTCGAAGTCGCCGGCATCGAGTGCTTTGTCTTCTGGTGATTCATCGAATCGGGCGCCGTCGTCTGGCGAGAGGCACCAGAAGGGCTGGGGGTGCTTGGTTTGGCGTTCGGAGATGACTTCGCCGATGCGGTTGGCGAGGGCGCGGTTGCTCCATTTGAGGCGTCCGTGCATGGGCTTTCCGTCGGCGTATTGTGCGACCCATTCGGGGTGATTTTTGATGTCGTCCTTGACATAGGCTTCGAGGCAGTGTTGGGTGGGGACTTTTGGTCCTCCGGCGCGGTTGCGGCGCAAGCAGTCGTCGTCATATCCGTAGCCGTTGGGGATTCGGGCATAGGTGTAGGGGGAGAGGGCGCGGTCTTGTACGGGGTAGACGAGGGTTGGCTTGCGGGGGAGTTCCTCACCGAGTTCGGAGGGGAAGTACCAGCGGCACCCGATGTCGTCGAGGAATGTGTAGACGGCGTAGGAGTCGGCTAGTTCGGTTTCGCCGTAGAGACCGATGCCCTTGGGGCCGGAAACGATGCGCATACCTTGCCCGAAGGGTGCCTTGGCGGTGCATGGGCCGAAGCGTTTGCGGGCGGTCTCTCCGATGCAGATGGGGATGCGGCCTTTGGCCTCTTCGGGGGTCTGGACGGTCTCTATTTTCTGTCCGGTGACTTGTCCGAGGCAGCGGGCGAGGTCTGCGAGGGAGGCTTTGAGTCTGGGATCTTTGGTCGGAGGTGCGACGATGACGCACCGGGCCTCTTTTTCGCCCGCCTTGGCGAGCGTCAATTCGCTGCCGTGGGCGCAGAGCGCGGCCAGGCCGCAAGCGGCAAGCACCGCAACGAAGAACCTCTTAATGTCATTTCTCATATTGACCTCCTCACTACCTGTTGACGCGAACACTGACGACAGCCCTACCCATGCAAGACTGTCGGTATTATAGCACCTCCGGGGCGCGGAGAACAATTGCATAAAACTACAGTGCCTGAAGGCGCGCGCTTTTGCTATAATGCGGGACATGATTCTTGGCAGCACAATCGCCCTCCTGGCCGCACTCTCCTTTCCGGCTCGGCCGATCAGCACGATCGCCGACCTGCGGACGCTGCTGGACGGCCAGCCCTCCACCGCCCGCGAATTCTGCCTGACAGGGCTCGTCACGTTTTCGCACAGCCAGCGCACCGGCAGCGGCGGCAACTACTTCAACATGCAGGACGAAACCGGGCACATGGAGTTCTGGCCCTCCGCCGAGGACCTCCCCGCCACAGGGCAGGTCGTCCGGTTCTCAGGCGCCGCCTACGTCACGGGCGACGGGCATCCCTGGGTCGATCCCGAACGGATGGAGATTCGCCTTCTGGGGCACCGGCCCGTGCCGCCGCCCCGCGCCATCCGCGTCAGCGAAATCGACGAATGGCGCCAGGCCTACGAGACCCTTCGCCTCAGGGGGACCGTCATCGGGCTTGTCCGCGACGACATCGACCCCGACATCGACTTTCTCCTCCTCAAGGACGGAAGCGACACGCTCCCCGTAGCCCTCCACCACGGGCAGGTGACGAACATGCAGGAGCTGCTGGACGCCGAGATCTCCGTCCTGGGCGTCTACCGTCGCGGCATCAGCGGCAAGCGCGCCTATTCAGGCCCCTTCCTCAACGCCCTCGCGCGCGCGGGACTCGGCGAGATCAAGGTCATCCGGCCCGCCCCCACGCAGCCGCTTGACTGGCCCGCGCTCGAGATGTCGGCCTCGCTCACGCCACGCGAGATCACCCGCATGGGCAGACGTTCGGCCGAAGGCGTCGTGCTGGCCGCCTGGGAAGGGAACCGCCTTCTGATCCGCTCCGGGGACAACCGCCTCATCGGCGCCGAACTCGCAGAGGGCGTCGCGCTCCCGACGGCCGGAGACCGCGTCAAGGTCGCAGGATACCCCGTGACCGACCTTTATCAGATCAAGCTCGTCAGGGCCATGTGCCAGACGACCGGACGCCAGGAGGCCGACAAGGAGACGCCGACGCCCATCTCCGTCCGGAACCTCCTGTTCGACCGGCAGGGGCGCACATTCGTCAACCCCGACTGCCAGGGGCGCCTCCTGACGTTCGTCGGCACGGTCTGCGACCTGCCTCAAGTCCCCGAAGCGCCCCTTGTCCTCCGCTGCGACAACGAGCTCCTGAACGTCTTTCTCCCGCCTGGCGCGGTCTCCCCCAAAACGGGCCTCGCGCCCGGCTGCACAGTCCAGGTCACGGGGCGCTGCATCTTCGAGGCGGAGACATGGAAACCCTACCTGGTCTTCCCGCGCCTGAAGGGCGTCCTGTTCGTCACCCGCACGCCTGACGACGTCCGCATCGTCTCCCGTCCGCCGTGGTGGACGCCCCGGAAGTACCTTGCCGTCATCGTCGGCCTTCTGGTCGCGCTCGCCGGGTTTCTGGCCTGGATCCGCGTCCTGAACCGTCTCGCCACGCGGCGCGGGCACGAGCTCTACAGACTGAAGATCGCGGAGACCGTCGCCTCGCTCAAGATCGGCGAGCGTACGCGCCTGGCGACCGAGCTGCACGACTCCCTGTCCCAGAACCTCTCGGCGCTCGCCTTCCAGGTCTCCGCCGCCAAGTGCACGACGGCAAACGGTTCAGAGACGCGGGCCTTGCTCACGACGGCCGAAAGGATGCTCCTGTCCAGCCGCACGGAACTGACGCGCTGCCTCTGGGACTTGCGGAACGACACGCTTGAGGAGGCCAACTTCACCACGGCCATCAGGGGGGTGCTCGACCGGCTCGCGTTCAAGGCCGCTATCGCCGTCCGCTTCAACGTGCCGCGCCCGTGCGTCGACGACACGACGGCCCACGCCATCTTGTGCATCGTCCGCGAACTCGTCACGAACGCCGTCCGTCACGGCGCGGCAAAGACGGTCCGCGTGGCAGGCGAAACGCACGGGGACGTCGTCTCGTTCTCCGTCAGGGACGACGGCATCGGCTTCGACGTCGAGCGCAGCAAAGGCATCGCCGAAGGGCATTTTGGCCTCGACGGCATTCGAAGCCGCGTCACGCGCCTGGGCGGGACCTTCGAGATCGACTCCCGCCCCGGGGAAGGGACGAAGGCAACCGTGACGATCAGGATGAGGTGGGAACGGACCGGGGAGGAGTTCAACGCATGAAGACAAAGATTCTCATTGCCGACGACCATTCGCTCATGCGCGTCGGGCTCGACGCGCTCTTCAGCCACCAGAAGGACATGTCTGTCGTTGGCCTGGCCTGCGACGGGATCGAGGCCGTGGCCCTTGCCCGCGAAAGGCGACCCGACGTCCTCGTCATGGACCTCATGATGCCGAAGATGAACGGCGTCGAGGCCACGCGCCTCGTCCGGCAGAGCGTCCCAGAGACAAGGGTCCTCATCCTGACTTCCTTCGGCACGGCGCCGGAACTCGCCAAGGCCGTCGCCTCCGGCGCCTCCGGCGCCTTCATCAAGTCAACGCCGACGGAAGACCTTCTCGCGGCCATCCGCACGGTCGCCGCCGGCGGCGAGGCGTTCCCAGACGAAGTCCGCAAGATGATCGACGACAACCGCCAGCTCTCGGACCTGACTGACCGCCAACTCGAGATCCTCGCCGCCGCGACGCGCGGTCTGACGACCAGCGACATTGCCCGGCTGCTCGGCATCTCCGTCAGCTGCGTCCTCAAGCACTTCACCGTCATCTTCGAGAAGCTCGGCGTCGCCAACCGGACGGAAGCCGTCGCCCTCGCGCTCGACCGCCAGATGCTAAAGGCGGCCGGCCGCCCCTGACGAGGCCGGGCGGAACAGCCGTCGCACGCGGCATGAAGCGCTGCCCCCGGCCCCGTCATTCGGCAAAGGCCACGTCGCTTGGCAGGCACCAGTCCCCACGCGGGGAGAGCGAGAGCGAAATTGAAGGGTCAAGTATGTATTGCGTCAAGGGGGAATGTGAAAAATCTTTTTTCGGAAGCCTTCGCTGAGCATTCTCCGGTCAAAAAGGTATGACTGCAACATACAGTATTGTGTTCGTCGAGCAATCCACAAAATCATATACAACACATACGGAATTACCATTAGGCATATCAACCACATAGCGTTCCGCGTGCGAATCGTGCTTCCACCAATCAGATTCATCTCGCAAGGAAATCCTCATTTGTACATTTTGAGTGGAATATGCTCGCAGCCCCCCCTCAAACACTCAGCATCTTTCGATGTCATTAAGATTTTAAAATATGATTCTGCATCAACAACGGCATCTTCTCGTTCAGACTGCAACAAAACCGAACCGACTGGAATAGAGATCCCCGTATCCCTGGGAAGTTCAGACAACACGGGTTTTCGTCCAGTATCGTCGTCGCAGGCATTTTCGAGTCTGCCACAGCCACAGATTATCATGGTCGCTACTAACAAAATGCTGTTCACAAAAGCATCATTACCACGCGGCGTCAGAAGTCTGCAGGTCATAATATTCACCCTTCCCATTGAATTTTATCTTCAGCGACCAATTCCACCACATGTATTGAGATGCCATTGGTAGCCACCTAAAATACCATCGTTCCGCAAACCTTCCAAACGATCTCCTAGACATCTCGTTGTACATCCAAACATTTATCTGTGCTTCGCAGTTTTGCATATCAACATAATCAGCTGTTGCCGCAACCCGGAAAGATCCGATTGCAGCCCAATTCAACTTATCAGACCATCCTCCAAACACCAGATATTTCATATACTCATTTCTATCCGTATTCGGATCGGTCCCATCGGGATGTGCAACCAAGCATTCATACCCCTTCTTCGGATCAAACCCATACCCCGTATGAGGCGTCCATGTAGCGGAGGTAATATGCAGCGCCTTCCACCGCATTGGATTATTTGAGACACTTTTTTTAATTTCCGACTCCTGTTTTTTTACATATTTCCACCTCCTAACAGATAATGTATACTCATCGTATTGTGGCATTACCCACAGAACGGGAATGAAATTATTTGGACGTAGAAAATTATCAACAATCTGACCAGCCGTTATTTCACCTAACAGATCAAAATCATTGACAACATCATTACCTTGTGCTGCGTAAAGATTCAATCCACCATATTCATTCATTTGATCCCTTGTCAACCACTCGCCCTCATATTCATTGTAATGTCTATAATTAAACAAGACCAAGCCCATTTCATCCTCAGCAAACTCGCTTGAAAATCGCCACGGGTTCGCACCGACTCTTTCGCCGCACAACGCGATTATCGCGCCGAAAGGTGCATACTCGTAGTGGGCAACAAGGCCGTCGTTCATAGTGATAACTTCACTCACATTCTTATTACCGTCATGCGTATAGTACTCGAACAAATCGCCACAACTCCAAGCGAGCGGGCGGGTCGCAACTGGTTCAGTGCAGTCCCAAGCGTATGCATTACCGTTATTGTCAGCAACCTGCAGATAGCCGTCATAGAAGAACCGCTGATCGTTCTTCTCGCGTCGACGGCCCATGTGGTCGTAGGACATCGTGAGTGTCGTGTTGTCGGAATCGCGCACCCAAAGAACCGGCCTGTTCTCGCCGTTGTAGGTGACGCGCCAGAGGCCTGTCTTGGTCGTGATGAGGGTCTGGTTGCCATCATCATCGTAGTCGAAGGTTTCGGGCGACTGGGCGAGGTAGACCTGATTGGTCTCGGACGAGATGAGGTCGTCGGTTTCGTCGCCGTTCGCGGCAGTTCGCGCCAGCGTCGCGTAAGTTTCGAGATTGGCGAGGCCGCCAGCGGTCGTGTTGTCGAAGAGGTCACTGCCAAAGTAGTAGGAACCGAGGCGGAAGGTCGGATTCTCGTTGACCGTGACGGTCGCACTCGGATCGGCTTCGCCACGCACCGCCGCGTAGCCGGGGGTCGTGCGAGAAGTATATTGATTGAGGTTATTTGCCTGATAGGTCGAGGTCTGCGCTTCGCCCTTCTCGTTGTAGGTCGCAGACGAACGGCGATTGCCGATGGGGTCGTAGTCGAAGTCTTCCGAGAAGCCCGGGATCGGCTGGCCATTCTTCGTACGGCGGGCCGAAGTCAATTCGCTCCGGGCGTTGTAAGTGTAGCTGTCGATGGAGCCCGAGAGATCGCCAAAGGCGCTGCCGCTCTTCGCGATGGCCGTGCGGCGGCCTGCGGCATCGTAGGTGTAGTCGAACTGGGAGATGACACCTGCGGACGGCAGAGGACTGCTGTCCCTACCAAGCCCGTCCGACGGGTAGGTGTTCTTTACTTGGAGCAGCTGGTTGTTGGCGTCGTAGGCCCAGAAGGCAGTGAGGCCGTTGGGATAGGAGAGAGAGGATTTCAGGCCGCTTCCTTGGAGGTAGGTCCATTGGAAGGAAGTGTAGTTGGTAGGTGTAGGTGTAGAATGGACGTTTTCTCTTTCTTCTATTGTGGGGACATGCATCGTGGAAATACGGCCGACAGAATCGTAGGCGATGGTGGTTTGGCGGGTGCCGTTGATTGCGTAGCCGGTGGAGCGCCCGAGGGTGTCGTAATAGCGCGTCAGGTTGAAGTCGTTTTGCCATTCGTTGGTGCAGTTGCCGACGAGGTCGTAGGCGTAGAGGTTTGTCACGACACCGACGGTTGTCGCTTCGATCAGGTTGCCGACGCGGTCGTATGACATCGTGATGGTCGGGGTATCATCCGAGTAGCTTGTCGAAACGAGCTGCCCAGCATTGTCGTACGTGTAGTCGGTTGCAATGCCGCGCGCCCAAACGCGGCGCGAGAGTTTGCCGTCGGGGGTATACGAGTAAGACGGGCCCTTGCCATCGGCGTAGAGTTTGTTCGTCATGCAACCCGAGGGTTCGTCATAGAGCCACCGGGTCGTGTCGCCATTCGTGAGCGCCTCATCGCGGTAGGTCGTCATCGAGACCTTGTTGCCATAGGCATCGTACGCGTAATCGACGGGGTAGGTCGCGCCGCGCTGGGCGAGGACGCGCCCTTCGGCGTCGTAGGTGGTCGTGATGGTGTGGCCGAGCGCGTCGGTCACTGCAGTCTGACGGCCAAGCGCGTCGTAGGCGTAGGTCGTTTCGTGGCCGAGCGCGTCGATCGTCTTGGCGACGCGGCCTTGCGCGTCATAGACGATCTGCGATGTGTTGCCGCGTCCGTCGGTCTGCGAGATTTGGCGACCGAGCGGGTCGTAGGCGTAGGTCGTGGTTACGCCGATGGGGGATCGCGAGGAGATGGTCAGGCCACAGCGGGCGACGGTTTCAGCGGGAAGCGCAGAGTTGGGGGATAGGGTCGTTTGGGTCGTCGTATGGGACGAACGGTCGAGATAGGAGCGGGAGACCGTTTCGTTGCCGAGGGGATCGAGGGAATGGGTCTCGGAAATAAGGAAACCCTGCGGCGCGGCCGGAGTCCGCGCCCTACCATCATGTCCCGTCAAACGGGTACGGGTGAGGCCGACGCGGGTGAGGGCGGGTGAGCCGTTTTGGCGCGTCTGCCAAGAAGAGGACTCGCGCTACCAGTCGCCGTTGAGCGAAACATACCGCGTGTCGTTCGAGACGATGCGGTCGGTGTCGCTCCAGTCAATCTGTCCGTTGAGGTTCATGTCGGAGACGGTCAGGTGCCTTTCACCGCAATTATTGTAGCATATTAGCGTGGAACTGAGGATGCGATTGTTCGATTGTTCGGATTGTTCGATTGCGTAGGAACGGGTGGCGATGAGTTGGTTTGCTGTGTTGTACTCGTTGGAGGTGACGAGGAGACTGCCGCGGAAGCCGGGACGGGTTTCGCAGATGGTGCGGCCGAGGACGTCTTCATACGAACAACTCCAGCGCGGCGAATTGAGGCCCGCGGGGCCTTCGTAGGTCTTGGTCCAGTTCGGGCCGGCGCGAGGTCGATGCCGCCGACGGACTCCGCTCGCACGATCTGCTTCAGGTCCGGCGTGATCTGGTAGAGCTTGTCACTCGAACCGGCCGGACACTGCGGGCCGTACGTCACCGCCCAAAGCGAACCCGCCCACGGCACCACCGCACCCGTCCCGCACTCTCCCTCCTGGTTGAACATCGCGAGATGCGGATAGATGCCGTCCACGCACTCCGGTCCGCCGAACGGCTCGAGATGCTCGCGGTAACCCACCGCGATGTCACGGCCGAACGCGCGCCAGTCCTTCGGATAGAGTGTCCGGTAGCGGCTGTTGGCAAACGGGATCTCCCAGGACGAGATGAGCGCCGCGTTCGTGAAGACGCTCATTGCCCACTGGGTGAGAGTCTTCCCCTGCGAATAGTTCGTCGCCTTATTCCAGCCCTGCCCGGGCGCAAAGTCATCCGACTGGCGATAACCCATGCCACTCGTCTGCACACGCTCGACGGCCTTGCCGAACGCCTGCTGTCTCGCCCAGCACGAGGGATCCGCAAATCCGACCTGGTAGGCGTACTCGTTGGCGTTGTTCTTCTGGAACCAGTTACCGCGGAGCCACGGCGAATGGTAGTCGTTGACGACGATCGGCTTCCACTCGTTCAGCATCTTCATGATCGCACGCACCTCGGGGTAGAGGACCGGACGGTCTTCGTTGTAGTCACGTGCATGGTCGTGCGGCTTGCGGTACTTGCCCTGGTCGCCGTCCACGGTGCCGTCCTTGTCCGCAAACGGCACGACGCGGATCTCGGTGTTCTCCCGCATCCAGCGTCCGAGATCGTCGTCCGCAAAGACCTGCTCGAGCATTCCCTCCAGCACGTAGGTGGCCGAAATCTCCTGGCAATGGTGACGCGACGAGGCGAAGATGCGGTATTTCGCCTGGCCGTCGAGCCGGCCGAACCGCGCGTACTCGACATCGCGACCCTTGCGCGACTTGCAAAGCACACCTTCCTCGAAGAGCCGACCGCGGTCCGCCGCGTGGCGGTCGAGAAAGGCCTGCCAATCGGATGCGTCATAGGGGATCGCCTGCGAAAACCAGACTTCGTCGTCCTCTGGCCCGAACCCCCAGTCGAACCCATTCCAGTCGGCGTGGTCGTTGGTCTGCGCCTCCCGGCGCGGCGACGGCTGCAGGTCGTCGGCCCAGGTCCAGGTCGTGCCGCGGTCGGTCGAAACCGCAGGACCGCGCGAGCCGACCGCCGCGGACTTCGTAAAGCGGAACTTGAGCGTCCTCCCCGCCGCTCCCGTCACACGGAACTTCCAGTAGAACCAGTCCTGGCTCGAGTCACGCAAGTCCTGATGCAACCGAACGACATCGCCCTTGATCTTCTCGACAATGACGTTGCCCGCAGGCAACTTGTCATCGACCGCGATTCCCGCGAAAGCACTCGCCCCCAGCGCCCCCAGCGCCACAATCAGGATTGCTTTCTCCATCATGTCACTCCTTTCAATGCAGCTACTTCAAGAGTGCCTTGCACTTCGCCTCGAGCGAAGCCTTGCGCGTCGAAGGGCTTCTCGAACCAGTCGTCGCCCATGAGGCCCTTCACGAGGTCCCTGTACGCAACGCGGCGGTACGGCGGCGTGAAGTCGATCGGCACCCTGTCCTCGCCGTACGCGACCACGCGCGTGCCGATCACGGTGTCGCAGAGGTGCGGCAGGAGCCCCTCCATGATCGCCTCCATCGACGTGCGGTCGCCGTAGGCCTCGTAGATCTCGCAGACCGTGAACTCGGGGTTGTGCGTGCGGTCGATGCCCTCGTTTCGGAAGTCCTTGCCAAGCTCGATGACCTTGTTCATGCCGCCGACGACGAGGCGCTTTAGGTAGAGCTCCGGCGCGATGCGCATGACACAGGCCTGGTCGAGCGCATTGAAGTGAGAGAAGAACGGCTTCGCGGACGCGCCGCCCGCCTGGTTCTGGAGAATCGGCGTCTCGACCTCGACGAAGCCCCTGTCCCAAAGATACTTGCGGATCTCCATCAGGAGCCTCGACCGCGTGAAGAAGCGCGCACGCGTCGACCTCAAGGTCGTAGCCCATCAGCTCGACGGACGACAGTCCCGAGTCCTTCACGTACTTGAGGCAACTCAGGTACCCGACCGGCATGTGCCAATAGGAAAACGTGATGACGCCGATCGGAATGCCCCGTAGACGCTCTCCCCGAGTCCGCAATACCCCGGCAGGCTTGCATCCGCCCAGCGCGGCGACTCCCGCCGCGGCAGCCGACTTGAAAAAGAATTCCCGGCGATTGATGCTCATCTTCGCCTTTCTATTTGCCCTTCGGACAGGTTGGGCAACCCTTTTCGACCGTCGCCTTCGTGTCACGGTCCGGTCCAAAATGCACATTCCACGCGGCATCACGCACGTCCGTGACGTCAGGGGCAAGTCTACCGTCGGCACCGGCCGTCAGGCGGATGAAGTGCGGCGCGTGCGCGGGCAGCGTCACGGTGTAGACGTCGCGCACCGGCTTCTCGTCAATCCGACGCCAAAGGTCGCGCACCTTCCACTCGCCGACAAGTCCGAGCCCTCTCAGATCGACGACGGTCGTGCGCGTCTCGTACGAGAGGTTCACGATGCCGACGGCGATGGATCCGTCCTCGAGCGGACGCGCCCAGATGTCCTCGTAGAAGCCCGGCTCGTCCCCGCCGACGCGCGCCGCAGCCTTCCCGAGCGGATCCTGGTTGACGGCCAGCACCTCGGGATTCGTCAGGATCGCCCGCGTGAAGTCGTCGAGCTTCGTCAAATCGCAGCCGATCAGGAGCGGCGCGGCGAAGAGCGACCAGAGCGTCATGTGCGTGTACTGCTCGTTTGGCGTCAGGCGCGTCGGATGCAGCTTCGGGCCCCAGCCGACCCAGCCGACAATCAGCATGTCGGGATCGTTCCACCCGCCGGGACCGGCAAAGCGCTCGAGCCCCCGCTGGGCAGATGCAATGAAACGCATCGACTCCCACGTATCCTCGATGTCATGCGTTGTGCGCCAGCACTGTCCTCCGACCTTGTCACCCCAACGCGAGACGCGGTCCATGCCGTACTGGCAGATCGAATAGACGATGTCACGGTCCTGTCGCGCGAGCTCACGTCCCAGCTTGAGATAGGGCGCCTGATAATAGAGCGTCGGATCGTCCTTGGCTACGGCCACGTCGGTGTAGCTGCACCAGTCGTACTTCACGTAGTCAAAACCCCAAGCCGCCCACGTCGCCGCGTCAATCGCCTCATATCCCCAACTGCCCGTGCAACCGCCGCAGGTGAGCGGACCCGGCGAGGAGTAAAGCCCGACCTTGAGTCCCTTCGCGTGCACGTAGTCGGCAAGCCCCTTCATGTCGGGGAAGCGTGCGTTCGTAACGACCGTGCCGTCACGCCTCCGCATCGGCCCCTGAATGTCGGGATGGGCGTCATCACGCTGGTAGTTGCACCAGAAGTCGTCGATGTTCACATAGCTCCAGCCGAAGTCGATGAGACGCTCGCGCACGAAGGCGTCTGCCGCGGCACGGATGTCATCCGCCGTGACGGCGCTCGCAAAGCAGTTCCACGAGTTCCACCCCATCGGCGGCGTAAGGGCGATGCGCTCGCCGACAACCAGACGGTAGACGCGCGTGTCGGACCCCTTCCCGTTCGTCGCCGTGACCGTGACCGGATATTCGCCGCGGCCGGCGATCGCACCCGTGAGGATGCCTGTCTTCGCATCGAGCGTGACTCCCGCCGGCAGACCCTTTGCCGTGAACGTCATCGGACGAGCCCCCGAGCAAGGCAAGGTGAAGAGCAGCGGATGCGTCGGCCGCACGCCGAAAACATACGGCGCATTGAGATGCGGCTCTTCACCGATCTTCGGCGAAAGAATGCCGAACTGCTCCGGAACGGTTTCGCACCGGACCGGCCGAAGCGTCGTTCCCGGCATCACCTCGAAGTCCGCCTCGCACCAGTCGGCGAGGTCATTGCAGAGCCCGTCACCGGCGTCGTCCACCCAGAGGATGACGCGCTTGGCACCCCTCAAGGGCACGTCGATGCGTTCCGCCGCGTTGCCGAAACGATGGACGGGCGAGCGAAAGACGCGCCTGCCGTCGGCAAAGACCGAGAACCGGACCGAACCGCGCCGCACGGTCTCCATGCCTGCATCCGCACCGATTGTCGCCGTGAAGCGAACGGCCTCACCCTTCACCTCGATCTCGTAAAAGCTCGCCGCATGCGTGCCCACGCCTCGCCTGAACGTCTCGCCGCCGATCCGAAACGGCGTTCCGCCGTTGGCGACATTCACCGTCGGCGGATTCCACCCGCTCGTCATCGTCGAGAGGTCAAGCGTCTCCAGTCCGATGCGCTCGGTCCCCGTTGAAGCGTTTTTAACCGTTCCCGCGCATCCGCCGAGCAAGGCCAGCGCCAAGCCAACTGCGCAATAAACGTTCGTATTCCTTTTCATTGGCCTTTACCCGTTTTTCATGACCGAAAATCCAGCCCTCCGGCAACACCTCTCGCACCCGCGAAAAGCTACACCCTCAAGCAACGATGATTATATCACACTGCTGACGCGAAAAGCAATCGGAAATTTAGATACGCATCTCGGGCACCACGGTGATTTAGTTCACCCTCGTTCTCGCTGGTGTTTGCCGCGGTCACCCTCCCGGGGTTAACAGATTCCCTGAAATGTGAGATACTACACTCGTCCCATTGTGGACGGGAAGGAACGAATCTGCCAATGCTGACGATGAGACAGGTGACCAAGGCGACGGAACTGAAGCGCTTCAAGGAACTTGAGGGCGAGTACCACTACATGGGCGAGACCCATTCCGGCGGAGACACGATGCGCCTCGTCTTCGAGGAGGACGGGAAGTGGGTCGCGCTGATGGTGTGGGGCTCTGCGTGCTACCACATCAAGCCGCGCGACGCCTATGTCGGCTGGGCGAACTCGGTCAAGGCGATCGCGCGGTTCGCGAAAAGGCTGACGATGGCCCAGCGCAGGGCCCTGTGCATGCCCCGCGCGAAGAGCAAGGCCGGCGTCGTCGCGAAGCACGAGTACAAGGTGCCGTGCCACGTGACGCTCCACAACTTCCTCCGCGCGCTCGACCTCGACGACTTCGGCGAGAAGCTGTCCGGGTGGATGGCCTCGCAGGGCGACGGGACGCTCCCGCGCCAGCTCGTGCTCGACGGCAAGTCCGTCAAGGAGGTGATGGGGGTCGTGTCCGTCGTCAACGCGGAGACGGGCGCACCCGTCGCGGTGACCGAAGCGAGCTTTCCGCCAGGTGCCGTCATCGCCAGGAAAATCGAAAAAGAGGAGTCGGGCGCACGATTGAAGATGCGATGAATGCGCCTGAAGCGCCAACTGAAGCGCCACGTCCGCATTCCGTGAGGATGGACGGGCATGAGTCAGCGCCAAACTAAATCACCGTGCCCAAAAAATTGATGCCGCTGAAAAAAGTCCGTTCCGGGTGCGCGGATTATGGTATAATAGGGGCGTTCTTTTGAGAGTGGGCGAGCGGGAACCCGTCCGCCGGCGGAGCAACGGTTTCGCCGCGGAGGGAGGGGCGAATGCGCACCACCGACAGGACGGGGCGTTGACGGACGGAGGAAGGGAAAGCACGCGGGTGCTTTCCGAAAACCACGCGGGTGCTTTCCCTTCGTATTCGGTTCAACAGACCTTGGGCAAGCAAAGGCGAGACCTTGGTCAATCAAAGGCCGGCCACCCCTGTCAGGCAGGGAAACCACCTCGCTTAGGCGAGGAAAACCCTGCGCTCAGGCAAGAAACCCCCGTGTCTCGGGCAGGTCGGCATCAGACTTTCCCTTTCACTTCTGGCACTTGGGACAATACCAGCTCGTGCGGCCGCCGAGCGTCACTTTGGCAACGGCGGTTCCGCAGACGGGACACTGCTTCTGCGCGTAGATTTTCAGCTTCTGGACGAACTTGCCCTCCGAGCCGTCCACGTGATGCCGCAAAGAGCATCTCGCCCGTGAAATCCTTCGAAAGCGGCTCGACGCCGATGCCCGCAAGTCCCTCCGGCCAGCCGAAACGCCGACCGCTCCGTCGAAGACAAGCCCCGCCTCCATGAAGACGTCCAACACCCCCGCGTGATGACGCCGCAGATTGAAAAGCTGCTGAACCTTTCAACGCCTGCCGTGATGATCCACTGCCCCGACGGAACGATACCGCGCCACGGGACTCTCTACGCCCTTCTCAAGAACGACGACCGCGCCGTGGGGAAGACTGCCGCGGAGCACTTTCTCTCCAAGTCGAAGTTCAGGACATACGCCTTCATACCGACGCCTTCGCCGACGAACTGGTCCGACGAGCGGCTTGCGGGCTTTGCAGAGAGGCTCGCGCAAAAAGGGGCGGCGCCGGTCGTCTGGCGTCAGGAGCGCGGACCGCTCGAGGACTTCCTCGCGTCCCTGCCAAAGCCAGCCGCGGTCCTTGGCGCGACGGATCTCGAGGCAATCAACGTTCTGACCGCCTGCCGCAAGCTCAGGATAGACATCCCCTCGCGCGTCGCAGTGCTTGGAGTCGACGACGACGAGATGAGGCGCTGTCGTTCGTCCGGAGACATTTCGCCGAGGGCATCGGCGTAGACGACGTGGTCAAGCACCTGGGCGTCTCGCACTCGCTCGTGCGCGAGCGCTTCCGCAACGTGCACGGCAAGTCACTGCGCGACGTCATACTCGACATGCGCGTAAAGGCGGCGATGTCGCTCCTTTCGCGGACAAAGGCATCCGTGCGCGAAATCGCGCTAAAGGTCGGCTTCTCTTCAGACGCCCATTTCGTCCGCTACTTCAGGAAAAAGACGGGAACGACTCCTGCCGCCTACCGAAATTCAACAGCACTACATCGTTTCTGAACCAAAAGGGTCACACTTGATTGCCACACCCGATTGACACAGTGTCCGTTCGTATTCACCACATCCGAGCGGAGAGAATGGACAGTGAGCGAGACAAAGCAGGTGGTCACGCCTGAAACCGATTGCTCGCGGTTCTCTATGCAGCACTCATGGCAGCATTGCCCGCAACTCCGCAATCTCCTTCGGGTCGCGAGTAACGGAGCTTACAGCCTCAGGATTCATCGCCACGCTAAATTACCACAGTCATGTTGAAGCCGATGACTGTGGCCATTCCTCAACATCGCCGCGACAAATCTGCCGCGCTTGGTGTTGAGCAGTGCCACGCTTTTTGACGCGAAACGTTCTGCTTTTCCCTCGCTTCAGCTTCATTTTGTGTCCCCCAATGTGTCCCCCACCACTTGAGGTGTATAGGGCTGTATGAAGGTGTATGCCGACGAGAGAGAAAAAGTGCGTTTCACCCCCGTTTTTATTGAGTAAAGCGCACTTTTAAAGTGGTGGAGGTTGAAAGATTCCAAAGCCCGACCCACTTGCGCCGAGCGGAGAAACCAACCTCCAAAAACGCCTTATATTATACCATATTTCGGGTGTGACGAGGTTCTGAATATGTGATAAATGCTGGACCATGAAACTTCTCCCCGAAAAAGTTGGTGGAGAAAATATTTCTATTTTTTCTGATTCAACTGATGCCATCGAAGCCCCCTATAGTGTCCAGGCACTAATACGTATAGCGATTAGACTTCATTGATGTAGCACTTCTAATAAGACGGAGAATGCCTTGCCAACATCAAGCGCCTTAATTGTATGCTCTTCAAGGTTAATTCCGCAAATCATCGCGACAAGATTACCTTGCTCGTCTAATAATGGGGCGCCGCTACATCCCTCAAAATTCGTTATATCCTCAAGCCCGTCTATATCCCGAATACGAAAGTATCTATAAAAGCCATCATCGTAAGTATGATCAATATGCGTATATGCTGCCGGGGTCTGATAAAAGTAAAACCGATTAGAATCGTCATAGGTTTCGTTATCGTCGGCATATTGAGGTTTTATCATTCCGCAGAATGAACATTCTCCATCAACTGGGCACTCAATATGTGGGACGGGAAATGTTTTTAATGGAACTATAACTTCATTCCCCCCCTGTACCTTTAGATGTCTGATTGGTTTACAGTCCGTGGGCAAATCAAACAGGGCTCCATCCACAATTGTCCTATCATCAAGGCACCAAACAATTTCGCCTGAAGGAACATTATCATTTAGCGCACATTGATTAGCAGACAAAAGGCATGCGCCTCCTCCCAACGGCAAGCATTTCGTACCATACGAAGGATCGTAGTCAAGTTGTAACGACAGCCCCTCACCAAAGGCATGACCTACAGTAAAAAGGTAATTCCTACATTCGTGGCTCAATATAATGCCTGACGCAGATGCTATTGGCATATGGCCCTCACTCAGTTTTACCAACTGAGCAGTGGAGGCAAACAAAGTATCAATATCCATGACTTAATCATTCCTCGTTTTACTGCGGGCATGCAAGCCGCTGCACTTAGTCTTACATCCTTCGTATGTCGGCGTACCCGATCAGGACATTAAGCCGATAGACCTGCTCGACGCTGTTATTGTCGAATCATAACAATATTGTAGGATGAAAAATGCACTGACGACTCCTACTTCAGCTATTGACGAAATCCATAAACATTTGTTTGGCAGTCGCTTCCTTAATAGAAGCTTTATTAGCCAGATGTTCTAACATGTCCAAGATGAATCTCGTCCCTTTGTCTGCATTGTCGCGCAAAGCTACAAGATCAGCTTTACTTCTCACTCCAGAACTCATCGCAAAAACATCACACACCTGATTAAGCGAATCAAGAAGTTTTACCAGAACTTCGTCATGGAGGTATTCCCCCTTTAGTGTCAATATATCTGCCGACATCTCGATTATGGACCAGTTCACGTGACAAACAGGATCCAACATTCTGTTGATCTGATGAATGTCCTCGCAACGAGAAAAATCTTGGAGCCGACGATAAGCAGCTCCCGAACAGGAAATCCATTTAGTAACACTTATACCATCTGATCTTATGTCCGGCTGTTCGCCGTTCACATACGTAGCAAGAATATGCCAAACACGCTTCAGAGCATCTTCATCAATACTCAAGGTCCACTTTGAAATTGTATCAAGTGAAATAATATTCTCAATCTTAAAGTCACACGGGAACTCCAGTCCTTTTAAAGCATCTTCGCTCCAGCTCTTAACTGGAGGAGGCACAATATTAAAGGACAGAAAATAAAAAGAATAACCTTTATAATTTGGAGATGTTTTAGTCAATGCATCTTTCAACTTTGACAAGGTACGTTCGGATGTCACTTGAACAACGACATGCTTATCATCATCCACTAAATCAAATCCTGGATGATTAAGTGCCTTTGGATTAACATTGGTAAGATTCCAACCATCATTAGCCTTAAACTCATTCAGAATTTTACAAAATAGGTCTTCTGCATGATGGTTCAAATTGAAGAATCCTACACCATTCTGTAGCATTGTGCATACAGAAAATATGCTCAGTTTCATGTGAATATCATCAATGATTGCTTGTCTCGTTGGTGGAATCGTGACCATCATTTCTATCTCCAATCTTAAGAACAAAATTATCCCTGTCCGAGCACTCGCTGTGGCTGAACGAGTACACGCGCACTTCATGCAACCTTGCGGAAATCAAACGGAACCTTGACGTTAAGCACCAGATGATAGGGTGCGATGGTGTTGGGGATGGTCTCGGCATCGCGGCGGAGAGCTGCCAGATTGTCGGCGAGACTAAACCCGAACTCCTGCGACAGGAACTCTTGGAGACGCTTTAGCGCGTCGGCATCGTCCCTCACTTCGTCTCTGCCGAACTTTTCAAACTGGCAGTCCTCATGGTCCCCGCCAAACGCGACATGGGCGGAAGCAATCCACCCGTCCCGTTCACAGAAGTTCTCCAGCCGTCTCTCAACGGCGATTTCGTAATCAGTCATTCTCTTCATGTCGTTCATGTGGTCGCCTTAATTAGTTTGAGTTCGTTCATACACTCCTCAATTATCTGCTGATTGTTCAAATAGAGATCATTGCGATGGCATTCCATTACTCGCTGAATCACCTCGTCCACAACTTGTCGTCCCAAGCTCGCATTCAGAAAACGCTCAAAGGCATGAGTTAGAGAAGTGAACGAAGCATTCGTAATCACCGCCTCCTGCCGTTCAAATAAGGGTAAGGCCGAAATGGTGTAATTATACTTACGCTCGAACAATCCGTGTTCTCCCAAAGGATCGACACAATATCCCTCTTGAATCGGTTTACCATCAAAACCGTCGCAAAGGCGCATGGAAAAGTCAAACTGCCCATACAACCTCGCATAGCCATATATTCTATCTCCCGAACTGTATACGCAAAGCACATGATCGAATTCCCCTCGTTTCTGCAATTCTACATATCGATCATCGGTCACATTCCGACAGAAATTAGAAATCGTATTTATATCATCAAGCTCTTCGTCAATAAGACATCGACGAAGAGGATCAAACCTGTTTAACATCGCAATCTCGTGGTTCGTTGCCCCAAGCAGGTTGAAACAAGACTTCAAAATACCCTTGAGACACCCAGCCCCTCCATACGTTACACTCGTCGATAAAAATCCATCGCTTGACAAATCATGTTTTACTTTAGAAACTTGTACTGTTTCTATACTCGAAAATCCCTGCGGCATATTCTTGCGAACGAGCGACTCAGCCCATCCTATCTTATGTTCCTTACCAACACATACCTTTACACGCTTCGTTTTACTGTCTACATCTTCAAACTCTCCAACGATAGGATCTATCAACTCGTAATCACCATTCTTTAAGAGATAACGATGTCCGTCCTCTGAACGCAACTCACACCCCTGCATGGATGTGGATCGGTTGCCGGAAGCACCAAGAATATTACGGATGAAACGAAAATTCTTCTCTAATGCGACATCGCAACCATGTCCAAATTTATTCTGTACATCGTTACATGAAATCTTGTCTGATACCCAAGTGGCTCCCGTGAAATTCTGAAGGATATGCTCTTTCATAGTCCCATCTGGGAGTTCCACGCTTGTGTAGATACATTTGGCATTCATGGCAATGACACTCTCCCGGTTTAGCACTCGAAAATGGGTTGTCCCATCGCGGTCTTCTTCGACGTGAAGAAGAAAGTCGTACAGGGCAGCATTAGTCGATGGAGAACCAACCCCAACACAAATGCGGCAAATGCGAACGAGGCGTTGATTACAAAGATTATCGTGGGGAGGTCAAAGGCAAAGTTCATCTTGCCGGCCGCTTCAAGTATCTTCGCAAAGCTTTGCAGGATGAAGATGCTGGTTATCATGTATGCGATACCGCTGTATCGAATGACGCCCACGAGGACTGCGACATTTATCGCCAAGCCGAACAAGACGATGCCAATCCTTGCGCCCGCGTTGTTCAAGTTGCCTGTCATGAAAATAATATCAATGGCCTTAAACAGCGTGATCACTGAAAGGCACCCGACCAATGCCCAATTCAGGAAACGCCATCTTTTGCGTTTAGCAAGCGTGACCTGAAGCGGAAGAATCCGTGACGCGGCATCCTCCCACTCGGTCATTGAATAGCGGGAGAAGATCGCGCGCTTCGATTCCCCGGCGGCAACCCGCTTCTTGATGTCGGCTGTCAGTTCCTTGCGAGTCATGTTAACTGTCCTTCATTGATTGGAATAGATGCGGGTAGGTTCTTCCCTTTGACGGCTCTTCTTCGACACATTACAAATCACGACCGCTATGAGCAGTATCGTCACAGCCGCTACAATGGCCACAAACAGGGTTCGTTCTTTCATGCGCAGAACAATGGGTTCTATAGGCCATAATAGCAATAGGAAAAGCGATATTTGCCAGAACTCGGTCAACGTAACTTGATTGAACAGCAACGCAAATATCATGGCAGCTTCCGGAAGCAAAAAAAGTAGAGAGCAGACTTTGAACGCTCTCCAATAAGGCATTGATTTGGAGATCGTAGGCATTTCGGTAGTGAGTAACTTCTTCAAGTTCATTAAGTTCTACACCCTCCTACTTCTCAAAAAACACCATCAGCAATCTTATTAACGCCACGATCACGGCAAAGAGGCAAAAGGCCTGAATGCATCCTTTGGGTAATTTGCAACCCTCTACCATTGGATTATATTTAATAAACACAGACTTCTCGCGCATTATCCGTATATCAAGAATGGTTAGAACTACAACCGCGAGAATCCAGAGGCATCCAAGATTTGCAGTTATTTGCACGATGAACGGCACGGGTAGTATCAGAAGAATGCCGACACACCACTTCCTCATCAGATGAGAAAGCACCGTTATAATCGCAAGATAAGAAATTAAAATTAGTGTTTGTGTCGTCATCTTGCCGGCCCCGTAAAATCATTTGGAATGGGAATGTCAGGATTTGTATCCGTATCAACCTCTGGTGACGGTAAGATGCCGATAACATTAATCGACACGTTAAACGTTTCAACAACAACGACACCTGCCGCTGTCGATCCCGAAACTCCGCCTTCGATAACAAACTCGTATCGGATCATTCTAACACTTGTTTCCGTTGCAGTCCAACGCCCAACCGTTTGTAGTGGTTTCACTTGTCTTATTACAGCAGCTGATCTTGTTACTGACGCCCAACCCGTTGCACAAGCAGCAATTACCTCGAAAGTCGTATATGAATAGTCCAACGCTGTCTCAAGAGTTGATCCGTGGTATCCCGTAAGGCGATAAGACATTTCTCTATATGATTGTTGTATAAAGGTGCCTGGAGGTAAAGCACGGCCTTGATAACGGCTTTTCATGTTTTCATAGGCATTATGTATCTGATCCAATCCATAGGCCATTAATGCAGCACCTCCCAACACTCCTCCAACACCTCCAGTGGCAAAAGTCAGTTTAGCACCAGCGATGAATGACAAGGTTCCAGCAAGCATTCTCACGCCATCTGAAAAATAGCCCCAGAAACTCTCCCCAAGGATGTCTATGTATAGAACGGGATTATTATCACAAAATCCATAGAGGTTCTCGCCTCCATTCTCCTCGATGGGATCGCGGTTGAGCCAGCGTCCGAGATCGGGACGATAGAACCGACGCTTGTAGCCGATCATTCCCGTCTCGCGGTCGTGGTACTGCGTGCTGAAGCCGAAGGAGAATACGTCGGCGAGATTGCCGTTGGAATCAACTATGTTGCCGTAGGGATCGTAGACGTACTGCGCTGCGATGCTCCCAGTCTCGGAGACGTACAGGATAATGTTGCCGTTGTGGTCGTAGCAGGGAATGTAGAACACGCCGTCCACCGACACGGCCAGCAGCCCCTCCACTCCGCCCGCGCCCTGCTCCGTGCCGGACTTGTCCGCGCCCCAGAAATACTCGAACGTGCGGGTCGTGCCGTTGGCGAACTCGACCTTTTCAAGGACGATGTTGTTGCCGTCCCAGACAAACGTGTGCGTCTCCTGCGTTTCCCATTCGTGTATCCCGACCGGCGGCGACGGAGGCGGCGCAATGCTGGAATTGAGCCGCTGGACGGTCTTGCGGATTCGCCTGTTGCGGTGGTCGTAGGCGTTCAGCACGCGGATCACGCCGTTCGTCTCCGCCGCCGAAGTCACCGAGACAAGGCGGTTCTCGGCATCGTAGGCGTAGGCGAACGTGCCGTCGCCCGTCATGTTGCCGTCGGCGTCGTACACGGGATTCGCGCCTGCGGAAACCGCCGTGTACTGGTTGAGGCTGTTCGCCGTGTAGGAGTTCGTCTCGGCGTTCGCCGCCGACCAGAGGCGGTTGCCGATGCTGTCGTAGGCGTAGCCGTAGCGATTCGTGCCAACGCTCGCGGCCGCGAGTTCGGAGCGGCGGTTGTACAGCCATTCCCGGACGAGCGAAACGGAGTCCGTGGCGTTCGTCGGACGGTTCAGCAAATCGTACTCCGTCGAATACCAGTAGATCGACTGGCCGCCGAAGAAATAGTCGCGCCGCGTGACGAGGTGCCTGCGGCCCGCCTCGCGCGACAGCCTGGCGGAGAAGCAGTTCCCGTTCGGCAGCGTGTAGACCGTGTTCGTCACATACGAGCCGTCGTAGGCGAGCGACACCGACACGCCCCGCCCCGCCGCGTTCGTGAGCGCATAGCCGCACACGCGATCCTCCGAATCGTAGAGGCGGACCTTCGCCGAATGCCGGACGTTCGTGACGACGACCGCCGTCTCCTGGGCGCGTCGGAACTCGTCGAATGTCCGATTGACGGAGAACGCCTCGCCACTGACGGTTACGCTCTCATTCGTGTTCAGCAGCCGGTCGTCGTAGCCGTAGGCGTAGGACGTGCCGTCAGAGAGAGTCGCCGACGCTGTCTTGCCGGAATCGGCGTATGTGTATGCGACCGACGGCGTAGCCGTCCCAGAGTAAGTCGTGCCGCTCACGAGGTTGCGCACATTGTAGACGTGTTGCTTCCACACGCCGCGCGCCCATGTCGTGCGCGTCTTCTTCCCGTTGTCCGTGTAGGAGTATGCGACGCGCGAACCGTCCGCGTACTCTTTCGCCGTGTTCACGCCGCTCGCAGGGTCGAATTCCCATTGCGTCTCGTCCCATGTCGCGCCGCCGTCGCGTGTCGTGAAACCGTGCGTCTTGCGTCCGGCGGAATCGAAGCCGGACAGGATCGGATAGGCGTCTCCGCTCGTGGAGACCGTGCGGCCAAGCGGATCGTAGCCGGTCACGGTCTCGTTTCTGAGCGCGTCAGTCCGCCGCACTTCCCGGTTCAGCATGTCGTATTCGGCAGTCGCTTCCGCGACACGCCCGTCTCGGAAGTCCGTGATGCGCCGCACGACGTTCCCCGACTGGTCGTATTCAAGGCTGTCAACGCGGTTCGTCGCGCCGGACGCGTCCGACGCCGCCACGGCGACGTTGCGACCAAGCGCATCGTAGGACATCTCGCTTGCCCCGTCGATGGACGTCTGGTCGAGCGTGACGCCATAAATCGAACGCGCGGTCACAGGGGTCGAGGCTTCGATCTGCGAAACGGAGGTCAGGACGCCGGTGGCCGCATCGAATGCCGTCTCCGTGACGGTCTCGCGCCCAGACGCCGCGACGGACACCGTGCGGCTGCGTAGGGCGTCCGAAAGCCCCGTCAGCTGTACCTTGCGAATCTGCACGGAGTTGGTGACGTTGCCCGTCATTCTCACCGAGGTGGCGATGCGGTAGATTTGCTGGCTGATCGTCTCGTAGGACGCATCGTTCAGGATCGCGGTTCCGTCCTGCGATGTGCTTGTGCGTTCCCCGCGCTCGTTGTAGCCATACGTGACAACCGGCGAACCGGTCGTGGATGCGGAGAGGATTCGCGTCGTCGTGCCGTCGTAGGCGTTGACCGTGACAATCGTCGATCCGTTCGCGCCACACACGGCGGACGAGACGAGGCGTCCAAGGAAGTCGTATGTCGAGACGGAGTTCGTCACGACACCGCAGTCGTGCGACTCCGTGACCACGTACTCGATGCGACAGCCGTCGGCGGCGTAGTCCTCGAAGCGCCGCTCCTCCGTAAACTTGTCGCCGCCCCACTCGCGGCGCGTTGAGGAGCCGCCGCCGAAGACGCTACGGCTCTTCGTCGCCGTCACGCGCACCCCGTTGGTGAAGACCTCCTCGCCGCTCTCGATGCAGTTGCCGAGCAGATCCGTGCGCGTCATCGTCATGCGTCCGCGCTCGTCCGTGCGGATCGCGAGGTCGCCGCCGCCGTTCGGATACTCGGTCGCGACGGACGACAGCACCTTGCCTTGGGAGGACCGCCAGTCGTTCGCCTCGCCCAGAACGAAGCCAACGTAGGTCAGCGTGTTCGTCTCGCGTCCAAGTCCGTCGAAGAAGTGCTGCGTCACGCGGTAGCCACCGTTGGTCGAAATGTCGGCCTGCCACACGTCCTCGTCCGCATTGTAGAGCTGGTCGTAGCCGGTCACGCCGGAGCGCAACACGCGGCGGCGCTCGCGGTCGCGCCGCCAGAGGAGGCGGCAGCACGAATAGGCGTTGGTGGTCGACGTGCCGTCGGAGTAGACCGTCGAGCGCAGACGGTTCTTCTCGTCGTAGAGGGACCGCTCCTCGTCAAGCATCCTGCCGCCGTCCGTCAGGTGCGTGGCCCTGCGGACGACCAGCCCGTAGGCCGCATCGTAGTCCGTCACCGTGTACGTCGGGAGCGGACTGGACGAGAAGGACGACCGGGACGTGCAGGTCACGACCGCGCCCGTGGCGACGTAGTCATTCACGGTGAGCAGTCCGTTCTCGTCCAGTTGCGCGGAGACCTTGCAGCGCATCACGAGGGGCGTCCCAACCCCCGTCTCGGTGAAGGTGGTCTCGTAGGAATAGGCGTTTCCATCCGCGTTCGGAGCCGCCCCGCCTGCGGCGGAGCCGGCCCGCCACCTCTCCGCCTTCACGGTCTCGCGTCCGCCTGCGGCGCCGGTCGTGTACCGCCACCACGTCCGCCCAATCATCGTCGCGACGCCTCCCGCGACAACGTACTTCGTCTCGGTTCGCACCTTGCCGACGAATTCGCCGTCCTCGCCGTCCCCGGCAAGCGGCGCGTAGTCGAATACCGTCACGTAGGCATCGGACAGCCCCTCCGCGCCCGTCAGGACGTTCGAGACCGCGACCGGGAAGGATCCTGGGATCTCCGAGCCGTTGCGCTGCTCGACGCGGAGAATCTCGCGCCCGGACTCGTCGAAGTCGTGGTACTCCCACGGGCGGTCGTTCCCGGTCAGAAGCCGAAGCTTGCCGTGACGCGCCCTGCGTCTGGGATCGAACCAGTAGTCGGCCTCGCGTGTGCGCCCGTTGAGCCCCGTCCACTCGTAGCGGTAGGTCTCGCGGATGACAGCGTTCTCGCACTCGCCGTACCGGTGGGATTCCGAGTAGACGTAGGACAGCTCGTTTCCGTTCGCGTCCCTCACCGTGCGCCATTCCCTCTTCGCCCCGTCCCACGGATCGTTGATCCTGTCCTCGACGGTCAGCTCCTCCGAGACCTGCTTGAGGTTGTCAAACCTCGTCCAGTCGCCGCCATCGCATGTGAACGTCCAGTCCTCGAGGGGATTGTCGAGTCTGCTGATCTTGCGGATTCTGATCCGCGACGTGCTCCCGTCCACATTCGAGAACTCCCACGTGTGGTCGAGCGTCCCGGAGAGACGGTCCCGGACGGTCATCCGCACCACGCCGGACACGCTCTCGATCACGATGTCCCGGCCGCGTTCGCCCATGCACACGATGTGGCGGCTGTTCCCGTTCGTGGTCACGGTCACGCTGGCGTCCTCCCTGAACAGGTAGCGGAAGGTCGACGGAGTCACGATGATCGGATCGTCCGTCTTGAAGTAGGCGAATCCGTCCGTCTGTCCCCTGCGGGGCGATCCGACCGACACGCGGAACGCGAGCGATCCGAGTTCCGTCCCGTCGTAGTGCTGGCAGGAGCCGCCCGTGCAGGTGTCCTCGCACGACTCGCACTCGTCAAGCTCGGTCAGAAGCTCGGAATGCGTCAGCGATCCGCCGCAGCCGTATTCGCGCAGATGCAGGGCCTTCCCCGACCACACCACCTCGTCGCCGACCTTGACCACGCCGGTGCATTTCTCGCCGTCCGTGTCGAAGTCTGTCGACACGCCCGCATAGTCTCCGATGCCCGACGAGACGCCTGGTTCGCAGTTGCAGTACCATCCGCCGGAGTAGTCCCGCGACCAGTTCCCCCAGAGGCACTTGCTGTTGAGCGGGTAGTGTTCCTCGTAGTAGTAGGTGTCGCTGGTCCAGTCGTAGCCGAGGTCGGAACCCGCATAGCAGTGATCCTCGCCGTACCACACGCTCGGATCGAGAATGAGCAGTATATGGCCTCCCCCGCCATCGCCGGAACGGAGCATGCGCCGCAAGACCGGCGGCGCAAGCGAGGCGGAGATCTCCGGGAACGGATACGCGCCGGGGCGGTAGACCGCAAGCGTCCCGCCCGAGACGTCGCCGTCGTAAGCGATGCCGCCGTCCGAGACGCCCTCCATCCCGGAAAGCACCCCCATGTCCGCCTCCTCGTCGGAGAGCGGGCCGTTGCAGGGACGATGCGTCCTGTCGATGGTCAGTCCGACGGAGGAGTACGATCCGTCCGTGAACACGGAGTACGAGATTCCGTTGTACTTGATCTCCCTGCCGCCCTCCACCTTCAACTCCGGCACGTAGGCGAGGAGGTGGAGCGGGGTGGCCGTGCGCACCCTGCACCCGGTCGCGACGAGCCGGAGCGTGAGGTTCTCCGCGCCGTTCGTCGAGACCGGGATGCGGAAGCTGTCCCCGGACGGGGAGCGGACGAGCGAACCCGAGCCGCCGAAGGAGTCCTCCCATTCGAGGCGCATCCCCTCCAGCATCCAGCCCGCCGCCGAATCGGGCGCGGCCGAGACGAAGTACTGCTGCCACGGGCTCGTCTTCGAGATGCGGAACGTCCTCTGCCAGACGAGCGCGGGCGCACCCTGCGGAAGCTCGGCGGCGAATGCGTCCGCCATCTTCCACGACACGAGGGAGTTTGTGACGCAGACGACGGGCGAGGGCGCGGCGTTCGTCGGGTTGAGTCCCAGGAGCATCTCCGTTCCGAGCGTGAAGCCGTCCTCCTTGGCGGCGGTCGCATCGTCCACGACGTTCGTGTCGCCGAACCAGTGCCGCTCGTACTCGTCGTCGATGCCGTCGCGGTCGGCATCGGTGGAGGCGGTGGCCGTCTGCGGATCGGGGTCGGAACCGTCCACGAGGCCGTCCCCGTCCGAATCGCGGTTCAGGGGGTCGAGGTTCGCCGCGACCTCCGCGCCATCGGGAATGCCGTCGAAGTCGGAGTCGGGAAGGTCGGGGTCCGTGCCGAGTCCGAAGATCTCGTCCTCGGTCGGGATGCCGTCGCCGTCGCGGTCGGGATTGGCGATGTCGTAGGCCGTCACCCGCTGGAAGGCGAGCGAGGTGAGAGACCTGCCGAGCGCCAGAGCGAACCACGCGCCTCCGCCGCTCCTCACGCCGACCGTCACGTTCGTCAGCAGATCGTCGGACGCAAGACGCGAGAGGTCGAAGCGATAGACGAACGAGCCGCCGGGACGGAACTCGACCTGGAACGAGACGGGATTAGTCGCGCATCGGTCGAGAAGCACGTTCTGCCAGGTGACGAGAAGCGAGTTCTCCTCCGTCAGCGTCCACCAGAAGACGCAGGGACGGTTCGTCTCGTCCAGCTCACCCCAGTTTGCCTCCGGGGCGACGCCGAGGGGAGCCGAGAACGGCGAGAAGCAACGGTTGGTGTCCGCGACGTCAGGCATCACCACGCCGTTGGCGAATGCCGCGAGATTCGTCACGTATCCGTCGTCGAACGGGAACGTCCAGTCCGGGAGATCGGCATGGATCCTGACCGTCGCCGCGCCATGCCGCACCCAGTTGGTTGCGAGACAAGCCCCATTCGGTGCCGAGAAGTCGAACGTCTCGTTCGTGCCGACACCAGTCAGCACGAATCCCGCTGCATAGGCGCTCGGCGGAATGCGCGAAACATGCGAAATGGGTGCGTTGGTCGGCGCTTCCGGCTCCGGATCGCCGGTCTCGCCGCCGTTGTCGCGGTCACCCAGGTTCGGCGCTCCGCCGAACATGCCCAGCATCATGGCCCCGCCGACGTCGTTCGTGTTCGCCTCGCCGTCCACGCCGCCGACGAGATTCGTCATGTCGCCCTCCGCCCCCTCGACCACGTTCGTGATCGAGCCCCCGTCGCCGCCGGTCGAACCGCCGCCGTAGTCCGGCTTCGTGCCGCCGTAGACAATCGCAGCCGCCAGCATCCCGCCGCAGACGACCCTTGTCAGCCAGGACTGCGCCTTGAGACGCTTCTCGGCATCCTTGAACACTCCCTTTTCGTAAAGCCAGCAGACGATGAACGCCGTCCAAAGGGTGACGACCCCGCCTATCGCGAACAACTTGAACATGGCTGGCTGTCACCTCAATGTCATCACGAAGCCCTTGAACTGGATGTCGACGAAGAACCGCTCGTTCTGCACGTCGACTCCCCGCGCGGTCATCCGCATCAGATTCCAGTCGCGCCCGTAGAGCCACTCCGGGCGAGCGGTGGAGAGGTCGGCGAACGCGGCCCCGGTCTCGTTCGTCGCGGTGAACGACTTGACCTCGACCCTGTCCTTTCCGACCCTGTAGTGCCAGTCGAGCGTCCGGGCGACGCCGTTCGTGCCGACGCCATCCTCCTCGATTCGCTCCCCCGTCCTGAACCGCTCGACGAAGTACCGCCCGCACTCCCAGCCGATCACCACGTCAGTCTCCTGCGGGGCAAGCCTCCCGTCCGAGTCGGCATCGGTTCCGAACGCCACCTCGACGTTGTTCGATGGCGTTCCGTCGAAGGAGAGCCAGAAGTCGAGAGTCCTCACGCCGCCCGTCTGGTCGAGGCGGTGGTGCGCGGTCACCTCGGTGTCGGCGAACTCCGGCGCGGGCAGCCGGCGCATCTCCTTCCCGGAGACGGCGAACACCGCAGCGGCCGCGAACGCCAGCATCGCGGCCATCCATCCCTTCCACTCGATGTTCATCTTCATGTTCTTCAACCTCTCTGTCAAATCCTTCATCTTCAGACCTTTACGCATATCACAAACAATTCAACCGCGATGGCAAGCAGCGAACAGCCATCACCGCCCCGATTATCGTAAGGCACCGCCCCCAATTGCGGAACGCAGAAGCTGATTCCTTCAAGTCATCGAACCACCTCACGGCCTGTCTACTCTTTTTCGCACCCCTCCATCTCCTTGCGGTGACGTTCCATCGCCTCCGCCTGTTCAATTGTTATGAGTCGCGGTTGCGGTCCCTTGATCCGAGGATCGCGCTTCCGCGGCCACCACACCATGCCCATCATCCGTCCAAGAAGCGTCATTCCTTCTCCTCAATGAACTTCGGCTGTCCGTACTTCCCAACCGCAGCAGATACGAGTTCGCCGATTTCCGCATCGGAGATGTATGCACCCTGCCCGCGCACGATTTCTTCGGAACCCGAACGGAACAAGAAGCCCCCGCGTCCGTGAAGCTTCTCCGCTCCCACATCATCGATGATCGTCCGAGAATCGATGCCGCTCACCGTTTTGAACGCCAGCCGCCCCGGCATGTTCGACTTCAACAGACCCGTAACAACCTTGCAGTCAGGACGGGACGTGGCGATCACAATGTGGATACCAGCCGCCCTGGCCTTGGCCGTGATCCGCGAAACCAACGCCTCGACCTCCTTGCCTTGCGTCATCATCAGATCCGCGAACTCGTCAAATACGGTAACGATATAGAGGACTGTCCTGGGCGTTTCACCACCAACGTCACTCACAACCTTTCGGGCGTTGAAATCCGTGATGTTGCGACAGTACGCCCTTGCGAACATCTTAAGCCGCTTCTCCATCTCGCAGCAGTCCAGCCAACGCAATGCAAAGAGCGTCCGCGAATCGGAGGTGATGACTGGCAGGATAAGATGCGGCAGTTTGCATGCCCATGTGAACTCGACACATTTGGGATCGTAGATCATGAGCCGCACTTCATCCGGCGACTTGGTAGAAATCAGTCCCGCGATAAACGAATTAAGGCATACTGTCTTTCCCTGTCCCGCGCCACCGCCCACCAGAAGATGCGGCAACCGCGCAAGGTCGATGATTTGACTTGTCCCGAACTCATCCCGCCCGAGGACGAACGGGAGTGCGTAGTTATGCGCCCTTCCATCTACTGGCGCGATTTCTCTGGCAATCAAACCTGCTGTCTGCGGCGATTCCATGCGGTCGGCCGCCTGCATTTCACGGGCAACCTCCAAGAGGTTCTTCGCGCATTCACGCAGTTTCGCAATGACATCTCTGTTATCCATATTCCTCTCCTCCGTCAGCAATACGCATATCTGCCGTCAAGTTTTGTGAAGGCCTCTGCTATCTTCGCCGCACTCTTTTCATCCTTCAACGAGTTGGTATAATACCGCCACGCGCCCGCAGCAGCCCTGCACGGCCCTCGTCTTTCGGTCGAATAGAGCCAGTTGTCCCTGCGGAACTTCTCAACGGTATTCAGCAACTCCGCCATCAGCACCGCAGTCATCGTCGAATTCTTCACGCAGAGATGGTCTGCCAGCGCAAGCATCAGCTGATATGACATTTCCCGATTGTCCGCACTGCATCCTCCGGCGAGCAACCGGCTTGCCTCGTCATTCAGGAGTTTTGAAAACGCCTTGAAGGATGCATCCCTCGAATCGTCGTAGAACTTCTCCTTCGCCGGAGGTGCGAACATCCGATGGCGAATGAGGACGTCAGCTATCGCTCTTCCAAATGCCTCAACTTCGATGTGTTTCCTGCCAGTAACCCACGACGGATGTTGCGTCTGGACGATCAGCGTCCGCCCGTATCTGTAGACCTTGATCAGCCACGGGCTTCCGTCCTTCGGATGGATCACCGGCTCAATCATCTCGATGCCCTTCGGGAAAACACGATCCGCCCCAGAGTTGTTATGCAACGTGTAGATGATCACATTTGGACAAAACACCTTGATGAACCTGTCAAATGATGACAGCCCGCATTCGTCAGCGATCCGTTGGATAAGCGAGAGCCGAGACGGGGTGATCGAATCCCTTGCAACGCCGCCACCAACCCCATCTGGCTTGTACTTTTCTATCGGATAAGAGTTGCTCCACGCAATTCCCCTGAAAATCGGACTTGCCGCATCAAGGGCGTCATGCGTCGAATAGACGGTGTTCAACACCCCCGCAACGGCCTTCCAAAACGGGTTCTTCCATTTCGTCGGGCCATCGGCAAGATGTCCTTTTCTTGCGCATGATTCGCGCTGAAGAACCTCGAACGAAAACTCGAGTTCGTATTTACCATTTTTGCGGTCTTCCAAATCCGTCAGAAGGGAGTCCTTCCAATAATTCGTGCCCTCGCCCACGATGGCCACCTTCACAAGCGACTGTGCGTAGAGGTTACCACACCCAGGAAGGAAAAGCGCAGGAACTGCCCAAAGCTCCTTGTCCGTAAATCCAACATCCGCTATCCTCTGAAAGAACAGATCCGATGCTGGGCCGTACTCATCCCGAAACCTTTTCCGAAGTTCCAATTCCCGTGGTGACATATTTCCCGCTCCTTTCATCCAGCGCACCGAGTCCCATTAGGCAAAATGGCCGAACACGTCCCTCTGACAACGGCCCCGACAAGCCAGAGTACGCCACCGATGACAAACAACAAAGCAAGGACTCGAAGCACAAACACCCCGACCGCCGCCAGCACGGCGCAGACCATACACACGCACATGATAAGCAATGCTGCGGCAAGTAACAAAACGACAACGGCGAGTGCCGCCAGCGGAAGGCACAGAATTCCAACGGCTATGTTCTTCATCCCTCGCCCCCTGTCTCGCCGCTCGTTCCAAGCACTTCTTCCGACAAACTGTCAAGCGAGCCTTCTGGGAGGGAAGACATAAGCCGCTCAAAATCGGTTTCGAGTCCGGCCTTCTCACCCTCGCCAACTTCCACCCCCGACATTGCAGAGCGCAGTTCATCAAAATGAGACTTGAGCATCGTGCAAGACGTCGACATGGCATCGAGATATTCGTCCTTCGTCAACTTCGCGGCGAAGCGCGAATACATCCTGTCAACGCTGCAAACCTCGGGGCGATGATCGTATATGTCGCAGAGGTTGTCGCACGTAAGATGGACGCACACGCCATCGCCACGGTCGAAATGCTTGAGCTGCGGCACATTGCCTATGAGGCGGCAACACAATCCACAACGATCACATTCAAATCGCGGCGATGGCATGGTATCCTCCCCTGCTTATGCAGCAGCCCTCTTGAGATACTTGTTCGTCTCGAGGAGAACGTCCTCAGACTTGCTTGTGAGCGCACCCTTGTCGTCGAGCAACGCAGTGTCAAGGATCGCTTTGACAGCCTGCGCCGTCGAAAGAAGAGCGGCCACACGCTTCTTCGATTCGGGCCTGTACTTGGCGAAGTCACAGCCCTCCATGTCGATGATGCTCTCGAAACTGTAGAGCTGCGGGAACATCAGCGCCTCAAGCTTGATCAGAACCTGCGTGAACAGGTCGGCGCGGCGCGTGATCGCATTGCAGGCCGTCACCATGACATTGACCTCCGCCTCCGCCTCCTTGACCTTCGCGATCTCGCCGCCCAGGGCCTTCAGATCGTCGAAGCTGCCGCCCTCGGGGACCGTGACCTGCGGATAGGGCTTGCCCTTGAACTTCATCGTCACGTACTTCATGAACAGCAGCGAGAGGATGTAGTTCTTGTACTGCGACGGGTCCATGCCGCCGCGCAGCTTGTCGCAGCTCGCGTCCAGGGATGAATAGATTTCGTTCTTCTTGATAGCCATGTTCGTGTTCCTCTCGTAAATCAGTTTTTGGACCCCGCAGTTTCGGCGAAGCAGTCGGCCGCGTTCGTCGCCAAGATCGCCCCCAGCTCTTCCTTTGCCTGCCCGAGCCGCGTCCGAAGCTCGACCACGCGGCGAACCGCCTCGCGGCACTTGTCTCCAATTTCCTTCTGCCGATCAAGCGGGAGAACAGGAATCGGCAGCATTTCCAAGCTCTTGTATTGCAGCGTCTTCACCATGTTCCCGACAGCCGAGTTCCGAAGATACCGCTGGGCGTACTCGTTCTCAAGGCAGGACTTGATGAAGTAGGGATCAGCCCGCGTCGGATCGACCGTCAAGACCAGAACGTTCCCGCCGGGCAGAAGCGTCTGCCCAGACGCCAATTCAGCAACGGCCACCTTGAAGACCGAGTTGTTCGCCATGACCCGCGTAATCAGCACATCACCATCATGAACACAATAGGACGCGTACTTTTCCGGCACTTCGGAAAGATTCATCAGCACGGCGTCTACCACGCCGTCATTGATGTTTCCCGACGAGACATACCGAATGCCCGTATCAGCATTCGACACCAAGTCATCAAGTTCCTTTGACGGGATCGCCGCACCGCGCTTCCCGACGCTGATCAACGCGGACAATTGAACACCCTCGCGGAGTGCCATCGGATCGGCAAAATGCCGCAAGACCGTCAGATTACACGTCTCGTCCAAGAGCGACTTCTTTTCGACCACCGCGCAGATCTCGTCATCGAGCGTCGTCCCCGTTCCGCTCTCCATGCTCCGCATGATTCTTGCAACGCCGCCGGTCGTGAGGGCATTGTTGCTGCGCCCCTTCTCGCAAAGGTTCCCCGCACGGATCATCTTCACGGACTCATTGCCCTCGCTAAACACAACCATGTAGGTCGAAATGGAAGTGTTCGTGAAGAGCTTCGCCGGAAGCTCAATGATCGCCTCGACAAGATTGCGCTGGACGAAGTACCGGCGGAACGGTTCGGCCTGCTGCGTGTGCATGGCCGACGGCGGCAGAATCACCACGGCCCGTCCACCCGGCTTCATCGCGGCGACTGCGCGAGCGGCAAACAGCCAATCGCTGGCGGCCGACGGCGGGATTTCCGGGAAGTCAGGGAATGCCCTGCGGATGAACTCGCGGACGTTGTCCTGTTCCGGGAGACCGCGCACCGCAAACGGTGGCTGCGAAAAGACCTTGTCAAACTTGTCCTTCTCGTATGACTGCCCGAAGAAGTCATCCCAGACGATCTGCACATCCGCATTGCAGCCATGCATGCTGATCTCTGCCAACGCCGCCAATTCGAGTTTCTTCTCATACCCGACGACGTTGCTCTTCTCACTCCCGGCTTTTACCTTGGACGCCGCCAGACGAATGAAGTCCCCCGTTCCACATCCGAGGTCCGCCACCGAATCGCCCTCGCCGATCCTCAAGACATCAGAGACCAGCTCCACGACGGGCAGAGACGAGCCCGATGTCTTGGCAAGTTCAAAACGCTCCCCGTTGACCGCCCTTGCGAAATAACCGCCGAACGAATCAACCGGGAATGCTGTCAGGAGAGGAAGGTACTCGCCCCAGTGGTCGCCCAGTCGATTGCATATAAAGTCCGACAACTTCTCCGAAACGTGGCCAGCTGCGAGAAGCGCTTTCAGATCCGTCACCCCGCTGTAACGGGCAGCCAAGCAAAGAACATACGCTCCGCACACAACGGATGTATACGGTACTGCGGTATGCGCCCTCTCGACCACCATCAGCGTGGTCTCGATCTTGTTCTGTATCTCACTCAGTTCTATCACAAAAATCACCTCTGTCGTTGTGGCGCATAGTATATCACATTTTGCATTGCCGTGTCAATGGCTATGACTTGCAGATTGTAAAGCAATATAAATCATACATTTCAGTTCGTCGCATCTCAAAGGACAAACTTTTTCGGGACTGAACGCTTTTGGGCCTCGAAAAACGTGAGCGGAGGCCGGGGCTGCGACTTCAAATCGCTCCTTCGCCGTCACTTGAAAAGGCAAAGAAAGAGCGTTTTATGATAAAGAATTGTGAAATAGACGGTTGCTATTCGCCCGACATTACGGCATCATGTCAACCGTTGAATCAAACTGGCGAAAAGGACATGAAAGTAGGCGAACAGCTCAAGCAGGAACTGGCCGAGTTGCAGGAACTTGACCCTGAAACGCTGCGTCGGAAATACTGTGAGCTAACGGGAGTGAATGCCGCCGTCTTTGGGGCGCGGTTCATGCAAAGCCGTTGCGCTTACAGCATTCAGCAACGCACCTTGGGCGGATTAACCCCCGCTGAACTTGAAACCCTCGCCTACATTGCCAATCACGATCCGAAGACGAACAAGGAACTTCGAGACGCACCGCGCTCGGCAAAGGACAAACGCGGTGTCACGTACAGGCGCGAATATCACGGCAAGCTTTATGAAATGAAGTCGCTCGGAAACGGACGATACGAATACGAGTCGAAGATCTACACATCTCCGACAGCCGTCGTCCGCGCCATCACGGGCAAGAGCCACTACAACGGCGTCGTATGGTGGGGCCTCAACCGGGGGTAAAACGAGAAAGGAGTTCAAAATGAACCACGGGAAAACGATCCGAGTGGCGATTTACACGCGTAAGTCCGTCGAGGATTCAGAGGAAAAGCAGTTCAACTCCATCGATGCCCAGCGCCAGATGTGCGAGAGTTTCATCGCCGCCAAGGCGGCAGAGGGATGGATTGCCCTTCCCGAACGATTCGATGACTACGGCTACAGCGGCGGCAATCTCGAACGCCCCGCCTACCAGCGGCTCATGGCGCAATGCGAACAGGGACTCGTCGACAAGATCATCGTCTTCCGAATCGACCGCATGACGCGCAGCACCAAGGACTTCTGCGAGTTCGACGAGAAGATGAAGAAGCTCGGAGTAGGATTCACCTCCGTCTCCGAGCCATTTGTCGACACCTCCTCGCCGATGGGCGAGCTGGTCGTGAACCTTCTCGTCTCGTTCGGGCAATGGGAACGCAAGACGATTCAAGAGCGCATTCAAAAGCACTTCAAGACCGCTCTCGACCAAGGCTTCTTTGTAGGCGGCATACCGCCCTACGGCTACAAGGTCGAGAACCAGACACTCATCCCTGACCCGAAGACGGCGCAGAACGTCCCACACATTTTCGAGTTGTTTGTCCAGCTCCATTCAGCGAAGAAGGTGGCGGCCAAACTCGCCGAGGAAGGCATCGAACGCTTCCCCGGACGCGCCTGGACGACGCAGTCGGTCTACAATTGCCTTGGCAACGTCCGCTATGTCGGCGATGCCAACAGCCACGGCAAGATCGTCAAAGGCAAGCAACAGGCGCTCATCACACGCGAACTTTGGGAGCGTGTCCGCAACCTCGTCAACGCCGCCAAGGGCAGCCGCGAGAAGAAAGAGATGACCCCGGAGGCGGCCGTTTATCAAGGTCTCATCTTCTGCGGCCATTGCCAGCATCCGATGTCCTACCGCTGGTCGAAGAAAGATACGCTCGGCGTTCGGAAATATCCCTACTTCATCTGCCAGCAAGATGCCCGCAAGGGTGTTTCAGAATGTCCGATCCGCCATGTCAGCGCAACAACCGTGCAGGAAGCAATCGAACAGGAACTCGAATCAATCATGATGGCTTCTACAACGATGCTCGTCGCGGCGGCAAACGTCACCCCCTTCACGCCCGAGCAGATCGTCACGGGCTTTCGTCGCCACGGCTTCTGGCAACAGCTGTCGACGAACGACAGGAAGGCAATCTACCGTCTCTTCATCCGTTCCGTCACGGTGTTTGAATCGACACTCGACATCCGCGTCAAAATGCCGTGTGACGATGCGCGAAACGAACTTGTGAAGACTCTCTGCATCCCTGCGACGCCAACCAGCGAATTCGACACGCGCATCGATGCCGACGGATGCCTCTTCATGCGCATCCCGGTCGCCTTCCGAACGGTGTCCGGGCGCAAGAAGATCGTCCGCACGGACGGCGGCTCGGTCTCGCAGAGACCAACCCAGCACGAGATCAACAACACCCTTCTGCAGGGAGCGGTTCTCAAGGCAATTGCACGGGCATTCGCATGGTTGCGGCTTATCGACGAAGGCAAGGCGTCCTCCGTCCACGAACTGGCGGATCTCGTCGAGGAAGACCGCCACTACGTGCGCTATACGCTGCGCCTCGCGTTTCTTTCGCCCCGGATTATTCGCGCTGCGATGACCGGCGACCTGCCAAACGGTTTTTCGCTGGAGAAAGTCCGCAAGGTCGAAACCGACGATTGGGCAGAGCAGGAGCGGATTCTTGGATTTCCATCAACCTGACAAAGGAGAACTACGATGAAGATACAACGGAACCCCGAACGCATGATCGTCAACTGCGCGGCCCCAGTCGAGGTGGTCGCCAAGGTCAAAACAGCCATAGCCAGACGCATGGTCCCGACGTGGGTCAGACAAGGCCACAGGACGCACAACAAGATGCGCCCAATGGGGATTTCGACATTCTTCGTCGAGGCCGTAGCCAAGGCCGTTGAAGGCATCGTTCCCTCTCCAGAGAACGTCGAATGGGCAGAACGGATGATTGCCAAGGGTCGGGAAAATCACGCAATCGCGACGCGGGAACGGTGGGAGAAGCGCAGAGCCAAGCACAAGAAGTGACGGGCTTCGCAACGCAAAGCGGGACGTGTGCAACGACGCACACGCCCCGCTTTTCATTTCTCCATTGCAAATTCCGCATCTCCAAAACGCCACTCGGGGGAGAAATTCGGGAGGGGGAAACGGAGAAAACGATCATACCCCCCCTTTCTCCCGTCCCCCTCTGGAGAAATCACCCCCTCCCGCTTCCAACTCCAAACACCCCCGTAAATTGGGCATTTTCCGCGCACTCCCCAACCCCAACAGAAAAGGGAGAAGCGCACTTCTCCCTTTCGCTGTCTGTTAGTGGTGGACGATGAGGGACTCGAACCCCCGACCTTGACCGTGTAAAGGTCCTGCTCTAACCAACTGAGCTAATCGTCCTTGCCTGTGGAGTGGGAATTATAGCAAATATCCGGAACGGCGGAAAGGAGGTGACGCGTATATTCACTCTTCGGGTGCGCAAAAACCTCCGCCGCATCACCGACATCGACAAAAAGCCCATGTTCCATCACACAAATGCGATCACAGACATTCTTCACAACGGCCAGGTCGTGCGCAATGAGAAGAATGGATAAGCCAAGTTCCCGACGCAAGTCGCGCAGCAAATTCAAGACGCGGGCCTGAACCGAGACATCCAGTGCGCTGACCGGTTCATCGGCAATCAGGACTCGCGGCTCACAGGCGAGTGCCCGTGCAACGGAAATGCGCTGGCACTGCCCCCCCGACATCTCACGCGGATACTGATCCAGGACAGCGCGCGAAAGTCCCACCAGTTCGAGCAACTGGCTCGGCTCCGAAAACTTCGTCGAATGCCGAATCTTCAGGACCTCCGAAAGCGTCTGCCGCACGGTCATCCGCGGATTGAGAGAGCCAACTGCATCCTGAAAGACCATCTGCACCGACACATCCGCCCGACGGATTTCACCCGACGAAGGGCGCTCAATGCCGATGAGCGTTTTCGCAATGGTCGACTTGCCCGAGCCGGACTCTCCGACAATTCCCAGAATCTCCCCTTCTCGGAGCGTGAAACTCACGCCCTTGACGGCTTCGTATGAGCCGTATCGAACATGCAAATCTCGAACGTCAAAAATGTCCATGTGATTTTACTTCAGCAGGGCCTTGCACTTTGACGAGAGCGTACGCTCCCGATCCCGAATGTTCTTTGCGAAATCAGCAAAACGCTTCTGATAGACGGAATGATCGATGCCGCCCGTCGTTCCCTCGTGCGTCTTCGCATTGACGGCAATGTCAGGATCCTCATCCCCGAGACGCTCAAGGTGGTCGCGAACCTCATGATAGGCATCGCGCCAAGGCGTACCCCCAGAGACCATTCGCAGGGCGACGTCAGTGGCGAAGACACCTGGCGTAAACGCCGCACGACATCTTGCCGCATCAACCGAAAGCCCCGCGACAACTTTTGCAAGGATGCGCAGTGTCGTACGGGTAATGTCGAGGCCCTTCATGTACAGCCACTTGCAGTCCTGAAGGTCACGATTGTAACCGCCCGGCATCGCATGGAGCAGTGAGAGCGCGGCGGTCTGAAGGCCAAGGACCTGAGCCGCCTTCGAACGCATCAACTCAAGGACATCCGGATTGAACTTCTGCGGCATAATCGATGAACCCGTGCAATACTCACGCGGCAGTTTGAAATAGGCAAACTCCGGCATGGAGAAAAGAATCATATCCTCCGCAAGGCGCGAAAGAACCGCCATGAGCTGTGCCAAAGCCGACAGGAGTGCCGCCTCGCACTCGCCGCGTGCCATCGACGCACCAAAACAGTTGTGAATCGTGCGGGAGAAACCAAGCAAGTCCGTTGTCCGCTGACGATTCAGCGGCAAGGGAACGCCATAACCCGCGGCACTTCCAAGCGGATTGAGGTCTGCGAGGCGATAGGCCGCTTCAAGATTCTCCAGCTGATCGGCAATCATTTCTGCATGACCTGTCGCCCACATCTCAACAGTCGAAGGCATCGCCGGCTGAAGATGCGTCCGTCCAACAAGGGGAATGCGGCCCGCTTTCTTGCCCAGTCGGCAAAGCGTCTCAACCAATGCGAGGACTTCGCCCTCCGTCTTCAGAATCTCGTCCTTCATGTGTAGGCGCACGTCAACGGCGACCTGGTCATTGCGTGAGCGCCCCGTATGAATCTTCTTTCCAAGGTCGCCCAGCCGCTCCGTCAGCATCCGTTCGACCGCCATGTGCACATCCTGGTCGTCCTCGCGGATGACGAACTTACCGTCCTGCGCGAGCGCGACAATCCGACCAAGCTCCTTGCGGACTTTCGCCGCCTCGGCCTTTGTCACAACAGGACGCTTCAGCTTCATTTCGGAAAGCATCGTCACGTGCGCAGCCGTGCCCATGCAGTCCCAGACGGCCAGGCGAAGGTCAAGGACGGGATCATCACCCACCGTATAATCCAACACATCCGGATCAATCCGATTGTCTGTTATCGTCCTTTTCGTCTTCATTTTCTCATCAGTCCTTTCAGTTTTTCATCCGCCTCGGACAAGAGACGCGCCAATTCAATTTCGGTTTTCTTAAATCGTGCAAGTTCCATCAGGAAAGACGAATAGGCCTCTGCAACGGATGCCAACTCCTCGCCGCGTCCACCTCCGAAGATTGCGACCTGCCGTGACTTGACGAACGCGGCAAGCCGCACGCTCGGATCGGTCTTCGCATGGAGAATGGCCTCGGCAAACGTGCAGGAGTCGTACTTTCCACAAAAAGGCAACGCATAGGCCATGGGATAAAGGCGAAGCCGCGAGGCAAACGTGAGGACATCGTCCTGTGCCGCGACCCCCGGCTTGAGAACCTTTCGCTGGAGTTGGAGATAGTCCTCGTCACTCTTCCCCGGCGCATAACTGCCGCGCTCGCGCCAGTCCGCAAGTTCCGCCCGTTCCTCCGCAACGCGCAAGTCAGGGTTCGCCGCCACCAGTGCCGCATACGCGGTCGCATCGTCAATCACCTCATTCTTCACCGCGAGGTAAAAAGCCCGAATAACCGACAACTGAAAGGAGCGAAGATCCGCCGCCCCCGGGGCTGGCAAGTAAATCCGTGCATACCGGTCCCCACTCGAACGCGTGGACGACCTCATCACGACATTCGTCACATTCGTCCGAATGTCGCCGATATGGATGACGATTCCTGGCTCCGAAAATCGCGGCAATTTCAGGGACTGCGCCGATGCCAGCGAACGGCAGACATCGGCGGCCGCACCTGCCACAGAACCCATGAACTCGCGCCGCATATCAGCCGGACAATCCCCATAGACCCGAACCAACCCATCACATTTCGTCATGGGAGCGGCACGCAGGCGATCAACGAGTTCCGCTCGCGTCAGTGCAAGAAGCAAGATGGATGCCAAGACCGTCATCAACGCACCTTCACCAAAATGAGGAGGAGAAACGGCATGACGACCAGTTGAAGAAGCGTAAAGCGCATCAGCACCTGGGCATTCGACCAGCCGAGATTCTTCTTGCAATGATCATGCAACGGAAAGCGAATGCGCCGAATCGCCGCGTCTTCACCAATGTCAAAACCCACTTTCTTCGCAAGTCGCAAGAGGACGAGCTTACCGAGTCCGCCCCCGCCATTGACGAGGACGACGGGCGAGAAGGCGAGAATCAGAAATGGGTTGCCCGTCACCAGAACGGCTGTCCCGACCAAAATCCCCAGGAAACGACTGCCCGCATCACCCATCAAGATCTTCGACGGCTCTGCATTGAACCACAGGTATCCACCGACACCACCGGCAACCGTCATCACGAGAATCGCCCAACGGGCCGCCTCGGGATCGCACGGCAACAGGAAATAATGAGCCACGGGACGATAGCCGACAATCACATAGAGCATCACCGCCAGCAGTACCAACGTAATCAGGGTCAATGTGCCCGCAAGACCATCCACGCCGTCCGAGCAATTCGTCGCATTCATCGTAAACCACAGCATGAACCCGGCACACGGAACATAAAGCCAGAGCGGAACAACCCACACCCCCTTCACAAACGGCAACCAGACGAGCGTCGAATGTCCACGCGCAATGCAATAGGCAATGCCAAGCGCGACAACGGCATCCAGCAACCCCTTTTTCAGTTCCCCCCAGGGAACAGCAGCCCGATCGTCAAGGTAGCCGAAGAGCATCGCCGCATAGAGCAAGACAACAGCCAGCAGATCCCAGAAAGCCAGTGGCGTGAAGAGAACGATGACCGGCAACGCGATGAGCGACAGGAGAACGCCCGCGCCAGTCGGCTTTCCGGCGGACTTCATGCCGCCTAAGTCCTTGCACAGGGCCTTGCCGCGATCCCGTGGCAACCGATTCCAGAGGCGCGGCAAGAACATGAATGTCAACAGCGCGGCCGTCAAGGCACCGCCCGCCAGCAAAAGCGCATGAGACTGGAGAAGTCGGAATGGCCCCCAATAGGGCGTCAAATAAAGCGAAAGATAGTAAAGCATCAGTAGAAAACCTTCCAAAGAAAAAGTCCACGGCCAGGAGCCGTCTCAACACGCGCCGTACGCGGCGCTTTCGCCTCCAGCAATTCCTTGACGGCAATGGGCTTTTCATTCCCCTTGCCAACGGACAACAGAAAGCCAACCATTGACCGAACCTGCTTGTAGAGAAAACCATCCCCACGGACAATGAACGTGTAGCGAGGCCCAACCCGCTTAATGACAAACGAGAAGATCGTGCGCTCCGTCGTCGCAAGCGGACGATTCGGATTCGCGGCAAAAGAGACGAAATCATGCTTGCCGACGAAATAGGACGCCGCCTCCTGCATAGCCGCCAAATCAAGCGTGCGATGGGTGAACGCCCAGTAGGGGGCCAGATGAGGCGGCAGAATGTCCGCCTGATAGAGTTGGTAGCGATACTCCTTGCCCTTCGCCGACAACTGGGCATTAAAATCGTCCTTGACGCGTTTAGCCCGCAGGATGCGAATCGCCATTGGCAACTGAGCATTCAACGCCCGAACGAGATTGGCCGGAGGTATTGCATGCGTCAGGCAGAAATCCGCCACGTAGCCCTTCGCGTGCACCCCCGCATCCGTCCGGGACGAGCCGCGCACACGCACGGGCGCACCTTCGATGCGACCAACCGCCTCCTCGACGACTTGCTGAATGCCGACGGCATTTTCCTGGTATTGCCACCCGGAATAGGCCGTCCCATCGTAGGCGATAACAACGCAATACTTATATTTCGTCTCGTTCACGCGAACAGTTTCTTGAGTTCGCCGGCGCGGGACCGGCTCACAACGAGGACGGCATCCTTTGTCGAAACGACCACCAGGTCTTTCACCCCCAGCAGGGCAATCTTCGGTCCCTTGGCGATGCAAATGTTGTCCGCCGATTCAACGGTCTTCACGTCTCCGCTCACCACATTCCCCTCGGCATCATGTGGATAGTAACGCTCAAACGCCCCATAGCCGCCAACATCATCCCATCCAAAGTCGCCGGGGACAACGGCCACCGTCTCATACTTCTCCATCACGGCATAGTCGAACGAAATGCGGGGTAGCTCCTCGTACAAACGCCGCAATTTTGCCGTGGTATAGCGCGTTTCGGCAAGGCTCGACAGGGCCGGCGCATGCGCGGCAAATGCAGCCCGAAAAGTCGATGCCCGGGCAATGAACATCCCCGCATTCCACAGAAAGCCCTTCTCCAAGTAGCACTTCGCCTTCTCGGCATCAGGCTTCTCGACAAACTTGCCCGTTGCCGGGTCGACATAGCCAAAACCCGTGGCAGGATAGGTTGGGCGGATGCCAATCGTCACAATCGCACGACTTTTTCGAGCGATGCCAATCGCCTTCCGAACCGCCGCCCGAAATTGCGCCGGCCGCGCAACCAGCTGGTCACTTGAAAAGACCCCGATGACGGGGTCGCCTTCACCAGCGGAAACGCCAACGCCCAGCGCAACGGCGGCCCCCGTGTCGCGGCGCATCGGCTCGCCCACAACATTCTCCGAGGGGATTTCAGGCAGTTCACGCTTCGTCGCCCGAGTGAGGGCGCGCCCCGTGATGACATGGACATTCTCGGGGGCGCACAAATCACCAAGACGATCAAAACTCAAGCGAATAAGGCTCTTTTCACCAAAAACGCTCAAGAATTGCTTCGGCCTCGCCGCCGTTGAGAGAGGCCAGAAGCGCTCGCCGCTTCCTCCCGCCAATATCACCGCCTGAAAGTTCTTCATGCCCATATTATACCATAGATTGCGCGAAGGTCACCGTTCCTTGTTAAAGTCGGAAATTGTAAAATCGAATGAGTCACCCAAGCGAAGTGAAAAGTGCCGCGCCTGCGGCCATCTACGATCGCATTGAGACGATGAGCGCATTCGCCCACGCCCTCATAAGCGAACGATTCATCCGCTGAACGCACGATTTCAACGCATAAAAGGCTTCTCGACGCATACCAACAGGTATGGCCCAGACGCGGCGAAGGCAACCGCCACGTTTCTCATGCCCAGCGGCGGCAGACTTACTGCCCAGTAAATCAAAACTTACTGCCCAGTAAGTCTAAAGTTACTGCCCAGTAAGTCTCCGTCCGATGGGCACGGCAATTTCGCGCCGTCCGCATCTCTCGAACGGACCGTCGGCAGGTGCGCCCTCCGCCCTCCTCACTTCCCCTCTCAGTTCGCGGCACTTTTTTGGTATAATGTCCGCATGGTTTTTGCCGCGCTTATGCTCTGCGCCTCACTGGCGTTCTCCGAATCGAAGACGCTCGCCGTCCAGATTCGGCTGGACAGGCTTGGCTACTCCTGCAACACGATTGATGGGCAGTGGGGGCGCAAGTCCCAATCCGCCCTCGAACGCTACTGCGCCGACCGCAAACTGCCGCTGCCGGCCACCCCCGAAGAGGCCTACGACCGTTTCTTCTCCGTTGGGAGCCGCCTTTTCCGGCAGGACGAGGTTTCGTCCGCCGATCTTGCCGCGCTCGTCTCCATTCCTACTGACCCCGCCGAAAAGTCCAGGCTCGTCCATCTCGGCTACGAATCCATCAAGGAGGCATTCGCCGAGCGCGGTCATGTCAGCCGGCGGACGATTGAGCGGCTGAACCCAGGTCTCAACTGGGAGAAAATCCGCCCGGGGACGCGCATCACCCTCCCGGACTTCAGGAAAATGGCGGACGACCTTGCCGCCGGAACGCGCACCCTGCCAGGGGATGCCACGCGTCCAGAGGCGACGCTCGTCAAGATTTCCCTCTCCAAGTTCGAAATCGCCGCGTATGACCGCAGCGGCACGCTGCTGGGGCTCTTCCCCTGCTCCATCGCAAAGGACAAGTCCAAAGCCCCCAAGGGAGAGCTCAAAATCGTCTCGCTCGTCCCCAATCCTAACTACACCTATACGCCCGACCATACGCCGCCTGGCGCAAAACGGTCTCGCTATATGTTCATGGATGGCCCGAACAATCCCGTGGGGGTCGCCTGGCTCGGACTCTCCCTCCCGGGCTACGGCATCCACGGCACACCCATCCCCGAGCGCATCGGCCGCGCCGAATCGCACGGATGCTTCAGGCTGTCGAACTGGAATGCCGCACGCCTCTACTCGCTTTGCCGCATCGGAACACGCGTCATCATCGAGCCGTAAGCGCAAGAATTCAATAAGATTAGAAGAAACTCATCAGGAAATCGACCGCGCCCGCATCATAAAGTCAACGAGCTTCGGAATCGATTTCACGCCCGGGGCCGTTTCAAGCGACCCTGACGCGTCAATGATGTCGGCACCCGACGAAAGTGCCGCGCCCAGATTCGCCGTGGAGATTCCTCCTGCCAGGACCGTCTTCCACGAACCAAAGCGCAGATCCGTCTCGCCATCCCCATGTGAACTATCGAATAGGACGGCATCGCCCGGCGCACCACCAGCCAGCGTCCAGACCTCAAGCCCTGCACGATGAAGTTCACGCACATCGTCCTCGGTCGCACGACGATGCAACTGGACGATGCCAAAGCCGACTTCCCGCGCAATTTCCCGGCAGTCCGCAGGCGCGGCATCCGTAAAGACCCCCACGACTTTCGCCCGTCCGCTGAGACCCGCGACAATCTCGCGTGCGCATGAAACCGTCACCTGCCGCAGACTCCCCTTGGCGAAGATAAGCCCAAGATAATCCGCCCCGAGCCGCTCGGCCTCCGCCGCAAATGCCGCAGTGCGGATTCCGCAAATCTTAATCTGAGGACGATGCCCCTTCATCGGCCTTAGGGACGCTCCAGCAGCCCGGTCGTCCACTCGCCAAACGTCTTTCGCCCGACCTCCCTCAGCCCATGCGACTCGTAGGTCTTCAAGACTTCCGGGTAGAGTTCCGTCAGAATGCCCGAGATAATCAGCCGACGACCAACGCAAGGGACAATCTCGGGGGCAAAGCGAATCAGAAGCGGGCCAAGGATATTGGCCGCAACGAGGTCGGACTTCGGGAGTTCGCGGCGAATCCGCGCCCCGAGACCATATTTGACATAATCGACCTTCACGCCGTTGAACGCGGCATTCTCGGCCGAGGCATCGACCGCCTCCTGATCCACATCAAAGCCGAAGACAGGCGAGAAGCCCAGTTTAGCCGCCGCAATGGAGAGAATTCCGCTACCGCACCCCATGTCAAGGAAACTTCCCCCCTGGTCGGCGAGTTCGTCGATGAACTCAAGGCACGCCCGCGTCGTCTCGTGCTTACCCGTCCCAAACGCCATACCGGGATCAAGTGTAATGACGACCCCCTCGGTTGGCATCGGTTCCCACGGCGGATGGACGACGACACGCCGCCCAATCCGTTCCGTCTTGAAATGGCGGCGATAGGAAAGCTTCCAGTCCTCATCCGGAATCTGCGCAACTTCAATCGGGGCCGACACGCCAACAATCGAAAGTGCCGCGCCAAGGCAGCGTTTCGCCTCTTCCGTCCGATCCGCCTCGGGGAAGTAGATCTGAACCTGCGTCAGCCTCTCCTCGATGTCGCGATAGGACGACAAAATGAAATCCCCTCCATCGAAGACCTCGAAGAGGGGATTCACATAACGCTCTTCTATCGAGCAGTAGACCTTGTTCATGCGCAGTCCGAAAGCGACCAAGCCGACAAAAGTCGACGAGGCTTACTTAGCCGCCGCACGAGCAACGAGCTTGCGGACGACGGTCGGACGCTGGACGAGCACACGCACCGCCTCATCGCCCATGAGACTGACGTCATCTTCCTTCATCCCGAACTTGACGAGACGACGGCGCTGCGCGGCATTCTTGCGCGACTTACCGGCCGGCGTCTTGCACGGACGGACATGAGATTCCTTACGAAGTGTACGACCTGTACCCATTTTCTACCTCTATCTTTCTTTCCTTGGGAAAAATGTGCGCATATTATACCTTATTTCAGTGAAGTTTGCAAGGCGACCCAGCCCACAGCCATTCGCCCACAATTACCCCCTTGCTTTTTAACCGAAAAAATGGTTAAATTCACATCTGAACTACGAATTGTCGAAAGAGATGAATAAAGATACGGATACGGAAAAAGCTTCCTCCCGCGCCTCGTGCGCCCAGAGAGGGCTCAAGGTCTCCGCCAAGACCCGCTACGGTCTGCGCATCCTGCTGGATGTCGCCGCCCATAACCGGGACGCGAAGCCACGCTCAACGGCCGAAATCTCGCAATCCCAGCACATTTCGGAGAAGTTCATCTCGCGCCTCGTCCTTCCTCTCAGGGAAGCCGGGCTCATTCGCTCCGTCCGCGGTTCGGGGGGCGGCTTCCGCCTCGCGCGCTCCCCCGAGGACATCACGCTTCTCAAGATTGTCGAGACCATGCAGGGTCCCCTCTCCATCCTCGACTGCCTCTCCCATTCCAAGAAGTGTTCTCGCGAAGCCGACTGCCTTGCGCGGCGAATCTGGTCCGATGTCAACACGGGCTTTATGAATGTGCTCGCCCGCATTACCCTCGCCAAGATTCTCGACCGTTCGTCCATCGCCACGGTGACGATGGACTTCTGCATCTGACACCACGCCCCGCGTGAGCACTTCTGGGGCGCATTTCGTCCCATTCCGCGACAGTTTGTCACAGGCGCATCCTTTCACTTCCCGGCTTTTGCCTTGGCACGGGCTATGCTCCCTCGTTTGGTGTTGAAACAAACGATTGAAAGGAGTTCAAGACATGAACACATTGGTAAACATTGATCCGTGGGGGTTTCTGGATGACCTGTTCGATGCGAACAGCCGCGCATTCAGGAGCATGAGGGCACGCGCCGCTGGGCGGTTCCCGCCCGTGAACGTGTTCTTGGACGATGATGCCGTTATCATCGACCTGGAACTGCCGGGCAAGACGGCGAAGGATGTCTCGCTCACACTTGAACCGCAGGCCGTCGTCGTGGCGGACAAGCCTGCCGAAACGACCGATCCAGCAACGGGCAAGGCCGTTGAGGCTCGCCCTGCGTGGAGCCGTCGCCTCGAACTGCCCTTCCGCGTCAACGCCGACAAGGCGAACGCCAAGTTCGAAAATGGCATTCTGCGCATCGAACTGCCCAAGGCCGAGGCCGACGGCGTTCGGCACATCGCCATCCAGGGCTAACGAATGGGTAATCAACGAAAGGCAAAGAGGAAAGGAAACTTGAAATGAACGAGGAAAAATATGTGGTTCCAACGGCAATCCTGTCGGAGAAGCCTGATGAATATGAACTGAAGGTCGAAGTTCCCGGCATCGGGAAGGACGAGGCCGAGTTGCATGTCGAGGGTAAGACCTTGACGCTGAAGACGCACACGAAGTACCAGAACCCGGCCGGCTTTCGGCAGGTCGCGGCAGAATTCGAGCGTCCGAACTACGCCATGAGTGCCGATCTGCCCGAACTCGCCAACCCGGCGACGCTCGCGGCGAAACTGGAGAACGGTATTCTGACCGTCACCGTCAAGAAACGCGCCGAGACGCAGGCCAAAAAGATTGAGATTCACTAAATCTCAGTCGAAATGACAGCGAAGACCCCCGATGAGCCAAGGCTCGTCGGGGGTCTTTTTTTTTACGCCCAAGGGAGCGTGGAACTCAGCGTCCGAAGAACGCCTTGTAAAGCGCACGAACGGCGGCATCCCGATCCTGCTGGCGAATGGCAATCATGAACGAGACCTCGCTCGACCCCTGGTTGACCATCGACAGCGAGATGCCGGCCGAGGCAAGCGCCAGGCAGGCCTTCGCAAACATACCGGGCGTATAGCACATACCTTCGCCGACAATCATGATGATCGTGATGTCGCGCTCAACGGCGACGTTGTCGGGTTCAAGTTCGCGGCGAATCGCCTGAATGACGCGGCGCTCCTTCTCCTTCGACAGATTCACGCCCTTCACGACCACGCACTGAGAATCGACCCCGGACGGCATGTGCTCATAGGCGATGTGCTCGTCTTCAAGAATCTGAAGCAACCGACGACCAAAGCCAATCGCCCGGTTCATCAGGTACTTCTCGACGACGATGTTGCAGAAGTCATCCTGCGAGGCGATGCCGACGACCGTGCCCGGCACAACCCGCCGCGACTGGACAATCATCGTGCCCGGCTCGGACGGATGATTCGTGTTGCGGATGTTGATTGGAATCCGCGCCCGGACGGCCGGAATCACCGCGTCATCATTGAACACGCCAAAGCCCGCATAGGCGAGTTCGCGCATTTCGCGGTAGGTCATCGTCGGGATGCCCTCTCCATCCTTCACCTCGGGAACAATGCGCGGATCGACTGGATAGACCGAATCGACATCCGTGAAGTTCTCGTAGACATCGGCGCAGACGGCAGCCGCAAGAATCGAACCGGTGATGTCACTTCCGCCGCGCGGGAAGGTTGCGACCTTGCCTTCCTTCGTATAGCCGAAGAAGCCCGGATAGATGACGATTCCGTCGAAATTGGAGAACGCACGGGAAAGCGTCGCGTAGCTGGTCGGGTCAAGCGTTGCATCGCCGAACTCGCCCATCAGGATCATCCCCGTCTCGCGTGGGCTTGCATACCGCGCCTTCCGTCCACGCGCCGTAAACGCAACGGCCACAAGCTTCGCGTTGTTATCCTCACCCGCCGCCTTCAACAAATCCATGAACTCGGCAGGTGAAAGCGACATGCGTTGCGCCAGCCGCCCCTTCAGATCCGCCTCGATTTCGTGGACAATGTCATCGCCGAGGCGCAACTCCGTCGCAATCTCGGCATACCGCTCGACGACCGCACCGAACGCCCGATCCGTGTTTTCGCCTTCGAGCGCCGTCTTGGCGAGTGCAATCAGAAGGTCCGTCACCTTCGTATCGCCCGAATGTCGTTTACCGGGGGCGGAGACGACGACAATCCGCCGCGTCGGATCCGCCAGGACGATGTCAATGACCTTGTTGAGCTGAGCCGCATTGGCAAGCGAGCTGCCACCAAACTTACATACTTTCATTGTCGTTGAGTTCCGATGAATGGACAACATTCGTTAGTTCAGAGGACGCGGAGCGAGACGGGCAAACCCGAAATCATACCCGACCGGACGATTTCATCCAACGCCTTCATCAAATCAGCCGTCTTCGCCTCGTGCGTCAGCACGACGACGGGGGCGAAGCCGTCCGTTCCGGCCGCCTTCTGGGAGGCCGCCGAGATTGAGACCCCATGCGCACCGAGCGTCGTTGCGATAACACCAAACGCACCCGGCTTGTCGGCCACATTGAAGCGGAGATAGTAGGAGGACGAAATCTCGCCCGCCGCACGCAACTTCATCTGCCCTTGCGCATAATCAGGGATGCCACGCGCATAGCGCGTCTCACCGTGCGCCAGGTTGCGGGCAATGTCACCAATGTCACCAACGACCGTCGAGGCCGTCGGTGCGCGTCCAGCACCCCGCCCGTAGTACATCGTGTAGTCGCTCATGTCACCCTTGACCCACGCCGCGTTGAACGCATCGTTGACCGACGCGAGCATGTGCGTCATCGGCACAAGCGTCGGGCCGACACCGACCTCGACCTCATCACCGACACGCGCAACACGCGCCAGGAGCTTGATCCGATAGCCGAAATCTGCCGCGTAACGCACATCCTCGCCCGCCAAGTTGCGGATGCCCTTCACATCCACCTCGTCAACCTTCGGCTGGAAGCCATACGCCAGCGCGGCAAGAATACAGGCCTTATGGGCCGTGTCGAACCCATCGATATCGAGGGATGGGTTCGCTTCGGCATAACCAAGACGCTGGGCCTCCTTCAGGACCTCGTCAAACGGCAGCCCTTCATTCTCCATCCGCGTCAGAATGTAGTTGCAGGTTCCGTTCAGAATCCCGTGGATGGACTCAATCGTATTGCCGGCGAGACCTTCGCGCAGGACGCGGATGATGGGGATGCCACCACCGACGGAAGCCCCGAAATAGATGTCCACGCCATTCTTCTTGGCCGTATCGAAAATTTCCGCACCATATTCGGCCAGCAGTTTCTTGTTGGCCGTCACAACGCACTTGTGGTTGTTGAGAGCCTCCAGGACGAACGTCTTCGCGATACCCGTTCCACCAATCGTCTCGACGACAATCTGAACCTCCGGGTCGGCAATCACGCCCTTGGCATCCGTCGTCAGCACACCCTCCGGCACGGCGATGCCGCGATCCGTCGTAATGTCGAGATCGGCAATCTTGCGCAGGACAATATCCACGCCCAGCCGCTGCGCCATGACATCGCGATGCTTCAGGAGGCCGTCCGCGACACCCGCACCAACCGTCCCAAACCCGAGTATCCCTACTCCAATCTGCTTCATCTGTTTCGTCCTTCCATCTGTCAGAAAATCGGCATATTTTACTCTTTTCGGCGGCTAAAAGTCAATGCCGCCCCGAGAAGAATTGCGCGGAAACCGCGCAAGAGTCGAGCCAACCCATTCCGTGATTTCCGCAAACGCCGCGCGTTTCTTCACCGCACCATCCGGTCCGATTCGGCACGCGGCAACACGCTTGTCGGCAGGACGGAACACGGACAAGCCGACGCCCGATTCAAGTCCTGCCCATCAGCGCAGATTCTCGTGCCCATCGGACGGAGACTTACTCTATGAGTAAATCAAAACTTACTCATAGAGTAAGTCCAAAGTTACTCATAGAGTAAGTTTCTTTCTGATGGGCACGAGAATTCCAGGCGATACCGACACCGCGCCGCCGGGATGCGCAGGAGAGTCCCATCTACAGCCTTTCTCTCGGCAAAATGACAAGAACAAGAGAAAAATGTGACACTTTCAAGAGAAATCCCTCATCGGCAACGGAAAGCGGGGCACTGCTCACGTCGGGAATGCCGCTTCTGATGGTCTATGTCCGCGACAGGAATGCGCCGAACGATGACGCGTGGACAGTCGACGCGAAAGATGGTAGACTACTTCCCCATGTTCAGCCGCGGCAGTTCTATCGGTTCATTCTGGAAGCACGCAATCTTCCTCTTTCTCGCCCTCCGGGTTGGCGATTTCGTCAATCTGGCGGCGGGGCTTTGGTTTGTCCCGAAGTACATCTCACCCCAGGAACTGGGCGCGGTTCTGCCCGTCACGACCTTTGCGACCTTTCTCTCTCTCCCCGTCTTTGCCTTCGCCATGACGGTCATGCGCGAGAGTGCGCACCTTTCGGCCCTTGACGAGCGCGGCAAACTGAAGACCCTGCTTCGGGGTGTCTTCATCGTCATTGCCGTCCTGGCGGCCCTTTCACTCGTCGGTGCCGCGCTGGCCATTCCTCGGTTTTTGACCGCCATGCGCGTACCCGACGCGCTTGTCGGGTTTCTTGTCGTCGCGGCGGCCTTCCTCGGTTGCATCGCCCCCGTCTATTCCGATGCCCTCCAGTCCCTTCGCAAGTTCAACGCCCTCGGACTCATTGAAATCATCGGCTCGCTTGCCCGGTTCGCTGTCCTCGCGATCACCATGCCCCTTCGCGCCCTCGCCGGCTATTTTGCCGGGCAGACTCTGCCGCCGCTCGTCCGCATGGCCGGCAGCGTGTTCGCGCTTCGCCGCGACCTCTCCGTCCCTGCCGCGCCCTACTGGTCCCGCCCCATTGTCCGCAAGATCGCCCTCATCTTCATTGGAATTCTCGCCTACCAAATTGCCCCGATGCTGGCAGGCCTTCTTGAGCAGTCCGTCCTTCGGACGCACCTCTCCGACTTTGATTCAGCCGGCTTCTACATGATTAGCCGATTCTCCGACTTCCTCTACTATCTGACATTTCCCCTCCTGCTCGTCATGTTCCCCTACACGGCCAATGCCTCCGAGACCGGCAAGTCGACGCGGCCGTTCGTCCTGTCCTGCAGTCTCCTCACCCTCGGCGCGGCAGTTCTGATGATGGTCGTCTACCACTTCTTCGGGCGCGAACTCCTTGCCCTGCTCCCACACGGCGCGGACTACGCGACACTTGCGACCTTCATGCCGTTCCTCGTCCTCATCACCGCCCTCACCGCCTGCCAGACCTTTTATACGAATGCGGAAGTCTCAGCCGGACGCTTCGGCTTCCTCGGCTGGTTCCTCCCCGTCAACGCGGCGTATTCCCTCGCACTGTTCACATTGGCAGGGACCATCACCAGCCTCCGCACGATGCTGGTATGGATGGCCGCTCTTGCCGCGCTTCGCTTCGTCCTCGCCCTCGGATTCATGTGCCGAGCGCACAGGACGGGCACTCGCCGTTCGGCGAACTGCCGTTAGTCGCCGATACGGACGCGACGGCCCTCAATGCGGTACTTGCCGGACGACAGGATATTGAGCGCCTCCGGATACGCCAGATGCTCCTGAACCTGGATGCGGGCATGGAGCGATTCGGGCGTGTCGTCCTCCAAGACGGGGACGGCTTTCTGCACGAGAATCGGACCTGAATCGGTGCCCGCATCAACGAAATGAACGGTCACGCCCGCGACCTTGCACCCATAGTCGAGCGCCTGCGTCCAGCTGTGGACGCCCGGGAAGGCCGGCAGGAGCGCCGGGTGAATGTTCAGGACGCGATTGGGAAAGGCGGCGAGAAGTTTCGGCTTCACAATGCGCATGAAGCCGGCGAGCACGACGGTGTCGACCCCGGCCGACTTGAGCAGTTCAATGCAGTGGTCTTCGGCCACGCCCTCAAGTTTCGTCTTCCAGGGCGAACAGTCGAGATATTGGCAGGGAATGCCGTGCCGACGCGCCCGTTCCAAGATCCGCGCATCCGCCACGTCCGCCAGCACCAGACGGATGTCCGCATCAAGCGTCCCCGCGTCAATCGCGTCGACAATCGACTGCATATTCGAACCAGCCCCCGACCCGAGGACACCCAAATGCAACTTGCTCATCGTTCCCAAACCCTCCTAAAACTACTTGAGAAATTCCTTCAGTCCGCCGCGTGGAACGGCCGTCATCGCATTCTTCAGCAACTTGAAGAGGATGCCGCGCTCCGCCGCGCTCATCTCGGCAAGCGACCCCATGCGCCCCGCGAGTTCAATGGCGAGGTTGTCAAACCTGCCGCGCTGGGCCGAATCGTCCTTCGCGTCAAACGGATAACTCCCCTCGCGCACCCACGCGCCAATCTTGCCACGCGACTCCGCCTCGGACAGCACGGCAAAATGGGCCTTGAGCACTTTCCGCGCCGCATCGAGATAGTTGCGCACTTCAGGGTTCAGTTCGTCCATCACCAGCGCATTCTCGGCATTGAGTGCCACAAAGCGCGGCGAAACGAGATAAGCCGTGAAACTCGCGCCACCCGATCGGATGCCCGCCGGCAGCTCGTGGAGCTGGAAACCGTCCGGCCCGGAGAAGACGAGCCGTCCCGAACCGAGGAACCGCCGCTTCCACTCGATAATTTCCAGTTTCGCCTCCGCGCCGCTCTCAATCGTCACCTTGTAGTCCGTCGTCCGCTTCTGCACGATGACCGGTGTCACGGGAATTCCATTGAAGTAAATCCGAACGTTCGGATAGCTCTTCAGGTAAAGGGCGAACTTGGCGGCAAGCGTCTGGACGACCTCCGCCGCGTTGTAGAGGGAACTGCTGTTCGCCTTGATGTTCTGAATGAAGACCTCTGTTCCCGTCGCAGGGCCGGGTTGCGGCGTCGAATCCAGTTCAAAGATGCCCGGATTCTCGCAGTCGCCCCAAATTCGATAGGAAAGCAACTCCCCGCCAATGCGCACCGTTGTCCGCCATTCGACGAAACCACCAAGGGCAAAAGCCTTGAAACGCCCGCACCCATGCCGCCCGTGCAACCGTCGGTGAGCACCGACCGTTTCGGTCCGATTGCGCTTCCAGCTGCCGCCCAGCGACCCGAAGGTCGCGTCCGCCCGCAGGACATCCACGCCCGTCCCATCGTCTGAAATCCGTATGGCATCAATCCCGTTGACCTGATTGACGATGAGGTCGACCTTCACCTCATGCGCATCGGCATCAAGCGCATTCCAGATGAGTTCCTCCAGCGCGAGAATCGGCGAGGATCTGGAAAGGGACGCAATGTAGTCGGCCTGCGCCTGGACAAGAATCTGCTTGCTCATGCCTTGAACTCCTCAACATCACCCGCCTTGGTGACTTTCTCAATCCGCTGACGAATCGAGTCGAGATCCTTCGTACAGGAATCAACGAGCTTACGGCCTTCTTCAAAGGCCGCAATCATTTCATCAAGCTTCAGTTCGCCCGACTCCATCTTGCCCACCAATTCCTCAAGCCGCTTGAGGTTGTCTTCGAATTTCATAAGTGCGTGTATTATACCACAAACCGCTCGTTCTTGGGCTTGCGCGAAACTTCCGCCCGGCCATCTTGCCTCCTTGCGCAAGATGAAGCACGAAGGCGAAAAAACAGAGCAAGTTCGCCGCCTCGCGGCAAGTAAAGGCGTGCGGTCAACGAGGTGAGCTCTGCAAAGTTTCGCGGTTTTTGGTAAACTATTGCCGTTGTTGGGTTTTGTAGAGGAGGATTCGGTATGCTGAAGGAGTTGATTCTGTTGGGCGCGTGTGCCGCGCTGAGTCCGTGTGCGTTGGCCTATCGGCCGGCCCCCGCGCCACTGATGACGCCCTGGGGCGAAAAGGTGACGCCCGAAAACGCTTGGCGGGATTATCCGCGTCCCCAGATGGTCAGGGACGGTTGGGTGAACCTGAACGGCGAATGGGATTACGCCATTACCAGCGTGACGAATACGCCGGGCATCCCCTCGTCCTGGGCCGGGAAGATTCTCGTGCCCTTTGCGTTGGAATCGCCGCTCTCGGGGGTCGGGCGTCTACTCCAGCCCGATGAGTTCTTGTGGTATCGGCGCACCATCTCCTGTGAAAAGCGTTCGGGTGAGCGCACCCTCCTTCATTTTGGCGCGGTCGACTTCCGTGCGCAGGTTTTTGTCGGCGGGCGTGAGGTGACGGACATTCCGCACGAGGGGGGCCAGTTGCCGTTTACGCTGGATGTGACGGACTTCCTTGCAGAGGGAGACAATGAGTTGGTGGTCTGCGTGTGGGACCCAACGGACGAGTTCGTCAATTCCCGTGGCAAGCAGAGCCTGCGCCCGGGCGGCTGCTTCTACACGCGTGTTTCCGGCATCTGGCAGACGGTGTGGATGGAACGCGTCCCCGAGACGTTCGTCTCCGCCTACAGGGTGACAACAGACATCGACGCGGGAACGGTCTCCTTCCAGTTCGACGTAACAAGCCCACTGTTTGCAAAGCCCGAGGTCAAGGTCTCTGTTGCGGGAATTGAAGGTGTCACGGAGAACGGCCGCCTGACCCTGAAGATGCCCACCGGCTTCAGGCTCTGGAGTCCATCGTCGCCAAATCTCTACGCCTTCGCGGCGGTCTGCGGCTCCGACCATGTGCGTGGCTATTTCGGAATGCGCAAGATTGAAAAGCGCGTCGACGCGAAGGGCATCCTGCGGTTCCATCTCAACAACGAGCCGGTCTTCATCCTGGGGACGCTGGACCAGGGATGGTGGCCCGACGGCCTCCTAACACCACCGTCCGAGGAGGCGATGCGTTTTGACATTGAGACATTGAAGGCGTGTGGGTACAATGCGATGCGCAAGCACATCAAGGTCGAGCCCCTGCGCTACTATTACCTCTGCGACACGCTGGGCATTCTCGTCATTCAGGATATGCCCAGCGGAACGGTCTCCTGGCTGGATCCTCTGAAGGCGAAGACCTTCCAGCGCTATACCCTGCAACGCGGCGAAATGAAGGGGATGATGGATGCGCTCGGCTCGTCGCCGGCGATTGTCATGTGGTGCCCCTACAACGAGGGCTGGAGCCAGCCGGGTGAATTCCCGACGCATACGATGCTCGACTTTATCCGCAACTACGACTCGACGCGCCTCGTGAATGGTCCGAGCGGATGCTGGGACTGGGAGGGCGGCGAATTGTTGCCGACCGGATGGGTTGCCCCCGAGAAGCGTGTGCGCACGAGCCACAAGCCGGCCGATGTCTGCGAAGCGGCGGATGCCGTTGACTACCACCTTTACCGTGGCCCGGGGATGATCCCGCTCAATCCGCGGCGCGTTTCGTTCCTTGGCGAGTTCGGCGGACTCGGTCATCCCGTTGCCGACCATCTCTGGAAGAAATCGGAAGGCGGCTGGGGCTATGGTGGGCTGAAGGACACGAAGACCCCCGAGGGACTTGAGCGGACATATGCGGGATTGTTGGGCAAAGTCGCCGAACTAGCGCGTGACGGACTCGGCGGAGCCATCTACACGCAGACGACGGACGTAGAATTTGAAATCAACGGCCTGATGACTTACGACCGAAAGGTGCTGAAGTACAAGCCGTCCGTCCTGAAGGCCCTGCACGAGCGTGTACAAGAATCCTTCGCCCAAGCAACTGAGGGGAAACCGGCGGACGGCAAGTAAGATTCCATCCGCCGCGTCGCGGCCTGTGGTCGGTCTCTCACCCCTCTCGCGCAAGCCCCCGAACAGGCGGTTTATGGTATAATACCGACAAATCCATTAAGGAGTATCGACACATGTCGCTGAATATTGTACGAAAGATAGATGATCGCGTTGCCGTGAAGAATGTCCTGATGTCCGTTTCGGACAAGACGGGACTTGAGACCTTTGTGCCTGCGCTCGTCAAGGCTTGCCCCGGGGTGAAGATCTACTCAACGGGCGGCACCTTCGCAAAAGTAAAGGAGATTCTTGGCGAAAAGGCTTCGGATACGCTTGTGTCGGTCTCTGACTATACGGGACAGCCCGAGATGCAGGGCGGACTTGTGAAGACGCTGGACTTCAAGATTTACCTCGGACTTCTTTCCGAGACCTACAATGACGCGCATCAGGCCGACCTGAAGCGCCTTTCGGCGTGTCCGATTGACATGGTTGTCGTGAATCTCTATCCGTTCCGCGAGACGGTGGCCAAGCCGGATGTCACGCCCGAGATGGCTCGGACGAACATTGACATTGGCGGTCCCTGCATGGTGCGGGCCTCGGCGAAGAACTACCTGCGCGTTGCGTCCGTGACGGATCCTCTCGATTATGCCGCGATTGCGGCAGAACTTGCCGCGCATTCGGGGACGATTGGTCTTGATACACGCTTCCGCCTGATGAAGAAGGCCTTTGCCCACACGGCCGAATACGACACGGCCATTTCGAAGTTCTTTGCAACGCGAACCTGGCAGGAAATCGAGGCAACCTATGAAACTCTTTGAGGAATTCAAGCGACTGCGGAAGGAGCATCCGGCGGATGCGGCCTTTCTGCTCACCTCGGGCGACCGGTATCTGCCCATCACCTGGCGACAGTTCACCGATGACATTGCAATCATCTCGTGGATTATCGAGAACTATGCGCCGGGTGGGGTCATCGGCCTCATTGGCGAAAACTCCTACGAATGGATGGCGACGCATGCCGCCTGTCTCTTTTCGGGTGCGACGGTTGTGCCGATTGACGTAAACCTTTCGGCGGACGAAATTGCCGCGCGGCTTCGCACGGTTTCGGCCTCCGTACTCGTCCATTCGGCCCTGTATGCCGAGAAGTCGCGAGCTGTCGCGGCGAAGATGCCGGGGCTTGCAACGGGTGGTTTCGGCTCGCGCAAGACGGACTTCTTTCTTGAGGCCGGCCGCAAGGCGATTGCGTGTGGGCTCAAGACCATCTGGGATCGGGAGTCCGTCGACACGAGCAAGACGTCGATGATCGTCTTTACGAGCGGTACGACGGCTGAACCGCGTGGCGCGGAGCAGACGATTCGTGCAATTGAAACATTCATTGAGTGCTGGTCACCGGCCCTGAAGATGGAGTCGGGCAGCCGTTCACTGATGCTTCTGCCGCTTTACCACATCTTTGGCATTTGCACGGCGTATGCCATGCTGGCCAGTGGCGTGGCTCTTGGCGTATGCCCGGACTTCCGCCGCATTTACGATGCGGTGGAACGTTTCCGCGTGAATTTCATCTTCCTCGTACCGGCACTTGCCGAGATTTTGGCCGCGAAGATCGCCCAGCACGGGCGGAGCGCCGAGGAGGCGCTCGGTGCGCCGATTGATTGGATTCTGACGGGCGGGGCACCACAGCCACGCCGCACCTTTGAGCGTCTTCAAACGCTGGGTGTCAAGGTCCTGACTGGATATGGCCTGACGGAAACCGCCGCCGTCTTCTCGGTGGCTCCCTTCGATCAAGATCCGCACGTCGGAAGTGCCGGTCGTGCCGTCCAGCATCCCGAGGTCGAGACGAAGGTCTCCGAGAGGGGCGAACTGCTGGTGCGCGGTCCGAATGTCATGAAGGGCTATTACCACATGCCCGAAAAGACGGCGTCCGTCATCGACAAGGACGGGTGGTTCCACACGGGAGACATCGGGCACATTGACGAGGATGGCTATGTCTGGATTACGGGCCGGGCTTCGCGGACGATTGTTCTCTCTTCCGGCAAGAAGATTGCGCCGGAGGAACTTGAGGAAAAACTCCTGAGTATGCCGGGTGTCCTTGAGGCCCTGGTGACGGGTGATGGTGCGACGCGCACGATTCAGGCCGAGCTTTACGGGTCGGTTCCGGAGGCCTCGCTCAGAAAGTCCGTCGATGCACTAAACCTGATGCTTCCAGTTTACAAGCGAATCTCCAAGGTCGTCGTCCGGCAGGAGCCATTCCCCCGGACATCGTCCGGCAAGATCAAGACGCACTGACTGGCTGACGCATGAAGGCCATTCAACTTGTCCCAGCCATGGAGGAGGGCGGTGTCGAACGGTACACCGTCCTCCTTAATCGCATCCTGACAGAAGGCGGATGGGAGAATCTCGTTATCTCGGCAGGCGGCAAACTGGCTGCGGAAATCGAGCGGGATGGCGGTCGTCATCGGGTTCTTGACCTCAAGTCGAAGAATCCGCTGACGTATTTTCTGCGCGCAGCCAAGTTGCGGCGCATCCTGATTGACGAGAAGCCAGATGTCGTCTGCGCCCATTCACGCGTGCCGGCATGGTTGCTCGTCTGGTCAAGTCGGGGGTTGCCCGTGCGCTGGATGACATATGCGCATGGGGCGAATTCAATTTCCCGCTATTCGCGTGTCATGGTTCGTGGCGAACTGACAATGTGCCCTTCAACCTTCATCGCGGACTATTTGACTTCCGCCTATGGAATCTCGGCGGAGAGGCTGCGCATTGTGCCACACGCGGTGGATTCGACGAGGTTTAATCCGCAGCGTGTTGACCGTGCCGCCGTTGAGCGATTTCAGGCGGATTGGAAGATAGGGCCGGACCAGTTTGTCGTGATGGCGATTGGTCGCATCACGCGGCTCAAGGGGTACGACGCGCTTATTCGCGCCATGGCGCGTGTGAAGTGTCCGGAGTGTAAACTCGTGATCGTCGGCGGGGCTGAACCAAGCAAGGAGTCCTATTTGCAGGAACTGAAGGCTCTCGTCAAGACGCTTGGGCTGGAAGCGTCGGTCGTCTTCGCGGGGGGGAAGTCGCAGATACCCGAATGCCTTGCCGTGGCAGATGTGCTCGTCTCGGCCAATACTCAGAAGCCTGAGGCGTTTGGGCTGTCCATGGCCGAGGCACTGATGATGGGCAAGCCGGTCATTGCGAAGGCCTTCGGCGGAGCATTGGATATTGTGCGGGATGGTCGCGACGGAATTCTTGTTCCAGTGGAGGATGCGGAAGAACCGAGCGTTGCCTTTGCCGAGGCGATTGACCGTATTCGGGAAATGACATTCGGCGACCTTCGTCAAGAGGCCCGTAGGCGGTTTGATTTGGATGTCATGGCGCAGAAAACCCGCGCCGTTTATGGAGAGTTCTTGAAATGATACACTTCAATCGTCCGCATAAGACGGGCAAGGAACTTGATTACATCAATCAGGCTATCGCCAATGGAAAGATTTCGGGAAATGGCGAGTTCACGGTTCGCTGCCAGAAGTTCTTTGAGTCGCGCTACGGTTTTCGCAAGTGTCTGCTGACGACGTCATGCACGGATGCGCTTGAAATGGCGGCCATTCTGACGGGAGTCGGGCCAGGCGATGAGGTAATCGTCCCTTCCTATACGTTCGTCTCCTCAGCCCTGGCGTTTGTGCGGCAGGGGGCCAAGATTGTCTTTGCCGACAGTCGTTCCGACGAGCCGAACCTGGACGCGGCAAAAATTGAGTCGCTGATTACGCCGCGCACAAAGGTCATCGTACCCGTGCACTATGCGGGCGTGGCCTGCGACATGGATGCGATTATGGACATTGCGCGGCGGCATGGACTCCTGGTCGTTGAGGATGCCGCACAGGCCGTGGACTCGTTCTACAAGGGCCGTCCCCTTGGGGCAATTGGACATTTGGCGACATTCTCCTTTCATGAGACGAAAAACATCATTTCCGGGGAGGGCGGAATGCTGGTCGTGAATGACGATCGCTTCATCCGTCGGGCGGAAATCATTTGGGAAAAAGGGACGAATCGCGCTGAGTTCTATCGCGGCGAAGTGAACAAGTACGGGTGGGTCGATACAGGCAGTTCGTTCCTGCCGACCGAAATTGTCTCTGCATTCCTGTGGGCGCAACTTGAGCATCTGGATGAAATCCAGGCGGAGCGCAAGCGCATTTGGGAACGCTATCATGCCGCATTTCAGGGCGTTTCGGGTGTCAAGACGCCCTTCGTCCCGTCGTATGCAACGAATAATGCGCACATGTTCTACCTGCTCTTTCCGAATCTTGCCAAGCGGACGGACTTCATTGCACGGATGCGGGCAGAGGAGATCCTGACGGTTTTCCATTATTTGCCACTTCATTCCTCCGCTTTTTATCACGAGAAGCACGACGGACATGAACTCCCGAACTGCGATCGCTATGCGGATACGCTTGTGAGGCTTCCGCTTTACTACGATTTGGGAGCGGATCAGGATCGGGTGATTTCAACCGCCTTGAAGATTGTGAATTTGATATAATACGCGGTGTTACGGTGATGCCGCGCTTAACTGAAAACGAAAGGAAAACAGCAAATGAAGAAGTTGATTATTGCGATGTGCGCAGTGGCGTTGGGCCTTGCGGCTCCGGCGGCCTGCACATGGGACTGGTGGTTCGGCAATGCGGACAAGGACATCCAGGGATGTGCGCTTGGTCTCGGTTCTGCCAACAAGGATGTTGTCGGTGCCCAGATTAGCGTTTGTGCCTCGAAGGCCGAGAACGTGAAGGCGGGCTGCCAGGGTGCAATCGGCTACAGCGAGGTGAAGACCCTCCGCAACGGTGCCCAGTTCGGCTTCGTTACCAAGGCCGACAAGGCGGCACTCCAGTTCGGTCTCGTCTGCTTCAACAAGGGTGGCTTCCTCCCCTGGTTCGTGTTCTTCAACTTTGACAAGTCGATGTTTGGCGCGGCCAAGTAAAGGCGAGGCGAATAGCTTGCCAATGGTGCGGACGAAGGGGGCAACCCTCCGTCCGCATTCTGTTTTGGCGTGCGCGATTCGTCATAATAGTGTGCACCATGCCGAGATGGGGCACACTATTATGACGAATCGCGGTGCACAACAAAAAAAACTTTTCCCCATTGACGCAGGCAGAGGAAAAGAGTATAATACGCGCCGTTTTCCGTTGCTTAGGCGGAAGATATCGTGTCGGAGCGTAGCGCAGCCTGGTAGCGCGTTTGCTTCGGGAGCAAAAGGCCGAGGGTTCAAATCCCTCCGCTCCGACCATTTCAATTGCGCATAACTGCGCGGAATGTGACGATAAAACGCAAGATTGCCGTCTTGCCAACGCAACACCAATCGGCCCCTGTCAAAGCCTATTAGGGCACCTGTCAATGTCCAAAGGCAACGAAAAGAGGGTCGCAAAACGGCCCAGGAACGGCTTGCGCGGCCACGGCTGCGTCTATGTCAACAACGCGGCTACTGGTACATCTCCGTCCGACTCCCGGGCGAACTGAAACGCCACAAGCGACCACTCTACGCCCCTGGCTCCGACCGCCCCAAACCAAGTCCGAACCCTTCCCTATGGGTTACGCATCCCTCGACCTTTAGGTTGCGCAACCTAACACCACCCAATTTCCGCATTTCCCCAAGAAAAAGCGCGGCAATTCCAAATGAACGACGAGGCAAATGGGCTTCACGAGGGAGTTTAAGCCATCGCTCCGTCAATAACTGCGCGAAAAGCGCGATGAAATACTGCGGGCGAAAAGCGGGCCGCATTTTCCCGACAATCCTCCGCCTTCCACCGCTTCGCCTCAAATTCCTCCATCGCCTCGCACAGCGAGTCAACGGACTGCTGCCGGAAGAAAAGACCCGTTTCTCCAGCGACGACCGTCTCCCGCGCACCACCCACACCGTAGGCGATGACGGGCGTACCAGCCGCCTGCGCCTCAAGCGGGACAATACCGAAATCCTCCACTCCCGGAAAGAGGAGGGCGCGAGCCTCGGTATAAGCACGGCGCAAATCCTCATTGCTGACGCGTCCAAGGAATTCAATGTTGGGGCTCCCCTCCGCCAAGGCCCGCAAGTGCTCAATCTGCTCACCCGAACCGACAATCTTCAACTTCCGATTCATCTTCAGACAGGCCAAAAGCGCGATGTCGGGGCGTTTGTAGGAAACAAGCTGTCCCGCCAGAAGATAGCCGTCCCCCCGCGCATCAGAAATAGAGTGCGAGAAGAAGTCAAAGTCCACCATCGGATAGACGACCTCGGCCAAACGCCCGTAGATGCGCTGAATACGCTCGGCGACAAAGTGCGAATTCGCGACAAACACATCGACCGAATCGGCACTCTTCAGGTCCTCGCGCCGCAAGTAGTCACGAAATATCCGCATGGCGATTTTGCCACTCACCCCCGCCATGCGGTAGTAGTCCTCGTACAAATCCCACAGATAGCGCATCGGCGTATGACAGTAGCAGATATGCCGCGCCCCCCTTGGCTTGCGAACACCTTTAATCGGCCCTGACTCACTGGAAATGATGAGGTCATAACCATCAAGTTTCAGAGACCGACTCGCAAGCGGCATCAGCGGCAAATACGCCTGACACTTCGTTCGGGCGAACGGCAACCGACCAATGAACGACTCGGTCACACGCCGCCCGCCAAACCATTCATCCATCACCCATGCATTGTAGGCGTGAGTGAAAATATCCCCCTGGGGGAACATTCCGCAGATTTCGCGGAAGACATTCTCTCCGCCGCGCCGATTCGTCAGCCAGTAGTGCAAAAGTGCCGTCTTCATTTTAAGTTCTCCTCATGAGGCAGTCTTCGTAAATCGCCCGCGTTTTTGAAACCATCTGATCAACTGAAAATTCCGTATTCACGCGAGCGAACAAGGCCGCCCCATAGCGAGCAACTGCCTCATCCGAATAATCAACGCGCAACAATTCGGCCAAAGCATCAACATTTTCAACAGGAAACAAGAGACCCGAACTACCGTCCTCAATGATGTCGCGATTGCCGGGGCAGTCGGACGCAATGACAAACTTCTTTCGCCGTCCAGCCTCGCAAAGCATCAGCGGAAGGCCCTCCCACCGACTCGGGGCAATCACAATACGCCCACGCATCATGCAAGAAACCGCCTCTGGAATTTCACCTGCAAATACTACCAAATCCCCAATGCCCAGCACTCCAGCAAGTTCTTGCATCGCCTGAAACGTCTCGCCACCACCAATCAGCAGTGTCCGCCATCGACGCGCACGTAACTCGGACTGCACCTTTGCAATCGCCCGCAACAAGACATCCTGTCCTTTTGGAAAATTAAAGCGTGCAATAGATATAAAAGCGTATCCACCCTGGCCAACCAATGCAGAGTCCCCCTCTCCATAAGCACACGACTCGGCCACGCCATTCGGAACAACGCAAACCCGCGTCTGAATATGATAAACGCGCAACAATGAGTCCGCATCCGTTTTCGTAAGAGCAATGATCCGAGCACACCTTCGATAAAGAAGTCGCTCCAGCATCAATCTCAGCGAGCGACGCACAAAGTTCGCCACCGTTTTCGGCAGAAAGTCATACTTACGCAGATGAATGCCGTGAACGGTGAAGACGATGGGGGCACACGGATGCCGCCAAGGACATTTGAAAAGTTGCACTAAGGCCCGCAAATGGTTAACATGAATGATGTCAGGATGCCACGCGTTGATAACCCGCGCCGAACATTCGCCACGCACCGAATAGAAGACGCGGCTTTCACAGGATGAACCAAGCCCCTCGGTCAACTGCCGCACATATTCGCACCCGCCACCAACAGTCGGTGCATCAAGCAAAAAGGCAATTCTCATAAATGGCTTAATCGTGATAAAGCCGAACAGGCATCCGACTCATGCCAATAGACTCCAAAATATAGTTGATCGTTTTCGATCGCACAGCCTTCGTCGCCATCCAGGACCACAGGATGCGTGGGTAGGTCGGAACCCAGTAGATCTTCCGCAAAAATCGAATCTTTCGGAATGCAACGGTCAGAAACTTTGTCGGCGTTGAATAAGCCTCTCTTGAGACAAGGTAATAGCCATATTTTAGGATATTCTCATTCTGTGGACAGGCGAAAGACGGCCCGGTGAGATCTTGCAACAGTTCACCTTCAGTTCGCGGCGTATGGCAAAAACCGAGACGGTAATAAAGCGACGCGCCAAGTAGGATAACCGACTTGCCCCAGTAGGCCGCCTCGGCCCCCATTGTCGAACCAAAGACAACCACCTTGTCCGCCGCTTGCATGAGATCGTATGTACTGTGATTGGATGTCGCGGGGAGAACTGTCAGATTAGAATATCGCTTGGGAAGTTCGTAAAGATCCGTATGATAAGTAAACTTTAATTTCCCGAGGTTTGGATGAACCCGAAGATAGACATGATAATCAGGACGATTGGCAAGCAACTCGCAAATCTTTGAGACTCCCTCCAATTGCGAACGAAACAACGAAAAACTATCAAACTTCGGATCGATTGAAGAGTACTCGTCCTCCGAACTGTTGAAAATCGCAATGTTCTTCTTCTTTGGATTCCAATCCTCCGGCATTTGCCCAGTCTTTTGCCCTTGGATAAATGTTCGCTGTTGTCCAGGATTCCATGCATCACCAGCCGGGACACCTCCACGCCTTTTTTCGTAAAACCGCCGTGCAACTCGTCTCTTCTCGTTAAGGCCAACGCCCTCCTGCGCCCAAAGGCATTCTGCAATCCGTTCATTTTCGTCAACATCGTGTGGAAGACAGTTCGGATAGACAATGCGTCGATAGATTTGCTCGCCAGATAGGCCTTGAACCAAGACGATTTCATTGCTCCGCATTTCAATGGATCCGATCCGGGCAAGATCAAGAAATGGACGAGCCTCCAACATTCGCCCATTATAAAGCGACAGGCAATCTGGATTGACAGACTCTACGGTAGCAGCCGCCAGATCGGCCATCCGAACGGCCTCTGACAGAAGAAAATCCATGTAGGCACGTTTTCTTGCCGTAAAGACCTCAATCAACTCCCGTGTCCAAGAGATGTAACTGGACAAGACACCATACCCAATATTGATTCCGTGATAGTCAATGCTCTTGATATCAGATAAGGAGTTATACTGAAATTGGGCGACAACCCCTCGCCCTTGATGTTTCAATGGCAACAACTTCACACCCGGCAAAAGTTTCTTGAGATAGCGCCGTTGATAAAAGCGACAAACGAGGCAAGCAAGACGACTACCCAACGGATTATTGCAACAAACACGACAAGCACCGTCGCAATAGGCAAAGAAGACCTCATTCCCTTCAGCCAGTGATGACAAGGCCTCATCCACCATGATACGCCACGAAGGTTCCTGGAGGAACGAAGTTCCAATAACCAAATGTCTCATCTTGCGACCTCCTTGAGTAACTTCAATCCATAGCAAAGGCGAACGACTAACTCAACCGCCATTGACAACATATTCGCCCAGGCCGCCCCCCAAAGCCCAAACCTTGGGATAAGAACGGCATTGAAGGCAATGACACTACCAACCGCCCAAAGCGAACTATAAAAGAAATACTTACTTTTTCGCGAAGCCGCATACAAGGCTCCAATGGAACCAGCCAACACCGAGAATCCCGCTCCAAGCGAAAGCAATGGAATAAACTTCGAAACCGAATAATATTCTGGCCCAACAAGAAAACGCATGAAAAAGGTCGAACCAACCGTTAATACCAATACAACTGCAATGACACCGCAAGCCAAAATGCCAAAGAAACTCCAAAAATACCTGACAAATCCAGGCTCCCGATACTCTTCGAGAACCGAAATCTGCCACGCATTCCCTATGACGCTCCACCCCACACCTAAGATAGAGGGCAATTTGATGGCCGCCGCGTAAAAACCCACAGCAGCAAGCGAACAATACCTTTCAAGAAAAGGACGATTGAGTCCCGTCAAGGCCCACCACATAACGGCTGTTGGCACCAGCGGAATCGCATATTTCAACAGGTTGACAAGACTTGCCCGCGAAAAGGCCCCATGTCGGAAATAGTGCCATAGACGCGCCCCCAACAACGAGATGACAATTCCTCCTGCAAAACCTGCGCACTGAATAAGTCCCAATACGCGCCCGGTGGGATAGGCGGGGATAAGCCAGATAGAAAGCAACACGACAATCAGCGTCAATCCCAAACCCGAAAGCGCATAGGTGACCATTCGGTCTACCGCACGGCAAAATTGCTGAAGATACTGGTGCAGACCATTCAAGAACAAGACACTAACAATCAAGCCACTGTATTGACGAAAAAAAGCCCCCCGCGAGAAGAATCCACTGACGACGAAGATGCCAAGCCCACAAACGATATAACTCCCCAGCAAAAAAACAAGCCCAGAGGAGAAATGTTGCTGCTGACGGGAATAGGTCTCTCCCTTGGGGAAGACAAAAACAGCGTCCTGTATCTGGCACGTCACCAAGCCAAGAAGCATCGTCGCATAGGTGACAATCAAGTCTGACACGCCGTACTCAGTTGGTCCAAGATACCGTGTATAAAAAGGCAACATCAGGAACAAAAGCAATTTGCTTCCCGCGTTCCCGACAAAGACAATTCCCGTGTTCTTTAAAAGCCGCGTATACTTATTCGCCATATTTCCGATTGCGTCTCGAAAGGATCCACAGCAACAGGACAAGACCCAAAAGCCAAAAGAGGATCAACCCCTGACGTACGCTCCGCCAAGGCCAAAGCATCAGACCATAAAGTAGCGTATAGCTATAGACAATCTTCAAAAGGTTATAGGCAAGCGTCCCTGGACTCATAAAAGCGAAGACCAAGCCCGCGGCCAAAGCCATCACAATACAGAACAACATCGCTCCCCATTGAGGATAATCCAGAACAATGTGGCCAACCATCGTCTTAAATTCGCCCGAATAGCAATCAGCAAGTTCACGATAGATCGATCGCGGCCATTCGTACGGATTGGCGAGATGAAGTCCTGTATAGACTTCTTTCGCCGTTTGCGTCATGCTCGTGCCAGCAACAAGATCGACAACCTTAACAACAGGGCCCAGGGTTAGCGCCCCACGCAAACATGGCAAGCCCTTCTCATATCGTGCAACATAATCCGCATTGAATGAATAGGCCCCCGTGCAAAAATATGAAAAAGAGCTATAAAACAAGCCTTCCTTGTTACTCCCCTTCGCGACAACCGTCCTCATCGATCCGCCATCTGTTCTGACCTTGCCGTCCTTCTTCGCGACGACTGGCTTCGTCGTTCCGTTGCCTGCAACAGCCTTGCCGTCCTTCTTCACGACGACTGGCTTCGTCGTTCCGTTGCCTGCAACAGCCTTGCCGTCCTTCTTCACGACGACTGGCTTCGCCGTTCCGTTGCCTGCAACAGCCTTGCCGCTCTCCTGCACGACGACTGGCTTCGCCGTTCCGTTGCTTGCGATGACCTTCTTATATTCCAAGGGAGCCAATGCGGGCACGAAACGTAGCACCGTAATCAAGACAAACGGCAACACCGTAACAGACAGGAAACAAACCATTTCCGGACGAAAAAAAATACGCACGAACCATAACCGCCCACACTGACCAAAAGAGGAGCCAAGCACAACAACTGCAAGCCCATAGAAAAAGACCATTTGAAACGCAACATTCCGGGCAACTATGGAATACGACCAAAAGGCTGGCGCCAATCCCCCAATACAAAGAAGAACATTTACGAATCTAAACCGAGAGAAGTGCACCAGTCCAACCGCCGCAAGGAAAAGTGCGCAATAGGAAAAACTCTCCAAGATGAAGCACAATTCCTGTACGCCCCCAACTTCCTTTATCGCATATGCACGACGATATGCCTCTCGCGACATTCCCGATGTTGCATAGGTATATAATCCCTTTACTCCAATCCACAAATCATACAAGGACACAGGAAGCGTCACAACAATTAATGCAGTCGACAGGACAAGGAACATTCGGGTGGACAACTCGCACGGAGGGCCCGACTTTGCCCTCTCTCGTTGCCGCTTAACAAACAGTAGAGGCAGACATAAAATGCCGTAGGCCACTCCAAAGAATACCATCGCCGACAGACTGACAAAGGGGCGCCCGCTTCGCGGATGAAGGTGAAGGAAGACTGCACACAGGAAATTAAGCGCAATCACTCCAAGCGTAAAGATTGACAACAGACTTGTCTTGGATGCCCGTGCTATCACCAGGACCAAGAGTATCGTAATGAGACAAAAGGGAATCGCCTGATACCACATCACCGCATCACCTCCTTCGCCCACGCAACCATCTGGCGAATCCCAGTCTTAAAATCCGTCTCCGGCCTCCACCCGAAGGCCTGCTCAATCGTTGAGAAATCCCCATAGATACCATGCTGGTCACCTGGCGTCCCCGCGACATAATCAACACGGACATGGTCACCAATGTTTGTGCAGATCTGCGCTATCACCTCTTCAACGGTCGTTGGAATTCCCGTACAAACATTATACGTATGGTACCCGTACCCTTTCTCTGCGGATAAAAGAACGGCCCGCACAACATCCGTCACGTTCACAAAATCACGGAATCGATCCTTCGCGCCCTTGACGATGATATGCCGATCCTTGAGCGCCATCGCCAAATAAATGCTTGCCATCCCCTGCTTCAAGTTATCAAGATTCTGCCCTATTCCATAGACATTAAAGAATCGAAGAGCCGTACAATGGATGCCGAACATCGAACTAAAGATGCGCATATAATTCTCACTCGCCAGCTTCCCAACGGCATAGAAGCTCTTGGGTGTCGTTTTCGTCTCCTCACAAACCTTTGGATTCTCCGGGTGATCCCCGTAAACAGACATACTTGAAGCGTAAACGAACTTGGTGCACCCCGTATTACGGGCAAGATTCAGCAAAAGCAAGGTCGACTGTGCATTTGTCTGCAAATCATAAACAGGATCCTCAAAACTAATCTCGCCCGAACTCTGCCCCGCAATATGAATGATGGCATCGAACTTGACACTTCTAAGTTCCTCAATTATTGCTGCATCCTGGACATTCCCATGAATAAACCGACATCCCGGCGGAACAACGTCCCTTTTCCCCGTGGACAAATTATCAATCGTGATCACTTCATGCCCCAGATCCAACAAGGCCCGAGCAACACACGATCCAATAAACCCAGCCGCGCCAGTGACCAAATACCTCTTTTGTTCCATTTGAAACTACCTCCTCAATAATGAATGCCATTCGCCCGCAACCATGACTCGGATCTCCGAATGTCATCCATGTCATGCACGTCAAAACAGTCTTTTACGACAATAGGCTTGATGTTATTCCCCATAAAACTCCAAGGGGGCTGTCCAGCGACATCCGAGTAAAGCGAGTTACGCAGATTCAATGTCCAAAAATTATGGCACAGATAGTAACAGGCACACAAATCTTGCCGATTCGTTGAAATCTGCTTCCCCGTAAAATCAAAGAATGTATCAAGACACCCATCCGCCCTCAATTTCTTAGCCCGAAACGGATGATGATCCTGATCCATTTCTACGGGGCAGACGGCCGAGAGCTGCGGATTGTCGAGAATGGCCTGAATGGACTCGCGAATCCATTCCATTTTCACAATTGCCGAATTGGCCAGCAAAACAACAAGTATATCAGGCTCGACACCATCGTCCTTCATGACAGATAGCGCATGCAGAATCGCATCCACATGCTGCGCGGTCGGAAGCGCAAGCTCTGCAGGCCGAAGAATCTTTCGGTAGCCACAATCAGCAGCCGCCTGCAAGATCTTCGGGCAATCGCTTGATACATAGAAGTCCGTGATACCTGGACAAGTACGAGCAGCCATTGCTGGATAGTAAAGGAGAGGATGCCCCGCAACTGGCAAAATATTCTTGTCCTTCAGCGTATTGTTTCCCCGTCCTGTCAATAGTGCCGCGATGCGCATCAGTAGGCTCCTTTCTGAAAAACCACGGAAAGAGCCGTCTGAAGAACAATCCAGAGGTCCAGCCATGGTGACCAATTGAAAATGTAGTGAACATCCAAGGCGACGCGCTCGTCGTAGCCCGTGTCGCTACGCCCCGAACACTGCCAAAGGCCCGTAATGCCCGGCTTGACCGACGAGAAAATCTCGTACGACTTGCCATAATACGGAATTTCCGCCTCAACGATCGGACGCGGCCCAATCAAGGACATTTCACCGCGAAAGACATTCAGCAACTGCGGCAATTCGTCCAACGAGGTCTTGCGCAAGAAACTCCCGAACGGCGTGACACGCGGGTCGTGACGCAACTTGAAATTGGCACGAAACTCAGCGGCAATCGCCGGATTCTTCTCAAGCAGATTCTTCAATCGCACGTCCGCATCCGCATACATCGAACGGAACTTCCAGACGCGGATGGTCCGTCCGTTCTTTCCAAGCCGTTTCGCCCGATAGAAGACCGGCCCTCGGCTCGTCAACTTGATGAGAATCGGCAAGACCACGAAAAGGGGACTTGCGCAGACAAAGATTACGAGCGCAAGCAACCAGTCCACCAGCGTCTTCTCCCAACTCAAGACCTTCATCCGCCGCTGATTGACCATCTCCAATCCGCCAATTGTTCCAATTGAGACGGCCCGCGCACCAACCACCGGGAACGCCATCTCCGTCGGCAGATATTCGATGAATGTAAACTGCCGCGTAAATGTCGGCAACTGCGCCCTGAAATAACGGTCATCCTTGTAGCAGCAGAACAGGTGCTTCACATCCGCCTTCTGCGCGGCCGGCACAATCTCGCGCAAGTCCTCGCGGCGAAAATGCCGTACAATCCGAACGCCGTAGTAGCCATCCTTTTCGAGACTCTGTCGAATGCATTCCGCCGCGACTCCTTCTCCAACAAGAAAAGCGGGAATCTGTCCAATCCGCAACCGCTTCAGTACCAGACGCATCCCATCGCGGAAAACCTGCGCAAAGAGGGCGGTCAACGCGCCACTGACGAGCAGGACGACACGCGAGACCTCCAGCACCCGATGGCTGAAGTCCAAGAAGGCCATGACAAAGATATGCGAAACAAGCGCACTGAGCACAAGTCGCCTAAACTCGTCGACAGGATTCAACGGCAGGCTGGGGTAGAATCCATGCCCCTGGTAAAGGCGGGCGACCCAGTTAATGCCGGTAAAGACGAAGACAATCGGCCAAATGCGCAGATAAGCAGATGTATGATATCCCCCAAATCCAAGCCACTTGTAGGCGTTGACCGTCAGGAACCAGGCGAGGAGGATGCATGCCGCATCCGCCAGCCAAAGGGCCATCACTCTGAGCCGTCCCGCATTCATACGCCGCTTCGCCTACCTCCTCCGATAAAGTTCAAACCGACGCTTACCGAAGACATACGCGTCCACAAACTCGTACGCCTCTCGGTCAAATTCGTCATCCAAATGCCCCGTGACCCAATAATCCGGCTGGTCGGCCGCACCGAAAATGCTCAGGGACTCGTCACGTCCTCCCAGCAAGTAGCCAATGCGCGGATTGTGTCCGTGCACAACCGGTCGGTTCGGGCGATGGTATTCCGCCAAACTGAAGACATTCGTTGCATCCGCCGTCGGCCCGTGGTAATCGGCGCGGATGCGCTCGACGGCCCAGTTGCTCGCCGCGACAAATGCGGCACGCCGTCCAAACGGCAGGTGCGACTTCACCAGCATGATGCCGTGATAGGCAACCAATCCCATGAGCACGACCGGCAGCACAAACCGCCGCGCCGCCCTCAACGGAAGATGCAGAACGCCCCAAACGCCCCAGCCGTACAGAAGAACCGTCGACTGGATGACATACCTCCGCTCCGGAAGGTCGAACCGCAACTGTCCATATTCCAGGCAACTTTGCGCCGTAATGACGAGAAGCGCAAGCACAAAGATTCCCAAAACCACACCTTCCTGCCGCGTAAACAGGCCTCGAATCAGACGGTAGACGACAACCGCGATGGAGAAGACGGCGAACGCAATCATAGCCACCCTCCCAACAGGCGAATGAAGTGCGGCTGCGGCACCCAATGCCCCGTATAGGCGTGAACCATCATTATCTGGAGTGCCGTCGCCAAGGCGAACGCCCCGATCGGCGCGGCGAATCCGCCCCACGAGAGCGGACGACAGAAGGCCCTCCACACGCACCAGCCGAACAAGAGAACCGCCGCGACCGCATACCCGTACGAAACCAGCGTCGCAAGAACAAACAGCCCAAGCGCAAACCATCGCGCCCGCCCACTGACAGCCCCCCACCCAAGCAGGGCGAACGCCAGGCACTTGCCCGTATCGCGCAATCCATCCGCCGCGTACCGCGCAAAATCGTCGCAGAGTAGGACAAGCGCCACCGTCCACCAGGCGACCGTCTCGCCGAAGAGCTTGCGCGCAAGATGCCAAATGGGCACGGCCGACAGGCTCAAAAACAAGATGGACACAATCTGGCAGGCGCGATCACCCCGGATTCCGCACGCGGCGACCAGTCCCGTGAGCGTGGAGAAAAGGACTCCAAACCGCGGATGAAAGCCAAGCATCCAGTTGCCACGAGCAAGTTCATCCGCCATCGGCGCATAGCGCGTGACGACATCGGGCGAAAAGGCTGGATAGACGAACAGAACCAGTCCGCTGTAAACAGCGAAGAAAGCGAGGGAAACAAGCCAAATCTTTCGTTCCGCCGTCATCATCGTCCTGTCACCGCAATGAGGATTCGGTCCAACACACCAAGAATGCCGCGAACGAAACCCGACGGCTTGGGGGCCTGCGGCACATCGCTCGCGAATTTCGCCGCGTCCTGATGCGCCGAGATGGGGAACACGCGAAAGAGTTCAAGGCCGAAATACCGTGCAAACCGCTTCATCGTATCACACACCACAAGCACAGGCTCATTCTTCGCAATAATCAGTTTCGCCGCCTCGCGCGTAATCAGGTAGGCATCCGCACCCCAGGCATGTTTAATCCGACGGATTTCCTCGTGCTGGCAATCCCTCTCATCCGCCTCGACACAGGAGAAGAGGTAAAGTTGCGGACGTGTACAATCCATCACCGCCTCCACCCGACGGACGGATTCCCCGAAGCGTTCATCCAAAACGACATCGTCCTCAAAGACCAGGGCGGCCGGCAGGTTCTGCTCGACAATCTGATGATAAATCCACAGATGGGAATAAGTACAACCAAGTTGTCCCGGCAAAAGCCGCCGCCGATTGGCAATCAGCGAACGGACGGGCGACCATCCCTTCAGTCCAAACGCACCATACTCCGCCGGCGTGATGCCGTGCACCCGCTCAAATTCAAATGGGAATCGCGACAACTGACGCTTCATATGCGCCAATCGGCCGTGATTGTAGTCCATGTTGATGACAAACGCCTTCAACGGACACCTCCTCGTCGGCACGCGGCAGAAATCATGCGCCCATCCTTACCATTCACTCCCAAGACAAGAGCGACAAGCCTCCACGCGGCGGAAGTTGATTCCGTCGGCGTAAAAGCCTTGATTTGAACGCGGACTGTTACTGGGGGGGGGGGGGGGGGGGTATTTTTGCACACAAGCCCGCCAGCGCAAGATTTTGCGCCTCTACGCCCTCAACTGGACAAGCCGCAACTAAGCCCGACTCCATCATCTCGGCCAGTAGTTTACCATAATTTACTTCCCCTGTGCGCAACAAAATGCACGAACAAAAACGCCCCGCCCGGGAAACCCCGGACGGGGCGCGGCGGTCAGAGCGTCAGCCCGAGACCGCTGCCGGTGATCGAGCAGCCCGTCAACAGGCCACCCACCGAACCCGCGAGGAACGGCCAGACGGCCTTCAGCACCGCCCTCGCCATCCCCCGCCAGTCAATGCGCGCAAACCACTCCTTCACGCGTCACCTCCCTCAGGCCTCGATTAGCTTCGCGGTCTTCACCGCCGTCATCCCCGCCACCCTCTTTGAACTGCTCTTCTTTCTTTGGGAATGGATCTGTCGTAATGACAAAGCGAATGTAACCAGCAAGGTCATTCCGCTCAATATGCGCTCGCATTTTAAGTCCCGTCTCACAATGCAGGAATGTTTTTATCTCTTCTCGGAAAGGAACCGTATTTAAGTCTACCTCGCCTTTATAATTTGACGGCAAATAATATTTGTAGCCTCCACTTGCCTCGCGGCTATCCATTAGTTTGCGTCGCAGGAGTTGACCAAACACTTCTGGGGCATTAAGTTCAATCCAGGCAACAATGGTATGCAAATCCGGCACTCGATACCCAAATTCAGATAACCACTTTTCTCTGTAACGCGATATTCCGAGTATCTTTTTCCGGTAATAACGCCCGTCTTTCGCACGCTCCGAAAGGCTCTGAATATCAAAGAAGATAGGGTACACACGCTGAAACGTCTCAATGTCGGTCTCCTTCAGGCCAAACAGTCCATCATAGACAGATTGTGCTAACTTCCCCTTGTCATCAATGTCCCAATTAACCTTAGGAGAGACAAGAGAAGCGTGTTTATCGAAAAACGCCTTCAGGGTCTTCTTCTCAATTGCCTCAAAAATCATCTTCAATCCTGGCATTGAAGTCATATCGCTTTACCACCCCTTCCCATTTCAACTAAAGTACAAGACAAAGCACCATGCGCTTCCAGTCACATCAAATTCAAGAATGTCAGTCCTCGTCAAGCCCCGTCCACAGCCCCCCACCCGGAGGACATCCTTGTGGACCTTCAAGACGATTTTTGAATTATAGCATATTTATCACTTTCCGTGCGTTCCGTGATTTTCGTGGGTAATCACATCGAGCTGCAGATGGGTAAGAAGACTGAAGTGTTCGCGAGAAATTACAATAAAATATGGAATCGAGGTCAAACCTCATTTCTCGAATTTATTGTAATTCTCTGAGTCCTTTGCGACCTTTGCGGCAAAAGAAAACTGCCGCGCCGCAACTGAAACGCGCATAAGTCCTAACCGCAACTCAAACACACTCTACCTGCGTCTCGCGCAAGTTCCAGTTAACAAACTTCAGCACATACGGAACGGCGCGGCAGTTTGTCTGCGCGGCAAGTCATCCGCGCTTGGGTCGGACAAGTGTCAGGGCCGTGGGAACCGCCACAATCAGGGTGAATGCAACCGCGCCAGCTGCGCCTGCGGCAATCGTCCCAAGCGGCAGGTCAAAACAGGCCGGGAGCCCCCAGTTGGACATCGCCGCACGCGTTCCGGCCGTTGCCAGCCACCCAATAAGTGCCCCACCGAAGAGCCCAAGGACCAAGGCGAATCCCGCCGTCCTTACCGCTTCCCGAATCAAGACCCAGGCTATCTGGACGCGTGTCGCCCCAATCGCTCGGAGCACAATGAACTCCCGCTTCCGTGCATCCGCACTTGCCACCAGCATCGCGATGAACCCCAACGACAGCACGGCAATGAAGACAAACGGTATGCGAGCCATGGCCCCGACCAGTTCCGTCCCATGCGCCAGCGTCCCGTCGGCGACTTCATCCCGCGAATGGAGTCGCACGGCATTGCCGCGCACAGTCCCGTCCTTCGTCACATGGTTCGCGCCGTTCAGTGCCGCGACAATCCGTTGCTCGACAATCCGTCCCGCTGGGAACACGCCGTGTTCCGATAGGAAAGCAGGCTCATAGTCGAGCCACAGGTGCGTCATGTTCACGAACTCCGCCGGACGCAAATCCAAAGCCTGAATCGTATCAAACGAAACAAAGACCGGACCATCCGTATTGACGGGCATACGGTTCAATCCCCTGAGAAGGCCGCGACTCGTCACCATGTGCCAATTGAGGTCGACGATGCCGACAATGCGAAGGGACATCTTGAGGCCCCGTCCCGCGTCCAGCCGAAGGTCGTCGCCCACATGAAGCTTTCGCGCACGCGCCATCATCTCCGTAATCACGCAGGCATCACCCTCGCGAATGGCTTTCTCAGCAGTCGCGTAATCCCCCTCCCTGAAGACGAAGGACGGCAACCAGTCGCTCGCCAGCACGAGTGCATTTCGGTACTGCTTCGGTCCGCCGGTCGCCCCACCCCAACTCGACATCTCCTCCAATGGGTCGAAGTTGACCTGAAGCGGCTGGAGTTCGGCTATCCGCCTCACGCCGGGCACATGGCGCAGTTTCTCAATGTCAAAACTGGAGACCCCGCCCGGGAGAATGGAGACAATTGCGTCCGGCCACTGACGGGACGGAATGAAGGGCTTCGTCAGGCTTGCCCCCCAGACCTCGACCGCCACAAACGCCCCAAACCCAAACGCGAAGGCGATGAGCATCCCAATGTGCCGCGAACGAGGGGACAAGCCCGACACGGCTTCAAGCGGACGAACCGCAAAGGCCGGCTTGAGCGCGAACAATGCCCCCAGCATGGCAATCACGGGGGAATGCCCCACCACGACAAGAAGCCCCTTCCAGGCAATTGCCGCGCCCATGGGGAAGACCCCCTGCTCAACCGAGACGAAACCCCAAAGCCCCAGACAGGCGAACAGAATGCCCACAGCCGTCCCAGCCAGCGTCAGTTTCAATGCCTCGGACATCACGGTCCGTGCGACACCGGCCCTTGTCAGTCCCAGCATCCGCAGAATGGCAAGTTCGCGTCGCCGCGCCTCCACGGAGAGGAAAAGCGAATTCAGAAGCAGGCAGAAGGCCGTCAGGGCCGCCGCCCACAGGAGGAGCGGCTTTGCACGATCCATATTGCGTCCGGCATCGCTCGTGAACTGCGGGGCAATTGTCCGCGCCGTCTGAATGTTCGCGCCGTCCACTGGACCTCGCCAGAAGTCAATGCGTCCCTTCGGTTCTTCAGCCAGCGCGGCAAATCCACTCCGATTGGCGAAACCGCCCGGCCACCCCATCGGCAAGCGAACCGCATCAAGGTAGCCGACAATCGTCAATGAAACGGCCCCCTTCTCGCCAATGAACTTGACGCGTGTGCCCAGTGGCGGCGGCTCTCCGTGTCCGAACCGCATCATCATCCCCCGCGTACAGACGATCTCGGGTGTCGTGGAAGCCTCATCCACCCAACGTCCTTCCACCAAGGGGGCGGACTGGTAGGGCGAAGCCTCGGGTGCCGCGGCAACCACGCCCGTCATGGGTGGACCCTGCAGGACATGGCCGCCTGGGCGGTAGTCAATCTGGAGAGAGAGGCACGGCAAGGACAAGTCGGGATGCGGCAAATCCGCCTTGACACGACTCGACTCGTCCGGATGAGACGACTTCGAAAAAGTGCCGCGCCCGCGCAGGCGAAGCCCCTCGACCTTCCATGCCTGCCACGGGGCCGTCAGGCGTTCCGCGACCTTCGGGGCCTGGGCATCATTCGTCGCCACGAGCGACTGCATGAACACAACCGAGCCGACCGCAACGGCAATGCCCACAATCGCACAGATGTGCCGCGCCTTCACCGATAGGTCTCCAGGTAGTGCCGCGAAACGACTTCAGGTGACGACTCCGTCGGACAACTTGCCGCGATGCGTCCATCCTTGATAAAGTGGACGCGTGTTGCACAGGCCGCGACAACCGGGTCGTGCGTCACAATCAGAATAGTCGACTTCTCCGACTCATTCAACTCGCCCATCAGTGTGCAGATGCCCCGCGCCGCCGTTGCATCCAGGTTGCCCGTCGGCTCATCGGCAAGGATAATGTCCGGGGCGACCATCACCGCCCGGGCAATGGCGACGCGCTGCTGCTCGCCGCCCGAAAGTTCTTCCGGGTGCCGTGTCAACTTGTCGGCAAGCCCCAGTCGTTCAACGATGCGTCCGAAGCGATCCCGATCCACGCGTCCATGGTCAAGGCGCACGGGCAACAGGATATTCTCCTCGACCGTCCGCTCATTCAGCAGATTGAACTGCTGGAAGACAACGCCGATATGCCGCCGCCTGAAAATCGTCGCCTCGCGCTCGCTCATCTGGACGACATCCCGCCCGCCGATGAGAATGGAGCCGGCATTCGCCGTCAAAAGCCCCGCCGCCAAATGCAGAAAGGTCGACTTCCCGGCACCGCTCGGGCCCATCAGAGCCTCGAACGAACCCGATTCCAGCGTCAAGTCAAAATCTTTCAGAACCTGCTGCCGTCCGTAGGTGCGGCAGACATCCGTTGCCTTCAGTGCTTCCATCGCAAGAACGTCTCCTTCTACACCCTTGAACGCCATGTGGACACCTTCGGTTCGCCGCTAATAGTCCAGCTGGCTGCTCCCAATCGTTTCCCGAAGAATGGAGTCCCCCGGCACGGAAACAGGCGGCATTTCATGGATGAGCGCAAACAAATCCATCAGGACCTCGGCCTTGGCATTGCCCGGATCGCGCAGGCGAACCTGTTCGAGGAGTCCCGCCACATAGGGTTTCAGGACGGGGAGTTCATACGCCAACGAGGAGTCGAACTCGGCATCCGCAAAGGCCCGGAACGGACGAATCCACTTGGCCTCGCCCGCCATCACCTTCGGCCACATCCGAAAAGTCTCCATTGGATCAAGGCGGCGAAAACGATTGTCGCGCACAAGCCGGCGAATGAACCGCGCATCCGAGGAGGGCAGTCGCGTATGGACAAAAATTTCGGGCTGATTCGTTGGGTCGATGAAGAGGCGATACTTCACGGCATCCTCAACGCCTCTCGTCAGCAGGGGATTCAGCGCATGAATACCCTCAAGGACAAGGCAACAGCCAGGAGCAAGCGTCGTTGGACGCTCCTCGTCAAATCCCTCATGTGCCCGAAAGTTGAAGCGACGGACGCACACGGGACGCCCGGACATCAGCGCATTCAGATCCTGCGCAAGCCGATCGGCATCGACCGCCTCAATTGTCTCATAGTCGCGTTCGCCATTCTCATCGCGTGGATTCCGCGCATCGCCAACGAAGTAGTCGTCCGTTGACATATGCCACGCCTCCAGACCGTTCACACGCAGTTGCGTGCAGAGTCGCTTGGCGGTCGTCGTCTTTCCGGCCGACGAAGCCCCCGCGAGAAGGAGCAACCGAACGCCCTTTCGTGCGGCAACCTCATCGGCAATCCGAGCGAGGGCCTTGGTCTGCCGCGCCTCACAGACACGGACAAACTCATCAAATCCACCGGACGCGATAATCCCGTTCAGCTCTTCAATCGTCATGCGCACATTCCCGACGGATCCAAACCGCCTTGGCGATTAGGGCGCGGCAAAGCCTTCGCCGCCCGCCGTGTAGGAGCGCAGACCAAAGTAGAACTCCTGGCCCGTCGCATCCATCACGCTGCGCCACATCTCGTCATCGAGGCGAATCTTCTGCCGCTCAATCGTCGCCAGGCGAATCGGCACGAGTGCATAGCTCTCGCCAAGATTCCCGACGACACAGTTGGTGCGCCCCGCCATAGCCGCATGAACCGCATTCCGCGCCAGCATATAGCACCGAATGGCATCCGTACCACGAGCTGGACAACTGCGAATCGTGTAGCTCGGGTCAAAATACTTGACGCTTGAAGGCACACCAATCGCCTTGAAGTGCTCCGAAATCTTCTTGCGAAGGAAGTCGCCAATATCCTTCTTCAGGACATTGCCGCTCGCATCCCGCGTCTCGTCCCCGGCCGCAATGAGTTCCTGCCCCGCGCCTTCAGCGACGACGATGACCGCATGGGTCTTGCCAGCCGCAAAGCGATTCTCAAGAGCCTTGAGAAGTCCATGAGGGCCGTCCAGCGTAAATGGCATTTCTGGAATCAGGCAGAAGTTGACGACCGGGTTCGCAATGCTGGCCGCCGCCGCGATGAAGCCCGAATCGCGGCCCATCAACTTGACAAGACCGATGCCGTGCGGCGTTCCCTTCGATTCCACATGAGCGCACCGAATGACATTCGCCGCCTCCGCAACGGCCGTCTCAAAACCGAAACTGCGCCCGACGAACATCAGGTCGTTGTCAATCGTCTTCGGAATGCCCACGACCGAAATCTTGAGACCGCGCCGCTTGACTTCATCGCACACATCCGCCGCGCAACGGAGCGAACCGTCGCCCCCGATGCAGAAGAGGACATTGATGTTCATGCGAACGAGCGTATCGACAATCGTCTCCGCCTCCTGCTGCCCACGGCTCGAACCAAGAATCGTTCCACCCAACTCGTGAATTGTGTCAACCACATCCGGGTTCAGCATGATTGGCTGATACCCAAATTCTGGATTCAGCCCGGCGTAGCCATAGCGGATGCCGAAGATATTCTTCACGCCGTAGTCGTAGTTCAGAATCTCAACGAGTCCCTTGATGACCGTGTTGAGACCCGGGCACAGGCCGCCCGCCGTCACAATGCCGACACGCGTCCAGCTCGGATCGTGGAAAATCTTCGGCTTCGGACCGGCCCGTTCAAAGGTCGGGATCTTCCCGAGCCGTTCGGCCGCATACTTCCCATAGGCGGCGTTCTCGGAGACATAAATGCGTTCCCCTTCGAGCACGAACTCATGCTTGCGGACCGGTGAGGCAATCTTGCACGTTCCGAGCGTTTCGATGTCGAACGAGTACTTGTCCTGTTCAGCGGCAATCTTGTCAAGAATCATGGCGATAATTATACCATAATCCGCCCCAATTGGGGCAACTTAGGAAGTCGCCGGCGCGGCGCACGATTCCGCCGCGCCCTGCAAGTGCATCAGCGCGAAACGGCACGGTTGCCGGGGGTGCGCTGCGTCGACCGACGCACGACCAACGGCGCGGGAAGCAGAATCTTCCGCGGCGGCAAGTCCGGCTCGGCGATGCGCTGGAGCAGGGTGTCAAACGCGATGCGTCCCAACGCGGATACGGGCTGGTGCACACTTGTCAGGGCCGGGGTCGCACACCGCGCCAGGTTCACGTCGTCAAAGCCCGCCAACAGAAAATCGTCCGGCACACCATACCCGAGTTCCGCCAGCGTCTGCTGAAGCGTCACCGCGACCTTGTCGCACTCACAAACGAACGCATCGGGACGAATGGCCTTTTTCTTGCCGCCAAGGACGCGGCGAACGGCCGAAACGCTGCCAGGGTCAAGTTCCCAGACCACGACATTTTCGGGGTGCGGAAAGCCGAGAATTGAACGGAGTCCCTCCAGCCGCTCCCCGATAACGGATGGGCACTTCGGGCGCATCACAAAGGCCACCCGCTCAACGCCATTCGTCTGAAGGTGCTTCGCCAGTTCGCGCCCCGCATAAAAGTTATCAACACCGACAAAGTCCCGCGCCACGCAGGCGGAAAGCGGCAGAATGTCCCGGTCAATCAGCACGACCGGTATCTTGGCCGCGTCGAATGCCTCCAGAATGCTGCAGCTGACGGACTCCTGCTCCTTCAAGAAGGCAAGCGGCTGGAAGATGACCCCGCCAACCTCCTGGGCGATGAAACTCTCGGCAACCTTGCGGGCCTGCTCCGCCCGAACGATTGGGTCGGACGCAGAAACATCCCCCAAAACAACCGTCAACCCCTTCTGCTGGGCGCAGCGATTGATTTCGTTGCAAATCCCCGGGAATATTTCACCATGCGCCAGGCTCGGCATAATCAGTCCGATTGAACGCCCGAGCTTGCGCGCCGTTGTCGTCAGAAACGTACCGCTTCCGCGCCGACGACCAAGAAAACCGCTTCCGCACAATTCCTGCAAGATGACGCTAATCGAGTGCCGCGAAACGCCAAAGCGCCGCACCAGTGCCCGCTCGCTCGGAAAGGCGTTCGCCCGCGAGCTGTACTTTCCGCTCAGGATCTCCGCCTTCAGCGTATCGGCAATCGCCCGGATTCGCTCAGAGTTCATCTCGCACACCCCCGTCCGTCACTTGTCCAGATTGCGGATGGGCCATCCGCGGCGAATGGCAAAATCGATGTACGCATGCCAGTCCTCCGCCAGGAGATTGTGAGAACCCTTCCGAACATGATAGTCGACATTCGCCCCCGCGCCTATCCGTGCATAGTAGTCGCGCATCACCTCATAGCCGGCAAACTCAGCGGAAGGACAGGCCCATGCATCGCCGTCGGCCGAACCAATTGCAAGCAGGCGAGGAGCCACGGCGGCCATCACCCAATGCTGGTCAAAGGGAAGCGCGGCGTCCTTATCCACAAATTCCTTGCATCGGGGCGCAAACCAGTACCAGAAGGAACGAGTAATGTCGCGAATCGTCTCACCGCCCTCAAGGTTGCAGGTTGAAAGCCGCGCACCGAGACAGCCCGAATCGTTGACGCACGTCAGGGTGATGCGCGGATCGGTCGCCCCAGTCCAGAGAGCCGTCTTGCCAAGGCGCGAATGCCCGACGACGGCGATGTAGTTCGTGTCGACCTGCGCTTCCGTCACCAGATAGTCCACGACTCGGCTCGCGGCAAGCGCCCATGTCGAGATCGCCCCCCAGTCATTTGTTCCACGGCTGATACCCGCAAGCGATTCGGCCTGGTCGGGAAGAACATCCCAATAGCTGAAGGACGCGGTGGCGCAGCCGCGCTGAATCAGTTCCTTCACCGGCCAACGCCCGGTGAAATGGTCGTCCACGCCATACGAGATGTAGACGAAGACGGGCACGCGCCCCTTCGCCTCGACTGGAAAATAGGCCATCGCCTCAAATGACCGCTCACCCAGTGGCGTCATCGTATTCATCCGAAGCCGCTTTCGCAGACTCGGAAGTCCAACCGACCGGCGGGACTCAATCACTTCAACACGAGGCGTAAACCCCGACAGATCCGGCCTGCGCCCATAGACATTTTCCTCCATCGTCCGCAAGCCCTCCCGCACGTCGTCGGGGAACGCCGGCACCTGCCGCGCACCGGCACCTGCGGCAAACGCAAAAACTGCCGCGCCAAAAAACAAGCCCTTCATACCATCAGTCAATTTCATTCCAACCTTCTCCTATCGTGGTTAGTTTATCACGAAAGGGACACAAGCGTCAACCGCACACCGACTGGAGCGCAGTTTGCCATAATAGTGTGCACCCAACCAAAGAAGGGCTCAGATCTTGGCATAGCCCGTTTGCCAAATACTGT
>CAKTUI010000004.1 GCA_934621385.1 uncultured Kiritimatiellota bacterium
GGGTCTTCCATCGCGTCGGCAAGGAACGGAATCGTGCCGTTTGCAGTTTCCCACGCGTCGGGCATGCCGTCGCAATCCGTGTCGGGGGAATGCGGATCCGTCCCGGCGCGGAATTCGGCAAGATTGGGAAGTCCGTCGCCGTCGGGGTCTTCCGCCGCGTCGGCGGGGTCGTCCGGGTCGAGTCCGTAGAGCGTCTCCCACCAGTCGGGCAGTCCGTCGCCGTCCGCATCCGTCGGGTCGCCCGTGCGGCGGAAGAGGCAGCGGGCGGGAATCCCGGCCTTCGTCCCCGAACCCCGCGCCCAGCGGAGCGAAAGCCCCGCCAGGCCGGTCGCCTCAAAGTACTCGATCCGCAGGTCGTGGAGTCCTTTCGCAAGCGGCAGTTCAACCGCTTTCGCGGTCATCATGTGCGCCCCGTCGTGGTCGATCACGGTCTTTCCGTCGAGGACGAGCCGCGAACCGTCGTCCGAGGTGAGTTCAAATGCGTAGACCGCGCTCTCCTCCACCCAGACAGACCCCCCGAAGACCGCGCCGAAGCCGTCCGTCAGGTTCTCCGGCGCACCCGGCCAGGCGGTCGTCGTCGCCGGGTAGGAGACGGCGAAGACGGTTCCGTTCGTGACGGACTCAAGTCCGCCGAAATCGGGCAGATGCGTCGGTGTCGGAGGAAGGGCGTAGTACGACACGCCGAGACCCGCCGCATACCCCGGCGGCAGGGGGCGCACCTCGAGTTCGATTGCCGCCGTGGCGACCGCGCCCGCGTCGTCCCACGCGACGGCGGTGAGCCCGTGCCGTCCGGGCGCGAGGTCGGGCAGGGTGACCGCAAGCGCGGGACCGTTCGTCGCGGCGAGTTCGCGCACCCCGTCGCGGAGGGCGAGCCGCACGACGCTTCCGTCCGCATCCGAGGCCGAGACCGTCACGGCCGCCGCGCCGCCCTCGACGTAGTACGGCGCATCGAGTCCGTACACAATCCGCGGCGGGACGTTCCGCGGCAGGTGGCAGAGCGCGGCGGCGGGCACGGTCTCGCGGACGCCGTCGGGACGCTCCCATGCGAGTTGAAGGACCTCCGTGCCGTCGTTCTCGTAGTGGAGGATCTCGACCGGATGCCAGCCCGCCGCGAGGTCGATGCGTCCCACCCGCGTCCGCGCCACGTGCGGCGCGGGATCCGCGGCGACCTCCGAGCCGTCAATCCGCAGGGAGAACCCGTCGTCCGAGGTGACGCGGAAGGCGTAGCCGCCCGCCTCGGGGACGCGGAGGAAGCCCGTCAGCCGGCAGGCGAAGAAGTCGAGGGACTCGCCGTCGCCCAGGGGCCAGGGTTCGGCCGGGTGATCCACGACGGGCGAGACCGACACCGCGAACGGCGGCCCGAGCGCGTCGAAGTCGGGGAGCGTCCAGAGGCTTCCGCCCGTACGGCGGAACTCGGCGCGGAGGCCGGGGCGGGCAAGCGCGGGGTCCGGCTCGAAGGCGCGGGGATCCGTCCCCCGCCGCCACTCGGCGAGGTTGTCGCGCCCGTCGCCGTCGGGGTCTTCCGCCGCGTCGGCGGGGTCGTTCGGATCGAGTCCGCGGGCGACCTCCCACGCATCGGGCATCCCGTCGCCGTCGGTGTCGGCGAGGAGCGGATCCGCGCCCGCAAGACATTCGTCCAGATCCGAAAGCCCGTCGCCGTCCGCATCGCCCGTCCCGTCGCGGTCCAGCGTCCCGAACCGGGCGAACTCCCACTCGTCGGGCAGCGCGTCGCCGTCCGCCGATAGGCCCGCCGGGCGGACGGCGGAAACCACGAGGTCGTCGAAGCAACCGCCGGAACCGGAGGCGGCGACCTCCGAGACCGCCGGGGCCGAACCCGCCAGCGCGAGGCCGCGCCCGGCGAGAACGCCGTCGAGGTAGAAATCCCACGTGCGGCGTCCGAAGTCCAGCCGGGCCGTGCAACGCGCCCACGCCCGTTCGGCGACGAGGAAACTCCCGTTCGTGACGGCGGACCCGCCCGACCACATCACGGGGTGGCCCCCGTCGTCGAAACCGAAGGCCGCCGCCGGAAGGTCGGATTCCGAATCCCCCGCCGCACCGGCCAGCGCGAGGGGCATCACGCGCACGTCGAGCCACACGACCTGCGGAGCCCCCGTCACGGCGTGGACGGCCTCGCCGACCGCATCGTCCACCGCGGGTTCGCCCAGCTCGAGTGCGCCCGCGCCCGCGAAGACGCGGTTCGTCCGCACGAACGCCGCGACGTCGCCGACCGAACGCCAGCCGTCCTGCCCGTCCAGCGCACCGGGCGCAACGGCGGGACGCTCGAAGTCCGCCGCGAAGGAGTAGTCCGCGAACGGCTCGGCGACGAGCGGATCCTGTCCGCACGCAATCTCGAAGGCATCCGAAAGCCCGTCGCCGTCCGTGTCGGCGAGAAGCGGATCCGTCCCGTGGACGAGCCGTTCGAGGGCGTCCGGGAGTCCGTCGCCGTCCGAATCGCGCGACGCGTCCGAGAAGAGGTAGAGGGCCGACGAGGCACCCGCAGGCACCGCGTCGCGCCAGGTCGGGGGCCGCCGCGAGGCGGCGATGCGGGCGAGGTGCTCCCAGGCGGGGCCTCCCCCGACGTCAGCCGGAGGACGTCCGCAGCCCCGCCGCCGCCGAGGTCGAACGCGGCGGATCCGCCCGCCGCGTCCACGGACGCGGACAGCACGCGGGGCCGCCCGGGCGAGGGGGAGGGGTAGGGGCGGCGCCTCACCCAGTCGACCGGCCCCGGGTTCGCGTTCGTCACGGGAACCGGGGCCGCCCAGTCCGGGAGGCCCGGCGGCGGGCCGGCCCACCCGGCGTCGACGGCGACGCCCGGCGGGAGCGGGGCGTCGGAGGGACCGCCGGCCGGGTAGCCGTAGGAGACGAGGCCCGGCCCCGGGGGAACCGGGGTCGACAGGAAGTCCGCCGCAGGGACGCGCCCGAAGACGAAGACCTCGAACGGGGTCTCCGACGGCAGGAGGCGGAGGAGGAGCGCGTCGGACGGGAAGGCGGTCGGGCCGCCGACCGTCCCGCCGGCGGGGTCGCGCCACGCCCCCGCCCCCCACACGGCCCGGACGACATCACCGGACGCGCCGCCGATGCGGACGAGCTCGTCCGCCGAACCCGAGTCGGCGTCGGACGCGAACGGCCCGGCGAGGAACGACGCGGCGCCCCCGTCCCCCAGGGGCTCGAAGGGCATCGCAACGGCCGCCACGCCCCCCGTGGGGACGCCGACCCGCAGCCAGCCGACGCAGTCATCCGCAAGCGCCGACGGGAGGACGGGCGCACAGGCGGCGAGGACCGCCGCGACTATGCGCACGAGCGCACGGGCGGGTGACCCCGCCTTCCCGGCCGCACGGACCGCTCGGACTTTATTCCCCAACTCCATAGACGAGTGGATTATACCATATTTGCGCATTCCGTTGTGCAGAAAACTTGAAACCTACAGAATCAACGGGAGACGCTCAACCGCCCGACCCGGCGGGCGCAGTCGCCCGTCCGCACATAACCGAACGAATCATGCGCCGAAAGCACGATTCTGACGCGCATGCGGCTTATCGTCGGCGACAGCCACGATGGCCTCAGAGCGGCGATGGAGGACGGCATCCCCGAAGGCCTGACGGTGTTCGCGTTCCCGGCCGCAGTCCGGCAGTTCCTGCGGACAGACAACATGGAGGAGAACCTCAACAGGCAGATCAAGCAGCGAACCAGGCTGATACCCGCGTTCCCGAACGTCAGCTCGCCATTGAGGCTGGTCAGCGCGATATGCGCGGAAATCAGCAATGACTGGGAAACCAGCAGCTACCGTTACATGTTAACGATCAAGGAACTATGAGCGCGGAGCGAATTTACAGAAAGAACACTTGCATTGTCCGCCGAGCACGGCAATCTCCACATCGAATCCCAACAATTCCATGCAAATCCGTACCGCCAAATCCCATAAAAAAGCGAACCTTACCGGCCTACCGTCGCCCCTGCCCACTTACTTCTGCAATCGACAGTCGGAAAATTACAAGCTCGCGTGGCCAGCAAAAGCAGAAAGCACCACGCCTGAGAGGTAGTGCAGGAAGTGGGTGCTGAACGACCCCAATGGGGATGTTCAGCGCCGCTGGAGCGACAAGGAACGGACACATCCGGCGGGCCTGCGCATCTCCCTGCGCCCGTTCGCGAGGATGCACGCTCTCGCGTCGGCATGAATCGGCGCGGAAATGCCCAACACAAACGGGGTTTTTGACGATTATAGAAGGTGGAGAGGCCCGTCGCCACGGGCGGAGACAGGCGTGACGACGGGAAAGCACCTTAGACCTTTGCACAAACCACTAAGGTGCTTTGATCAAACCACCTTAGTCCTTTGATGAAAGCACCTTAGTGCTTTCCCTTCGGGTTGCGCATCCCAGACCCGTTAGGTTGCGCAAGTCAAACCCATTGGGTTGCGCATCCCCCCACCTTTCTCTTGCTCTTGTCAGCCCGGCCCCCCTCAGGAACGCCGTGCGGGGGCTCCGGCGTTCCCCATCGATGTGGGGACGATGAACCGAGCGGCCTTCCCGGACGGGGACGAAGCCCCTCCCTTTTCATAAGTCACTCTAACTTGCTCGGCCGTAACAACCGCCATACCCCGCAAGGCCCTGCATGGCATTCAGTTGGTTTTGCGATTCAATTCACTTCACGCCCCAGACACTTCGCCGCGAGATTATCCACTCAAGTGCGTTCATTCACATCCATGAACCGCGCCAAGAGGGCGATGAGCGCCGTGTCGGTGCGCAGGATGCGCGGGCCAAGAGACTGCCGACGAAAGCCTTTCGCCTCCAGCGACTCGACTTCCTCGTCCGTCCAACCCCCTTCTGGGCCAACGGCGAGAAGCAGACGGCCGTCCATCGGCTGAACCGTCGGTGAAAGTGCCGCGCCCCCATAGGGATGCGCCACGACACGGTTACGCGTCGGAAAGGCGGCATCCATCTCATCTTTCACCCAGCGGCGGAAGTTCCGCACAACGGCAATCTCCGGCAGGATGCTCGTCCCCGCCTGCATCAGTCCGTCAATCAGCAAGGGTCGATAATTCTCCTCCTTGAGAAGCGTTGCACCCCAGAAGTCCTTTTCGACTTTCTTCGCCCCGACCAGAATGATGCGTCCGACGCCCAGCGTCGCCAGTTGCGGCAGAAGACGCTTCATCACCCGTGGACGCGGCGGTGCCAGGATGAGATCCACCCAAGGTTTCAGGCTCTCGGACTCGTGGTGCGTCCGCACGGTAATGCGGTCCGACTCAATGGCGAGGATTTCCGACGTGCCAATCCGTCCGCCGATTTCGCCCGTCTTGAGAATCTGCCCGACTTCCCCGTGGAGAATCGTCAGCACATGTTCGGCGCGAACGCCGCCAAATGACACAAGCCCGTCCTTGATTTCATTCGATTCGAAAAGTATCCGATTCATGGCTTACATCCTTTTGCTTGCCGCGCCCAAAAGTGCACACTGTCACCGCGCCGCCCATAGTCAATCCGTTCCCCGATGGCGGCAAGCCGCCGTTCAAGGTAGTGCCGGCACTGGTCGGCGTTCTCGTCGAGGCAGGGTTTGCCGGCGTAAAGCTGGTAGTTGCGACGATACTTCACATCCGTCACGTTCGGCATCATCACATTCGCTCCAGCCAGAATGCCGCGCTCGCGTCCATCCGGCGCAAGCACCTGAAGGGCCGTTGTTGCCGCAATGTTCACGTCATGCAGATAAAGACGCGTCGCAGCAATCATGTTCAGTCCAAGGCGCAGGCGACTCTCGTTCGTCCAGCCGTCGTCCACGCGTCCAAGTGGCGTGTCGGGATGCGGAATGTACGGACCCATACCAATCATGTCCGCATCAATTTCACCATAGAACGCAATGTCTCGCGCCAGATCCTCGTTCGTCTGCCCCGGCAAGGCGCACATCACGCCCGTCCCAACCTGGTATCCGCACCGCCGCAGGGCACGAAGGCACGCCACGCGGCGTTCCCAACTGTGGTCGGACGGATGCAGCCGCGCATACAGGCGCGGATTCGACGTCTCGATGCGCAGGAGGTAGCGCACCGCACCCGCCGCCTTCCAGCGGCGGTAGACGGACTCGTCCTGCTCCCCCAACGAGAGCGTCACGCCCAGTCCAAGCGGTTCAATCCGCCGCAGGCACTCCTCAATGAAAGCCGTCTGCGCCTCGCTCTCAATCTCACCGCCCTGAAGGACGAGTGAGGCATACTGCGCTTCCGCGTCAATTTGGGCGAGACGGACGACCTCCTCCACCGTCAGCCGATAGCGAGCTACCCGCGCATTCGACTTGCGAATACCGCAGTAGAAGCAGTCCTTCGCGCAAATGTTTCCAAGTTCGATGATGCCGCGCATCGCGACGGTTTTGCCGCACACCCGACACTTCAGGTCGTACGCCGCCTGCCGCACGAACGCACACGCGTCCTCATCGGTGAGCGCAATGAGTCGCGACAGCTCCTCAATTGACAGGTTGCGTGGCCGCTCAAGCGCCTGCTCAACCAGTTTCCTCAAGCCGTCGGGCACGCTCACGCCATCCCCCAGACGGAACGGATATGGGCGATTCCACGCATCAGGGCTTCCGTCGAGACGGCGGCGGAAGGCTCGAAGACGAGATGCCGCACATGCTCGGCAAGTCCCCTGAGCGCGGCAAAGTCGACCTTGCCGTCCCCGGGCGCCAGATGGTCGTCGTTGTAGTCCGCGACATCATTCAGGTGAAGTCCCGCAAAGTGCCGCGCCGTCTCGGCCGTAGGCAAAGGCCCCTCGAACCAGTGGTACATCCGCCGCACGCGATCATGTCCCGTGTCGAACCAGGCGCGAATCGGTGCCGCGTCGAAATCCGCACGAAGGGACTGCATCTCGGCTTCGTTCGGAAAGCCCTCGTAGTACGGCAGATTCTCAAGCGCGAGGACGACACCCGTGCGCTCCAAGACGGGCATCAGGGCCTCCAGTTCACGCCGAAAGACCTCCATGTGACGCAAGCCGTGCCGTTGCCGAAGCATCCGCGCCTTCTCAAGAACCTTCCGATAGGGCCGCGCATTTGCATCGTGCGCACTCGCCGCGAGAACCCGACGCAGGACGGACGAGTCAAGGACGCGGAAAAGTCCCGAGAACGACACGCGTCCGGCATGGAGGACGACCGTATCCGCCCCCATTTCCGCCGCGAACTCGATGTTCCGCTTCACGTGGATGCGCGCCAAGGCGCGGGCATCGCGGTTGAGACTCGCCAACGAATAGAGTTCGGGATAGCCCTGCGGTGCTGAAACCGGCACGGGGCAGAAGGCGTGGACGCTCCCAACCGGCATCTCGTCAAGTCGTGCCTTAAAGCCCTTCACCTGCAGATGTGTCGTATGGTAGCCGAGTTCAAGTTCCTGAAAGCCAAGCCCCAGCGCGGCATCCACGATCGCCTCGCCGGACGCAAGGCGGCGATTGCACCAGTTCGTGGAAAGCGAGAGTTTCACGGCAGAGTCATCCGATCCATCATGAGGCAGAGCACGGCTTCGTCGTTCAGTGCGCGTTCGCTCTGCCGAAAGGCGGTTTCGACGGCCTCGATGTTGCGAAAGGCCCGATCTCGCGGCAAGCGTTCCTCAATCAGATCGCGGCGAACAATGGAAAGAATGGTCTTGTAGAAGGCCTTTCGCACCAGGGCGACATCCTCCACGAGTGCCGTCTCGCGCTCGTCCGCATCCGCCTTCATCTCCTTCGTGGCGGACTCCTTCAAGTCCGCAAGAATCGCCGCGAGACGCTTGCCGGCTCGCGCCTTCTCAAGCACGCCGCCCAGCGTCCCCGGTGCAAAGACTTCCAGAACTTGCTCGTAGGCTTCACCCGTCAGCCCTCCTTCGGAAAGCGGAAGGTCGACGCGCTGACAGCGCGAGACGATTGTCGGGAGAATGGCATCGGGCGTGTCGGTCTGCAAGAGGAAGAGCGTTCGCGGCGGCGGCTCCTCAAGGGTCTTCAGGAAGGCGTTCGCCGCCGCCGTTTCCATGCGCTCGGCCGAAATCACGACGCCGACCTTCCAACCTCCCGAGAAGGCCGTTACGGACATCGGGGCAATCAGCCCTTCTCGCATGGATTCCGTATGAATCGAGCGACGCGCCCCTTCCGGCGCAAGGTAGATGACATCGGGATGTCGCCGATGGGCGATTTGCTCGGGCGTTTCGGGGAAAAGCTTCCCGAGAATGAGATTCGTCAGCTTTTCGCAACTGCCGCGCAAGTCGCCGCAGAGCAGATAGGCATTGGCGACCGCACCCGCGTCAATCGCACGGGAAATCAGATGAAAGGCCGCAGTGACTTCCATACCCGTTCCCACACCTCGTCCGGCGAACCATTTGCATCAATCTTCACGATGCGCTCCGGTTCGGCGGCGGCCATTTCAAGGAATCCCGCACGCAGGCGGGCGTGAAAGTCAGAACCGGCGGACTCGATGCGATCCGCCGTTGTGGCCGTCGCCGCCTCGCGTCCGCGCAGACGGGCCTGTGCCGTCCCCGGTTCAACGTCCAGCAGAAGCGTCAGGTCGGGCTTCAGTCCGCTCGTGGCGAATTCGTTGAGAACGCGCAGCGTCTCCAGCGGGAGTCCGCGTCCATACCCCTGGTAGGCGAACGTCGAATCGCTGAAGCGGTCGCTCACGACCCACTTGCCGGCCGCGAGGGCCGGCTCGATGACGTTCTTCACGAGCTGCGCCCGTGCGGCCAGAAAGAGCAGGAGTTCGGCCTTGTCGCAGGGCGGATCCTGCAGTTCTTCGCGGAGAAGCCCGCGAATCAGTTCCGCCAACCGCGTACCGCCGGGTTCACGCGTAAAGACCGCTTCAATGCCGCGCTCCGCCAGGGCCGCCGCCAGACGGCGAACCTGCGTGGACTTGCCGCACCCCTCGCCGCCTTCGAAGGTGATGAACCTGCCGCGCTCCATGGCTCACATATTGCCGATGACGGCCTTGATGCGGCGAACGCCAGCGGACGAGGACTGCTCCTTCAGAATCTTGAAGCTGCCGAGTTCGCGCGTGTTCGCCACGTGCGGGCCGCAGCAGATTTCCTTCGAGACGTCGCCAATCGAATAGAGCGAGACCTGGTCGCCGTACTTCGCGCCGAAGAGCGCCATCGCACCATCCTTCTTCGCATCCTCGACCGTCGTCATCTTCTTCGTGACGTCAATGCCCTGGGCAATCCATTCGTTGACGAGCTTCTCGACCTCGGCAATCTGCTCGGGGGTCATCTTCTCGGGCCAGGTGAAGTCGAAGCGCAGGCGTTCCGCCGTGATGTTCGAGCCCTTCTGGTTCGCCGTCGGGCCAAGAACCTTGTGGAGGGCGGCATGGAGAAGGTGCGTCGCCGTGTGCATCCGCGTCACGACCTCGCTGTTGTCCTGAAGACCCGCCTTGAACGCACCCGCACTCGTCGTCCGCGACAGTTCCTGGTGCTTGCGGTTCGCCTCGTCAAAGCCCTCCTTGTCGACCGTCAGTCCCGCCTTGTCCGCCATTTCAAGCGTCATCTCGAACGGGAAGCCGAACGTGTCGTAGAGCTTGAACGCCGTCTTGCCGCTGATCTGCGACTGCCCGTGGACCTTGAGCTGTTCGGCGACCTTGTTGAACATCGCCTCGCCCTTGTCCAGCGTCTGGTTGAACCGGCACTCCTCCGCCTCAAGGTCCTTGCGGCACTGCTCAAGGTTCACCGCCAATTCGGGATAGACGTGGTTGTACTTCGCGCAAATGACCTCGGCAAGCTTCACCGTAAAGCCCGGCGCAATGCCGAGGAAGCGGCTGTAGCGCACGGCGCGGCGAATGAGACGGCGCAGCACGTAGTTCGCACCGACGTTGCCCGGCTTCACGCCGCCCTTCGGGTCGCAGAGGATGAACGTCGCCGTGCGCATGTGGTCGGCGATAATCCGCCGCGCCCGAAGCGCCAGTTCCGCATCCTCGGGCTTCACCGTCGAAAGTTCGTTAATCGCCTTCATGATGGGCGCGAAGATCTCGGTGTCGTAGACGGTCGGCGCACCGCTCAGCATGCAGACCGTGCGCTCGACACCCATGCCCGTATCCACGTTGTGCCGCCCGAGCGGCTCGAACTTGCCCTCCGCATTCTTGTTGTACTGCATGAAGACATTGTTCCAAATCTCAATGTACTTGCCGCAGTGGCAGCCGGGACGGCAATTCGGCCCGCAGGACGGCTTGTGCGTGTCGATGAACATCTCGGTGTCGGGACCGCACGGACCGGTCGTGCCAGCCGGGCCCCACCAGTTGTCCTCACGCGGCAGAGGAAAGATGTGGCTTTCGGGCAGTCCCTGCTTCTTCCAGAGCTCAATCGCCTCGTCGTCACGCGGAATGCCATCCTCGCCCGCAAAGACCGTCACGTACAGATCCGCCGGATCGAAGCCGAGCTTCGTCGTCAGGAACTCGAAGCTCCAGGCAATCGCCTCCGGCTTGAAGTAGTCATTGAGCGACCAGTTGCCAAGCATCTCGAAGAACGTCAGGTGCGCCGCGTCGCCCACTTCGTCGATGTCGCCCGTGCGGACGCACTTCTGGACGTCCGTCAGACGCTTGCCCGCCGGGTGTTCCTGGGCACCCATCAGGTACGGCACGAGCGGGTGCATGCCCGCCGTCGTGAAGAGGACCGTCGGGTCATTCTCGGGAATCACCGATGCCCCGGGGATAATCTTGTGCCCCTTCGACTCAAAAAACTTCAGATACAGGTCGCGGAGTTCATCCGCCGTCAAATTCTTCATCATTCCACCTCAATTCCTTAGGTTCTGTATATTTTACCAAAAAAACCGTCCGTGCGGCACAAGGACCTTTCCCTTCAGATTCTATGAACTACTGGCGGACAATGCCCGCACCGAGGGCCGAAAGCTCCCGCTCAATCGCCACATAGCCGCGATCCACCGTCTCGGCGTTCAGGATGCGCGTCTCTCCCTTCGCCGCCAGTGCCGCGATGACAAGCGCAATGCCCGCCCGGATGTCGGGCGAACTCACCTTCGAGCCGTACAGTTGCGAAGGCCCGGTCACAAGGACGCGGTGCGGGTCGCACTGGACAATCTTCGCCCCCATCTGCTTGAGATGGTCGACGAAGTAGAGGCGCGACTCGAACATCTTCTCGAAGAAGAGGCACGTCCCTCGCGCCTGGGTCGCAAGAACGACCAGCACGCTCATCATGTCCGATGGAAACGCCGGCCACGGGCCGTCCCCGATGGAGGGAATCGCATCGCCAAGGTCGTACTTCATCTTCAGCCGTTTCTTCGGCACATAGCGCAGGGTCTTGGCCCGCGCATCGATTGTCCAGGTCACGCCAAAGCGGGCGAACGCACCCGAAAGCACCACGAATGGCTCGGGGTCGATGCCGGTCAGGGTCAGCTCACCCCCCGTCACCGCCGCCGCGACAATGTAGCTGCCCGCCTCGATGTAGTCGCACCCGACACGCGCCGTGCAGCCGCCCAGCCGCTCAACCCCCTCGACCTCGATGCGATTCGTGCCAGCCCCCGAGACCTTCGCCCCCATGGCGTTCAGCATCGCGGCAAGGTCAACGACGTGCGGTTCGCACGCCGCGTTGTAGATGATGGACTTCCCATGCGCGAGCACGCTCGCCATCAGGATGTTCTCCGTCGCCGTCACGCTCGCCTCGTCCAAGAGGATGTGCGTCCCCTTCAATTCGCCCTTCAGCCGCAGGGCCGTACGCCCCACCGTCGCCTTCGCGCCGAGGGCACGGAAGCCGGCGAAATGCGTGTCAAGTCGGCGATGACCGATGGCATCGCCGCCGGGCGGCGGAAGCGAGGCTCGTCCGGCGCGGGCCAGAAGCGGCCCCGCAAAGAGAAAACTCGTACGGATCCGCGCCGCCAGTGCCGGGGGAATCCGTGCACTGCGGAGTTTCGCGGTCGTCAGCGTCACCGTCCCGGCCGCACGGTCGCGGACAACGGTTGTGCCAAAGCCCTTCGCCGCCTGCAGCATCGACTCGACGTCGGCAATGTCGGGCACGTTGGTCAGCGTGACCGGTTCGGACGTCATCAATGCCGCAGCAATCATCGGCAACGCGGCATTCTTGTTCCCGGAAACCGCATGCGTCCCCGAGATGACCTTGCGGCCCTGAATGATGAATGCACCCATGCCGTTATTCCGAGAGCTCGTCGAGCTTGCGTGTTTCGCCGAAGACAATCAGCCGATCATCCGACTGGAGGACATCCTCCTGGGGACGCGGAATCAACACCTTGCGCGGCTTCTTCGGATCCTCATCCGCACGGCGGATGCAGAGCACGGTGACCCCGGTGCGCTTACGCAGATCCGCCGCCGCAAGCGTCAGCCCACGCGCCTCCTCCGGCACCGCAATCTCGGCAATCGAATAGCCGTCCGAAACCTCCAGAAAGTCGACGACGGAATGGTTCGCAATGGCCCGCGCCAGGCGATGGGCACTGTCGCGGTCGGGATAAACGACTGAATCGGCACCGATGCGCCGGAGAATGCGTCCGTGCAGTTCGCTGGTCGCCTTTGAAACGACCGTCTGGACGCCAAGTTCCTTGCAGTTCGCCGTGGCCATAATCGAGGCCTCGACATTCGACCCAATGGCCACGACGACGGCATCGCACTCGCCGAACCCGGCCTCCTCCAGCACGTGCGGCTGCGTCGCGTCACCCTGAAGGGCCGTCGCGAATTCGCTCGCACTCTGCATCGCCGGACGATTCCGATCGATGAGCAGGACTTCCGTTCCCGCATTCGCGAGCGACTCCGCCAGCGACAGCCCGAACCGCCCCGCACCAATAATTCCTATCCTCTTCATTTGAACTCCATTTTCCGCGCCTCGGCAATCAGATTCTGCGAATAGGGATGCACCGGATGCGCGAAGAACGCCGCCGGGTCGTCCGCCGTCTCAACGACGCGCCCCGCCTTCATCACCGCAATTTTCGTCGCCATCTGCGACACGACGCCCAGGTCGTGCGTGATGAGCAGGATGCCCGAATGGGCGCGGTGCAGGCGGCGCATCAGGCGCAGGACCTGTGCCTGAACCGTCACATCCAGTGCCGTCGTCGGCTCGTCCGCAATCACGAGATCGGGGTCGAGCATCAGAGCCATCGCAATCATCACGCGCTGCTGCATGCCGCCCGAAAGCTCGTGCGGATAGGCCCGCGCCCGAAGTTCCGGGTCGGGAATCCCAACGCGCCCCAGCCACTCAATGGACATCTCCCGTGCCGCCTTCCGCGAAAGGCGTTCGTGCAGGCGCACCGTCTCGACAAGCTGGTCACCGATGCGGTGCAGGGGCGAGAGCGACCCGACGGGATCCTGAAAGACCACGCCGATTTTCTTGCCGCGCAAGCGGCGAAGGTCCGCCAGCGGCATCTTGAGCGTATCCACGCCGTCCAGCAGAATCCGCCCCGACGGATAGAATGCAGGCGGACTCGGCAGGAGCCGCGCCACGCTCATTGCGACTGAACTCTTGCCGCTGCCGGACTCCCCGACAACGCCCAAGACTTCACCGCGATTGAGCGTCAGGTTGACGTCAACTGCGGCTTCCGTCACAACGCCCTCGTCATTGCGAAACGAGACGCTCAAGTTGCTGATGTCCAGTAGCACATGCATATTCTACCATAAAACCGCAAACTCGGGGGCTTGCGCGGCGGTTTAGACATTCCCGTGTGCCGCGAGACGGCCTTCTGTGCCTTCAGTGGCAAAGACAACCGACCCCAATTTCGTGTCGTCCGTGGTCCAGTTCTTCTCCCGGGCGCGGCGCTTCTGCGGCGGAAAGTCCGCACGACTCAAAAGTTGAGACAGGCGGAGACGAAAACCGAGACAGGCGGACTTCGGCTCTCCCCTTGCCGAAAAAATGTCGCCGCGAGGAACGAAAATCGCGAAACGGACGGGATTTCAGCCCGAAAACGCGGCAGTTGGACGCCATTCCCCGGACGAAAGATGGAAGGTCCTCACGACTTCGAGGCAAAGTCAGGCTGTCTCAAAAGTCGAGTCAGCCTGACTCAGGGTCGGAGTCAGCCTGTCTCGGCATCAGAGTCAGCCTGACTCGAAGTCGGAGACAGCCTGTCTCAACTTTTGAGTCAGGCTGTCTTTTCCCCTCCCCACGGCAAAAAAAGACGGACGGAGGCCGCTCGACCTCCGTCCGAATCCCTGATTTCGGGCCTTTCGCCCGCGTCTCACCCCAGCTTTCGCGCCGGAAGCGCCGCCCGCCGCAGCACAAGCCACGGCCCGCGCATCCGCACACAGCGGATCGCCAGCAGTCCGTCCGGCGAAACCCGTTCCGTCGGCCTTTCATCCATCGCGACCCTGCCCACTCGGCAGCCGTCGCGGCCTACTTCACCGTTTCCTCTTCGCACCGGACGCGAGGCCTCCACATGAAGACCTCGTTCCAATCCAAACAACGGCGGATATTATACCACAAATTTCGTCAGTTGAAGACGATGCGACGATTTTCTTCTCCATCCAAGTGGGTGAAGACAATGTGCCGCGCCGTAGGTGGAATCAGCGAACCGGCACGTTCGGGCCATTCGACGACGAGAATTGCCCCACGCGCAAGGTAGTCCTCCCAGCCTATCGCCTCCACGTCATCCTCGCCCTTCAGGCGGTAGAGATCCATGTGCACCAGCAAACGGTCGCCTTCTCCCAGGTGTTCCTGGACGATGCAGAACGTCGGCGAGGTCACGCGCCCCCTGACCTTCAGGGCCGCCGCGAGTCCCTGCGTGAACGTGGTCTTGCCCGCCCCGAGATCCCCCTCAAGGCAGACGACGTCACCGGGGTGCAGCGTCGCGGCAAATGCCTTCGCCAAGCCCCAGGTTTCCTCGACCGAATGGACGACAAACTCACCTTTCATGCCAAAAGACCCTCCTTCTTCAGTTCCTCAAAACAGTCCGAGACATAGTGCGGATAAAAGGCCGACGCGTGCGGAAGCCGCACAAGGTTCGGAATTTCACCGGCGATGAGACGATCTGCCGCGAGCGGCTCGTCCTTGAAGACGTCCAGCAAGGCTCCGGCAATCCTTCCGCCCTTCAGAGCCTTGACGAGCGCAACCTCATCCACCGCATTGCCGCGCCCGACGTTGATGACGACGCAACGGCGCGGCACCTTGGCGAGCAAGCGTGCGTCGACGAGGTTGTCCGTCCCCGTGTCTCCCGGCAACGCGGCAATCAGCCAGTCCGCCGTGCGAACCGCCGCGTCCAACTGCCCGAAATTCTTCCGCCGAATCCCGGTGATACGAACGCCGAGAGCCTGGAGTTTTGCCCCAATCGCCCGGCCAATGCGTCCGAACCCGAGGATGACGGCATGGGTTCCGGCGAGGCAGTAGCTCGTCGAGGAGAGGTCGACACGCGGCCAACACTTCGGACTGCGCATCGCGGCAACGATTCCCCGGCACCAGGCGAGGGCCATCCCGACCACTGTCTCGGCAATGGCCGCGCCATGAAAGCCGCCGAAGTGGATCGTCACGCCCGCAGGTCCCGTCTTCGGCAGGAGTTCCTGTCCGGCGGCGGGTGTCGCGAGGACGCGCAGTTTCGGTGCCCGTGCGAACCAGTCCGACGAAAAATTCCAGACGATGGCGTGGGTTGCCGTGGGCAAGGCCTTGAGAAACGCCGCCTCGCTCGTGGCCCGAACGATGCGACTCCCCTTCGGAATCATCCGCCGCAAGGCGTGAAGATCGGTCTCGTGCACACGGAAGCAGCTCTCCGGCCACTCCAGCCAAATCAGATAGGTATTCCTCATTCGTCCAGACTCCCCTTGTAGGTGACGCGGCGGACCTTGCCGATGGCCGTGCGCTCAAGCGGCTCGTGGGAGACGACGACCTTGCGCACCCGCTTGTAGTCCGCGAGTTCCGCGCACCGTTCCTGGACGCGCTTGGTCGTTTGTGCCTCCATCTCGGTCCACGAGGGCTTCGTTCCGCCGCCCTGCGCGGCGAACCAGTCCTCGTCCGGATAGACGATGGCCCCGACCCGCTCGCCAGGCACACCGCCCTGCATGTAGCCGACGACAATGACATCCTTCACGCAGGGTTCCTTTGCAAGGACGGTCTCGACCTCTTCCGGGTAGATGTTCTTGCCCTCCCGATTGACGATGAGTGCCTTCTTGCGTCCACGGATGGTGATGAGACCATCCTCGTCAATGGAAGCGAGGTCGCCCGTGGCCAGCCATTCGCCGTCGAAGGCCTCCCGGGTCGCCGCCTCATTGTGGAAATAGCCCTTCATGACATTCGGACCCTTGACCTGCAGTTCGCCCACGCCGGACGCGTTGACATCGGCGAGACGAACCTCGACGCCCGCGCACGGCTTGCCAATCGTGCCGATTTTCGTGCACGTCGAGCTGGTCACCGAGACGATGGGGGCGCACTCGGTCAGTCCATAGCCCTCGACAAAATTGACGTGGAGCTTGCGGAAGCACTCCAGCACATGCCGAGGGCAAGGTGCGCCGCCCGTAACCATGTAGCGCAGCCGTCCGCCCAGTTTCAGCAGCACCATGTGCATGACGGGGCCGCGCAGGCCAATCGCCATCAGAAAGCGGGCAAGCCGTGACTCCTTCAGTCCGCTCTGGATCTTGTCGTAGAGTTTCTCCGCAAGAAGCGGCACGGCGAAGATGACGGATGGCCGCAGGAGGCGAATGTCGCGCCCAACGGTCCGCAGGGACTCCACGAACAGCATCGCGGCGCCCGGAATCATGGAAACCACGAAATTGGCCGTGAAACTAAAGGCGTGGAAGAGCGGCAGAACGACCAGAAAGCCGTCCTTCTCGTTGAGATCGGCCCCGAATGTCCGAATGCCCCCTTCGGCATCCGAACAGAAGTTCCGGTGCGTGAGCATCGCCCCCTTCGGCTTGCCCGTCGTTCCCGACGTGTAGATGATGGAGGCCACGTCCTCCGTCTGCGCGACATGCGCATCGTACCAGGCTCCGCCGCCCGCTATGCGCAGACTGTTGCACCCGACGACGGGAATCACGCCAATCTTCTGTCCGTCGAAGATAATTCCGTCCACGACCACGATGCCCCGGAGTTTCGGAAGCTTCGGAACGAGATTCATCATCATGCGCAGGTGCGCGGCATCCGTCGTCACGACCACCGCCTCCGCGTCCCTGAGGATGTACTCGACCTCCCCGTCGTGAAGCTTCGGGTCAATCGGCACGACGGCGAGGCCAGCCCCGGACTGTGCCTGATAGCACTCAACCCAGGCGGGGGAGTTGCCGAGAATCATCGCAACGTTCTCCGCCCCAGGTTTCAGCCCGAATCGCGACCCGTACCCCTCGGCCAACTCGCGCACGCGGGCGAGGAGTTCACTCCATGTCCGTGTGCACCACACCTTATTCTCGCACCAGCGCAGGGCGACCCGATTGGGCCGCTCGCGGGCATTTTGCTCCAAAAGTCCTCTTATCGTCATATCTTGATTCAAAACGCGTGACATTATACCATATCCTCCTTGGGACGATTCACCGCCGCGCCTTATGCAAGACCGCCGCGAACCGTCAATTTTTGGAACACACCACGACGGCACCGCCATCAGGCGGGATGCCGCCCATCGGGCCTGTAGTCCAGTCGCGAAAAGATCGTGGCACAGACGTGTGCGCCGACCTGCTCTCGCCAGGACTTGTCCGACACGCCCTTCGGGCGGAACGACTTGAACCAGACCCTGTCGGCCAGTGCATAGACGCTGACCTGCGCCCACACGGAAGATGTCCAGAGATCCAGTTCGCCCTCATCGTGGACGGCCTTGGCGAGGAGTGCCCGCAACGAATCGAAGACGGGCTTGCCGAAGGCGCGGTGGAACTCGGCGTGGAACCTCGTCGGATTCGTCACCTCATGGCGAAAGAGGCCCGCGCACAGGCGCTGGGCGCAGTTGCTCGGAATCGTCATGAAGAGAAAGTCGTCCACCCAGGTTCGGATGGCGGCCTGCCACCCGGCACAATCCTTGACACCCTGCGCCAGAGCCGCAAGCGGTTCGCCCAAGTCGCCGAACAGCCGCTTGGCCGTCAGTCGGTAAAGCGCGTCCTTGCTCCCGAAATAGCGATTGGCCAACGCAACGTTGACACCCGCCCGTGCACAGATTGTCCGAACGGAGGCGAGTTCAAAGCCCCTTTCGGCGAACTCCTCCGCCGCCGCGTCCAGGATGGCCGTGCGCGTCGACTGTCCGTCGGAACGTTCACGCCTCTTCGTCGTTTCCTTCATTGTACCAGTCCTCCAGTTTCCTGTTGAATTCAAGCCGCGTCAGGGTCGCCCACGCCTTCACGCGCTCCGTCACATCCTCCACGTGCATCGTCACGACACGGCGGGGGGTGAACGGTGCAACGAAAAGCCAGAGGAGGACCGAACGCATCAGCGTCCAGCCGAAGGCGGGGGATGAATCGCGGCCGCGACGGCTCCAAATCGACCCCCAGAGTCCATGGGTTCGAATGGCGACGACGCGAACGCCAGGCGGCAGTGCGCGGCAGACCGTGTAGGCGAGCTGGCGCGTACCAATCTCCTCGTGCGGAGACGTCCAGATGTGCCCCGACGGATAGAAGATGACATCATCCCCCTTCTCCAGCGCACCCGTCACGACATCCTGAAGGCTACGGGCAAGACGCGCGCCCTCCTTGCTCCGATGCTTGCGGAGGTCGGGGACTTTCACGCATCCGAGCGTCTTCAGGACCCGTGCCGAAATGCCGCCCCGATTCAGAAAAAGTTCATCGGAAAGCGGCTTGACGGGACGCTTCCAGAGTTCCGCGCCGACCAGCATCGGGTCCACCATGGCCGGATGATTCGGCAGGACCAGAATCGGCTCCTTCACCTCAAGCGGGGCCATCGTGTCAACGCGGACATCATAACGCCGCGAGAAGATCCACTTGCCAACGCGGCAGAGCACCGAGCGGTAGTGAAAGGCGAAGACAATCGGAACGACCAGCCAAACGATTGCCAACAGGAGCAGGAAGAGACGAGGACCGCCCAGCGCACTGACGGCCATGTAGCAGAGCGAGGCGAACATCATGAAGAGAAAGGAGACCTGGTTAAAGTAGGCGAGCATCGTGTTGAGGCGCGGCCCCTTGACCACCTTCTGTATTTCCGCGTCAAACGGCAGCTTGAAGAACCCGAGGTCAAAGGCGAGAAGCGACAGCAGAACGCTGAAGGCGACGGGTCCCAGCGGCAAGCAGAAGAGTGCCAGAAGCAGGAGCGCGGCAATGAATCCGAACACGGGCGTTGCCGCAAGCAGGAAGCGGCGACGATCGACAAAGCCCGCCGTTACCTGCCCAAGCACGATGCCGACCGCCGCCGCGCAGAGCATCGCCCCCGTCCGCATCGCGTCCAAACCAAGGACCTGCTTCCCGTAAATGAGCAGTCCCATCTGAAGAATGGCCGCCGACCACCAGAAGACGGAGAGCGTGACAATCACGGCGGACAGTCCCGGATAGTTGTGCGCCATCCGCGCCGCACGGCGAAAGTAGCGAATCGGATTGATTGCGTGGAGGGCGCGGCTACGTTCTTCCGTGGCACGGATAGTGTAGCTGAAAAGCAGTCCGAGCACGGCAAAACCGAAGAGACACGCCACCTGCGCGAAGCGTGGTAGATAATCCACCGCAAATGACGCGGCGATTGTGCCTGCGAGAACGGCCGCGAATGAGACGCCCTCCATTCCACCCATCCCCGTCGAAATGCGCTCCGCACCCCCGACATCTCGCACAAGCGCATACTTGGCAGGCGAATACAGCGCACTCTGAAGGCCCATCAGCAGGACGGCGGCGACGACAAGCACCGTCGACTCAAGCGCAAGCCCCAACACGGCAACGGACACAATCGGCAATTCGGCCCACTTTGCAATCCGCAGAATCCCGACCTTCGGCAGCAGAACGGTCAGCCGATCCGCAAGAGGCGAACAAATCACATAGGGAAGGACAAGTGCGGCGGCGACCGTTCCCATGAAGACGGACTGCAGTCGCTCGTCCGCAATCCAGCCAATGACGGTGAAACTCGCGAGCGTCTTCAGGAAGTTGTCATTGACAATCCCGAAGAAGTTCGTGGCAAACAGAGGCGCAAACGACCTTTTCATCGCGTAGAGTTCCTTTCATAACGTAATCACGCGATTACTTTATCATTTTCGGCGACGCCCTGTCAAGGGGGCTTGCCGTGGCGTTCACTCAGAAAGCCGTCGCCTGCGACAGGGCCTGCGCGAGATGCGTGAGGCAGAAGGCGAGATTGTCGCGGTATTGCCCCGTCATCGACTTCTTGCCATGCACGTCGCTTACGCACTTCAGACTTCGGAAGGGAATGCCGGCCGTCTCACAGACATGCGCAATCGCCGCGCCCTCCATATCGCGAAGCCCAATCCCCAGCCGCCGCAGGAGCGGCAGATCCGTCTCGTCATCCGAGAAACGGTCTCCCGTTCCCAAAACTTCCAACGGATACACGTCCTCCGCCCTCGTTGCCAATGGAATGTAGGGACTCGTCCGCTCGTTCAGCGTGCCGACCTCCGTCCCATTGAGAGCCGAAAGGTCGAAGTCGTACTCGACGGCCGCCCGCACGGTAAAAAGTTCCCCGACTTCCATTGTCGGACGCAGACCGCCGACAACACCAAAGTTGAGAATCTCGTCCGCCGACAACGCCGAGAGGGCGAGTTGCGCCGCCGCCGCCGCATTGCTCTTGCCGACACCCGAAATGACAACGGCAACCGATTCGCCCAACCACTGCCCTTCAATGACACGCCGTCCGAAGACACGCCGTTCGCGTTGCTCCTTCAAATGTCCAAGAAGACAGTCCGCCTCACACAGCATCGCAACGACAAAGACTCTCACTGCGCCAGCTCCCGTACGGCGGACAGGAACTCCGCCCGCGCCCTCTCGACATCGACACCAGGGAACCGTCCGTCCTCGTAAAGGACCTTTCCGTTCACCATTGTCAGCACGACATCGGAGGCCTGCATCGCGTGAACGATGAGGTTCGCCACATCGTGGCACGGCATCAGATGGGGGCGTTGCAGGTCGACAACGCACAGGTCAGCACATTTGCCGACGGCGAGTTCGCCGATGTCCGTCCGCCCCAAGGCCCGTGCACCGTTGACGGTCGCCATGTCAACGACATCCCACGCCGACAGGACGGTCGGGTCGTGTGCGAGTCCCTTGTGCAGCAACGAGGCGAGGTGCATTTCCTCAAACAGGTTGAGATTGTCGTTAGACGCGCAGCCATCCGTACCCAGCGCGACATTCACGCCAAGTTCCCGTGCGGACTTGATCCGCGCAAAGCCGCTGCCCAGTTTCATGTTGCTGGACGGATTGTGCACCAGCGACACGCGATGCTCGTGCATGATGCGGAAGTCGTCGTCCGTGCAGTAGACGCAATGCGCCGCATAGCCCCCGAAGTCGAAAAGTCCCGTCTCGGCGAGGTAGGCGATGGGGGTCTTTCCATGACGGGCCAGGCACTCGCGATGCTCCCGCTCCGTCTCCGACACGTGCACATGAACGGGACGCTTCAGCGTCTGGTTCGCCTCGGCCAGGGCGCGGCAGAAACGCTCGTTCGTCAGGTATTCGCTGTGGATGCAGATGTCGCGGCGAACGAGATCGTCGGCGCATCCCCTGCGGACGAAATCAATGCATTCGCCCAATCGACCGGGCGGGACATCCTCCGTCTCCGAAAAGGCGAGGCCCACGCGGCAAAGGTGCGCCCGGAAGCCAAGTGCCGAAAGTGCCGCGCATCCCGCTTCGGGAAAGTCGTACATATCGGCCACGCACGTCGTACCGCCCGCCAGCATCTCCAGTACGCCCCATCTCATCCCCGCCGCAATGTGCGCGGGTGTCATTCGGGCCTCGATGGGGAAAATCGCCTGCTCAAGCCATGCCTGAAGGGGCAACCCCGAACCGACACCACGAACCAATGTCATGGGCGTGTGCCCGTGGCAGTTGATGAGTCCGGGGAGAATGAGTTTCGTCGGGTTCGAGACCTCATGCAACGAAATGGACGAGATGCGTCCATCGTCAACCACGAGATCGCCCGCCCCAACGCGATGTCCCGGCAGGACAAGAAGACAATCCTTAAAGATTCGCATGATGGCCTTGCCTCCGCTTAGTGCAACTGGACGTCAATCGCCCGCTCCCGCCGCCACTGCTCCGAAACGGTCGCATCGTCCGCGCCTGAGGCCAGCGGGAACCTGAAGAACCCCTCGTAGGCGACGGCACCGGCGAGTCCACGGAGTGAAAACGCCACCTCCCGCGCATTCGCTGGCAGGCGACCGACGATTTCAACCGAATTGTCGCGGTAGAGATTCTTGAGAAGCATGGGATAGGCCTCCGCCGGACAAGTCGATGCGAAAACAATGCGCAAATCCGAGAACACGGGGTCGCGGAAGCGTGCGGACAACGCATCGAGCCCCTCGCCCGAACGGTTCCTGAACCAACCGTCGAACACAAAGCTCTCGCCACGGTTGCCGCGTGTCAGCACGTCAATGAGTTCACGGTTCGCCGATGACTTGACGCCATACATATAGACCGAGACGAGTCCGTCATTCAAGGTGGAGAACTTGGAGATAATCTGAGCCGTCTCGCGCACACCGACATTCGCATCGCCATCCGTCACGACGAGGGCGATGAGCGGCCGCGTCGGATCGCGAGGAAGCGTCAGCACCGACGAAATCGTGGCGAAGACATCCGTCCGGCCGTGCGCGGCAAGTTTGCCGAGCCAGGCATCGCCCGCATCGAAACTCGCCGCGTCACACGCCTGCCACGACTTGAACGCATACGAGAAGCGGTCGCGGAAGGCTACGAGATTAAAGCGGTCGCCCGTATTCGTGCAACTGCGCAGGATTCGCCGCGCCGCCTTGCGGCAGCTGTTGAGCCGCTCGTTGCCAATCGACCCCGAGGCATCAATGAGAATGACCACATCCTTCGGGACAACCGGCAGGCGGGGCTTCGGTTTCACGGTCACGCGAAAGTAGGTGAAGCCCCCGTCCGTCTGACGATCGAGTCGCGTCTCAACGAACTTGGAGAGGTCGACCGCCGAGGCGGAGGCGACCAGTTCGCGCACGGCCGACTTCTCCTGTTCGACGACTTTTTCGTCAACTGCCGCCATCACCTCCTCGACAGGCTTGAAGTCCGCCACCTTCTTCGTCTCGTCCACGAGAGGCGCCAAAGCCGTCCCCTTCTCGACCTCGGTCGCCGCCGCCGGCAGTTCCACCCGTGGCGTCGCGGCAAAAATCGGAGCCTCAAAAACAGGCGAAACCATCTCGGCGTGAATCGGCAGGTCGGAGGGCTCGGTTGCGATGACGGGGACGCGGGCCTCTTCGGGCATCCGAAATGCCTCCGTTGCCGGTGGAATCTCGGGCGAAGCCGTCTCTATGGGAAGACGCGGAGCCTCATCCTCAGGACGCATCCGCGTCAGAAGTTCAGGCAGGGCCGCGTCGGCCGGAAGCGTCATCGCCCCCTCGTCCGAAGGTTTCGGTGCCGCCGTCTGTGGAGCTGGTAATGCGGCCCGCGTCTCCTGCGCATCGGGAGACTCCTTTTCGGCCTCGACGTCTTCCAGCACGTCAATCTTGACCGGATCCGGTCTCTCCGCCGCTTCCGAAACCACCATCGGGCCGCGCCGTACCAGTTGCGAAACGCCATTCGTCATGTGCGTCATGACTTTCGGCTTGGCCCAAATCATCAGTCCGATGTGGACAACGGCCGACAACACCAGTGCCGCGACAATCAAGTCGCGTCCCAAACCACCTCTTCGCGTCATTTGACCTCCTTCGAATCCTCAGCAGGAAGGGACTTGAGAATCTCGCCGGCAGTCGTTGCGGACGGTGTCCTCTCGAAAAGTTCCGTCACCACCGTCGCATACGACCGCGCATGCTTGTAATCGTGCCTGCCCACGCAGACTTCCGCCAGATGCAAGTAGGCCTCGGCGCGTGCCGCCGCGTCCTTGGCATTCAGTTCGACGGCTCGCTTCAGCGTCGTCTCGGCATTCGTCCAGTCCTCACTGCGGGTCTGGAGCGCCCCGAGGCGCAGGGCCACCTTCGGTACGTCCTCCGTCACGCATGTTTCGGCGAGGCACTTCTGGTAGGCCTCCGCCGCACGGGCAAACGCCCCATCGGCCTCCTCCGAGAAGCCCAGCAGGGCATAGCCGCACTGCCGCCATTCGGCCCGCTCGTTCCGCACGAGTGCACGGGCGCAGATTTTCGCCTCCTCGCCGGACAGGAGTTTGCCAACGGCGAGAATCTTCGCGGCGGACATCCGCTCCGTCGCCCCCTCGCGCACGAGTTTCGCATAGGCCGTCCGCGCCGCCTCGATATGGTCCTCATTGAAATCGTGGTCGGCAATCATGAGCCGCGCCTCACGGGACTCGTCCAGGCCAAGACCCTCCTCCGCAAGGGCCTTCTTCAGAAACTCGACGCCTTCCGCCTCATGCCCCATCCGCACGGCCGCGACGCCACGCCAGTATGTCGCCTCTGTCCGATTCCGCCCCTCAAGTTTTCCGAGCAGGGCGGACTGGAGGGAGAGATCCGCCGCAGCCCAACGCTCCTCGCGCAGATCCATCAACGCCTTGCGGAACGTGGCCTCAGCCGCCTCGGGCGTATCTGGGTAGGCCTTCGAAATGTCGGCGTACTCGCTCATGGCCTCATCCTTGCGCCCGGCCTTCTCGTAGGCCCAGGCGAGGACCAGCCTGTCCGCCGCCGCCTTCGAGACGGCCACGACGCGTCTCATGCACTCGACCATCTTCGTTGCATCATCCGCCGCGCGCGCCTCCTGAAAGCCAATCCGTGCCAACCACGACTCCGCCATGACGCGGTAGTCGCCCTGTGGGAAATTGAGCAGGTACGACTCAAACAGGGCCTTTGCGGACTCCGCCCCCTGGCTCGCGGATGTGGCGATGGCCTTCAAATAGGCGATGCCGTCTTTGACTTTCGCCGGGGACTCCGGACGAATCGCCGCGCACATCGCGAGGGCATCCGCATACCGTCCCGTCAGGTAACTGCTCCAGGCACTTGTGCAGGTCGCCTCCGTCGCATACTTTCCGTTCGGATAGCGGCGCAAGTAGCGGCGCATCAGCGAATCGGCCTCACCGTAGCGTGCGCGGCGGTAGCTGACTTCGGCGGCGAGATAGAGGGCCTCCTCGGCAAAGGCCCCGTCGCTGAAAGCCACGTCGAGATAAAGTCCAACCGCCTTGCGAACCGCCACCTCATCGGGCGATGTCTGCAGAATCTGGGCGAGGCGAATCTTGGCGTAGGGGGCATTGCGCCCCTTGGGATCGAGCGCAAGATAGCGCATCAGCGCATTCGTGCTCCCCGTGTTCAGTCCGATGTGATAAAGCGCCGAGGCGCGAATCCCGCTTGCCACACGATCCGAGTCAAGGAGCAGCAACTCCGCATTCTGCTCCTCGACGGAACCCGCCAACGCACGATTAAGACGGGCGCGATCGGCGAGGTCGGAAGCCGGGTATTTCGCAAGCAGTTCCCCGTATTCCCGCCGCGCCTCCTTCGACTTGCCGAGCGCACGGTCGCATTCGGCCAGACGGTAGAGCAGGCCATCCCCCGAGAGGGACTTTTCGCCGACCAGCGCGGCATACTCGGTCCGTGCCTCCGACCACATTCCACGGTTGAAAAGGCGGTCGGCCATCGCCAGCCGGTCGACGGGGGCGACGGCAATCGCGGCAACGACCGCCGGTAACATGAATAGGCAAAACAACTTCATAGGTGGAAATTGTAGCAATTTCCGTGTGCCGCGTAAAGGGGGCAACCGCTTGCTCGGGGGCTTGCGCGAAGCTGCCGCTCGGTCTCGGCTTCCACGGCTGCGCTCACCTCTCACGCGTCGACAACAGAGTCTTCTTAGCCTATCCTACCTCGGCGACTATCACTGGTTGCGGACGAGACAACTCTTACGGTGGCGCCCCGTGGAAGACCTCACTCGCGACACTTCGCGCACACCCCCTCGCCCGAGAGGGGGGACAGGCCGACTACAGGCCGGAACACAGCAAATGGTCTTGTCGGCCTGCCGTCCGGCAGGCTCCCGGCCTTCCTCAAGTGCCGCGCCTGCGCCATCTGAACGCCGACGCTGTGTGGCTTTCCTCCGCTCTTCTGCCCCCCCTTCCAAGCGCGGCAGATTGCGGGGTTCGGGGACGCAGTCCCCGTCCCTTCGACTGAACTATTCGAAGGCTTCCATCCCCCCTACCCCCGAACCGTCGGCTGTCATCCGAGCGCGCAGCAGACTCGGCTTCCTCGGTTACTCCCCTCGCAACGGAATTCCGATGCCCGTCGGACGATTTTCTGATGCCCGTCGGAAAAATTTCTGATGGGCATCGGAAAGTGCTCTGATGGTCATCGGACAGCCCTGTGATGGGCATCGGGACAGAATCCGACCGAGGTAACGCTTTTGCGTCCCGCCGCGACTTCAGGAACGACACCCCTGTCGGTCTCCGAAACATCAACAGAACAACCGAATCCGAAAAGAATCCCATGATTGCGACTTCCCCTTCCCACCTGCGCTTTTACCTTATTATAGAGGAGTACTCGTTTCATTCCTCAATCCCCATGCTTCCCGCACCTTCCCACGGTTGAGCATCTTCGCCCCTCAGACGCCCCCGAGAACGAAGCCAAAGACACTGTTTGCCCATTGACAGCAAACGACCAGTTTTGATAGACTATGCGCCGTTGTTGAAGGACTGAACATGAACGACGCGAACATCACAACGCTCTTCCTTCTTGGAAGCCTTGGTCTCGAGCTTACTCAGCGCGGGGCGCGCTCGGTTTTGTGAGGTTTTCGACAACCATGACAAACCACGGCAAGCGACCCCGCTCGAAAGAGAGGGGTTGTTTTGTATAAGAAAAGAGATACAATGGACACGATTAAAATATTCGATACAACGCTGCGAGACGGCGAACAGGCCCCCGGCTACTCAATGAACCTCGAAGAGAAGGTGCGCATGGCCCTTCAGCTTGAGGCCCTCGGCGTGGATGTCATGGAAGCCGGCTTCGCCATCGCCTCCAAGGGTGACTTCGATTCCGTCAAGGCGATCGCCGATGCCGTGAAGACCTCGTCCGTCTGCTCCCTCGCTCGCGCCCTCGAAAAGGACATCGACGCGGCGACGGATGCCATCGCAACGGCCGTCCATCCGCGCATCCACACCTTTATCGCGACCAGCGATCTGCACCTCCAGTACAAGCTGAAAATCAGCCGCGAGGACTGCCTGAGCCAGATTCGGAAGGCCGTCTCCTACGCCCGCAATCGCTGCGCCGAAGTCGAGTTCTCGGCCGAGGATGCCTCGCGCACCGATCCCGAGTTCCTCTGCCAGGCGGTCGAGACCGCCATTGCCGCCGGCGCAAGCGTCGTGAACATCCCCGACACCGTCGGCTACGCAACCCCCGAGGAGTTCGGCCGGCTGATTCGGACGATTCACGACAACGTCAAGGGAATGGACAAGGCCGTCATCTCCGTCCACTGCCACAATGACCTCGGTCTCGCCGTCGCCAACACGTTTGCCGGCATCGAGAATGGTGCGCGGCAGGCCGAATGCACGATTACGGGCATCGGCGAGCGCGCGGGAAATGCCGCGCTCGAAGAGATTGCCATGGGCCTGCGCACCCGTGCGGACTTCTACAAGGGCTTGAGCTGCGGCATCCATACGGAGGAAATCGCCCGCACGGCGAAACTGCTCTCGACCATCACCACGGTCAAGATTGCCCCCAACAAGCCCATCGTTGGCGCGAACGCCTTCGCCCACGAGAGCGGCATTCACCAGCACGGTGTCCTCTCGAAGGCCGAGACCTACGAAATCATGACGCCAGAATCGGTCGGCATGCAGAAGACGGAGCTCGTGCTCGGCAAGCACTCAGGCCAGCATGCGCTCGAAACGCGCCTCCACGACCTCGGCTACGACCTCACGCCCGAGCGCATCAAGGAAGTCTTCGAGGCCTTCAAGAACCTCGCTGACCGCAAGAAACGCATCACCGACCGCGACCTCGTCGCACTGGCCGAGTCGCACGTCGCCTACAAGCCCAGCAGCACCAACGGCTGGAAGCTCGACTCGTTCGTCGTGAACAGCGGCAACCACATGAGCGCCACGGCCCAGGTCACCCTGACGAAGGGCGACCAGAAGGTGCTGGAAGCCGCCATCGGCACCGGTCCCATCTACGCCTCGTTCAAGGCGATTGAGAAGATTATCCACCACAAGTTCGTGCTGGAGGACTACCGAATTGACGCGGTGACCGAACACCGCGACGCCCTGGGCGAAGTGCTTGTCAGGATTTCGGACGAGAACGGCTCCTACCGTGGGCGCGGCGTTTCGACGGACGTAATCGAGGGCTCGATCCTCGCCTTGCTGGTGGCGGTGAACCGCATGATGGAGGGTAAGTAAGATGAGCATGACGATGACGCAGAAGATTCTCGCGGCACACGCGGGAAAGAAGGAAGTCCACGCCGGCGAACTGGTGATGGCGAAACTCGACCTCGTGCTCGGGAACGACATCACGACGCCCGTGGCCGTCGGGGAGTTCCCGAAGTTCGGTCGCGAGAAGGTCTTCGACAAGACGAAGATTGCCCTTGTCCCCGACCACTTCACGCCCAACAAGGACATCAAGGCCGCCGCGCAGTGCGCCTGCATGAGGGCTTTCGCCAAGTCCCAGGAAATCAAGAACTACTTTGAGGTCGGCCACGACTGCGGCGTTGAGCACGCCCTTCTGCCTGAAAAGGGCCTCGTCACGGCGGGCGACCTCATCATCGGGGCCGACAGCCACACCTGCACCTACGGTGCGCTCGGGGCCTTCTCGACGGGCGTCGGTTCGACGGACATGGCCGCCGGCATGGCCGCCGGCGAGACCTGGTTCCGCATTCCCTCGGCCATCAAGGTCGTGCTCACCGGCAAGCCTCGGCGGTATGTTGGCGGAAAGGATCTCGTCCTCCACCTCATCGGCATGATTGGCGTTGACGGTGCGCGCTACCAGTCCCTCGAATTCACGGGGCCGGGCGTTGCCGAACTCACCATGGACGACCGCTTCACTGTGGCCAACATGGCCATTGAGGCCGGTGCAAAGAACGGCATCTTCCCCGTGGACGCGGCAACCCGCGCCTATCTCTCCGAGCACGGCGCGAAGGAGCCGACGGTTTACGAGGCCGATGCCGACGCGGAATACGTTCGGACGATTGAAATCGACCTCGGCGCACTTAAGCCGACCGTCGCTTTTCCGCACCTTCCGTCCAACGTGCGCACGATTGACGAGGTCGGCGACATTGCCATTGACCAGGTTGTCATCGGGTCGTGCACGAACGGGCGCATCAGCGATCTCCGCATCGCCGCCGATGTCCTGAAGCGCCATACGGTCGCCCCCGGCGTTCGCTGCATCGTCATCCCCGCGACCCAGAAGATCTATCTCCAGGCTGTGGAGGAAGGTCTTGTGACCCAGTTCGTTCAGGCCGGTTGCGTCGTCTCGACCCCGACCTGCGGACCGTGCCTCGGCGGCTACATGGGCGTTCTGGCGAAGGGCGAACGGTGCGTCTCGACGACGAACCGAAACTTCGTCGGCCGCATGGGACACATCGAATCTGAAATCTACCTCGCCTCGCCGGCCGTTGCCGCCGCGAGCGCCATCACGGGTAAAATCTCTGCACCGGAAGGAATCTAACGAATGAACGCACAAGGTAAAGCATTCAAGTACGGCGATAACGTCGACACCGACGTCATCATCCCCGCACGGTATCTCAACACGCCCGACCCGAAGGAACTCGCGGCGCACTGCATGGAGGATATTGACGCAGGCTTCGTAAAGGCCGTCAAGCCCGGGGACGTGATTGTCGCCGGTCGCAACTTCGGCTGCGGCAGTTCGCGTGAACACGCGCCCATCTCAATCAAGGCGAGCGGCGTGGCCTGCGTCATCGCCGCCAGTTTTGCACGCATCTTCTACCGTAACGCGCTGAATGTCGCGCTCCCCATCCTCGAATGCCCCGAGGCCGCCGCCGCCATTGCCGCTTGCGACACCGTTTCGGTGGACTTCGAGACGGGCCGCATCACCGACGAGACCAGCGGTCAGACCTTTACGGCCGAGCCCTTCCCGCCATTCATGCGCGACCTGATCGCCGCTGGTGGACTCGCCGCCTACCTGAGCAAGAAAGGAGCGATGAACGCATGAAGAAGACGATTGCCGTTATCCCCGGGGATGGCATTGGTCCCGAGATTGTCGCCGAAGCCATGAAGGCACTCGCCGCCGTCGGCAAGCGCTTCGGGCACACCTTTGACATGACCGTCTACCCCGTCGGCGGAGCCGCCTACGACTTGTGCGGGGATTGCCTGCCCGACACGACGCTCGCCGCCTGCCGTGCGGCGGATGCGATTCTGCTCGGTGCCGTCGGCGGGCCGAAATGGGACGCTCTGCCCGCCGAGAAGCGGCCCGAACGCCGCGCCCTTCTTACGCTCCGCGCCGAACTCGGCCTCTACGGCAACCTGCGCCCCGCCAAGGTCTGGCAGGCCCTCAAGGGCGCGAGCCCGCTGAAGGACGAGATCGTCAACGGAGGAATCGACGTCCTCGTCGTCCGCGAACTCACGGGCGGCATCTACTTCGGATCGCATGAGCGTGCGGCGGACGGCAAGTCCGCCCGGGACATCATGCCCTACTCCGTCGCCGAAATCGAGCGCATTGCCCGCATCGCCTTTGAGGCCGCCCGCAAGCGCAATCGCCGCGTGACGAGCGTGGACAAGGCGAATGTCCTCGCAACCTCCCGCCTCTGGCGCGAGACGGTCACCGCCCTGCAGGCGAAGGACTATGCCGATGTCGCCCTTGACCACATGTATGTCGACAACGCCGCCATGCAGCTCGTGCGCAACCCGTCCCACTTTGACGTGCTGCTCACCGAGAATATGTTCGGCGATATTCTCTCCGACGAGGCCTCGCAGATTACCGGCTCCATCGGTATGTTGCCGTCCGCGTCGCTCGGCGAGGGTGGACACGGACTGTACGAGCCAATCCACGGTTCGGCCCCCGATATTGCCGGCAAGGGCATCGCGAATCCGCTTGCGACCATCCTTTCCGTCTCGCTGATGCTCCGCCATTCCTTTGGACTGGTCGCGGAGTCGGATGCCGTCGAGAAGGCCGTTGAGGCCGTCATTGGGCGCGGCGTTCGCACGGTGGACATCGCCGGAAGCGACTCCGCCGCCGTCTCGACCTCCGAAATGGGCACGGCCGTGGCCGATGAAATCCTCGTCTCTTAGTCGACGAAGTGGAAGAAAAGAGAAATTGCGCGTGGTTGGCTATTCCAACCACGCGCAATTCTTTTGGACTTCAGTCCCTTCGCGCTGCCGATTAGTCCCAGACGAGATCCTCGGCCCTGAACACTGGTCCTTCGATACAGCAGCGCGAATTGCCGCGCACGGTCTTCTGAATGCACGCGTAGCAGGCCCCAACACCGCACACCATGTGGCGATCCATCGAAATCCATCCCCGCGACCTTGTCCCTGTCGAACGCAGGGCGACGGCCTTCAACATGCCGTCCGGCCCGCAGGCGAAGAGTTCAAAGGGCTTGCGCATCTCGCGCAGACGGATGAGTTCATCGTCAAGCGGATCGGTCACGAGTCCCTTGACACCCGCGCTGCCGTCGTTCGTCGCCGCATGGACGGCCACGCCCAGCGCGGCAAACTTGTCCAGTGCGAGCAAGTCGTCCTTCGTTCGTCCACCGACGAAGAGCGCAATGTCATCACGCGAAACGCCATTCGCAAGCAGTCGCCTCGCAAGGAAGTAGAGCGGGGCAACGCCAAAGCCGCCGCCCACCAAAAGTGCCGCGCCCGCACATTTGACGGGAAAACCGTGTCCAAGCGGCCCGAGGACCGAGATCGTGTCCCCGACCTGTACGCCGTTCAGCGCAGCCGTGCCGCGCCCGACTGTCTTGTAGAGAACGAACACCTTGCCGTCCTCCGCATTGAAGACGGAGAACGGACGACGCAATGCACTCGCCTCCAGGGCCGGGACGCGCACATGGACGAACTGCCCGGGCTGCACTTCCGCCGCCATCTTCGGTGCTTCAAAGACAAGATAACGATAGCCGCTCCCAATTTCCTCGTGAACGACGACCTTGCACTTCTCATCCAGCATGATACACTTCCTTTCCTATCCCTTTTCCCTTTGACTATTCGACGGACTTCACTCTCACCAAAACCGACTTCAGGCTCTGCCACATGGATGTCTTGATGGCCTTCACCTTCGGGGTCACGGGACCGAATCGAAGGATGAATTCAGGCGAATAGGTCACCAGGACATTCCGGATGCTCCCCTTCTCAATCCACTGACCGGGTGCACCGCCTACGCTCGGGAACCACTTCTTGAGCGCATTGCCGCCCAAGACAACGAGCACCTTCGCACGGGGAATCGCCCCGTCACAAATGATGGGAGCCGTCTCGGGCATCTTGCCAAGTGCCGCGATAATCTTTGACATCATCTCCGTTCCGCCGGGCGAAAGCGGCCTGTCGTGCAGGAAGACGAAGTCGTACCGTCCAGACAATGCCGCAGGCGCGGCGGACTTGGGTGGAGCGGAGGGTGTACGCACCTCCCTCGGCACGGACGCATCACGACGCGGCGGAACGGGTGCGTGAGCAGATCCCGAAGTGGAAGCCGTGGCCGTCGGCGCGGCGAACCGTGGCTTTTCGAGAGGCGAAAGCAACTCTCGCGCACATTCAACGGAACGAACACCGAGCTCACGCTCCAGCGCAAGCTCGGCTTCGAGTCCATCAAGAATGTAGTCGAGGGCGGTCACGCCTGCTTTGGCTTATTGTACCCGTACGGGTTCTTCTTCTGCCAACGCCAGGTGTCTTCGCACATTTCCTCAATGCCGCGCTCGGCCTTCCAGCCAAGCTCCTTGAGTGCCAGTGCCGGATCGGCCCAGCACTCGGCGATGTCGCCGGGACGACGGGGGCAAATCTTATAGGGAACAGGACGACCCGAGGCCTTCTCGAAGGCCTTCACAATCTGAAGGACCGAATAGCCGTGCCCCGTGCCAAGGTTGTAGATCTTGAGTCCGAGCGTCGGCTCCTTCTCAAGTTTCTCAATCGCCTTGAGATGCCCAATGGCGAGGTCGACGACATGGATGTAGTCGCGAACGCCCGTGCCATCCGGGGTCGGATAGTCGTTGCCGAACACGTTGAGTTCGGGACGGCGACCAATGGCGACCTGCGCGACGTAAGGCAACAAGTTGTTCGGGATGCCAGCCGGGTCTTCGCCAATCAGGCCGGACTTGTGCGCCCCAATCGGATTGAAGTAGCGGAGGAGAATGACATTCCACGACGGATCGGCCTTCTGGACGTCACGGAAAACCTGCTCCATCATCAGCTTCGTCCAACCATAGGGGTTCGTGCACCCCGGCGTCGGGAAGTCCTCGCGAATCGGCACGGACGGCGGCTGACCGTAGACCGTCGCCGACGACGAGAAGACTATGTTCTTGCAGTTGTGCTCACCAAGGCACTTGAGCAACGTAAACGTTCCGCCGAGATTGTTGTTGTAGTACTTCAGGGGAATCTTCGTCGATTCGCCAACGGCCTTGAGCGCGGCGAAATGAATCGTCGCCTGGAAAGGAGCCTCCTTATCAAGAATCTCGTTCAGTTTCTTCTCGTTGCGGATGTCGACCTTGTAGAATGTCGGCGACTTGCCAGTGATGCGTTTGACGCGAGCCAGCGACTTCTTCGAACTGTTGCACAGGTTGTCGACGACAACCACCTCATGCCCCGCATTCAGGAGCTCCACGACTGTATGGCTACCGATGAAGCCGGCACCGCCCGTCACAAGAATCTTCATTGCAGAAATGTCCTTTCGTTGGAGGATATTATACCACAAACCGCCTGCTCGTGGGTTTGCGCAAAGCTGCCGCTCGGTCTCGGCTGCCCTGCCTCGGCGGTTATCACTGGTTGCGAACGGAGACCACTCCTACGGCTGCGAGCCGCACCGCACCTCTCGTGCGACCGCCGCGCGCGCCCCCTCACCCGAGAGGAAGGGCAAGCCGCACACAGGCACCACACGGCAGAAGGTTCTGCCGGCCTGCCGTCCGGCAGGCCCCGCCCATTCAGCCTGCCGCGCTCCGACTATCCCACGCGGGGCCGTTTGGATTGATCACGGAAGAGTCGACAGACTCGGACTATTGATATTGGCCGGGGAAACGGTGATGGTTTCGATACCATCACTCCTTTTGCCGCTCACGCGACGGCCATCCGACAAGGCCACATTCTCAAATGAAACATCTTTCCATGCTTTCGGGCATCCTCGAAAGTAATACGCCTCGCCATCAATTTCGTGAACAAGCAACTCCATGACAGCTGTCGCCGCACCGCATTGCCCATCCATCTGCATCACACGCCGCCCATCACCAAAGGTCGTGAAACCATCGAACACCGCATTGTGATGCGAACCATGCCCCTCATCGCAGAAATACGCATCCCATGCTCGGAGCATCTCCACAGCGGCAATCGCATTCCCCGCATCCGTCTGCAAGATGGATGCCCACGGCACGCACCATCCCGTCCAGAGTCCAGTCCCCTGCCGCGTCCAGTTTCGATAGGTTGACAGGAGGATGTCACCGTTCGCACCCTGTCCACGCGGAATCACGTCAAAGGGATAGATCCCGGCCATGTGCGAATGGTGTCGATGGCTTTCGGTCAGGTTCACACCCTCGAAGATGCCGATGGACAACTTCGTCGACCCATCCGACAAGGAGTAACGCGGCAACCGCTTCTCAACATCTATCCAGCGTGGATCTGGCTGGACTCCCAGACTTTTCGCCGCTTCAATGAGATCTCGGGAAAGACGGTGGCAAACCGCCAACTGAAAACTTGGATTACGCCCGACGGCGCGGTGGAAGTCACTGCCCATCCATTCGGGACTCGGTCCAAACGGGAGGGCAAGCGTACCATCCGACGATTCCTCCATCATCGCAAGGTAAACATTCATCGCCCCCGTCATGAAGTCGTAGGCCGACTCACGCAAAAAATCCACATTCCCCGAATAGCGGACATAACGAAACATATTCACCGCCATCCAGGCCGTCGAAGCATGGTCAATCGTCCCCGTCCAAAAGCCGCCGATGCAAACGCCGCGATCATCGACCGAGTGCGGCAGGACATAGCCGTTCTCGAGGCCGACAAACTTCCGCGCATTTTCCCGAAGTCGCGGCCGCCAGGAGAGAATCATGCGAAAAAGTGGCATGAGGTTCTCGAAGTGCCCGCTTCGATAGGCCGGCGAGTAGCACTCCTGAACATTGATGTTAAAATGGTAGTCTCCATTCCAGGGCACGAGTCGGTCATTCTCCGTCCAGGGTCCCTGAAGGCCCGCCGGCACACCATCCGGGTCGGTCATCGCACCAAACCGGTAGATGCCGTAGTCAAAGATTCGTTGCAGGACAGGGTCAGGCACGGACACCCGCGCCCCCGTCGCCCAAAAGTGCGCCCAATTTGTACGCGACTCCTCCATGATGCGCACAAAGGGAACGGCCTTCATCTGCGGCGCATCACCACGGCGCGTCGCAACCAAGAGTTCCCGACCATTCCGAATAAAGTCAAGCGAGACGGACGGATCGGCCGGGAGCGACCAATCAAAGCCATTCGGTCGCATCGTCGGCCGTGTGAACCCGATGGGCTCAAGCACTCGCCGAACGGATGACTGCGACATTGCCGGAAAAGTCGAAACCGAATAGGCGAGCCCATCTGGAAAGCGAATCGCAAAGGTTCGCGAATCCTTCGACATGGCGAATTCAAGGAGTCGACCGTCGGCGAGGGCAATCGTCCCCACGCCTGTTCGTGTATTGAGTTCGCCATGGTGAAGCCTTGCCCCAGGCATCTTGACGACAACGCGCCCCAACGGCAGTAGGTAGGGATTTCGCGGTTCGCCCGCAATCGGATTTCGAGTAAAAAGACCGAGCAATCGCTCCTTCTCACCTGACCGCCAAAGGCTGACGATGTTCGTATAACTCTGTTCTTCCGTCCACGGATAGCCACCTCGATGATCCCAAAGATCCGACCGACCGACGGTCAGTCGCAGTTCATCGTCACCACCCCAGACAAGAACCCCCGTCACGCCGTCGGCAAATGCCATCCCCTCATGGCAATTTCCAAGGCGTGGGAAGTCCCAATAGACGCGCCCCTCCGCCTCGCCTGTCGCCGCGCCAACGGCACTTGCAATCGACAGCCCAAGAACGAGCACCAGCTTTCTGCAGTCAACCATCAAGCCACCACTCCGTGCAAGCCATTCAGAAGCGCGGCAGTTTGGTCCGCGAATCGATTCGCCCGCCTCGGCCGCCTTGCGGATAGCCCCCGGTACGGCCGTATGGTACAAGAAGTCGACAACGCCCTCGACATCCGAACGGCATGCGTGGTCGTAGCCCTCGGCAATGTCGACCTTCGAGACGACCTCCAGCTCATTTCCCTGCGCAGCGAGGTCGCACAACTTGCGGCCCATGCGTCCGGCCGCACCCAAAATCGCAATCTTCATGTTCGTTTCTTTCCTTTGTCGCCCTTGGCGGATGGAGAGGAGTGTACCACATTCCGCCGTCGGCGGCAATAGGACCGCGTGCTCGGGGGCTTGCGCGGCGGCTCGCCCGACCCGGATGCGGCGGCAATCTCGCAACGCCTTTCACGCGTCGACAAGCAGCTTCACTGAGTCTGCCCTGCCTCGGCGATTATCACAGGTTGCGGACGGTGACCTCTCCTACGGCGGCGAGTCGCACCGCACCTCTCGTGCGACCACCGCGCTCACCCCACTCGCCCGAGAGGAGGAACAGGCCGGCTACAGGTGGAACGCGGTAGATGGTTTTACCAGTCTGCCGTCCGGCAGACCACACAAACTGCCGCGCCCGCGCCTACACAACGCCTGCGCGGCGCGGCGGTTTGCGCTTTGCTTTGCCGCAAGGAGCGCAAAGACCCCAAAGATGCCGAAGACCCCATCCCCATTTTCCCTGCGACCTTTGCGTCCCCTGCGGCTAAAACCACCCTCCCCCTTTCCGTGCGCTCCGCGTGTTCCGTGGTTCGTCCAACCCGCCCCCTTGCAACCGGCGCGGCGAAATGGTACAATCGCGCCATCTTGTCCGACGGAGGACTCCCTCTTCAACGAACGGAGGACCCCGCCCAGCGCAACAAGAGAAAGGCCGGCGCAATGGATAATTATGCGGCACCGGCGGAAGTGGATGGGCGCGCTGCCGGCGGGACGATTAGACGGTCGGACGGGATGACATCACGCGAAGCGCCGGCAGGGCCGGCGGGAAGGATTGACCATGTCGACGAAGGAAAGTCGTTTGAAGGAAAGTTGTTTTGCATGGGCGGACGTTCGGGGGGACTCCGGAGCCCCAGCTGGGGCGCATGCGTTCCGCCGCGAGGGGACGCGGGGAGACGCACGCACAAAAGCGCCGCGCTTGCGCCTTCAAAACGCCTACGCGGTGGGGCTTCGCTCCGCCGTTCTCAAGCGGAGGTTCGGGGGCTCAGTCCCCCTTCGCCCCCAGCCTTGCCCGCAAGCCCCTTGCATGCGCCGCGATTGCGCGGGACGGGCCGTGCGCGGCAAGTAAATCCGCCCCACGGCGGGCCGCCTGAGGGGCACTTGCGCATCCGCAGCGCGGCGGACGCGCACTGCCGTCACCGCAGAACGGGCGGGGGAGCTGTCCCCCGCCCGCCTTCTTTTGCCCAGATCACGGCGGAATCTCCGCGAGAAACCGACTGAGTCACTGCGGGAGACTGAGCGAGGCATTGCGGGAGTCGAACTTTAAAACATCGGACTTGAACTCCGAAACAACGGGAGAGGGGCTTCGACCCTCGCGATTTTGCCGCGAAAACCACCGTCTTCGTTCAGACGATTACACGAAAAACCAGCCATGGGCCACACAAAAATCACGGAAGGACATCAGAAAATGCGTCCGACGCAGTGCCCAAAACGCCGACGGAGAGAACGCTTTTTTGGTATACTATTTGCCGTCGCTTCGGGTGCCTAAGCGCATGGTGCGCCTCGGCTGAGAAAAACCGATAGAACCTGAACGGGGTAATGCCCGCGTAGGAAAGGACAGGACGCATGACACAACTGGAAGCGGCCCGCAAGGGCCTGGTGACCGAGGCGATGAAAATCGTCGCGGCGGACGAGGGAATTGATGCGGAGACCGTGCGAGTCGCCGTCGTACGCGGCGAGGCCGTCATCCCGCTGAACATCCACCACACAAACGCACAGCCCATTGGGGTCGGCCGACTCTTCCGCACGAAGATCAACGCGAATCTCGGCCGGAGCGTGACACATTCAGGCAAGGGAGACGAACTGGAGAAACTCGCCATCGCACTTAAGGCGGGAGCCGACTTCATCATGGATCTTTCGGTTGGCTCGGATGACCTCAAGTCCATTCGACAGGGCTTGCTTGACGCGAGCGACCGTCCGCTCGGCACCGTCCCCGTCTACGAGACGATCTCCCGGCTCGAAGGCGACATCCCGCACATGGATCCATCCTTTCTGCTGGACGTCATCCGCGCACAGGCCGAACAGGGCGTTGACTTCATGACGCTTCACGCCGGTCTTCTGCGGGCGGCCATCCCTCTCGCGATGAAGCGCAAGATGGGCATCGTCAGCCGAGGCGGCTCGATTATGGCCGAATGGATGATGGCCAACAACCGCGAGAATCCCCTGTACGAAAAGTGGGACGAGGTCCTCGACATTCTCGTCCAGCACGATGTCACCGTCTCTCTCGGCGACGGCCTGCGTTCCGGCTGTCTGGCGGATGCCTCGGATGCCGCGCAATTCGCTGAACTGGATGTGCTGGGCGAGCTGGTTGAGCGTTGCCGTGCGCGTGGCGTTCAGGTGATGGTGGAAGGACCGGGCCACATCCCCTTCAACGAAATTCAGATGAATATGGAGCGCGAGCAGAAAGTCTGCAAGGATGCTCCCTTCTACGTGCTTGGTCCCGTCGTTACGGATGTCGCGCCCGGCTACGACCACATCGTCTCGGCGATTGGCGCAACGGCGGCGGCGACCTACGGGGCTTCGCTTCTCTGCTATGTCACGCCCGCCGAACACCTTGGACTTCCCGATGCCGACGAGGTGCATCGCGGCTGTATCGCCTCCCGCATCGCCGCGCATGCGGGTGATGTCGCCCGTGGACTGAAGGGTGCGCGGACACAAGACGACGCGATGGCCGATGCGCGGCGAAACTTCTGCTGGGACGAACAGTTTGCGGCATCGCTCGACCCCGAGCATGCGCGGACACGCTGGCTGAAGACGCGGGCGCTCACCGATGCCGACCATGGCGACGACCACTGCTCAATGTGCGGCAAGCAGTTCTGCGCCGTGCGCACGTCACGCCGCATACGCGACCTCGCGGCGAAAAGCCTCTGATGCCGCGTGGTGGGTGACTACCAGGCGCAACCGATGAGGTTCAGTGCATTGTCGTGCCCGATGAGGCGGCACTCCCCTTCCGTCAGTCCGACGCGTGTGCGCAGAATCTCCATGCATCTGGCAATCGGAGTCGTGGCTCCCACGAGGCACTTGCGGGCCGGGTTCCACAGGAGCCCGTTGGGTTCCAACCGCGCATGGGCGCCGCAGACCTCGTATTCGCCCGGCGGCAAGCCAGCCGGATACTGTGCATCCGACACGGCGATCAGCCGCGTGGCAGGGACGGCTCGGCAGTAAAGCTTCAGCATCGTATCGGGAAGATGGTGTCCGTCCGGAATGAACATGACGGACGCACGGTTCTCGACCAGGGCCGTGTAGACGATGTTGTCGTGTCGATTCACCTCGTTCGGGATGCCATTGCCGAGATGTGTAAACGCCCGGGCACCCGCCGCAAGGCACGGCTCGATGTCCGCCGGGCTTGTCGCCAGCTGATGTCCAAGCGAGACGGTCACGCCCCGTTCAGTCAGTGCCTTCACGAATGCGGGCATTCCGGGAACTTCCGCCGCGACATTGACGAGTCGGATCAGTCCCTCCGCAACATCCTGAAAGCGGTCGAAAAGCCCCATGTCCGGCGCATGGACCCATTCGATGGGATGCGTCCCGACGGCCCCGGGACGATTCGAGATGAACGGTCCCTCAAGAAAGAAGCCGAGGATGTTCCGCGCACAGACCTCGTATTTTTGCCGCGCCGCGACAACGATTCGAATCGTTTCGATCAGCATCTCGGGGTCGCCCGTGACAAGCGTCGGCAGATAGCCGACCGTGCCGTCCGCCGCCAGGCGTTCCGTCACGCGCTTGACGGCCTCGACCGTCAACCCCCGCGCATTGAAGTCAACGCCTGCGTAGCCATTGACCTGAAGGTCGATCCACCCGGCGTTCATTCGTGCGCCTTCTTCCACGCCTCGACAATCGTGTAGTACTTGACGAGCATATTGTCAATGTACAGCGGGTCCTCGCGTCCGGCCTTCATCCAATCGAGATAGGTGTGAACGACCTGGGAGAAATGCGCCTCGTGTCCGATGTCGTACGCCTTCGGGTAGGAGATGCGCCAAACGCCCGGTTCCTCCGTCTCCTGTGCCGCGACACCGGGCCACGATTTCTCAATGCGGACGAGTGCCGCGTCAAGCGCACGGCGAGTTGCCGCCGCGTCGCCCCGCGAGCGGACGTAGAGGACTGGCCTGTAGCCCTCCTTCGGTCCCTGACGGATGAAGACCTCCGCCTTTGTGCCGCGCATCATCGAATCGTGCGTGTCGCCCGTGCCCTCCGGGGCCATGAAGTTCCAGATGACGGAGACTTTGCACGAAACGCCCTTCAGTTTCCAGACGAACTCCCCATTGGCCTCGCAATCAAAATCCGCCGCGCACGATCCGCCCGTGGACATCTTGTACTGTGCGGGCGTCAGGTGCGTCGGCCAAGTGCGGGACGAGACGATCTCGACATCATTCGTCGTCAGGCGGACATCCGGAAACGCCTCCCACTGGACGAGGTCAACGAGATGCGTCGTCACGTCCACGATGCCCTCGCCCAGGATTCGCGTGTCGTAGTACCAGGTCGGACGCTGCAATGGCGAACCATTGACGAGCTTGCAGAAGTGGTGAACCGAAATCTTCGTAATGGCGGGATTATCGGGCGTGCCCTTCTCCTGCTCGCCATAGAGGGTGCGATCCTGCGTCAAGGCGCGCTGGAGAATCGTGGTAATCTCATTACGCTCAGTCATGATGTCGGCGAAGAAGAGACCCTTTTCCTGGGCGAGCCGCGCCGCTCGGACAGTCTTCTCATAGACGGACGGCGTGATGGCCATCGGCTTGTCGGCCAGGACATTCACGCCCGCCTCAACCGCCGCGAGCGCATAGTCGCCCTTGCGATTGTTCTTGCCGGCCAGGATGACGACGGGCGAATCTCCCAGCGAACCCGACTTGGCTTCAGCGACGAAGCACTCCAGGTAATCCGCACCGCGATAGACGACCTCCCGCCAGGCCGTCGGATTCTCGGCGCGGGCATTGAAGTTCGAGACGAGTTGCAGGTGGGCATCGAGTTCCGGACCGTTTGGCGCAAAGACCTTCACTTCGGGGGAGACCGCCGGATAGGGTCGGTTCTGGACGAGGGACGCATGGAAGTGTCCGGGGTCGAGGGTGACGAGGCTAACCGCCAGGAGCAATGAGGTTGTCATATCAGTATTCCTTCTTTTCAATTCGATTCATGAAATCAGCTACGGCCGCACGGTCGGCCGATGTGTCGCGGAACAGGCACGTGCCGAGGACGAGGCCCGCCACAGTGGCCAGTGCCGTCGTGGGGAAAATCCAGACCATTTCGCGCAGGAAAGCCAAGTTGGGCGTAGACCCAAGTGCAAAGAGCAGAAGGCCGACGACGATGCCGACGACCAGTCCGCAAAGCCCGGATCGACGCGAGAGTTCACGCACGAAGACACCACCAAGCATGGGAATCGCGATGGGCGGCAGGAAGACGCCAAAGACCTTGTTGGAGAGGTTGAAGAGGTCGTCCGCCCCTTGGGCGTATTGCATCACGAAGGCAAGTGCCACGACGAGTCCGCCAACGATGACTGTCGCGGCACGGGCGGCAACCATCTTTGCGGTCGCCGAAGGCCGACGGACGAACTTCAGGTAAAGCTCGTTCACCATGACGGCCGCCGCCGCGTTGAAATTGCCCGCCAATGAACTCATGGTCGCCGAAAACATCGCCGCGATAACAAGACCAATCAGTCCGACCGGCAGAACTTCGCGGCAAAGGAGCGCATAGACACCATTCAGTTCCGTCTCGGGCAGGCCCGGCAGGAAGACACGGGCCGCCATGGCCGGAAAGAAGAAAACCGGCGGCCCGACAAAGAGGAGCACCGCGACAAGATAGGCCATCTTCCGCGCATCCCGTTCGCTTTTCGTCGCGTAGTACCGCTGGATGAGCGACCAGTTCGTCGACAGGGTCGAGCCGACGCAACAGAAGAAGACAAGCAGATAAATCCACGTGTACTTGCCCGCCGTGAAGTCGAAGAATCCGACGGGAACACCATCAAGGAAGACCTTGAAGCCGTGGAGAAGCCCCGCGCCCCCATCCATGGACGCAAGCCGTCCGAGGCAAAGAAACGGCAGGAGGAGCACGACCGCAAGAATGACCAAGAACTGAATGAAGTCACATGCCAGCGTGGCCTTCAGTCCGCCGAGAAAGGTATAAAGGATGATAATCACTCCCGAGATGCACACCGACCAGAAAAGCGGAAAGCCCATCCCAACGCCGACCACCGTGCCAATGGCGAGCAACTTGAGCGCATTGTCGAGGAGCTGCATGGGCAGGCCGAGAATGGCCAGCGTCCGACACATGGTGGGCGTATACCGCTCGGCGATGTAGTCGATGGGGCTTCCCTTCGCCGCCCGTCGCCACCGCACGGCCAGGAACCAGGCACCAAGCAGAACGGCCGGAACCGAGAGCCAGCTCACCGTTACGGGAACCCAGCCGAACTTGTAGGCAAGGGCCGAATACATGACAAAGGCAAGAGCCGAAAAGCTGTTCATGTAGAACGAGACACCCGCGAGCCACCAGGGCGTCGTCTTGTCGTTCCCAAAGAACTGGTCGGACGATGCCGACCGTCGGCTGTAGTAGAAACCAACGCCAATCATCACCGCAAAAAACGCGGCGATGATGGCGTAGTCCGCGAAGGCAAGCGCGTTCTCCACGGGCTTACCTTGTCAGAAGTGCCGCGGCCGGCGGGTCAAGGTAAAGCTCGCAATCGGCGTGCGTCCGCAGGGAAGTTGCGGGGACTTCGGGGCTGATTGCGTTCTCGACGGTGTGCTTCACCGCCTCGGCCTTCCGGGCATCGGGGACGATGACGACGATGGACTTCGTCGCCAGAATTTGCGGAACCGTCATCGAGTAGGCATGGGTCGGAACCGCATCAAGACTCGGATACCACCCCTCGCCGACCTGCTGACGGCGGCAGACTTCATCCAACTTGACGACGGCATACGCCTCCTTCGTCTCAAAATCGGCCGGCGGATCGTTGAAGGCGATGTGACCGTTCTCGCCGATGCCAATGCAGGCGAGGTCAATCGGCTTTTCACGGACGGCCGCCGCCAACCGTGCGCACTCCGCCGCCGTGTCGGGCGCATCACCGCCAACGAATGTGAAGTTCTTCACCAAGCAGGGCAACTTGGACAGCAGGCGTTCGACCAGAAACCGCCGGAAGCTCGCGGGATGGTCGGCAGGAATGCCGACATACTCATCCAGATGGAAGCCGCAGACCTTCGACCAGTCGATTTCCGTGTGGCTCAGCAACGCCTCGATGAACTCAAACTGACTCGCCGCGCTGGCAAAAATGACGCGGGCCTCACCCCGCGCTTCAATTGCCGCGCAAATCTTGCTCGCCGCCGCATCCGCCGCGAGCCATCCCATATCATTCTTATCCTTGCCAACAATAATCTTCATATCCAACTTTCTTTTCGACTTGTTTCCAATAGAAATCATCCGGCGGTCTTTCGACTACTTCCGCGCCGCCTCCAGCACGTCCGCAAGCGTGACGGGCATTCCGCCGCGCTTTGCGGACACTTCCGCCGCCTCCATGAGGGCGGCGATTTCAAGCGTTTCCTCGGGACTGAACGGAACAACACCCGTCTTGAAGAACTTCAAAATCTCACGCAGAAGCGGCTCGTATCCCTGGTAGCCATCGAAGACGACGACCAGATTCGCCGGATCCTTCGGCTTCACCGGCAGGATGTATCCCGTGTAGGTCGACCAGTCGTGCCGAAAGAGGTGAAGTTGCCCCATGCGCCCGTTCGGATAGGCAATGTTGATGACATCGTCCGATTCACTGCGGAAGCAACTGACTTTCTCGGCCCCCGTCCCCATGACCGCCACATAAGGCTCAAAGCCATGAATGCCGTACCAGCTGTAGAAGTTGTGCGTACCCTGCGCCTCCTCCGGGGAAGGCGACGTGAGCGCAACCGTCCGAATCGGGCCATACGTCCCCGCCCGAACCTCCCGAATCACGCGTCCGAAACGCAGAGCCGAGGACGAGAAGTACTTCGCGTTCAACCGTTTGCCAAGCTCATAAATGCGCAGCGCGTCATGCAGGTTGTGCGCAAGGGGCTTGTCGATGAAGCAGGGCTTGCCCGACCGAAAGACCTTTTCGGCCTGCGCCAGGTGCTCACGCCCATCGTTCGTCTCAAGGCAAATGCAATCCACGCGGGCAATCAGCTCGTCAATGTCAGGGACGATTTCAACGCCCATCTCCCGCATCTGCGCAAGGTACTTCGGGTAGCGGTTCGTGGCCGAGATGATGTCCCTCGACCCCCACTGGTAGGCGTGGGTGACGCGGAAGCCCTCGGCCTCCGGGCTTCGGTCGACATTCATGAACTTGGTGAAGGCAATCACATGGCTCGTGTCGAGTCCGATGATGCCGACTTTCAGTTCCGCCGCCGCGACACCGGCCGTAAGGCAGGCAAAAAGAAGTAAAAGGCGTTTCATGATAAGGTTTCCCGCTTGTTGAAGAGTGCCTCGTAACGCGGCATCGGCGCAAAGATGCCATCCCGTGGGACATCGCGGAACAGGACATCCCAGTTCCTGTAGTTCTGCGGCCCATTGGACTCCAGCAACCCGAGCTTGCCAAGCCCGGGGAACTGCGGCAGACGCTCCGCAACCGCACGATTCCACTCGACCAGTACCGGATTGACCGTCAGGTCGGCACAGAAGCACGGCACATTCCGCCGCGCCGCCGCCGCCGCAATCTTCAGCGTCATCGACAGCGTTTTCGCAATCGGCTTGAGCGCCATGGCACGATAGCCCATCTCCATGCGCCGCTCTGCGTCGGCGACCGTATGCGCCGACTCGTCCGCCGCCAGCCGCAGGGGAATGTCGTGGACATCCACCTCGTTCATCTCGTCAAAAGGCTCCTCGACAATCGCAGTCTGCTCGCGTGCACCGATCCGTTCGAGGTGATCGGCAAAACGCAGGAGCGTCTCCTTGTCGGCATAGCGTCCGTTCGCGTCAAAGTAGTAGAAGGCGCGGCCCGTGGCCGAATCCTCGGTGCGCACCTCGCGCAAGATGGCGTGGAGTTCGGACACGCGGGCGCAGTCCTTCGCCAACATTTCCTGCTGCGTGCCGGGCTGCCCAATCTTGATTTTGAAGAAGAACGAGCCTCCCCTTACCAACCTCCGGACCTCATCAAGCGGCGTACCGTAGGTGATGAGTGGAATCATTGCACAGCGCGGATGATGCGCCGGAATTCCCTCTCGCCACGCGGCGGGAACCGCCGCGTCAAGCGAGGTGAAGCCCTTGTCCCGTGCATAAAGCACCCAGGCCGCATTGTCAACGGCAACGAGCGCATTCAGCGTAAACGTCGGGCGCAGATTGGCCCGGCCGGAAAGTTTCCGCCCGTAGTCGAGAACCTGCGGGAAGAGCGCGTCCAACAACTCAAACGGCGTCGCGAACGACATTCCCCGCGCCAGTTCAACGGCCCGACGGGTCAGCGACAGCATCAGTTCATTGCCCGCCGTTTCCGAACGGCTCATGAAAATCGCCGCGTCGCTCCACAGGACGCTTTGCGTACCAAGGCCGATTCCCGTCTCGCCCGATTCCGCCGCGAACTTGACGGCGGGCTGCCAAAGTTCCGTCAGATAGCCACCCTTGAAGCCAAACGGGCGCACGAGCGGTTCCCGTGTGCAACGAAGTGCCGCGTCGGCAATCCTCAGCCGTGCCGCAGATGAATTGGCGATGGGCGCGGCGAATCCGGAACAGGATGCCGCCGCAAGGCCGCCCAAGAACATTCGCCGCGTCATCATGCCTTCAGTTCCCAGCCCTTCTCGTAGCGCGGCATCCAGAACTTCGCCGCCGGATCGTCCGCATCCTTCAGCCGTCCCGTCGCCGCATCAAGCGGAATGGCCGCGCCAATCTGAAGCGAGACATTGCCGAGTTCCGTAATCAGGTTCGACTTGAGCGCTGAGTCAATCGGCTGGGCCGTCTTCACATTCCCGGCAAGGGCGCATTCCGTGAAGTTCTTAACGTGGCAGATGTCGCACGAGCGAATCGGGTCGGAAAGACGGATGTCGCCCTCCTGGCTCCCGGTGTCCGCCGCATCCCAAGACTTGACGAGTTTCCGTCCCGTCCGATCGTAGATGGCGGATTCCCCAAGCGGACCGAAGAACGCAACGCCGTCATCGCAATAGACGAGGCACCCCGTCCACTTGCCCATGAATGTGAAGGCCGACGAATGCGAGCACCCTTCCCACGTCAGGTAGCGGTTCTCCGGGAACTGCACGGTCAGGGTCTGCGTATCGTCCCAATTCCAGTCCTCCCCTTCATAGAAGAGGTGTCCGCCGCCCGTGTAAATCCGCTCGGGCCAGTCCGCACCGAGCGCCCAGCGGGCGATGTCGACGAAGTGGAGACCGTTGTTCGGCAAGTCACCCGTGCCATAACCCCTGAAGAAACGCCAGTTGTAGTGCACGAGGTGCGAACGATAGGCCGTGCGGGGCGCACAGCACTGCCAAAGATCCCATCCGTCCGCCCCGAGCCACGCCGGAACCGGCTCCTCCTTCACGCCGCGAATTGCGGGCCGATCGGACATACACCACGCCTTTGCCCAGTGCGGACGACCAATCTGTCCCGAGCGGATGTAGTTGATGGCCTGCTGCGTGGAATAGGAACTGCGACGCTGGGTGCCGAGCACGAAGACGGACTGCGTCTGCCGCTGGACTTCCGCCAGGATTTCAGCCTCGCCAGCCGAGATGCCAATCGGCTTCTCAAGGTAGAGGGCCTTGCCCGCCTTCATCGCCTCAACGCCAATGTAGCAGTGCGAATGGTCGGGCGTCGCGACAAGCACCGCGTCCACGTCATCGCGGCGCACGGCCTCGCGGAAGTCCTTCACCTTCGCCGGGGCGATGCCCGTCATCTCCTTCAGGACTCTCGCGGCGAGATCCATTGCCGTCGAATCGACATCGCAGACGACCGTCACCACGCAGTTCGGCAGTTCGGCAAACCGGCTCATCACCTGAAAGCCACGCCCGCGCGCACCTTTCGGGTCAACGACAAAGCCATGCCCGTGGTCCGCCGTCCGGGCGCAACCGACAACACAAAGACGCAACTTGTTCGCAGGTGTCGCCGCACCCAAAAGCGTCCATGCGGAGGCAATCGTGAACGCACAGCCGCCGGCCTTGATGAAATCCCTTCTATTCCAGTTCATTTGTCCTTCTTCTCCTGTTGTTTGCGGTTCCGAATCAGTTCGTAAAGGTAGGTGGCATTCGCGGCATCCCGCGCCGTGTCACACGTGAATGCGAGGGAACCCCTGCGGATTGAAGTCGGAACGAGGCCCCGACGCGTTCCATCCGAATCAAGCGCGTAGACCGACACTTCCTCCGGGCGATTGAGCTTCAGCCAGACCCGCGCTCGCGCACGCGGCATCAGATAGGGCGGCCGTCCGCTCTGAAGAAGGTAGCGTCCGTCCCGGTCGGCGAAGCGGTCGCCCGTGTTATAGAGCCGCGTCAAATGGGTCAGAAGAATGCGACTGGAGTCCCCAAGCGGACTTTCGTCAAGAGAACTCACCCAGATTGTCGTCTTTTCCCGTCCACAGTTGGCGGCCAGCGGTCCGGCACGAAAAACACCCGACTCAACGCTCCCGCCACACGTGCGGGGCGTTGACACCGTGAACGAATTGTTCGTGCGGCCAATCGTCACCGCACCATCCGCCAGCTTGAGGTTCGCCGACCCCAGCAACCCTTCCACGCGGTCCGCCGTCAACTTGACATCCGCCGGATAGGCAAAGTCATGAATACTTCCCTGAACGCCCACGTCCAGTGCCGAACCGAACTGAACGTACCAGCCCGCCCACGGCCAGGCGAACTCATTCTGCCAGACGCAATCGTGAGACTTGCTATTGTCAATGCGGCTTCTTGGAATGACCAATGAGGCCCGCCGCGCCAAAGGTTTCAGATCGCCGCGAAGGAACAGGCACATGAGCGCACGATCCGCCGCGACAGCGAGCGCGTCGCTCGCCCCCTCCAACTTGGCGAGAGCATGACTTCCCGATTCTAGGGCGCGGCGCTTGTCATGCGCCCACAGGTAACGCCAGATGCCATCCCAGTCCTGCGCGGCGGCGAGCGCACCGACCGTCAGGCCCGAACTGGCCCGATAGGCCGATGGAGCGCACCAGTTGAATTCGGAAATGACAAACGGCTTGCCCCAGAGACGCGTCGTCAGGGCCTGAACCGGAATCTCGGCAAACTCCGAAAAGACACGCCGATTCGGCGTGAACAGTGGAACGCGATCCCCATCCGTCCATTTGGCATCGTCCGGCCAGGATGGGTGGTCGTAGTAGAAATGGTCGTCCACATAGTCGCTCAGGTCAGATCGCACGGACTGCAGGCAGAACGGCATCGTCCCGCCATTGCAGGTCGACAGGGGCACGTCACTGCCGACCTCCCGCCGAATGAAAGTGCGCATTTCCTGCATGAACGCATGCTCCTGCCGACACATATCGTGGGTCGTGCCATCGCCGCAGGACCAGGCGCAGGGGCTCTCGTTCACGACATTGACAAGTGCGATGGTCGGCTCGTCCGCATAGCGTCGCCCCAAGAGTGGGTTGACATGATTGAAGAAGCCGCCGACGAACCGCTTCAGGTTGTCCCGTGCCGCCGGATTGACGAGATACTGATATTTCAGTTCGTTGCGATTGCCGCGCCCATTGTGCACCATGCCGGGCCGGTCGATGCCAATCGCCCGGAAACTCGTGTTGCGGCCAACGTGCAAGTCGAGCGTCACGTAAATGCCGCGCCTCGAACAGGCGGCCAGCAGATTGTCGAGTCCCTCAAACTGGGCGGCGACTGGTGTCGCCCCGTCGGGCGAGCCCTTCGTCAGCCCCATGTATTCATTCTCGAAGTTGTGGAGCCGAATCGCATTGTAGCCCAGACGAACCAGGCGGTCCGTCAGCAGGTCCGCCTCCTCGGGCGTATAGTAGCAGGCATAGGAGTGCAGGTTCACACCATAGAACTTCTGCCGAATGCCCGGCAGGCGCTCGAACTCAAAATGCCCCCCCGTCGCCCGAAGTCGTCCGTAAGTTCCACACGCCGTGCGCGGCACAATGCGCGAGAAGTCAAGGGCGGACCCCTTCTGAACATCCGCCCGATAGGTCAGTGGAACGAACGCCGCTCCGGGCTGCGCAATCCACGGCGTGTTCGGGTTCTCAATCGGACGCGCCGTCCGCAACGTGAAGCCAATCAAGAGCGTCTGCCCAACCGCCAGTTCTTCCGCCCGCACGGCGGACAGGCGAAGCGTGTAGGACTCCTGCCTCTCCTTCCGCATGACGGTGACAATGACCGGCGAATCAAAGGTCAGGTCGAGGAATTGGCTTCCATCAGAAGATTCAAGCCGCAGGCTGGAAATCGTGCCACACTCAATGAAGGCGGTCTTCGGCAAGGGCTGGCTTTTCCCATCCGCGAGAAGCCGTCCGCCGACAAGGCACCGCCCATCGGCATAGGCCTGGACGGACACCGTCTCAACACGACCGCCTTTCGTCACAACGGCGCGATAGGCGACGCGAAGAGCCCCGTTGGTGACCAGCGTGGACATCTCACACGCGCACGAAACGCCATCCTCGACGATGGACACGAAGGCGACCTGGCCATCCGCCGGCGGCAATTCAACCCGCGCATGAGGAACGCCGCCAATCTTCCCGCACTTCAGCCACCCCGCGCCATGGATGAAGTAGCCGAAGGAGAAATCCGGATCGGCGATGGAACCGCCTGCGCCGTGGGGATTGATTGTAAAATTCCCCGCGCAGGCGGCGAACGCCGTCCACAGTCCCATCAGAGAAAGAAGGATGAATCTCATGCCCGTCGAGACCATCACCAATCCGTCTTAGCGCACGCGAATCAACAAGGCATGCGGCGAATAGGTGAGCTTCACCTGCGTCTTCGTCGTCACCACCTTCCAGTCGCCCAGTTCGACGGATGCCTTGTCAATCACAGGTGCACCGACAATGGCACCCGCCTCGGCAATCAGATACTCCTTCGCCGCGTGATGGTCAGGCTTCTGATCCACCGGCATCTTGAGGGTGACGCCCTCACCGAACGAAAGCGTCCCATCGACATGGAGGGCCTTCCCGTTCGCAAGGTCCGCCGCCAAAATCGTCCACGAATCCGTCAGCGTCAAGTCGCCGTGGAGAACCGTGGGGAAGCCGACCAACTTGCCCTGGACGAAGCCGTTGCCATTCAGGTCGAATGTCGTCCCCGCCGCGAAGGAAAGTTCGTCAAAGACCGGCAGCATTTCCGCCGCGGCCGACTCATCCTGATTGTCAATCGTCAGCAGCCGCCCCGAACCGCCGTCGTCCAGTTTCAGGAAGTGCTCCACATTCACTTCATCCGCAACGGGATTCGGATCGTAGGAAAGGCTCAGCCCGTCGAAGCGGTCCGTCCCTGGATTCTGCCGACTATTCCACGAGGCACCGCACGAGTAAATCATAATTGAGTTCGGTCCTGGTTGCAGGACGATCGTGAAGATGTTCGTGCGGCCCGCCCCTTCCGAAGGATTGCCAAACGGCGACCAGACTCCGTTGATAACCATTGATCCGCGATAGGACTGGTGGAAGGCGAACTGCCATGTGACAGGCTCGGCGGAACGATTCCAGACATAACCCTGATAGAGGTAGGCTGTTGCTCGCCGAATGTCATTGGCAACAACCATGTCGAAGCCCTCGAAAACCTTCGTGGCGCCCAAGCGCGAATAGACCGCATTCTCCTGATTCGTTGACAGGAGCGGCGGCAGGAACGACTGCGTCGTCGCATCCCAACGGCGGTTGAAGTCCGAGGGGCTTCCCCAAATGTTCTGACCCGCCACGTCCCCCTTCGACATATCGACAAACTTCCACTCCCAAAGTCCCGCGTGGCCGTAGACCTTCGACCCGAGTTTCAGCGCACCACCCTGAACGGATGTCGTGCCCGTCACGTGAACGGCGTTCGAAAGCATCAGCGTGCCGGAACCCGTCTTCACAAGCCCTGCCATGGTCGGACGCGTCAGATCGGCCACCAGCACCCCGCCGCCAGTGATGGAGGAGTCCACGTCACCGGCGAAAGTCAACGCTGATAGCGCGGAGGCGTTGTCGCCCGCCAGAACCAGCCGTGCACCATCCGTGAATGTCACGGCGTGCGCATTCGGGAAAAGCGGCGAATTGTCGCAGAGGGCAACGCCGCTGTTCTCCGGCGCAACCTTTCCGTTCGTCGTCCCCGTGATGGTCACGTCACCCGCAAAAGTGCCGCCCGCACCCGCCAGAAGGTTCACCCACCCAGGCCCCACCTGCAACGTTCCCGTACCGTTGAACGGACCCGCGAACGTGAGCGCGGTCGCCTTATCGGAGGTGTCGGCCAGCGAATTGGCACCCGACAACTCAATCGGTCCATTCCACCGATAGGTCGTCAGATCCGACTTGTCGGACGCGTTGACCGTGTAATAGCGCGTATTGGACAACTTGAGCGTGGCAGATGCGACCGAAAGCGGACGCGTAATCTCGAAACTGGCGTTCGAGAGTTCAAGCGCACACGGTGCCTCGGATTCGGCGAAACCAAACGGGCCGTTCGCATTGAGGAAGCGCAGCGCATTTGGATTCGGATACGCGGCATTGCCGACAACGGCAAATGTGCCGCCATTCTTAACGGTTCCTTCCGCCTCAAACATCGTCCATTTTGCATCGTCCCGAAGGAATGTCAGCTTGTGACCGCCCAAGTCGAAGTCCCCGGAGACCTTCAGCCGCTGGTTCTCGACCCGCACCGTTGCATCCGCGAGAAAACGGAACGTCGACCAGTCGGCGAGGCCGACCGTGCCGCCATCCTTCAGACGCATGAACTTGCAACTCGGCTCGACGGCGGCGGGTGCCCCCGCAAAGACGAAGGTCTTGCCCGAGACAAGTCCATTCCCCCAATCCCCATAGGACGAGTCGTCGGCAATCGAGGCTCCGTCGTTGACATAGACCGTGCCGACATTGTTCGCACCGAAATCGCCGCGCTGGGCGACGATGAAGCGTCCCTCATCGATGGTGATGTCGCCCGTGTAGGACGGGATGGGGCTCGCCGTCAAATCACCCGGACCCGTCTTGAGGATGTTGGTGATGCCGTCCGTCACCTGGGCGGCATCCAGCGTCGCCCCGGCGACGTCAACGGCAATCTTCAGCACGCCCGGCTCGGACGAACTGTCGTAAACCGCGCCACCCAGGGCGACCCCTGCGCTCAGGCACACAAGGGCCGCAATCCGAGAAGCACCACAGCGAACATCTGGCTTGCACAACATTCAAACCTCCTATTGATACTTTACTCCTCTATTATACCATTCTACCCATAGGACGGGGAAAGTAAGTTTTTGCAAAATTCATCGTCCGTCATTGCAAAATCGAAACGCCTGTGGTATCCTACACGCCATGTCGAGTTATGATGTCCTTTTGCTGACCAGCCCTTCGGCCGCGACCTGTCTTCGCGGCATCACGCGTTTCGCCCAGGAACACGGCTGGTTCATCACGATTGAGGACCGCGAACATCCGCCGCGGGACTGGCGGGGTGACGGCATTCTCGCGACAATCGGGCAGGGGCGCACACCCCTGGTGGACTTCGTTCGGGAGAAGCGTCGCCGGGGCACGCCCATCGTCGACCTGACGAACGCCGTGCCGACGCTGAAGGTTCCACGCGTCTGCGGAGACAATCTCGAAATGGGGCGACTCGCGGCGGAACACTTTCACGAGCGGGGCTTTCGCCGCGCCGCCTGGTTTTCCTCAAAATGGGGCAACCTGCAACGCCTTCGACTGATGGGTCTCACGGAGAACGGCTTCCCCGCCGCCGAACGGCTCATCGGACTCAACCGCACCGAACTCGCCAACCGAATCGCCGAACTGCCGAAACCCATTGCCATCTTCTCCTATTCGGACAACGATGCCTCCCGCGTCCTGAACGCCTGCCGCGACGCACGGATTGCCGTGCCCGAGGAGGTCGCCATCCTTGGCGTGGACAACAACGAGCTCATCTGCCTCAACCAGCCGACACCCCTTTCGTCCATCCGCCACGACCTGGAGCGCATTGGCTATGAAGGCGCGGCACTTCTTCAGGAACTGATGTCGGCGGAACGGCCGTGCCGACAGGTTCCTGACACGCTCCTCATTCCGCCGCGTGGCATCGCCGTCCGTCAATCGACGCGCACCGAAGCGGCCGACGACCCCCTGCTCCGCCGCGCCTTTGCCATCATCCAGCGCGACATCGCCCGTGCAACCGGAATCGAGCAAATTGCCCATGAACTGGGCGTTCCACGCACCAAACTGAACCGCGCAACCCAAAGGGAACTCGGTCGGACGCTCACCGACGAGATTCTCCGCCAACGGCTGGCACGAGCGAAAGTCCTGCTCACGGGCACGGATCTCACGCTCCAGGCAATTGCCGCAGACTGTGGCTTCTGCCATGCCGCACACCTCGCCAATGCCTTCCACAAGGCCTTCGGGCTGACGCCCGGGCGTTTCCGCCGAACGAACGAGTGCCGCTGAGCACCCGTTCCCGAGGGACTACTTGCGCCCCCGATGACAGAGAATCGTGACGGCAGCCGCAAGCACGCAGACCATGCCAACGCCAAGCCGAAGCGTCATCTGTTCCCCAAAGACAAAAATGCCGACGCAGACGGCCGTCAACGGCTCAAGTGCCCCCAGAATCGCCGTCGGGGTCGACCCGAGCCGCTTGTCGCTCACGACCATGAAAAGAAGGGAGAGAAGTGTTGGAACAACTGCGAGGAAGATGCCAAATCCCCACTGGCGCGCACTCCCCGGGAGATGCAGTGCCGACGAGCCGCCCGCCGCGACCGACCAGCCCAACACCCCGCAGAAGCAGAAGACCAACACCCAGAACGTCATGGCACTCACCGGCATTCGGACGCGGGCGCGATTGACCACGACAATGTAAATGGCATAGGTCAGGGCCGAAATCAGCACCAGGACAACCCCCAGCAGGTCAATCCGCAGTTCCCCGCCGCCGAGCGAAAGGAAGGCGATGCCGCCCAGTGCCAGCGCGATTGAGGCAACCGTCTTGACCGTCAGCCGCTCCCCATAAAAGGCGGTCATGATGGCGGCCGTCATCACGGGATAGACGAAGAGGATTGTACAGACGACCCCAACGGGCATCCGCTGGAAGCTCGAATAGAAGGTCAGGGAGGACGCGGCAAACAGGAGTCCAAGCGATGCCGTCAGGAGGAACGTCCGCCGCGACAGCGCAAAGGCAACGCCCCGCGCACACATGAACAGGGCCAAAATGGGAATCGCGAAGCCAAATCGGTAAAGGAGCACCGTCTCCGTCGCAACGCCCTCATGGTAGAGGGGAAGCGCCCCGAGCGGATTCATGCCGTAACTGACGGCCGCCAGGATGCCGCACACGGCACCCCACAGATAACCTTTTCTTCTCATCAGGCCGCATATTATACTCTTTCTCGGGCAGAACTGCCGCGCGCGCACCTTTAGAACGCCTCTCCCACGCGGAGGTTCGGGGCGCAGTCCCCGTCCTTCTTTCGCCGATTTTCGCCGCGCTCCCTTGACAAGAAGCCGCGAACTATGGTACGCTACAGGCAGTCCAATGGAGAAAGAAGTCGGACAGGAAAGAAGGTTGCTTTATGGGCTTGATGGGCTTTATGACGGCAGTGATGGCGGCGATTGCGGTGATGGCAATGGCGAGGATGGCGCTCATCACCGTGTTCACGAGGGCGACGGCGGGAGCAACGCCGCGTCAAATGCCTGCCGCCACCGACGGCACTCCCCAGCAACCCACGCCCACCAATTCGCGGCACATTCAAACAAAAAGCCGCGTACACAGGAGAAGTAACAGGCAAGGGCGTTCGCTTCTCCCCTGCTCAACCGCCCGTTCTCGGGCGTAGGCAAGACGCACCCTGCGCGGCAAAAAGTGCCGCGTCCTCGAAGTCGGACGGGATTCTCCCCCGTCCGACGTTTCTTTTTGGACGAAAAAGCGGTGAAAACAAGCACAAAACGGCTTCAAAGGTCGCGCAACCTTTGGTAAAGGTCTACAGACCTTTTGCCGTGCTACCGCCAAGAAAACCACCCTCACGGCAGGTTGAATGCGCCGCGAAAGGCACGGAAACGGCGCGGCAGTTGGCGGGATTCGCGGCAAAACGACCAGGTGGGGACACCGCTTCGACCGCATGCGCCCGTCCGCCCATAACCGAACAATTCGTGCATCAAGCGCACGATTCCGGCGAACGAGCGACTTCGCGGCGGATGCTCATGGGCAAGGCCCCGACGCGGCAAGGGCAACCGCCGCGCCTCCCGTGCCCATCGGACGGAGACTTACTGCGCAGTAAATCAAGACTTACTGGGCAGTAAGTCTAAAGTTACTCAGGAGTAAGTTTTCTTCCGATGGGCACAGGAAATTCCTGTGATGCGTACGCGGCGCACTTCCCCTGCGCACGACAAGAAATTCCGATAAGCATCCGAAGGTAGGATCATGCCCATACTCCCCATCTCTTTCCCTATCTTCTTCCTGCTCTGGTGCGCAATAAAATTCAAAATTTATGGTTGTCTCCCTTACCATATTGCCGTTTCAACCATTTTTGTGATACAATTCCCGCCATGGAACAAAGGACAAATGATGTTCCACGGCTTTTTGCGGCATCTTTCTCACCCCCGGGGCTGGCCTCCGGCGGGGCGGTTGGCATTTCCTCTCTCACGGGCAGTGCCGATGCCTTCGTTGCCCTTGCGCTCACGAAATCCGGCCCGCCGTCCACGGATGGCCGCCTGGTCCTCGCCGTTGTGCCCGGCCTGCCCGAGGCCGACCGCCTGACGGACGACCTCCGCCTGCTGACTTCCGATGCCAAGGGACAGAATGCCTCCGCCTATTCGACGCGGATTCTCGAATTTCCGCCCCTTTTGGACGGCGACAAGTCGGCTCTCGGCATCCGACTCAAGACCATCGCCGCCATCCGCTCGTGGGGCATCTCGCCCTACCCCTGCGTGGTCGTTGCCTCGTTTCCCGCCCTTTCCGCCCCCATACCCGCCGGGACGCTCCCCGCTCTCGTCCTTGGGAACGCGTCCGAGCACTTCTCGTCCGTCGGCAACACCTTGCCCAAACTCGGCTACACTCGCGTCCCGACGGTCGAGCATGAGGGCGACTACTCCATTCGCGGCGGAATTGTCGACGTGTGGTCGCCCGGCGAGGAATTCCCCATCCGTGCGGAATTCTTCGGCGAGGACCTCGAATCACTCCGAACCTTTGATGCCGCGACCCAGCTCTCGATTGAACGGATTGCGACGGCCACACTCCTTCCAGTCAGTCTCGGCGAATCTGAAAAGACGCAGCAACTCGCCGACATTCTCCCCGACAATGCCGCCCTTCTCGCCATCGAGCACAACGACTACGCGATTGAGAGTACCCTCGGCAAGAGGTCGTTTGCCACGGTCTACACGGGCGACCCCGCGCCACGCGGCGTGCCGACCTACGACTTTCAGACAACGCCACTCCCGGGATTTGCCGAACTTGGCGCGGAAGAGGCCCACCATCCCGAGCTCTTCGAATCCGCCCGGAAACGCCTTGAGACCCACCTCGCCACCGCCGAGCGGCGCGGCGAAATTGTCGCCCGCATGGATGACTTGTCCGGCGGATTCGAGATTCCCGGCCTCATCGTCGTCACGAAGGCCGACCGCGTCTTCACCAAGCGAAAGGCCCACTTCCGCAAGGCACAGCATCCGGCGACACAGGGGACGCGCCTCAACGACTTCGACGACCTTGAGCCGGGCGAGTATGTCGTCCATGTGGACTATGGCGTGGGACGCTTTCTCGGTTCCTCCGAAATTGTCCTGGACGGCAAGCGCAGCGAAGTCTTCACGATTGAATACGCCGACGGCGCAAAGCTCCATGTTCCGGCCAGCCACGCCCATTTGCTCTCGCGCTATGTTGGCGTCAAGGGCGAAACCGTCCGCCTCCACCGTATGGACGGGAAGCGCTGGGCGAAGGACAAGAAGGACGCGCAGAAGGCCGTTGCCGATCTTGCCTCCGCACTGCTTGAGACGCAGGCCCGCCGCGAAGTCGTGCCCGGCTTCGCCTACACCGTTCCCTGCGAGGGACTGGATGCCTTCGAAGCCGCGTTCCCCTACGAGGAAACGCCCGACCAGGCCGCCGCGATCGCGGCCATCAAGAAAGACCTGGCCGCACAAAAGCCCATGGACCGGCTCATCTGCGGCGATGCCGGCTACGGCAAGACCGAAGTCGCCATGCGCGCCGCGTTCATTGCCGCGATGAACGGCAAGCAGGTCGCCGTGCTCGCACCAACGACCGTCCTCGCCGAACAGCACTTCGAGACGTTCACCTCTCGCTTTGACGGAACGCCCGTCCGCATCGAATCCGTCTCGCGCTTCCAGTCGGCGGGGACGCACCAGGGGACGTTTCAGCGTCTGGCGACGGGAGCCTGCGACATCGTCATCGGAACCCACGCCATCCTTTCGGGCAAGATTGCCTTTCGCGACCTCGGACTCATCATCATTGACGAAGAGCAACGCTTTGGCGTACGCCATAAGGAATTCCTGAAGACGCTTCGATCGACGGCGGATGTGCTGACGCTTTCGGCGACCCCGATTCCTCGGACGCTCTACCTGTCCATGACAGGTGCCCGCGACCTCTCGCTGCTGCGCTCTCCGCCGCGTGAACGCGTCGCCGTCGACACGAAAATCGTGACCGATTCGGACGAGATTGTCCGTGCCGCAATCGAGGCGGAACTTGCACGGGGCGGACAGGTCTTCTTTCTCCACAACCGGGTCACCACCATTTCAAAGGTCGCCAAGCGACTGGAAGCCATCTGCCCCGAAGCGCGGATTGTCGTTGCCCATGGCCAGATGGATGCGAAAACGCTGGCGCGAAAGATGCGGGACTTCGAGCGCGGCGATTACGACATCCTGCTCTCGACGACGATTGTGGAATCGGGCATCGACATTCCCCGGGCGAACACCATTCTTGTCGACCACGCCGAAACTTTCGGGCTTGCCGACCTCTACCAGTTGCGCGGACGCGTCGGGCGTTCGTCCCGGCAGGGCCGTGCCGTCTTCCTGCTACCGACGGGCGGATGCGTCGACTCCGATGCGCGGGAACGCCTCGCCGCACTCAAGCGACATGGTGGACTTGGCAGCGGCTTCAACCTCGCCGTCCGCGACCTTGAACTCCGCGGTGCCGGCAATCTCCTTGGCTCACAGCAGTCGGGGCACATTGCCGCCGTCGGCTTCAGCCTCTACTGCCAGCTCCTTCAGCGTACCATCGCCATGATGAAGGGCGAAAAGGTCCATGATGTCGTGGATGTCAGGCTGAACCTCGACTTCGTCGACCTCTCCCCCGCCTCGGGCGATGCCGATGCATCCGCCGCGCTCCCCTACGACTACGTGGAGGAAGATGCGCAGCGCATGAGCTACCTGAAGCGTTTCGCCGAAGCGACGGACCACCGGGTCGTCACGGCTCTCGCCCGCGAACTGACGGACCGCTTCGGTCCCCTTCCACCGGCGGCAAAACGGTTCGTGCGGCTGGCCGACTTGCGCGTCGCCTGTGCCGCCGCCGGAATCGGCATTGTGGATACAAAGGGCACCCGCGCCATTCTCTATCGCGGCAACTCCCGTGAAATCGCGAAAGTCGTCGACCTTCGCGGCAAAACGCCTGATCGCAAAATCAACGAACTAGCCAGCGCACTCGCCCCAACGCCCCAGGCGGAAAGAAAAAAGCCAAGGTCATCCCGCTGACAGCCTACGTGCGGATGAAGACATGGTTCGTGGCCCGCTCCGAACGGTCGGCCACCAGTTCATGTTGCTTCAGAAGATGCAGGGCCTGCCGCGCAACGGCCTCGGACGGTTCGACAACGACCGCCCGCCCATCCACCACTTTCTGAATCAGATTCATCAAGTGCGGAAAATGCGTACAGCCCAGCACAAGATAATCGGCACCTGCGGCAAGCAATGGCTCAATCCGTGCACGGACGATGCGCTCCGCCTCGGTGCCTGACATTTCGCCGCGCTCGACAAGCGTAACGAACTCGTCGGCAACCGCCGCGAGAACGGTGACATCCTTCGCGAACTTGCGCTTCGTCTCCCGATAAAGGCGACCGCTAAATGTCCCGACTGTTGCCAGGACTCCAACGACCCCGCTTCGCGAATGGAGGGCCGCAGGCTTGACCGCCGGCTCGATGCCGACGAAAGGAATCTCCGGATGATTCGCCCGCAGGGTGTCAATCGCCGCCGCCGTCGCCGTGTTGCAGGCTACGACAATCATCTTGCAGTCGTACTTCAGCAACACGGCGACATTCTCCTCCGAGATTCGACGAATCTCATGCGCCGAACGATTCCCATAGGGGCAGTTCCGCGAATCGGCAATGTAGACCGTCTCCTCGTTGGGACAAAGTCGTCGAAAGGCCTCAAGGATGCAGAGTCCTCCAAGACCCGAATCAAAGAAACCCACGGGGGCGTTGTTCATGACGGATTGCGCCGCCCCTCATAAATCGCCGAACACGACTCAAGGTGGGCAATCGTCCCCGACTTTGTGACGGTGACGCGGGCGGCATGAACGCGCGAATCGGCGAGACATTCATCAAAGGCAATCTTCGCGGCGCGCTCAATCATCTGGCACTTCTCGCGGCACAATGCGCGGCGGATGCGATCGGCAAGTGTCGGATAGTCGACGGTATCCGTCAACTCATCCGTTCGGGCGGACGCATCGTCGATTTCCAATTCCGCATCAATCCGCAACCGCTGCAGGCGGATGCGCTCATCCATCCGCTCGCCAATCACGCAATCCACGTCCAGTCCATTCAGTCGTAGCGTCAGCATCAGGCCCCACCTTCCTTAGTGCTCCGCCGGTTGTCCAAGCGGTGTCAGCGCCGGATCCGAATAGGGTGCCGAGGGGTCGACCACGGCAAAGGAAATGAAGCTCGGTGCTCCCCAGCCTGTATCCTTCTTCTTCGCAAAGACGGCGATATCCACACGATTTGTCGGGGACATCTTCGTCCGGTCAATCGTCACGAGTGCCGAATCGGCTCCAATCCGCTCAACCCGAGCCGCGCCCAGGTCGTCGTGGACGCACGAGAAGTTGAATTCGCAACCGGGAATGCTTTTCGCCTCAATCGTAAACATCCGTTCGTCCAAATCTGCCCGCAGGACATAGGCCCAGGCGAAAGCACTGCTATAGGTCAATTCGGGCCAAGCCGGCCGTTCGGCAATCGGCTGCGGAACAACCGAAACCAGGGCCAGGGGCGGAACATCCTCGACGCGCAGATCGTGCGCCATCTTCTTCAGGCGCGGCAAATCCAGACGGTTCGGATGAAAGGCCGTCGGATGCGCCTTCCCCGTCAGGTAGTCCGCGTCGGAATCGACCCCCTTCAGGCTTTTGCGAATCAGCGTTTGAATGACGGGGGCGAGTAGCCCCTGCTCAACAATTGACTTTTTCACGGACGGTTGCAACGAGCGGCTCACCTCCAGGGCCGCCCGCAGGTAGGGCAGGTCAGACCAGCTCCGTCCGGCCGTCGTCAGCCAATACGGCGTCACCGAGGCAAAGACATCGTTGTTTGTTCCTACGGGCGCACAGTCCGCATTCGCCGGAAAGGCCCAGAACTGATTGGAGAGGTAGAACTTCGTCATCCGGCCAATCATCGCCCCCGCCTCGGTCGTCATCATCGCACGCGGCAACGACCGCCAGTAGGGCCCAGCCGTCAGGGCGCGGCTGCAGTTCCCGAACACGGGATAGGGGAAGAGGACATTCGGGAAATCCAATCCCATCCGCCGCGACTCGCCATCCTTGTCCAGTTTGACGCGGGTCAGCCCCGGATAATTCGTGACGACCAGCAACGAATGCCCCCCGTCGCGGTTCATGTACAGGTCACCGACATTTCCACCACTCGACGCGGCGGCTAACTTCATCTGGGCGACAAAGCAACCGAGGTCAAAGTCCCACCTCATGTTCTGCGCCCCAAGGGCCATCTGCCGTCCGAAGATTCCTGTCGCCTCAACGGTCGCAAGCGGCCCAATCATCAGAGGACGCGTCTGCATCTCCCGCGCATACTCCACAAGTTCGGAAAAACGCCGTTCCTTCGCCAGTTGCTTGAGGTCATTGTCCTTCTGAATGGCATCCACGTCGCGGAAGCCAAGGTCAATGGCCTTCTCAAGTTCATCAAGTGCCGGCTTGTGATTCTTCAGATAGGCAAGCGAGCAGGCGAGATTGTAGTGCCACGTCGGGTCGTCGGGCAGAAGCGCAACGCCCTTCTTGCTCGCCGAAATCATCGTCTTGGTATCCCCCTCACGGACGGCCTCGACGAACTCGTTTCGCAGGGCCTCGTGCCGCGCCTGGCGCGAGGGGTAGTCCCAAATGGAAAGGACGGCCAGAATCAGAGTTGTGACAATCGACATCGCTTACCTCTTAAGACGCATCCAGCCCGGCAGCTTGACCATGCGGGCCTCGCGGCTCTGGTTTGTTGAAAGCGACTGCGCGGTTCCGATGGAGGGCGATTCAAGCGAAGCCAGCCGCGCCATCAGGGCCTGCTGGTTCGCCGCCTGGCTCTGACGCAGTTCCTCGCACTTCTGCCGCTCGGCCAGCAGTTCCTTTTCACGCAACTGAAGCCGTTCGCGGAGTTCCTGCGCCTCAAGACGCAACTGGGTCATATCCTTCGCCCCGGCGGCGAGACGCGCCTCTGCGGCACGCTGGAGGCTCAACTTGTCCGACAACTCGCGAATCTTCGACTCGTAGTCAAGCGTCTTGCGCTCACCCAGTCGACGAAGATCCTCAAGTTCCTTGCGGAGACGGACCGTCCGCGGGTCCTCGGGACGATCGATGAGAGCCTTGCGCGTCATGTCCTCGATATTCGCTCCCGCCCGCTTCAGCAATTCGCGCCGACGCTCCAGCAGACGATCGGCCCGCTCCTGATGACGGCGACGAAAGGCCTCGGCCTCGGCTTTTTCGGCCTCCAGCATCGTGCGCAGTTCCTCCGCCTCCTTCGTCATCACGGAATACATGGCCGCCTGAATGTCGGCGACCTCACTGGCGGCCTGCGGAAGACGACGCAACTCGTCCTCCAGAGCCTTTACCTGCTCGGATAGTTTGGCCTCACGCGAAGCGGCATCCTTGAGCGCACGCTGGAACTCGTTCTCACGATCGCCTGCCGTCCGCACCTGCTGCCCCAAGTCCTGAATCTGCTGACGCAAGTCGGCTTCACGCGCAGCGGCGGCCTTCGCCGCCTCGTCCATCCGATTCTGCAACTCCGTCGTGTGGCGACGCTCCTCGGCAAGAAGTTCCTCAAGCTCATGGACACGCGTCTCATCCACAACGACCTTCTCAACTTCCCGCTCCACAATCTTCTCGACCGGGACTTCGACAATCTTCTCTACTATTTTCTCAACGGGGACTTCCACGATTTTCTCAATGACACGCGGAGCCTCTGCGGATGGCTTCTGCTCATTGGGTGCGCGCTCCGCTTCCAAAGGGCGCGATACCACCTCTTCTGCCGCAACCTCGGGTTCGCCCTGTTGCGGCATCACCGGGGCAACGATCTCGTCCTCGGTGGCATCGATCGTCTCGGGCGGGAACGGTTCATGCGTCTCAACCATCCGCGCCGTCTGGGGCAACCGTCCGCTCGCCAACAGGGCCTCCGCCGCCGCACGGTTAAACGGTCCTCGCGGATTGCCATCCCCGATGTCAATCGAGAAGCGCATGTCAAGGAAAGGAATGTCCTCCACCCGTTGCCAGATTTCATTATCGTCCGAAATCTCCTGCCCCGGCTGGATGCGCCCCATTCGCGCCCACTCAACAAGCCGTTCGCGCGTCTCAGGGCCAAATGTCTCGTCCTGCGTTCGCAGATACCATTTCTTCTCGTTCATTTTCTGCCCCCAAACATATTCCCAATGCCAAGCCCCTGACGCTTGGCAACTGAAAGTTCACGCCGTGCGGCGGCCTCCAGTGCCGCCAATCCGGCCGCGCCGCCCCTTCCACCCATGGACAGCGGCGACTTGGGCGGCGGCGGATTCGTCTGAACGACTTCCGGCACAAGGGCCTTCGACTTCTCGACGGCCGAGAACTTCGTCACAGACACCAACTGTGCGCGGAGATCGTCAAGTTCCGCTTCCGCCACGCGTACGCGCTGCCGCAGGACCTCGCATTCGGACTCTGCTTTCTTCGCCCGACTGGACTCGGCTTCCATCCGCGTCTCCAACTCCTCGACGCGCTCGCGTCCCGAAAAGGCCTCCGCCTGCATGGCCGCAATCCGTTGCTCAAAATCCCTCGTGCGCTCATCCTGCGCGGCCGTCAACTCGGAGAGCTTGGCTTCCATAAAGGCCAAGCTCCTCTTGGTCGTCTCGACCTGCTGGGCCGCCTGCCGCTCAAGATCGGCAATCGTCGATTTTGACGCGCTGAGTTCAGTCTCCAGCCGCTGACGCTCAGCATCGCCCCGCCCGTCGTCCAAACGATAGAGACGAACCGCCGCGCCGTCCAATGATCCACCCGCCAACAGACCGTCGACAACGGCCCGGTTGAAGGGTCCATAGAACATCCCCAGCGGCGTCTCAACAAGCCAGACCATCGCCAGTTCCTTCACGTCTGGAGCCGCAATCCAGTGCTCCTTGTCGTGCGAAAGTGAAAAGGTCGGCTCGATGCGAGAATCCTTCGCCCAGTCAAGGAGAGTCGGGGTATCAATCGGCCCGAAGACCGCATTGTCCCCTCCTCTCACATACCAGGTCGCTGGATTCTCGCCCGCCATCAGTTGAACTTCACCGGCTCAACATGCCAAATGTCGTTCGCATATTCCATAATCGCGCGATCGCTGGAGAAGAGTCCCGAGCGGGCGATGTTGATGAGCGACATCTTGTTCCACTTCTTCGCATTGCGATAGGTCGCGTCAATGCGATCCTGCGCATCGCTGTAGCTGCGCAGGTCGGCCAACAGCATGTAGAAGTCGTTGTAGTCGAGAAGCGAGCGGATGATCGGGTCGTAGAGGCCCGGCTCAAGAAGCGAGAACACATTGGCCTTGATCATGTCGAGGGCCTGGCGAATCTCGGGATCCTTCTCGTAGTAGTCACGCGAGCGGTAGGTCGGACGCAACTTGGCCACGTCCTCCGTGCGAAGGCCGAAGAGGAACATATTGTCGTCACCAACCGACTCGTTGATTTCGACGTTCGCGCCATCGTACGTTCCCAGCGTCAGGGCACCGTTCATCATGAACTTCATGTTGCCCGTACCCGAGGCCTCCATACCCGCGAGCGAGATCTGCTCCGAGACCTCCGCCGCCGGCATAATCTTCTCCGCGAGAGACACGCGGTAGTCCGGCAGGAAGGCAACCGACAGGCGACCACGCGTCTTCGGATTCGCATTCACGACATTCGCAACACCGTGAATCAAGCGGATGATAAGCTTAGCCATGTAGTAACCTGGAGCCGCCTTCGCCGCGAAGATGAAGCTCCTCGGCACGGGATCGTAGGTCGCATCGTTGACCAGCCGGTTGTAAAACATGATGATGTAAAGAACCAGCATGAGCTGACGCTTGTACTCGTGCAGACGCTTGACCTGAACGTCGAAAATCGCGTTCGGATCCAGCGAGATGCCGAGATTGTTCTTCACCCAGTTCGAGAGCTGGCCCTTGTTCGAACGCTTGATCTTCGCGAGCGCATCCAGGAAGTTCGCATTGCCAATGAACTTCTCCAAGCCGCTGAGGCGGTCGAGATGGGTAATCCAGCTGTCGCCGATGGACTCGGAAATGAGCTGAGCGAGCATCGGATTCGCCTTGAGCAACCAGCGACGCGGCGTAATGCCATTCGTCACGTTGTGGAACTTCTCAGGATAAAGTTCGTAGAAGTCCTTGAAGAGGCTGTCCTTCAGAATCTGCGTGTGCAGTTTCGCAACGCCATTCACGCTCGACGAGCCGACAATGCACATATTGGCCATGCGGACATAGCGCTCGCCGTTCTCGTCGATGAGGGACATCCGACGCAGGCGGGCGATGTCGCCCGGATACATCGCGGAAATCTTCTGCAAGAACCGCCCGTTGATCTCGTAGATGAGCTGCAGGTGACGCGGCAGGAGACGCTCCATCATCGGCACAGGCCACTTCTCCAACGCCTCCGGCAGAATCGTGTGGTTCGTGTAGCCGGTCGAACGGCAGGTCAAGTCCCACGCCTTGTCCCAGTCAAGCCCTTCCTCATCAATCAGCACACGCATCAGTTCGGGGATGATGAGAGCCGGGTGAGTCTCGTTCAGGTGAATGAAAACCTTGTCGGGAAGCGCATCCCACGTCTCGTTCTGCTCGCGGTAGCGGCGGAGAATGTCCTTCAGCGAACAGGCGACGAAGAAGTACTGCTGACGCAGACGCAGTTCCTTACCCGCCATCGTGTTGTCGTTCGGGTAAAGGACCTTCGTCAGGTTCTCAGCCAGAACCTTCGACTCGACGGCTTCGACATAACTGCCCTTGTTGAAGTCGTCCAGGTTGAACTCATCAACCGAGCGGGCGGACCAAAGGCGAAGGGAGTTCACGGCGTGGTTGTAGCCGACAATCGGCAAGTCGTAGGGGATGCCCTCAACCGTCTCGGTCGGCACCCAACGCCACTGCTGACGGCCGTCGATTGTCGCGCACTCGACATGACCACCAAAGTTCACGTTCTGCGAATACTCCGGACGCGCCATCTCCCACGGATAGCCGTTCTTGAGCCACTGGTCAGGCTCCTCAACCTGCTGACCGTCGACAATCTTCTGGCGGAAGATGCCGAAGTCGTAGCGCAAACCGTAGCCCATTCCAGCGAGATCGAGCGTGGACATCGAGTCCAGATAGCACGCGGCAAGACGGCCAAGCCCGCCATTTCCGAGGCCTGCATCCGTCTCAAAGTCGCGCAGGTCGTTCCAATTGATGCCGTAGTCCTTCAGGGCATCGCGGCAGAGCTGGTCGGCCTTCAAGTTGATGACATTGTTGCCCAGAAGACGGCCAATCAGGAACTCAAGGCTCAAGTAGTAGACACGCTTCGTGTTCTGGTGGTGATAGACTTCCTGCGTGTTAATCCAGCGTTCGACGATGCGGTCACGGACGGCATTCGCAAACGCGGTGTACTTGTCACGGTCGGTTGCCCTCAGATCGTCCTTGCAGAGCGAGTACCGCAAATGCCAGGCGAAGTCTTCCTTCAGACCCTCAACGGACATTTCAACGCGGCGGTCTTTCTTCCTACTTGCTGTTTTCTTCTCCATGTTTTCCTAACTCCGATGATCGGTTCAGTCCATCATCCTTATTTCTTGAACAGGTTCTTGAATGTCTTTCCAACATCCTTGAAAGTCTTCGCGGCCGAATCGACGGCATCCGTCGCCTTGTCGAGCGCATTGCCAACGCCCTGCGCGGAATCGAGCAGGACCTGCGCCCCCGAGTCAAGCACCTCGCCCGTCGCACCAATTGCGGAGGCGGTGCCCTCAACACCGGCTCCGATGAGATTCGTGCTCTGGTTGAAGGCCCCCGTACCGAGGTTGATGAGTCCGCCACCAAGGGCGGTCGCCGACTTCTGAATGGCGTCCCAAATGGCAATGCCCGCATTCTCAAACTCGATGCCGCCCGTCTCGCGGCCAATGTCCGTCAGTGTAATAATCGTCGGCAACGGAATCGGCAACTTGCCATACTGAACAACCAGGCCTTCGATGCGAATGCGGTCGATGACAACCTTTCGTTCCGCGTTCGTCGCGGCGTTACCGTCATCCGCCGCAACCTCCTCGACGGGTACCTCATCCTTTTTCTCCGCCGGTGAACTGGCGTGCGCGGCAATGGCGACGAAGTTGTTCGTCCCGTCCTCACTCGTAATGGAGACGAACACGTCCTTCACCTGCACGTCTCGAATGACAATCGTATCCGAAAGCACGGTTCCCATGTCCACGTCAACATCGAGGCTACCAAGCGTCAGGGCCTGCTCGGGGCTGTAGCCGCTCGGGTTGTCAAGGCGCACGTCGCCGACGTGCAGCTTGCCAATGTAGTAGTTGAGGCCGAACGAACCCAGCACAAAATCCGTCCCCGTGTACGAGGGAACGACCTTGTTCGCCACACGCGTCGCCACCGGCCCAATCCAAAGGGGCAAGGTCAGCAGAAGCACAACAACAAGAGCCACCAGGCTCAAGACGACAATACCAACGACTTTCAAGGCCTTCTTCATTTCAGATCCTCCACGGTTATCTTGGTCCTATGACCCGAACCAAGCGTTTCAACCTCCATCACATTCGCCATCCAGCGTTCGCCAAACTTCTTGATCCGCGTCCCCCACAGGCGACGCACGGGCCGCCCGTCAACAAGTTCCTCCGCCTGCATGAGCGCACCCGTCTTGCGATCCACCCAGACGCGCACCGTGCGCGGTCCCTTCTTCATCAGGATGACCGAACACTTCTGCCCGTGGACGGACTCCGACTCGCGCTCCTCATCGAACGAGAAATCGTCCCACCAGAGGTAGTCGAGCGTCAGGTCGCTCCACGTCACATCCGTCTTGAGGATGCGGCCCTGCCGCTCAAAGGGCACGGACTTCCCGTCCTCATCTTTCAGCTGCAGGTCCGTTGCGCCGTTCCGCCGGGTGAGGACATAATCGTATTCCGCCTGCGGAATGCCCTTGCGGTTGCGAAGGATGATGCGCCCCTGCAGCTCAACATTCGCCGGAACCATCGTCCGACAATTCATCACCAACTCCGTTGGCGTGGCGTTCGTCGCAATCAGGACACTGGCAATCAGGGCTATCATTGTTTTTTAAAGACCTTTTCAAATGCCTCAACCTTCGGGCCGCCCACGGCACGCCCCGTCTCATAGTACCGCTCGGCCGCAACACGGTTGTGCTTCGCATTCAGCATCAGGTGCACCATGTTGTAGTAGGCGTAGTGGTCTCGCGGATTGGAATTGATCGCCTGGTCAAGGGTGGCTTCGGCGGCACGGACATTGCCCATCGAGATTTCGCACATCGCCCGCAAATTCAAAGCCGCCGCGTCATTCGGCTTTTCCTCCAGGAGTTCCCGAACCGTCAGCAGGGCGGCTTCGTAGTCGCCCTTCCGGACGTCTTCGCCCGCCTGCAGGAGCCGCGCCTTCCGGTTCTTCGGATCCGCCGCGAGCAGACGCGCAATCTCCTCATTGACGGCCCGCGTCGCCCGCGCCTTCTCCGCCGCCTTCTGCGTCACCTTGTCGCGCTGGTGGGCCTTCTCGACAAAGGCGTCGACCTGCCGCTCAAGCTTGGGGGCCGCCGGCTGGGAGTCGCCCTTCACCGTGTTGGACGCGGTCGCGGCAGTCTTCGCCTGCACAGCGGCGGCACGCTTGGCGGCGAACTTCTTCTCAAGTTCCGTCGTATCCGTCACGGCGACGGCCTTCGCATTGCTCCGCGCCTGTTCAAGAAGAATGGAGTCGATGGCCGCGTTGACATAGGCCCGCTTGACGCGCACCGTCGCAAATTCGGGCGTCGCCGCCCGCTCGGGATTCTCGTTCTCAACCCGCTCAAGTTCGGCAAGCGCCTTGCGGTAGCACTCGACGGCCTCGTCCGTGCGCCCATCCGCCATGAGGTCGGACGCCTCGTCAATCGCCAGGCTCGCCGGCTCCATCAGAACCGAGAGACGCGGCAACTCGGGCTCCTTCTCGTCCGATCCAAAGGGCCAATACCACGCCGCCTGCACCCCAAAAGCGAGTGCAGTTGCCAGTACAGATGCCAGAAAACTCTTCATTGCCCGATATTATAGCAAAAATGCCGCGTCTCGGGTGGCGACGAAGTCAAGAAGGTCGCCGCGTTGCGCGGCAAACGCGTAGGGAACGCCAAGGTCCGCAACCGAATGGGCATCCGACGAAAGCACGTAGCGGTTCTTCCCCCCTTGTGCCTTCAGCAGACCGTAAAAGTGCCGCGATGGATAGAAATCCGTCCGCCACCCTCGGGCAATGCCGCCGGAATTCAGTTCCACGACCTTTGTGGAGGACTCAATCGCCTCAATCGTCCGGCGAATCTCCTCCTCATACCAGGTCGCCCGTTCGTCAATGGTGGGATGCTTCTCGTTGAACTTCAGCACGAGATCGACATGACCGAGGATGTCGAAGTCGCACGTCGCCAGCATTTCGCGAACCTGACGGTAGTAGGCGCGAACAAACGCCGCGACATCTCCACCGAAGTGCCGCGCAATGCCCTCGCGCTGGGTTTCGGGAGATTCGTCCACGGGAACAAGCCCACCATCCGGCGCAACGACCCCGTGCACCGACCCGATGACGTAGTCAACGCCGTATGGCGCGTAGACGGCACGGTCAGGGCTTGAACGCCCGGGGATGTAGTCGGCCTCAACTCCGCACAGAATCCGCATCTTTCCCCGATACTGCGTGGCAAGTTCCCGAATCTCCCGGACATAGCGCGGCAGTTTTTCGCGAGAGAGAACCCAGTCGTACGACTCGTCCGGCAGCATGGCGTGGGAGGAGAAGCCGAGCGTCCCCAGCCCGAGCCGCATCGCTTCGGCCGCCATCTCTGCCGTCGTGTTGCGTCCGTCGCACCAGGTCGAATGCGTATGGTAGTTAGCCTTCATCTGTTCATACCCTCACAAGCGGTGAACCTGAAACAAGACGGATGCTGCTTGCCGCCGCAAGCACCATCCCGTAATTGACAATCGGCACGTTCGCCCTGCGGCAGACGGCAATTCGTTCCTGGACTTCGCGGCGCGTCAGCATGCAACCGCCGCACTGGACAACCAAGTCAAATTCGCGCCCCTCCGAATCCCGCAGAGGAAAATCGCGTCCACTCGCAAACGAGAACGCGAGTTCCCCCTGCGCCAGCTTCCGCAAGGCCTTCGGCAACTTGACCGTACCGATGTCCGCGCACTGGCGGTGATGGGTGCACCCTTCTGCAACAAGCACACGCGCTCCCGCGCACAGGCCGTCCAGTGCCCGCAGTCCGCGCTCGTACTCGGACAGGTTCCCCTTCTGCCGCGCAAAGAGGATGGAGAAGGACGTCAGCCGTACCGTGGGGGCGACCGCGAGAATCGTGCGCCGCACGGCGGCGAACGCCTGCGAGTCCGTCACGACGAGGTCGGGCGGCGGCTCACCGCGAAGTGCCGCGCCCAGGGTCTCGGGCTGGCAGACGGTGCAAAACGCCCCGACATCGAGACAGGCACGAATGACCTGCTGCTGCGGCAGAATCAGCCGCCCCATCGGCGCGGACGCATCAATGGGACAGACGCAGACGACACGCGCACCCGCCGCGACAAGCCCCGCCAAGAGCGGTGGCGGCTTCTCGCCCAGCGTCAGCGCGGCAATTCGGTTCTTCAGTCCGTCAACGCTCTCGCCGCGATGGTAGACGAGCACAGCCACGTTCCGCCGCCGACACTCCGCCTCAATCGCTTCAAGATAGGGGCGGTCGTCCGCGTCGGACGAGGCCACCCAGAGGACCACGTCAGCGGTGGACAGCACCTCCCGCGTCCGCCGCACGCGCATTTCGCCCAACGTGCCGACATCGTCCAGTCCCGCCGTGTCCGTAATCAGGCAAGGGCCAAGCGGACGGATTTCCATCGCCTTTGAGACGGGGTCGGTCGTCGTGCCGGCCACCTCGCTCACGAGTGCGACGGGTTGCCCGACCAGGGCATTGACGAGCGTGGACTTCCCCGCATTCCGCAGCCCGAAGACGGCGATGTGGATTCGGTTGCCACGCGGCGTCTCCGTCAGGTCGGCCATTTAGACGGCGCTCCACCCGTTGTAGGCGTTCATCGCCTGATCAGGTCCGTTCCTCAGAATCGCCTCCGCCATACGGACGGATTCCGCGACCACGAGTGAGATCGTCTTGCGCGTCGCCGGGTCGAACTTGCCGAGGACGTGCGCGATGACGTTCGAACGGTCCTTGCCAACGCCCAGCTTCAGACGGACGAATTCCTGCGTCCCCAACCGCTCGATGATGTTCCGAATGCCGTTGTGCCCACCGCAACTGCCGTTCTTGCGAATGCGCACACGCCCAACCGGCAAGTCGATGTCGTCCTGAATGACCAGCAGATCGGACGGCCTGGCGTTGCTATACTTCACGACTGGCGCGATGGAATCACCCGAAAGATTCATGTAGGTCTGCGGCTTCACGAGGATGACGGCCTGCCCCGCAAAAGTGCCGCGGGCCATCAGGCAGTTGAACGCCTTCTTCGTCTCCCAGGCAACGCCCATTTCCGCCGCGATTGCATCCACGGCCTCAAAACCAACCGAGTGCGGAGTATTCTCATACTGCGCACCCGGATTGCCAAGTCCTGCAATAACCTTCACGTCACTCGTGATTGAAGAGATCGTTGATGGACTCGTTCATGTGCGTACGCTTGATGGCCTCGCCAATCAGCGGCGCAACGGAAAGCTGGGTCAGCTTGAACGGCAGCTTCGAGGGGTCGAAGCCCTTGCGGAGCGGAATCGAGTCCGTCACGACAAGTTCGTCCAGCTGGGTCTCATGGGTGAGGCGGTCAACGCCCTTCTCGGTCAGCGGGAAGTGCGAGACGAAGGCGTGGACGCTCTTCGCACCGTTGTCGCGGCACATCTTGGCCGCCGCGCTCAGCGTACCGCCCGTCGCCGTCATGTCGTCGACCATGATGACGTCGCAATCCTTCACGTCGCCGACCACGCTGAACGCGTCGACGGTCGAGTCGCCCGTGCGCTGCTTGGCGACGATGGCCAGCCCGCAACCAATCTTGCGGCTGTAGCCGTAGGCCGTCTTCGCCCCGCCGGTATCCGGCGAAACGACGACCGGCTTCGCCCAGTGCTGGTCGCGGATGTACTTGAGAATGACCGGTTCCGCCCGCAGGTGGTCGAGCGGGATGTCGAAGAAACCCTGAATCTGGTTCGCGTGCAAGTCCATCGTCAGTACGCGATCCGCACCGGCCGTCTGGAGGAGGTTCGCAATCAGCCGCGCCGTAATCGGCACGCGGGGCTGATCCTTGCGATCCTGCCGCGCATAGCCGTAGTAGGGCAACACGGCCGTAATGCGGGCCGCCGAACCGCGCTTGAGCGCATCCATAATGACGAACAGCTCCATATAGGCTTCGTTCGGCTGGGGCGAACCCGACTGAATCACGAACACGTCCTTGCCACGCACGGGGTCGAGGACCTGACAGAAGGTCTCCCCGTCCGGGAAGTGCTTGATGTCAATCTTGTTCAGCGGCTTGCCGAGATAGTTCGCCACCTTTTCGGCCAGCGGCAGGTTCGCCGTGCCCGAAAACACCATGAAGTCATTAGAGTCGCTCATTGTCAGAAATACCTTTCGGTTGGTTGGGATATTATACCACAAAATTCGATTGCACGGGGCGGGAGCTTGCGCGGCGGAAAGTGGAAGATGCCGCGAGATAGCTCGTTCTTCTGCACGGAGGACGAATTCGCTTCTCCGGGCAGAAGCGTTTCCCTTCTCCGTGACGAGCGAGTCCCGCCCTCCGTGCAGAAGCGTTCCGTTCTCCGTGGAGAGGCGTTCCGTCCCTTCGGGAAGAAGCGTTTCCCTCTCCGTGCAGACCATTTCTCGTCATCGCGGAGAAGCACTGTGCCTCTACACGGGGAGGCCTTGCCAACTCTGCACGGAGAACGCGTCGGTTCTACACGAAGAACGGAACGCTTCTACACGGAGAAAGTGTCAAGTCAACACGGAGAACAAAGCGATTCTACACGAAGAAAAAACCAAGTCTCCGTGTAGAAGGGAAACCGTTCTCCGTGTAGACTTCGCCGCGATGCGGACAAAAAAAGAGCGGGCGCGGTCACGACCGCCGCGCCGGGCCTGCCGCCCTGCGCCTTAGGCGGCCGCCGACACGGCCGTGCGGCCCGTGACGCTGACGGCGCCGTCCCCCACGCCCGAGGGCGTGCGGAGCGTCATCCAAATCCCTGCGCCCGCTGGCGTCTCCCCGTGTGCGGACGGGAAGGCGAACGCGGCGAAAGCGCAAGTGGGACTTGTGAGCGGCGGCGCCTCCCCGCGCAAGGACGGGAAGTCGAACCCCCGGGTCTCCGGGGAAGTCCTCGGCTGGTGACGGTGCACGCATCGGCACGCCCCTTCCGCGGCGGCGTGGTTGGCGAGACGTGTTCCGGCGGCCGACGGACCGAGATCCGCCGCGCACCCCATCTGATGTTCCGACTTTAAAGTCATTCCTGGTCCTCCTCTACGGATTCTCCTGTCCCCCGCACGACCCTTGGGCACGCACCCAACGACGGGCGCACGGGGAGTGTCGGCATCAATTACGACCCTCGCAGCGACTCATAAAATCGACTGCTGACGAGGCGGTCTCACCGTGATTTCGAGTGGAAACTCACTCCTGCCAACGCCCGCAATTGTACCAAATCCCCGTCCGTTTTGCAAGGGGGGGGGGTGCCGCCGTGCGCGGAATTCACGGCGGCGATTCCGTGTTTACCGCTGCGGACCGCCCGGGATTTCGCGCAACTCGCCGGGTGCAAGCGTCAGGGTCTGACCCCGGAATATGACCGTGCGCGGCGAAATGCAGTCCGTATTCAGCAAATACGCCCGATCGCCGTAGACGCTCCAGTTGATGTAATCCCTGTCGGGGCCCGCCACGTGCTCGCCCTGCACGCCCCCGAGCACACCCGTGAGGAGCGTCTTCCAGAACGCAAGCCGGAAGCCCGCCCGATAGGACGGGAACTCCTCCATCTCGCGCCGCGCCGCCGGATAGTCCCAGGCAAGGCAGAGCCAGTACGTCCCCTTCCCGTGGCGAACCTTCACGAGATAGGGCTTCTTGCCGAGCGTCGCGACCGCCTGCGCATTCGCCCCCAAGTCCGCGTCGGCCACGCGCAACTTGACCGAGAGATGCGCCGGGTACGCCGCCTTGAGGAAGTCGGGCGTCGCGTCATTCGTCATGAGAATGTCCTCAATCAGTTCCGGGGACTTCACGGTCACGCCCGGCACGGCCTGCACGAGATCCGCCGCCGTGTAGTTCGCATACTCGCGGTCGAGCCGCGCCGACAGCTGCGGAACGGTCAGGACGACCGTGCCGCCCTGGGCGACGTAGTCCCGGAGCGTCGCGGCAATCTTCGGTGTCATCGTGTTCCAGCCGCCGAAGGCCACGGCCTTGTAGCGCGCCAGATGCCGCACCGTCAGCGCATCGTCCGCATTCACCACGTCGAGCTGTCCGTAGGGCGTACCGCCCAGCCAGCCGTTCGCATAGGGCTTCAGGCAGTCGGTCGGACGCGGGAAGAACGTCTCCATCACCGCCTCCCAGGTGAATTCGGGTGCGCCGACCTTCCAGTTCGCATTCGTCTTCGCGAGATGGTGCTGACCGTAGATGGCGAAGATGTCGTGCGTCATGCCGACGTAGCCGTCGTAGTTGCCGATGAGCAGCGCGGCCTCGACATGCGGCGTTCCCTTCGCACGCGGATGCGCCTTCGTCCACTGGTAGAACTCCTTCATCGTGCGCCGGTAGGCCTTCGGCACGTCGCCGTCATACCCCTGCTTCGGAGTCTTGAATTCGGCCATCGTGCCGTCCGGCGGCGTGTAGTCCTGGGCCTGAGTGGACTGCGAACCCGACTCCAGCACCATCATTCCCGTGCCCATGAGCCACATTTCCTTCAGACCGATGAGGAGCGAGTCGTACTTCTGCTTCACGCCATAGGGGACGCGTGGCCAGCAGGTCTGCCACTCGTGCGCAAGCCACGCGCTCCACCAGTCGCCGCCGCGCCGCCGCGAGGCCCCACGCGCCTCGGCCGTCGCATACGCCAGGTTGCCGCATCCGACCGCATACATCTCGTTGCAGATGTAGTCGATGCCGCCATCCAGCTCGTAGCAGGCGAGCGGCGAACCCGACGTCGAGAAGACGTTCGGCTCGCGCTCATCGGCCGGACGCGCCAACTGGTTCTTCTTCGGCGCGGCGAGCATCTTGCCGACGAGCCAGTCGTGCGCCTCCTTCAAATCGCGGCACTTCGGCCAGTCCTTGAAGTAGCTCTTCTCGTCCTGGTAGAGAAAGCCCGCATATTCGCCGATGTTGTTGCCGAGGTAAAGCGGACCCCACGCCTTGCGGAGTTCCTTCGTCCGCGCCCCGCTCTGGTCGCCGTAGATGGTCATCACGTGGATGTTGTTCGCCTTCGCCCAACGGTACCAGTCCTTGCCAATCTTCTCGGGCAGCAGGTTCTCGCTCTTCGCCCACTGCACCCAGAGATTGCATTCGTCGTTCGTCATCAGTTCGCGGTACTCGGGACTCGTCCCGTAGCCCGTCACCCCGACGAGGATGTCGTTGCCGACGACGGGACACCTCGTCGCCGCGCAAAGCGCCGCGCCGAGCGCGGTGGAAAGAATGGTCAGTATCAGTTTTGGCGGTCTCATCTTTCTTATCTCCTTATCATCGAATGCGGATGAAGAAACCCTTGATCGGACGCTTCACGGCACGGATTTCGCACGGTTCAAGCGTCATCTCGCGCGTCTCGCCCTCCATCCGATAGGTGAAGGTCCGGGGCTTGGTCGTATCCGCGTTGAGGAAGTAGATCTTGTCCGGATACACGCCGTAGGTGATCGCCTGCGGCGAGTCGGGGTCTGACGCCGCGCCCGCGATCTTCACAGTCTGCCGCACGGCGCGGGCGAGTTCGCCGACGAGGTTCGTATACGCCGCCGTGTACGCGGCGCTTTCGGACGGGAACTGCCGCGCCGTCAGGAGACAGTAGGTTCCCTTCCCCTTCCTGTAGATTGCGCAGTCGCCCGGCTCTCCCTCGGCGGGGAGTTCGCCGAAAAGCGGCAGAAGGTCCGCATCGGTGTAGTTCTTGAAGTCGCGATCCACGCGCGTCGTGAGTTCGGGGCGCGACATCACGAGCGTACCGCCCGCCTCGACATAGCGTTCCAGCACGTCCTTCACGTGCGGGGTCATCGTGTTCCAGCCCGCGAAGACGAGGAGTTCGTAGCGCGACAGGTCGGCAAGCCGCGAATCGTCGTCAATCTGTGCCACGTCCACCTGCCCGTAGGGCGTACCACCGATGAAGCGGTTGTTGTAGGGCGCGAGGAAGGCCGCCGGATGCGGATAGAAGAACTCCTGCATCATCGCCTGCGTGTTCTCAGGCGCACCATACCGCCAGAGCGCACTGTTCGTCTCGGCGTTCCGCCCCTGGCTCCACACGGAATAGCCGCGGTTCAGTCCAAGATAACCGTCGCAGTTGCCGAGCGCGAGCGCGATTTTCGTTTCGGGCGTCGCATTGCCGCGCGGATTCGCCTTCGTCCAATCGTAGAACTTCTTCGTCGTCGCGCAGTAGTTGGACGAGGCATGGCCCGTATAGCCCGTGTAGAAGCGGTTGTTCGCGGGCTTGTCGGGGTCGTCCGCCGCGTACTGGTCGGTATACTTGTACGCATCCGAGGTGCCGTTCGCGCCCGATTCGAGCGAGAACGCGGAAGCCCCGGCAATCCATTCCTGCAGGTAGCCGACGAGCAGGGAGTCGTACTTCTGCTTCGTGCGGTAGGGGATGCCCGTCGTCTGCCACTCGTGCGCATTCCACGCGCAGAAGTATTCAGGACCCCACTTGCGCGCGGCGGCCCGCGCCTCGCCCGACGTGTAGCCGATGTTCTCCGCGCCGATCGCCCACATCTCGTTGCAGATGAAATCCACGCCACCCGCGAGTTCGTAGCCGGCGAGCGCCGCCCCGCACGTCGAGAACGAGCGCACGAACTTCGACTGCCAGCCGAAGCCCGCATTCCCCATCCAGCGGTTGACGAAGCGGTCGCGCGCCTCGGCGAGGTTCAGGTCGAGACCGATGTTCGCGCCGCCCTGGTAGATGAAGCTCGCGTACTCGCCCATGTTGTTGCCGACGTACCGGTCGCCCCACACCTCGTCGATGCGCCTGTCGAGCGCGGCGGAATGGTTCCCCGTATACATATCCATCGCGTAAATGCGCTTCTGCTCCATCAGGTTGAACCACTTGTTGGTCAGCACGGACGGCCAGTAATAGTAAAGTCCATCTTCAAGGAACTCCGGTACGAGCCGCCCGCTATAACTCCACGGGACGATCAGATTGCCGAAGTCATTCTCGATGATGTCCTTCAATTGATTCGTATGTTCGCGCCAGTAGACTGCGTAGCCAACGAGAATTTCGCCGTTCGGCACGGGCTGGGCGACAGGATTCTTGGGCTTCCGGATCGTGAGTTCCGTCACCTGGGTTGCACCATAAATGTCGGTAATCTCCGCCGTAATCGTCCACGGGCCTTCGCCCTGCGGGAAGCGGCGGCGGAAGATCGTGTCCGTCGCCTGCGCCGTCTCGGTCGCGTTCGGCGACTCGGCGTCGGGGTTCGGATACGTCACCTTGAAGGAGATGGGCCGCACGTGCTCGACCACCGTCGCGGCATTCGTCGTCACCGTCATGTCGGCGTTCGTGACAACCGACTCGCTCTTCGTCTCGACATACGAAATCGTCGCCACCTTTTCCTTGAACGAATCCGCAGAGAGCCACCAGCTCCGCCCCGTGCGGTCGTACTTCAGGTCGAAGGCATACCGCTGGGGCAGACCATCCACCGCAACATCCCTGTTCACCGTCAGCTTCGATCCCGCGCCAAGCGCAATCACGCTTTCATCGAAGCCCACTCCCTTCGCCACATTGACGACGACTTCCGCACCATCCGCCACGCGCACGACACCCGGATCTATCGCGGCATCCCAGACGAGCGTCAATGAACCGCCCCTGAGAACGAGGTCGATCGTGCAGTTGTTGCCGTTCACCGAGACCGGCCCGCCCAAGAACAATTCGCCGCCCTCGTTCAGGTTCACCGTGAGTTTGTCGCCCGCAACGCCCGTGCCGACGACGTTGATGCCGCGCAGGAGTTTCGCCACGCCCGAAACGTTCCACTGCTTCTGCTCGACGGATTCCGCCACCGCCGAGGCAAGCGTGAGCTTCGTCAGGTCCGCCGTCCATTCCGCCCCCTTCGCCACATTGACGCGCGTACGGGACATCCGCCATTCGTTGCCGTCCATGAGAAGCCGCGAACCCGCCGCAAGGTCGAAAACGCGCGTTCCGCCGTCGTTGAAAGCCGTCGCAAGATAGCATCCGCGCAGAAGTCTCAACGTCGCATTTGTCGCGAGCGTCACCATCCCCGCCGCGATTTCGGCGGTGTCGGCGATTTCCAGCGTGCCGTTCACGAGTTCGAGGTTTTGTCCGCTCCAGAGGCTTTCGCCCGTCGCGGCGCTGATGCGCTTCCAGTTCGTGATCGTCCGCGTCCCGCCCTCCAGATTGAGCGAGATGTCCGCTTCACCCGTGAAGTGGTCGCCATGGTCACTCGAGGACTTCTCAAACCACGGGTCGTACACGTATTCGACATCCGAGTCGAGTCGGAGAACGCCCTGGACGATGCCTTCCGTTTCGGTCGTGCGCTCGACGACTTTCAGCGACCGTCCGCCGCCGCGCACCTGCAATGTCTCAAAAGTCCCCGCCGGGAATGTGCCAAGCACAATCTCTTCGCCCGCCTTGAGAACGACCCCTTCCGCAATGTCGAGCCGCAAAGAACCCGCGCCTTCCGTCGCAACGACGACACCCTTCGTCACATTCAGTCTGTCATGAACAAGGTTTCCTTCCGCATCGCGCCACACGCGCAAACTGAAAGGTGCGGACATCCGAAGCGTTCCCGCGGTCGCCTCAACCGCCGCGTCCGTCGCCGTCGGGTCGCCGAGTGCAATCCGCCCGTCGCTGACAAGCGTCCCCGCCCAGTCCGCGCCGTTCAGAAGCGCAATTTTCGTCTTGTCCGATCCGACGCGGAGCGCACCCGAACAGGCATTGCCCGAAATCCCGTAGAGAATCGTCAGGTCGTGATACCACGAGTGGTTGAATTCGCCCTTGTCCGTCTCGGTCGAGCCGATGACGAGCGAACCTTCGCCCGTGACGTTCGCGCCGGACGAGAAGATCCGCCCCGTCGAACCCTGCACCCCCTGATGCCACGTCACGACCGTCAGTTTCGTCTCCGCACCGTCAAGATTGAGTTCCTTCACGCCGCTGAATGCGTTGCACCCGTTGTTCATCGACCACCAGCAGGGGAATGCCGCCTCGAAGATGTTTTCCGCGCCGACCATACGAATCTTCGCCTTGCCGTTTCCCGTCGTCCGCGCGAGGTGCAGGTAGGCGTTCGTCATCGTCAGCACCTCGCGATCCGTATCGGGCGAGAAGTCGAAGTGGGTCGTGCAGTCCTCCGGCACGACGAGGCGCGAGCCTTCCTCCATCACAATCCGCGCATTGCCGACAAGTCGGAATCCGCCGCAACGGCCGTTCGTGCCAACGGCATCCGCATCGGCAAACCACGCGCGATAGGCCGAGCCATCCTTCAAGCGAAGCGTCACGCCACCACCAAGGCAAGCAAGATAAACATTGCTCCCATTGTAGGCATTGCGCGTAAAGAGCGTGGACTTGTCGAGGACGAACTCAATCGCCTCGTCCTTCGCATTCTGCCGGTTCGCATTTGCCGCGCCCAAGTAGACAAAGGTCGTCGCCCCTTGCGCGAAGGACTCCTTCGGCATATTGCTGAGATGGATTGCGCCCGACGGAACCTTCACACGCCCGCCCGTTTCCGGCACGAGATAGTAGTAGGCAAAACCCGTTATCGCGGGATCGGCCACGGGCTGGATTTTCCCGCCGTCCGCCGTCAGTTCGAAATAGCTCGTCTCACCCGCCGCCGCGTAGCCGAGATAAAGGCTCGTGCCGTCCACGGCCAGCGTCCCGTTGACCGTCAGCGCCACGTTCTTGAACTTCATCGCGTCCGGCGCCGCCAGCGTCGCCCCCGCCGCAATGGCGAGCGAGGGGAGAGTGACAGATTCGCCCGAAACCGATGCCGCGCAGCTGAAGCCGCCTTTCAGGATCGCCGACCCCGCCGTGATTTCCAGCGAGGCGTCCCCCGCAAGCGACACGTCGGGCAGTTCAATGGCATCCCCCGCCACACGAACCCGCGCCCCACGCGCCACCTCAATCTTGCCCACGGCCGGCGTTTTCGCCAGCATCAGAACAACGCCCCCGCCCAGTACGGCAACCTCGCCCGAAGTCGGCACAACACCGTTCCGCCATCCGGCGGGGTCGTTCCAATCCGTAATCGTGCCGTCCGCACCGCCCGTGAAGGTCTGCTCCTTCATTTCGGAAAGGACGAGCGACTGACTCTGGATGTAGACATCCCGCGTCGGGGGAAGGTGTGCCAGGATCTTCTCGCGCAACGCCTCAAGCGAAGCCGCGTCAGGACAGGTCAGGAACGGCACGTCCAGTCCAATCTTCGCCTCGTCGACGACAACATCCGAAAAGGCGGACGGCAAGCGGTCGATCGTCACGCCGGCAACGGCAATCCTGAGCGAAACCTGAGCATCTGCCGCCATCTTGAGACTTTCGGGCCACACGATTGAACTCCCCGTCGTCATCAGCGCGACAGATGTGGCGTCTTCAAAGGTGATGTCAGCCGCGGAAGGATACGACTCGGAGACCGCGAGCGCCCCCTCGGCAATCACAAGCGCCGCGTTCGTTGTCGCGACGATCGAACCTGCACCCGTCTTGCGCACCGTCACACCCGAACCGAACGGCAAGGCGTTCAAGTCCTCAATGACGCCCTCATCAACCCGCACCGTGATCGTTGCGCCGTCGGCAACCTTTGAAGTCGCATTCCCCTCGACGCGGCGGAGATCGGTAAAGGCGCAAGGCGCGGTAAAGTGCAGAACCGCCCCCGACTGAACTTCCACACGCGGCGAATAGTCGGTTTTGAACGAGGTGACGTCCCCGCCGAACTCCGCCGTCGCACCTTCGGCAAGTTTAATCCACGGATAACCGCCGCCGTAGAAGTCGGAGTCTACCTCCAGTCCATTCGGGAATCGCGCCAAACCGCCCTGTTCGACAAAAATCCGATAGGCTCGGTCGCCCCGTCCGCAACACATCCCGACTTTGCAATTGTGCGTGAAGACGCCGCTCTCCTTGACGTTGACGGTGAACTGGTCAAACTTCTGGTTCCCCGTCAGTGAAAGATTGGCCCCTTTTTCAACATTAAAGGTCGTCGTATCCGTCTGATGCCCCCACCAGACACCCTTGTTCGCATTGTAGAGTTCAATATCCGCACCTTCGCCAAGCGCAATCGTATTGCCCTTGGCGAAACTTCCTCCTGCCAATGACTTCCAACGCCCGTTGCGGAAAGCGACCCTGACCCCCGCCGGACTCCACTTGCTCGTCCACGAACCCCCGTTCAAGTCAACCGAACTGCCCGTGGGAATGACGACCGAATCGTTTGCCGACGGACAAGCCGTCGCAACATCACCCTCGGCGCTTCCCACGCGCCAATTGGCGGGTTCGGAGTAAAGCCCCCATTCGGGGCCGACCCAATGGTAGGTGCCCGCAGAGGCGGAAAGGGACAGGAATGCCGCGCCGGTGGCAACCAGGGAACGAAAACGGATTGAGATTGAACGTTTCATCTTTACTGAAAGACCCCGCTCCGCAGGCCCGATTGGTTTCCACAAGCCAAATGGAGCGGGGACTTATTCCTCACTTTCTCTTAACGAGCCTTAGCGGATGATGATTTGGAATCCGCTTGCGGGCTTCGCCGTGCAGGTGACGACGCCCTCGACCTCCGTCGGGGTCTCCGACACCTTGAGCGTCCGATTGCCGAGTTTCACCGTGACGTTGGCGAACGCGCCCGCCGGGAACGTGCCGAGCGTCACCGCCTCGCCCGCACCGAGCGCGAAGCCATCCTGCGGAACGAGTTCCACGATGCCCGCGTCACCCTCCTCGACGATGAACCCGTCCTTCAAGGTAATCGTGTCATTTGTCGCGACTTTATCTTCACCGCGCCATATACGAAGTTCAAGAGGTTTGACAAGCCGAACCTTACCGAAAGTCGCCGTCATCACAGATTCCGTTTCCTTCTTGTGATTCTCATCGATGGGAAGCAGATCAACATTTCCGTTAAAAACAACCGTCCCCGCCCAGTTTGCACCGTTGGCGAAGTGAACCCGAACCTTGGCCGTATCTGAATCGGGGGCAACAAGAAGCGTCCCAGTGCAAGTATTGTCCGCACGATAGATGGTCGGCTCCATTGTCTTACCAGCCCATGTATTCGTAAAGAAGAGGTCTCCACCACCCGTGAATGGGGCTTCGAGTTCAAAGTAATCCAACTTATGATCGTTTGAGGACATCTTCTCCTCGACGCCACGGAAGGTCATCGTTGTGCCTTCTGCGATCTCAACAGCCGTCAACCGATTGAATAGGTGATTGCGATTGCCCCAACCCCACCAACGGCTCTTGAAGCAGTCGAAGAAGCCATCAGCAAAACGAATTGAGCCCTTATCCTGCCCATTCAACTTATACCAGCACCCGATACCACCCTTGAGAATCTCAATACCGGTAAAGCCAGTCTCGTCAGGTGTGACATAAACGGCTCCGTTCGTGACATCTCCATTCACGCGCGTCACCGCCGTGCGAATTTCGCCGCCCTCGACAAGTGTAATGACCGCACGATTTTGGATGCGCAAATTGTAGTTAGATTCTGCCGTATCACCTTCGGAAGAACGCTTGCGGCAAAGCACCGTGCCATTTGTGAGGATGAGGTTTACACCACCCGCAACATAAGTCTCCGCGCCGAAATCAAGGGCCGTATTATCCACAATAACCTTCACGGCCTCACTGGCAGGATTATTTAGTCCGATGGCAAACCCATCCTTAGAATTATAGGTAATTGTCGAATCCTTAATCCGAATAGGCTTCGGCACAACAACCGATCCACCCGATACTGGGACGACAAAGCCAATTCTCGAACCGTTTTCCTTTCCGGTGGTATTCAGCGCAGTAATTGTCGCCCCTTCCGCCGTCAACTCAAAATACGAGACCTCACCAGAATCAGCCGCACCAAACACGACCTCGCCATCGCTCGTCGCCACAATCTTGCCATTAATCGTCATCGAGCAATTCTTGAACTTGGTGCCTCCAAGCACCTTCAACATTGCGTTCTCATTCACAAAAATGGTCGGGAGTGTGACTGATGCACCAACAACGGACGCAATGCTCGTCAATCCATTTGCGATATCCGCCGAACCCGAAGCGACTTCAAGTCCCGCCGCGCCCGCAAGAGAGATGGTAGGCAGAACGACCGCATCGGCTCCGCCGACAACGCGAACCTTCGCACCGCGCGAAACCTCAATCTTATTCACCGTCGGGGTTGTCGCGAGTTCAAGAACCACGCCCCCGCCCTGCACGACAACTTCGCCCGACGTCGGCACCTCGCCCGCACTCCATCCGGAGGGGTCATTCCAGTCCGTAATCGTACCGTCCGCGCCGCCCGTGAAAGTCTGGTCCTTCTTCTCACTAATCACAAGCGATACACCCTGAACCGTCAATTCCTGAGTGTCTGGCAAAACTGCCGCAAGTTTCATCCGAATCGTCTCAAGTGAAGATTCATCCAAGCACGACAGATAGGGAATGTCCATTATCGCCGTTGAAAGGTCAAACTCAACATTTGAAAAGGCAGAGGGAAGATTGTTAATCAAGATTCCATTTGCCGCAAACTTCAATGTCAAACCCGAACCCACAATCTCAGGGAATTCAATCGACGCATTCGCAGAAGAAAGCGCAACCGTTGTTCCCTCGGCAAACGTTGCCATGTTCGCAGAAAACATTGTGCCAACGGCAAGTGTGCCAGATTCAATCGAGAGATTCGCAAACTTGGATGAACCTAATCTCAAAATACCCGCCCCCGTTTTATTCAACGAGACCCCTTCTCCAACAGTAAACGGCGAAAGGTCAAGAGTTGTACCTTCGGCAACTTCAGCAACCAGCGCGGCATTTTCAGGAATCGTAGCCACCGTATTCTCAAAGACCACATCACCCGTTGTCGCAATCGTGCCGCCATTCCAGTTAAAGCAGAGCGAACCATTCACCGTCTTGGAGACATTCCCACCAAGAACCATTCTGCCACCATCGTTAAGATTGAAGTTCAGCGATTGCTGATTACCCTCAGTCCATCGAATACCCGCAGGCGCTTTCATCGTTCCGTTAAGTTCAAAATCAATCGGGCGATTGTTGCCCCAAAGATTGATCTTCGTTGGTGAAAACTTCAATAAGCCTCCGGCATCAATGTAAAAACCTGTATAAAAAGCCTCGAATGCCCCCTGAACTTCAACCGTTCCCCCTTTGTGAACATTCACATTGAAGCGCGTCGCATCATTCACGGAAAGGTTCATGCGCCCTTCCGCAACAAAAGTACCGCCATCCCAAATGTTAAGAGATCCTGAGTGGGTTTGGAAGAGCGTTTTCGCCGTCAGCGTTCCGTTGGAGACGGAAAGATGGGCCGCATTCCAATCCGCAGTCGTATCCCATGTGCCAAACTCTCCTACCCCCCCCCCTAAGTCAAACAGCATATTTTTCCAAGGGAGTTTACCGAGCGAATCCGCCGCGCCGGGGCAAGATGGCGCAACATCACCATCCGCGCTACCACTTCGCCAATTGTCTGGATTCGAATAAAGATTCCACGAATCTCCGCCAGCCCAATAGTATGTCTCCGCAAGAGAGACAAACGCACCCATGCCGACGACTGCGGCACCTACAAATGAACGCACGACTTCTGCTTTCATGGTCGACCATACTCCTTATCCAGCCCCGACTGACATTTGGCCTTTCGGCTATGCGGACTGAACGATGAGTATTCTATCAAAAACGGACCGACGACGCAATGGGGCAATTCGTCCACCCTTATCCCGCAGTTTGCCATAATAGTGTGCACCCAACCAAAGAAGGGCTCAGATCTTGGCATAGCCCGTTTGCCAAATACTG
>CAKTUI010000005.1 GCA_934621385.1 uncultured Kiritimatiellota bacterium
TGCCAGCGTTCGTTCTGAGCCAGAATCAAACTCTCAGAAAAAGAAAGTTTTGAGTTATCTCGCTCCACACAAACATTCTATTAATGTTCCGTGTCCCTTCCGAATGTTCAACTCATCGTCGAACTTAAGAGACACGTCTCAAGCACTCCTCTTTCAAAGAACGATGTCCGCCTCACCCCGGTTCGGCTTGCGCCGCGCCGTATCGGGCGAACGAGTGCATAGTATACCACATCGTCCGTTTGCCGCGCAAGGGGGAATCGAAAGAAAATTGAAAATAGTTTCTTATCTTACAGAAACATAATGAATCCTTCCTGTTTTGAATAGCTGATTTCGTCCAAAAGCCGCGATCCCACCGCGCCTTCCTCTCCCATGCACCCTCCTACAGCCCCAATACCCGCCAACGACAGACATGGCAACACTTTCCGCCAACGCTCTTTCAGGCAAGTCAGTCTTCGACATCTGCCCCAAGAATGAAGCCGTTCTCTTGCGCTTCTCACCCTCCCAAGAGTCTCATTTTCCGCGCATACGCCCCCGAAGAAAATCAACTTGTGACTCACATAAGTTGAAGGTGCAACTCGCTTGAGTTGCACCTTCAACTTTTTCGACTTGCAACGGCGGATAGGTGCCGCGCTAATCTCTGCAAAGTCCAACCGTCAGATTTCACACAACATCTTGCCAATGCGCTCAACGGCGACCTTGATCTTGTCGAGGCCCGTTGCGTAGCTCATGCGAATGAACCCCGTGCCGCACGCCCCAAACGCGCCGCCCGGCACGCAAGCGACCCCGTATTTCTTCAGCAAGGTCAGGGCAAATTCCTCGTCGCTCATTCCCGTCCCTTCAACACTCGGGAAGATATAGAAGGCCCCCTTCGGCATAATCGTGCGGAGGCCAAGGTTATTCAGGGCTGGCACGAGGTAATCGCGGCGCTTGCGGTATTCGCGGCGCATACGATCCACGTCCTTGTCACCGAAATCCATTGCCTCAACGCCCGCCGCCTGGCTGAGCGTCGGGGCACTCATGATGCCGTACTGGTGAATCTTCATCATCGCGTCGATGACATCCACAGGACCACACGCATACCCAAGGCGATAGCCCGTCATCGCCCAGCTCTTCGAAAATCCGTTGAGGAGGATGACACGATCCCGATACCCAGGAAAGGATGTAAAGGAGACAAGCGGCTTCTCAAGATCTGCCGCGTAGTTCAGTTCGGAGTATACCTCATCCGCCAGAATGAGGAGATCGTGCCGCGCTGCAAACTCAAGGATTCCCCGCATGTCGTCAGCACTCAGCGTCGCGCCTGTCGGATTGCAGGGGAAGTTGAGGAGAATCGCCTTTGTCCGCGGCGTCACTTTCCGCTCCAGCGCGGCAACCGTCAGTCGAAACTCATCCTCAGCCCGCGTTTCAACGGACACGGGAACAGCATGAGCAAGCCGAATGGTTGGCGCATAACTAACGAAGCACGGCTCATGATAGAGGACTTCATCCCCAGGTGCACAAATGGCACGAATGGCGAGGTCAATCGCCTCCGAAACGCCAACGGTCACCAGAATCTCGTGCTCCCAGTCGAATGTCGCCTCAAACCGCCGCGCCAGATATCGGGCAATGGCCTGTCTCAGCTGGGGCGTACCCAAGTTCGATGTATAATGCGTCCCCCCATTCTCAAGACAGGTCACGGCCGCCCGCGAAATGTGCCACGGCGTATCGAAATCAGGCTCACCGACACCAAGTGAAACGATGTCCTTCGACTGGGCGACGATGTCGAAGAACTTCCTGATACCGCTCTTCGGCAACTCGGCGACATGCTTTGCGACTCTTTCCCTCAAGGTCTTACTCTCCTTCCTCTCATGGTTCCGCATTCACTTGGACAACTCATCCGCAAGCGACTCAAGGCGAGCCGTCGACTCCGCATTCAAGGCACTGCGAATCGTCACAACGTTCGTGCAGAACGTCAGGTTCTTCGCGTTTGCCAGCATCCCCTTCATCCCCTTCGCGGCAGTTGGCGCCCACGAACCGTTCTCGATGAACGCCACGGTTCGATTCTGGTAGTTCCGTTCCGTCAAGTGCTCAATGAACGAGCGCATGGCAGGGAAGACTCCCGCATTGTAGGTGGTTGTTGCCAAAACAAGCTTACCGTACCGAAAGGCATCCTCAACGGCCTCCGGGACATCATCCCTCGACAGGTCGAATACGGACACCCTCGGACAGCCCCGCGCCAGCAGCATCGCCTTCAACTTCTCCACCGCTAAGCGCGTGTTGCCGTAAACGGATGTGTAGGCGATGCAAACGCCCGGGGACTCCACGGCATAACTCGACCATATCCCATACTGACCCAGCGCATGGGCAATCTCATCCGAAGTGGCAAGAACTGGCCCATGCAAGGGGCAAATGGTGCGGATATCCAGACCAGACGCCTTCTTCAGCAGGGACTGGACTTGAACACCGTACTTGCCCACAATACCGATGTAGTAGCGCCGCGCCTCACAGTCCCATCCCTCGGGATCCTCGACGTCATTCGCGCCGAACTTGCCAAACGCGTCAGCCGAAAACAAAACACCATCGATCGAATCATACGTCACCATCACTTCCGGCCAATGCACCATCGGGGCCGCGACGAACGAGAGCGAATGGCGTCCCGTCGACAAGACATCCCCCTCCTTCACAATCCGCCGACGCTCGGCATAGTCCGTGCCGAAGAAATTCTTCATGAGGACGAAGGCCTGGGCGCTCGCGACTACGGTCGCCTGCGGATAGCGCGTCAAAAATGCGCCCACACTACCCGAATGGTCCGGCTCCATGTGCTGAACGACGAGGTAATCGACCGGCCTGTCGCCGATCTCCGCCCGAATGTTCGCCAACCATTCCGTCCCAAAATTGGCATCGACCGCATCAAGGACGACCGTCTTCTCGTCTTTCAGCAAATAGGAATTGTAGGCCATGCCGCGTGGTACGACGTACTGGCCCTCAAACAAGTCAACCTGATGATCGTTGACTCCGACATTGACAATGTCATTCGTGACTCTCATGGTGGGGTATTATACCAAAAAAACCGCCGAGCGGCGGTTCTTAATCAACTCATCCAAACGGATGAATGGTGCTCGGGGCGGGACTCGAACCCGCAAGGATCTCTCCACATGCACCTCAAGCATGCGTGTCTGCCAATTTCACCACCCGAGCAGGTGGAAAACGGGGCATAGTATACCATTTCCTTTTCCCCGATGCAAGTGGGACGCGGCATTATTTTCCATATTTAAGGCTTTAGAGAGAAATCATCTTCCAAACAACAACTTTCGCCACACCTAAGCACGCCGCATCGTACCATTCGAGCAAGGGTCCACCACCACCTAACGACTACTTCCGCCGACCGAAGAGGCGCAAGAGATAAAGGAAGAGATTGATGAAATCAAGATAAAGCGTCAATGCTCCGATGATGCCCACCCGATGGACGGAGGCGGCATCCATCAAAGCCTCCCGTGCCGCCGCCTGCTTGATTTTCTGCGCATCGAACATCGTCAGACCCGTAAAGACCGCAACACCGACAAGCGACAGAATCCAATCCAGCCGGCTCGCCCCCAGGAAGAGATTCACCAGACCCGCAATAATCAATCCCCACAGGGCCATGCCGCAAATGGAGCCAACACTGGAGAGATCGTCCTTCGTCACTGACCCCCAAACCGCCAAGCAGCCGAACATCCCCGCCGTAATGAAGAAAACGCGCTGCACGGAGGCAATCTCATAAAGAAGAAAGATAACGGAGAGCGTCAGCCCATTTAACGCGGCATAGGCGGCAAACATCGCATAGGCAACAAGGAGTGGCAGTCGGTTGATTGCCGCGCTCAGGACAAAAACAAGAATCAACTCACCGAACAGGCATCCATAAAACACGGGCCCCGAAAGAATGCGCTGGTAGAGTCCGCTTGTCGCCGTATACCACGCAACAAGACCTGAAAGAGCAAGCCCGGCAAACATCCACCCGTAAACCAAGCGGAAAGTCGCCGCGATTTTCACCTGCCGACGACCAAGTTCGTACCCGGGCCGTGCAAATTCCTTCTCAAAATCAATCATCTCTCTTCTCCTTTCAATTATTACTGTCAGCCGTTCACAGGAGATTATAGCACAATCCGCGCCTTTCGTGCGCTCCGAAACACAAACTGCCGCGCCCGCGATTCGTCATAATAGTGTGCACCATCCTTCGTCAGTCCAGGAACCTTATCTCATACCTTTCTTTCCACCCAGCCGCATCCCATCCTTTTGCATCCCGTCTCACATAGACCTTGCACTCCTTCGGCAGGATGTCATAACCGTCCACTTCCGGGGCATCGCCCATGAACCTGGCCATCACGAGCCGCGGACAATTCCAAAAGCATCGCTCCCCAATAAACTTGACGGCCTTGGGAACCGTTATGCTCGTCAGGTTGGTGCACGAGAGAAAGGCCATTGGCCCAATCGCCTCAACACGGGGACCCAACTCTATACGAGAGGCCTGATTGCCAAAGAGTCCCCCTCCATAAATCAGCCTAACTTTCGATGGAATCCGGATGCTATCATTCCCGGTAACCGACGGGTATCGAACCAACGAATCCCCCATGGTGTTGTAAAGCGCACCCCCCGTTGACGAATAATCCCTACTGTCCTTCGACACACCAATATACCGCAGACCTTGGCACTCCAGAAGTGCCGCGTTGACGTAGTCGCCAACAAACTCGGGCAACAATAGGCGCTCAAGTCGCACACAATTCGCAAAGACAGCATTATCCACAGTGAGTATCGAACTCTCATTGAACGACACCTGGCTCAGACTACCGCAATTTTCAAAACTACGCCCCCCCAAAATAAACGGATTCTCGCCTAAACTCGATAGACTCCAGCTGCTCACAGTCAGAAAAGGCATTGCTTCCAACATGAAGCGCTACTACATAACCACCCATTGCGATTACGCGGCGGAGCCGCCCGCATCGACGAAATGCATTCTCACCGATACGAATCAGGTTTGAGGGGAACTGAAGGCCCGTAAATTCACCGCGCCCCTCAAACGCCCCGGGAGCGATCGAGCGAACCCTCTTCCCGCCAATGACTTCCGGAATGCAAAGTGTCTCCCCCTGGGGCAGCGCACCGGCACCCACAATGCAGACCCCATCTCCAAAATCTTGCTTAACACGCCAAACACCTAATTGCGATTCCTTGCCAGCCTCCGCCGGGCAAAGTCCGCACAATCCTGTCACAAGTAATGTAGCTATCACTAACTTCATTTAAACCTCTCCGTATTCAGCAGTAATATCTTTGCCCGTGTCGCCGTCAACAAGTACGCGTCAGCTGGTAGACCTCCCTGAAGATATCCTTACAATTGGCACAAGAGCACCTCGCATATCTCTTATCTCCATTGTAACGACCAGTTGGATCAGTACGCAAACCAACAGCAGATTCGGCAGGATGAATTGCACGATTCCCGCCCATTTGCTTGCCGCCGACGGAGGAAACAAGAAAATAGCCACCATTAAAATGACCATTCCAATAATGGTCTGGCAAAAAAGAATGCCATTTAGCAATGACCTTTTCACCTTCTTATTTGCCTTCTTGCCAATCGGAAACCTGATTATTCGCAGCATACGCATTCATCTTCTCCTGCAAGTATTCAAGTGAACTGAACATCGAGCAACCATATCCCGTCCCAACGAACCGAACCGACACCCGAAAGTATATCAAAACGCCCCCATTCACACAAGCACCGCCTGCCCCGGGAGATTTCGCGGAAAAGATTGTAAAATCTAATGGCCCAGCAAAAGCAGAAGAATGACAGGCACTCTTACAGGTGAAACGCGGCAGCTTGAAGTGCCGCGGCTACGCCTTTGGAGCACCGACGCGGCAGTTCGACACCATCCCATCTCGAAACGCTCAAGGCACGATAAACAAATGGTGCGCACGACAAGTCCGACTCGTGCCCATGCCAACCACCTGTCGTGCGCACCACACAACGTCGCGATGCGGCATTCGATGGCATTCAGAGGCTCAATCTGCCGCGCCTACATTAGGTCCGCAGGGCGGGATCAAGCTTGTCGCGAAGCCAGTCCGCGAGATGATTGAAGACGAGAACCAGAACGAAAATGGCCAGTGTCGTAAACGTCATCTCCCACCAGACTCCCTGCCACAGCCGCAACCGGGCATTGTTAATCATAACCCCCCAAGACGGCTCACCTTGGACGCCAATGCCAAGGAAGGAGATGAAGACCTCCGTCGAAACGGCCGATGGGAAGCGAATGGAGAACTGGATGAGGATAACGTGCGCCACATTCGGCAGAATATGCCGAAACATGATTCGCGCATGGGAATAGCCAAGAACCCGCGCCGCCTGGACATACGCCTTGTCACGGTGCTTCATCACCTCTGCGCGAATAGTCCGGCATACGCCGACCCAAGTCGTGAGCCCGATGCCCATGTAGATGCCAAGAAGTCCCTGCCCAACGACAAGCGAAATGGCCAGAATGAAGAGGAGACCCGGCATCGAGGCGACCGTTGCACAAAGCCAGACGACAACCGAATCGGTCTTGCCACCAAAATACCCGCCAAGAAGCCCCAGAAGGACACCAAGTGGAATGGCTATCAGCGAAGTCATCACTCCGACGTGAAAAGCAATGCGCGTACCCTGAACAAGGCGAAGTCCCACAGAACGCCCCAGGTTGTCCGTCCCCAACAGGTGTCCAGGTCCTGGCGGCAAGTACCGCGCATCGGGATTGACGACGTTATAGGCCGGCGTAATGTCGCGGGCGCGGGCCACGCGATACTGAATCTCGCCATAAACTGCCGCGCCCAAGTAGAGCGCAAGCGCAACGAGGCAAAGTTTAATTGAGAGTCTCACTTCCAGTCTTCGGGCAAGGCTGCGAGAACCGCTTCAACAACCTGCTCAAGCGTCAGGTCGCTCGAATCGATTTCAACCACGCCATCCGCCTTTCTGAGGGGTGCGTATTTCCGCGTCGAATCAATAGCATCACGAGCCAGGAGCGAAGCCTTGACCGCCTCCGTATTCTCATTGGCGATACCCTTCTCAACCTCCTCCTTCTGCCGCCGACGAGCCCGCGCCTCAGCCGAGGCCGTCAAATAGAACCGGGCTGGCGAATCGGGAAAGACCGCCGTCGTGATATCACGCCCCTCGACAACGAGATTGCCATAGGCGACCAGCCCCCGCAAAAGGGATGTGATGCGATCGCGGACGGCCTTGACCGTTGCGACCTGCGAGGCATGAGCGTTGATTTCGGGCGTTCGAATGCGGTTGCCGGGCACTTCGCCCTTCACATAGTAGACGATGGCTCCGTTCTCCGGTCGACACTCGACCGAGACCGTCTCAGCAAACGCGGCAACGGCATCGGGGCTTGTCGTGTCGATGCCAGCCTCAAGGCACTGCCAGGTCATAATACGATAAAGGGCACCCGAATCGACATGCAGAAACCCAAGCCGCTCACCGACAAGATGCGAAACGCTGCTCTTCCCCGCTCCACTTGGCCCGTCAATTGCAATAACCTTACTCATTTAGGAGATTCCTGATAGATAACAAGAATTGTATACGCCACAAACAGCAAAATCCAAAGACACCCTTCCCAGCGCGTCACCGCCCCATTTTCGCGCGGCTTGCGAAAGTTCAAGCCGAAAATGGAAATCGAGAGTGAAGCGGCAATCATTGCTGGCAAGTCCCGCGTCAGCACATACGGCGAGAACCGCTCGATTGGAGAGATACCGGCCGCAATGCCGACAACGGCGAGCGTATTGAAGAAATTCGAGCCGATGATGTTGCCCAGCACGAATTCATGCTCCCCACGCCGAGCGGAGGCGATTGCACTCGCCAGTTCCGGCAGAGACGTACCCATGGCAACAATCGTCAGACCAATCATCAGTTCGCTGACCCCAAGACTCCGCGCAACATCCACCGCGCCCCAGACAAGGTAATGCGACGATCCTATCAGGACGACAAGCCCGACGACCAGTTTCACCACGGCCAGTGCCAGCCGCCGCGAAGTCGGCTTCTTCTCCTCATCGTCCGTCCGATCCGCGGCCACCTTCTGTGCACCTGTTTCGGACTTCTTGTCACGCTGATCGTACCAACAATAAATCGGCAACAGGACCAGAAAGACCGCCAAAAGAATGTAGGCGTTCAGCCGCGAGCACTGCCCGTCTCGTAGCAACCAAAGGGAAAGACACGAAATGGCTACAAGCGCAGGACACGCCACGAATACGGCCGATGGCTTGACGATAATTGGACGAATCAACGCAGCGACGCCAAGAATACCAGCAATATTGAATATACAACTACCGTAGGCATTGCCCAATGAAAGATCCGAGTGATGCGATAGCCCTGCCATGGCGCTTACGCACAACTCCGGTGCGCTCGTCCCGAACCCGATAATCACCATCCCGATGATGAAGGGCGAAATGCCAAGCGTCCGCGCCACCAGTGATGCCCCGTCAACAAAAATGTCACTTGACCAGGATAGTGCAACAAGCCCACCAACGACAAAGACAATCGAGAGCCAAACTGGAATATCGGAATACATATCAGTATTATACCATACGAACGGACGCCTGTGTAGAATCCGTGGAAAATTGTAAAATCTAATGGGTCAGCAAAAGCGGAAAGGAAGATGACTGGAAAGAAGGATGGGAGGAAGGTGCCAGCCCCCCCCCCATGGGGGTGGCCCGCGCCGCCAGAAAGGGAATGCCCACGGCGTCCGGAAATCGTGTACAATGGAAGCGTCCAAAAAAACATACACACGAAAGGCGGATGCCGTGAGCACGAGAAAGTATACCATACACAAGGCCTCCGGGTACAGGCTGACCGACCGGGAGCGTAGAATCCTGACGGCGGCGTGGAGCGGCTATGTCAGGCGGGGCCTGCGCATCTCCCTGCACCCGTTCGCGCAAGTGCACGCTCTCGCGGCCAAGTGCACGCTCTCGCGGCGGCATGAATCGACGCGGAAATGCCCAACACAAACGGGGATTTTGCCGATTATAGAAGGTGGAGAGGCCCATCGCCACGGGCGGAGACAAGCAGGAGAACGGGAAAGCACCTTAGTCCTTTACACAAACCACTAAGGTGCTTTGGGTAAACCACCTTAGTCCTTTGATCAAACCACCTTAGTGCTTTCCCGACAGGTTGCGCATCCTCGACCCTTCGGGTTGCGCATCCCAGACGCTTCCCTTGCCCACGCCAACCCGTTCCCTTCAGGAACGCCACGCTGGGGCTCCTGCGTTCCCCGTCGACGCGTGGATGATGATTCGCGAGGTCTTCCCGCGTCTAAGGACATTCAACAACAATATCGACATGGGCGCGTTCCACGGCCAGCGACGCATAGACAGGGTCCTCGGGGCGGAGACCTACCACACGCGGGCCTTCCCCTTAGATGACACCAAATGAATCCGCATGGGAAAACAAAGGGAAAGCCACTAAAAACCCGGATTAAAGGGACTCAGCGATGCCGCGAATGCATCTTCCGCCGCCCTCGAACCAAGCGCCCCAGACGGCGCAGGTGCACGAGCTGGCGCTTACCCGCCAGCAGGGCAAAGACGAATACCAGCGCAATCGGGGCCAAGGCAAATGAGCGCGAACCCAATGTCTTCAGAAGAACAGCCCCCACGACAGCCCCCAGAATGAACATCCCGATGACGGCGAAATAGTGCCGCGCCTTGCGAAGGCCCGTCGCGTCCGCACCGCGAAGACCGTTGAAAAGTGCATCCGAACCGCTCCGCAAGTTCCCCGTACACATGGTGGAGGCGAAAGGCAATCCCCTCACGCGGCGGAATGTCTGCACCTGAAGGGCGCACACGAAGGCAATCAACGCATCAACGATGAAATCCGCCACCCCGCAGGGCACAATCACGGCAATGGACAGAAAGGCAATCTCAACCGAAAGGACGGCCTGATGCCAACTGAGCAGGCGATGATGCTCTACCTTCGCGTGAATCATGTCCGCCGCGAAGACACCGCATCCATAGGCAATGATGGCGAGAAGATACTTGCCGCACTCCATCCAGTCTCCCTGCGAGACATTCAAGCCCAGAAGGACCATATTTCCCGTGACCGCATTCGCGAAGACATGTCCGCGGCAGAGGTAGGAGTAGACATCCGTGAACCCACCAACGAGACTCAAGACGCAGGCGGCCGTCAGCCGCTCCTCATTCAGATAGGTATTCTCTTTCACCATTGCTATCCTCAAACAAATCTCGTGGGGCGATTGACTCCCCCCACGAGACAGGCAAACAATCGTTGTCCGTTGCCGGAAGGAAGACTACCTTGACTTGACCATTTCGGCCGTGATAACGACCTTCTTCATCTTGTCGTTGCCCGGAGCCTCGTACATGATGTCGGTCATCAACCGCTCCATCTCTGCCCGCAACCCGCGTGCACCCGTCTTTCGGGCAAGCGCCATCTTCGCAAGTTCGCGAAGGGCCGCCGGCTCGAACTCAAGGTCAACGCCATCCATCGCCAGCAGTTTCCGATACTGCTTGACAAGCGAGTTCTTCGGCTCCGTCAGCACGCGAACCAAGTCGTCCTCGGACAGTTCCTTCATTGTCGTAATGACGGGCAGTCGCCCCGTGAATTCGGGAATCATCCCGAACTTCACCAAATCCTCTGGGCGAACATCAAGCGGTGCACCTGCGCCCTCTCGCGCTGTTTCCGCGTGAGAGGAATCCGCGCCCTCGACGAAGCCAATCTGACGCTTTCCCGTCCGTTCACCAACGATCCGATCAAGCCCCACGAAGGCACCGCCACAGATGAAGAGGATATTGGACGTGTCGACCTCAATGTACTCCTGATCAGGATGCTTGCGACCACCCTTTGGCGGAATGCGGCAGACCGTGCCCTCAAGAATTTTCAGCAGGGCCTGCTGAACGCCCTCACCGCTCACGTCACGCGTAATCGACACATTGTCCGTCTTTGAGGCAATCTTGTCAATCTCATCCACATAGATGATGCCGCGCTTGGCAAGTTCGACATTTCCATCCGCATTCTGCAGAAGATAGCGCACAAGGTTCTCGACATCCTCGCCCACGTAACCAGCCTGCGTGAGAACGGTCGCATCGCCAATGGCGAACGGAACGCCCAGAATCTTCGCAAGCGTCCGCGCCAGCAGCGTCTTACCTGTTCCCGTCGGACCAATAAGGAGGATGTTGGACTTCTCAATCTCGACACCATCGTCATCCTTGCCGCCATTCGCGGCGGCCTCAAGCCGACGATAGTGGTTATGCACGGCCACCGCGAGAATCTTCTTCGTCTCGTCATGGCCGATGACAAACTGATCAAGGAACTCCTTGATCGCCCGTGGCGTCGGTGTCGGCGGCAAAGGCGGGGCCTTCGTCGCCTTCTTCTCTGCACGAGAGATCAAGTCATTCGCGTGCTTCACGCAATCGGCACAAATATTGGCATCCGGTCCCGGAATAATCGGGACTTCTTTTGAACTGCGCCCGCAGAATGAGCAGAAGAGTTCCTCGGACTGTTTCTTCATTTACGCGATAACCTTATCGATAAGCCCCCAGTCCTTAGCCTCCTCGGCGGACATGAAATGGTCACGGTCGGTATCCTTCACCACATCCTCCAGCCTCTTTCCGGAGTGCTTCGCGAGAATGCTATTCAGGATTTCCTTCAGGCGGAGAATCTCACGAGCGGTGATTTCGATGTCGCTCGCCTTCCCCTCGGCACCACCCCACGGCTGATGGATCATGATGCGCGAATTGGGCAGGGCGTGGCGACGGCCCTTCGTCCCGGCCGTCAGCAGCACGGCCCCCATGGAAGCCGCCTGGCCAATGCAATAAGTTGCCACGGGGCACTTGACGAACTGCATCGTATCATAAATGGCGAGCCCCGCCGTGACGCTCCCTCCAGGCGAGTTGACGTACACGCTGATTTCCTTCTTCGGATCCTGCGCCTGAAGAAAGAGCAACTGCGCACAGATGGCATTGGCCATCTCGTCATTCACCTCGCCGGAGATGAAGACGATGCGGTCGAGGAGAAGGCGCGAGTAGATGTCGTACGTCCGCTCGCCCTTCCCCGTCTGTTCAACAACATAGGGAATCATGTAGCTCTTGGCCATATCGCTTACTTCTTCGCGTTGGCGACCACGAACTCGATGACCTTGCGGCCGAGTTCCTCGGGCTTCGCCTCAATCTTCTCCTCCTTGGCAATGCCATCAAGCACATACCAAAGGCGGACCTGGCGCGTCGCCGTCTCTTCCGCATCCTTCAGGATCTTGTCGCGATTCTTCTCGAAATAGTCGGCGGTCAGGCCGGCATACTGAGCACGCTGAGCGAGATCGTTCAGGTAGTTGTCAGTCGCACGGCGAACCTGGCTTCCCGGGACATCGAAGTCCACCTTCTTCATCAGGAGTTCCACGGCCTCATTCTCACGGCGAGCCGTCTCCTGCTCAATCGCCTGCTTCTCCAGATGCTGGCGGATGTCCGCCGTGAACTTCTCCATCGACTCCGCCTTCGCCTTCTCGATGAACTCCGCATCCGTCGGCAGAATGCGACGGCGGAAGCCCTTCACCGTCAGCGTATAGAGGGCCTTCTTGCCCTTCAGCTGTTCCGGCGCGGCTTCCTTGTCAAAGGCGACCTTGATGTCGGCCTTCGTCTCACCTGCCCTCATGCCCTTGAGAGCCTCAAGGACTTCAGGGATGAAGCGACCCTCCTCGACCTGGGTCCAGAAGCCAGTCCCAGTCGCAAGCACCTTCGCCTCAGGGGCAATCTCGGCAATGGCCTTGCCGTCGACCGTGCCCGTATAGTCAATCTGCACAAAGTCTCCGTCGGCAATGGCTTCGCCCTCCTTGGCATCCTCAAACTTCGCATAAGCGGTGCGCAGGTTCTCGACCTGCTTGGCGACCGTCGCATCGTCCACCGTCGTATCCTTCTCAGAAATCTTCAGCCCCTTATAGGTCGGCAGCTTGAACTTCGGGGGAATCTCGACGACAACCGTGAAATTGCCACCCTCGTTATCGCACTTCAGCTCAGGCAGTTCGGCAATGGCGACCTCGTCAATCTTCTCGGCCTTCACCGCCTCTTCATAGTATTTACGGAATGCCGTCCGCTCGATCTCAGTCTTCATCTGATCGGCGAACTCCTTGCGAACGAGTTCAATGGGGGCCTTGCCCGGACGGAAGCCCGGAAGACGCGCCTCGCGGAGGAAACCCTTCTCAACTTCCTTCACACAGGCCTTCGCCTCATCGGCATCGAGCGTCACAGTCAGCTGTACGCGGCACTTGTCCAAATTCTTCGTTTCGGTCTTCATAGTTCTTCTATTCTCCTGTTAAAATGTCAGTAGCGGCATATTTTACCATATTTTCGCATTCTGCGCTGACGCGATTTTGTCCGAGGTTAAAACCGCGCACAGGCGGTAGCTTCCGTCCAAGCCCCTGAAGCGCGGCAACCTGACGCAGAGCGTCTTCTAAAATAACCAATAAACAAATGAAACTGAACAAATATGGTATACTACCTCCATGAAATCGATTGTCCTTTTTCCGGTTCTTGTCCTTGCGTCCTGCGGAACGCTCTCCGCGCAGACCGCGGCATTCCACGTCAACGCCGCCGCGCAACCCAATGGCGATGGCTCCTCGGGCCGACCGTGGCGCACACCAATCGAAGCCGTGCGCGGCATCCGTGCAGCCCGGGCCACAGGCAACATCCAGTCCAACGCCGCCGTTGTCGTCGAGTTTGCGCCGGGGGACTATCCCGTCGATGGTGGCATTCTTCTCGGGCAGGAGGATTCCGGATGCGACGGCCAGCCCATCGTCTGGCGTTCCTCCGGGGCGACCCCAGCGCGGTTCGTCGGTGCTCGGCGCATTCCAACCAACCTCTTTCACCCGGCGGACGATCCCGACATTGTTGCCCGTCTCCCGGCTGAAGCTCGCGGCAAGATCTATGTCGCCGATCTCTCGACCCTGTTACCCAACCCCCTGCCACCCATGGCGACCACCTTTAACGCCACGCCCACCGCCCCCATTCTCTTCGTCGCGCACAGGCCCGGAACACTCGCCCGCTGGCCCAATGACGCATTCGCAACCTTCTCACAGGCCGTGGACAAGGGTGGTCACCCATTGACTCTCCCATCCGGGAAGGTCATTCGTGCACCGGGAGCCTTCGTCTTCTCAAATCCACGCGTCCGACGCTGGGACTTCTCGTCTGGCGTTTGGTTGAATGGCTACTGGACGCACGACTGGGACAACCAGTCCGTCCGAGCCGCACGGTATGGAACGGAAAACGGCACGAACGATGTTATTCGGCTGGCCGAGGACGTCCCCTGGGGCGTTATGGGCGGCACCTGGGGACGCAAGGAACGTCGATTCTATGCCTTCAACCTTCTTGAGGAATTAGACGCGCCTGGCGAGTGGTGGCTTGACCGCCCCCGGAACCTCCTCTATGTTTACCCGCCGACGGGAAACGCCCCGACTGAGACGGACGAGATGATGCTCGCCTTTGACGCAGTGCCCCTCCTTAAAGCACATAACATCCACCACCTGAGGCTTGAGAATCTCTCATTTGAATACAACTATGGGGACGGCCTTTCTCTCAGCGGCACCCACATCACACTCGTGAACTGCCGCGTCGCCAATGTCGGCGGAACGGGCATTACGCTCAACGGCGACTTCAACACCCTGAACAAGCTTGAAATCTGCAACACGGGAAACGCCGGCATCCGCGTCTCCGGCGGTGACCGGCGTACGCTCAGGCATTCCAAAACGCTTATCGAAGATTGCCACATCCACGACTGGGCGCACTTCAAGCGCACATACGCCCCTGGCCTCGGCATCTCCGGCTGTGGCATGACAATCCGCCGCAACCTTCTGCACGACGCACCCCATTCGGCCGTCCTCTTCGAGGGCAACGACCTCCTGCTCGAATCAAACGAAGTCTACCGCGTTCTTTTGGAGACGGGAGATGCCGGGGCCTACTACACGGGACGCGACTGGACGACGCAAGGGAACGTCTTGCGCTACAACTACACGCACGACCTTGGCACGGAAGTCGACTCTGCCGACACGATGGGCTTCTATTTCGACGACTGCGACTGCGGGGACGAGGTGTACGGCAATGTCTTCCACAACATCGCGCGCGGCATTATGATTGGCGGCGGACGCGACCACCCCGTGCGGAACAACATCTTCTCCCATTGCACGATTGGACTTTCAATCGATGGACGCGGCATGACCTGGAAGCACTGGAATTCGCTTGAGTACGGCGGTCCCTCCTGGATGCTGGAAGACAAGGCCAAGGCCTTCGACTACACGAGAGGCATCTGGGCCGACCACTATCCAAGGCTCGCTCAAATCATGCAGAACCATCCACGCGAACCGCTCGACAACCCCATCGAAAACAACATCTTCATCGACTGTCGCCGCGAACTGATTGCCATTGACGATGCCGTCGGCAGATGTCTCGCCCGTATGGCCCCCATCACAAACAATCTCGTCATCAACACATGCGGCACAGAGAATCAAACCACGGCAAAACCCGATCCACGCCTCATCTCAGCATTCCGAATCGTCAACGGAACACCCCAAAAGCCGTTTGATGTCGGATTTGTGGACACGGATCGCGGCGATTTTACACTCCGCCCAGAAGCGTGGCTTCGAACGGCCATGCCGTCCCTCGTCCCACAGGTGCCCAATGGCCGCCGCTCACGAACCGAGGATGCCGAGGCGAAAGCCCCAGCATCCTCCCGTTGAGGAAAAGTTCGTCTTAGCCGTGGACAAGGGCCGCCGCTTCGGCCGCCAGCTTCCCAATGGTCGCGTAGTCGCCGGCCGCAAGGGCATCCTTCGGAACGATCCACGTACCGCCGCACGCCACGACCTCCGGCACAGCCAGATAGTCCGCGACATTTGAAAGGTTCACGCCGCCCGTCGGCATGAACTTCACGCCAGTGAAACGGAAAGCTCCGAGGAGATTCTTGATCATCTTCACGCCACCCGCCGCCTCGGCCGGGAAGAACTTGACCATCGGAACACCCGCCGTCAGGGCCTGCGAAAGTTCACTCGCCGTGGCAATGCCCGGGCAGAACGGAAAGAGCATCGCCTTCGCCTCCTCGACGATCACGGGGTCGAATCCGGGGGCCACGCCAAAAACGGCTCCGGCCTTTTTCGCCGCGTGAAGCTGGTCAATCGTCAGCAGCGTACCGGCTCCGACAATGGCCTCGGGAACTTCCCGCCGAATGGCCGCAATCGCCCCAGGCGCCGCCGCCGTGCGGAAGGTCACCTCAAGGACCTTCAGTCCACCGCCGACAAGCGCCCGCGCCAGCGGAACCGCCTGCTCTTCCTTCTCAATGACAATGACCGGGATGATTCCGGCCGACTTCAGCGTCTCAACGATATTCATTCTGATTAATCCCTTCCATACGGCGGAGGTGATACCCGCGCATCAAAGTCAGCCTGCGACCACTTGCGAAAGTCCTCCTCAACCCGCGCCAGCTGATATTCACGATAACCTTCCCGCCAAATCATTACGGCAATCAAGATGGAGATGAATCCAAAACTTCCGTTGAACATCGCCCAAACACCGTACAAGCCAAGCAAAATGGCAAAGCCCCGCCCGACCCACATCGCAACCAGCGTGGCCCGCGCCCGCGTCAAGAAAAGACGCATCACACTTCGGAAAATCCGCCCGCCGTCCATCGGAAAGCCCGGCAGGAGATTGAAGCCGCCCAACATCAGGTTCGCCCAGTACGCGTACGAAAGCACGATCCACAGCCACCGGTTCTCAATCGGGACCTCCAAAATGTCAAGCAGAAAGACACTGCCTGCCAACAAAAAACTGACAAGCGGCCCCGCGAGAGCCGTCAGGAACTCCTGATAGGTCTTGCGCGGAAGCGAGATGAACGAGGCGCAACCGCCGAGGAGCGAAAGCGTAATGTCCTGCGCCTGGTAGCCGAAGACCCGTGCCGTCAACGCATGGCCGAGTTCGTGGAGCGTCACCGAAATCGCAAGAACAAGTGCCATGGCAAGGCCCAGGGTGAACGATCGCCCATCCACCACAAAAAGCAGTAGGAGTATCAGGAAGGAGAAATCCACATAGACCGGGATTCCGAAAAGGTCGCACAACTTGTATTTCGACTTGAACATACCCCTATTATACCAAATCCCTGGCACAGGGAACGGGCGCACCCCATGCGACCGTCGAATCAGCTCCCGAGACTACTTCATCAGTTTGAAGCAGGCCCAGGCTGCCAAAGTCTTACCATCGATGATTTCACCCTTTCGGATGCCGTCCTCAATTTCGTCTCCAGTCAAGACAACTGGAAAGACATTCTCGTCGGGATCCTGGTCCTGAGCATGCGGATTCGCCGCGAGTTCCGCATAGTAGAGGTGGATTCTTTCCTCACAATAGCCGGGCGTGCAAATCATCGTCGTCAGGTAGCGAAGGCTCGCCACATCGTAGCCGGTCTCCTCGGCAGTCTCCCGCCGCGCACCCAACTCGGGGTCTTCGCCCGGTTCAAGACCTCCTGCAATAACCTCAAGGAGGGCTTCCTCGGCCGCCTTGCGATACTGGCGAACTATCACGAACTTGCCATCCGGTCGCCGCGCCAAAATCGCCACCGCACATCCATGTCGCACGACCTCGCGCTTCGCCCGACGGCCATCGGGCAACTCAATGTCGAGCAAGTCAACGCTGATAATCCGCCCCGTGTACTTCCGTTCACAGGAAATCGTCCGCTCCGTTAGGTCGCTTGCCATTTTGGGCATCCCCTTTCGTCATTATCTTTTGCCCATGCGTACGCGAGGGCAATTGGATGAAGACAACCGCAGCAAAAACCACGGCGCACCCGGTGAATTGTCCCCACGAGAGCCGGTCGCCGAGCACCACATACCCCGACAAGGCACCGAACACCGACTCAAGCGACAGGAGAATCGCCGCCATTGACGGTGGCGTGCGCGCCTGCCCGAAGTTCTGCAGCGTGTAGGCAATGCCACTGGAAAAAACGCCGCAGTAGACGAGCGGAAACCAGGCGGCACAGAGTCCCCCTGCAGCAATCTTCCCCGCCTCGGATGCCAGCAGGAGAAACGGCGAACCGAGCACCGAGCACGTCAGCAACTGAACCGCGCTCATTACCAGCAAGTCCGCCGTCGGGGCGAAATGCCCGACGACCATCATCTGAACGGCAAAGAGGAACGCGCAGAGAACGGACCAGAGTTCCCCTTTCCCGACACCCGCGAAGCCCGACCCGGCCGAAGCTCCCGTCATGCAGATGAGATAGGTTCCGACCAATGCCATCAGTGCGCCAAGGCAAATCTTGCATGACGGGAACCGCCGCGTCACCACCGCCGCGAGAACCGGCACAAACAGCACATAATTCGTCGTCAGGAACGCGCAAATCCCGGGCGAGGTCGTCTCAATGCCAATCTGCTGGGTCGTCATGGCGGCAAAAAGTGGAACGCCACAGCAGAAGCCCGCCACAATCGACCGCCCAACCGAGACCGTCTTTCGTCCGACACAGACTCGCCGCACCAAGATGCACAAAAGGAGGAATCCGCCGCCAAGAACATTCCGAAAGACGGTCATGGCGAACGGGCCCAATTCAGCCGCGCCATATTTCTGAGCGAGAAAGGCCGTCCCCCAGATAAAGGTGGTCAGGAAAAGGAAAAAAGGACCCATTTCTTTTAGTTGTAGTAGGAGAAATGCCGCTCTAACCGCTCCATCGCCCAAGCGACAAGATAGTTGAAGATGTAGTAGAAGACCCCGGCGGCGATCAGCGGCACCATCGTCGTATGCGCGGCGGCGGCCATTTTCGCAACGGTGAACATCTCCATGACGGAAAGCGTAAAGGCGAGCGACGTGTCCTTCACAAGCGTGATGACTTCATTCGTCACCGGCGGCAGAATCCGCTTCAAAACCTGCGGAAAGATGACACTGACGAAGGTCCGAGCCTTGCCAATCCCAAGCGAGGAGGCCGCCTCGTACTGCCCATGGTCAATGGATTCGATACCCGCCCGGTAGATTTCGGCAAAATAGGCCGCATAATTCAGCGAAAAGGCAACGACCGCACCCACCAACGGAGAATAACCCGAAAGCGAAACGCGAAAGATATAGTAGGGACCAAAATAAATGAACAGGAGCTGAAGCATCAGCGGCGTTCCCCGCATCACGGAGATGTAGATGCGCAAGACCTGCCGCACAACGGGATTCGACGACAAACGGCCAAAGGCAATGGCAAGCCCAAGAGGAAGCGCAAACAAAAGCGTGAGGAAAAAGAGCTCGGCAGAGACGCCGAGCCCCTTCAGCAAACCGAGGATCATCCCCGTGTAGTCCATCATCCGTACGTTACCTCAGCGTGATGACGTCCTTGCCGTCAAACCACTTGGCGGAAATCTTCGCCGCCGTACCGTCCTTCACCATCTCACGAAGGGTCTCGACGACCTGATCGCGCAGGGCATCATTCCCCTTACGGAAGCCGATTCCGTATGTCTCGGTCATCACGATTTCGTCGAGTTGCGTGAACTTGCCCGGCATATCGGACATTTTCTTCTTTGCAACGCCAATGTCGAGGGCCACCGCATCCACCGCTCCCGACTCCAGGGCCATGACGGCGGAGTTATAGTCCGCCGTCGTGCGAAGTTCCTTGAAGGTCTTGCCGAGGGCCTCCCGATCGCCACCCGCCATCAGAGCCTTCTGGACGGGCGTATCCGTCTGGACGGCCACCGTGCGCCCGGCGAGGTCGGCGAGCGTACGAATCGGTGAACCGACCTTGACGATGACGACCTGCGAATTGTCCACATAGGCGGGACTCCAGGTGTAGTTTTCCTCACGCCCCTGCATCGTGAAGCCATTCCAGATGCAGTCAATTTTCGAGGAGGCGAGCTGCATATCCTTCGCGTCCCAGTTAATCGGGCACGCAACGAATTCCCACCCCCTCCGCTTGCAGACCTCACGGGCGAGGTCAAGGTCAAAGCCCTTGTACTCCGTCCCGTCCTTGAAACCATAAGGAGGGAACTCGGCATCGAAACCGACGATGAACTTGCCATCCGTCAGCGTCGAACGCTGTGAGCATCCAGCCAGAACAAGCCCCGCGACCGCCGCGAGCAGCCCAATCGTCAATCTCTTCATGCCAAGCTCCCTTTCCTTACTTATTATTTATTGGAATCGCGTCAGATGATTAGAAGCTGAAGGTCAAGCCAACGCCACCCCACGCAAAATCCTTGCACTCGCCATAGGCATGGCGATCGAGCACATCACAGTTGTCGCGCAGGTCGGGGTCGATAATCGAGCAGTAGGCGACCTTTGCGAAGATACCGATGTTCGGCGTGAACATGTACGTCGCGTCAAGCTCCAGCTTCATCGTCGCAATGCCGCTGTTCGTGCCACCATTCGTCTTGCCGAAGCCGGTCGGGAAGCACCAGTTGTAGCGGCTTTCGCGCCAAACGAACTCAAGAATCGGGCAGAGCTGGAAGTTATCGGTCACCTGCCAGGGTTTCCGCACACCGAACTGCAGGAGGTTCGCCTTGTTCTCATGATACTCGCGCACGACATTGATGTACGGAATCACATACGGGTTGACGAGGGCGAACGAGTGGTTGAAGTCCATCGTCGTATCCGTCTTGCCGTACGGCTTGTTGCGCTGATAGAGGTGATGGGGGTAGTAGTACCACACAACCGACGCACGATAGTCGAGACCCCAGGTCTTCTCGTCGTCAAACCAGAACGTCTTGCCCCAGTGGACGTTGAAGTCAAACTCGTTGAAGATGCGCCCATAGTTGTTCTTGCGCTCGCACGTGAGGTCGGAGTTGTTCCACACGCCAGCACCGAGATAGCCGAGATCCCACGGAATGTTGACATTCAGTTCGAAGTAGCCCTGCAATGTCGGTTCACGGTTCACGAGCGACCCGTAGAGCTGATAGCCGGAGTAAATGCCGTAGTTGCCGAAGCCCCAAATCGGCAAGCCGTCATCCACCGGTTCGTCATTGGTCGACTCCACCTCAGACGCAGCATACGCGCACATCGACGCCGCCGCACACATCGCAATCAACAGTTTTTTCATTGTATTTTGCCTAATGGTTAATATGTGGTTAACAGGATGGTGGTATAGTATATCATTTACGGTAGGCGTATACAAGCACCAGCCAGCCATCAGTCATACGAATCCCGTTTTCGCCTATTCCATGGCATCAGCCAAACTGCCGCGCCCCCCCTACGACCCACATAAGTCCCAACTGCAACTCAAACGAGTCCTAACTGCAACTTACAAAAGTTTCAAGTTCGCGGACAAAGGGGGGCACGAAAAGGAACTGTGCTTGGGATGCGCAACCCGACACCTTTAGGTTGCGCAACCTAAGCCCCTCGACTTGCGCAACCTAACACCTTCGACTTGCGCATCCCCCCCTCCCCGTGGTTCCATTCCGTGCACGGGACGCTCCATCACTCCGCCGCCCACGGCTTCGTCTTACACAATTGAAAACCATAAAACGCCCAAACTACACGCTTATCAGACCAAAAAGCAAAGGAATGGCGGAAACTCAGAATTGGCCGTTGACAGCCTTTCCGAAATCATGGTATACTATGCGCACTTTTTCGGGCTATTAGCTCAGTTGGTTAGAGCGCTTCCTTGACATGGAAGAGGTCAGTGGTTCGAATCCACTATAGCCCACCATTCCCGAAGGTTCAGAAGACCGCCGTTTGAGCGGTCTTTTTGCTTTTATGCGACCTATCGTCCTAAAAATGGAAGATATCCGACAGGCTCGTCGCCTTGCGACGAATACGCCGCGTCAGAGTTCTGAAATGAGTACCGACGTTCCCGCCGGCAGAAGCATTTCAAGTTCCGCCCGTTCAGGAGCCGAGAGGGCAATACCCTTCTCCGAAAGGAACGACCGCAGGCGATCGGGCGTTTCATAGGCTCCCTCGCCACCAGTAACCGGGGCCGCCAGGTAGTAGCGCTTGAAAAACTTGCCGTTGAGCGAAAGGTCGGCGATTCGCGTCCGCCGCCGCACGACAAGGTTGAATCGCGGATGATCCAGCACTTTCAGTTTCTGCCCGACGAACACCTTCTCGACATCCACGCCATTGAGACGCTGGAGCGAGGCAAGCGTCGAACCGTGCTCCCGTGCAATGCGCGAGGCCGAATCGCCGCGCCGCACGACGACATCCGCCACCCACTGCCCGCTTTTCAGGACAAAGAGCCTGCGGATGTTCAGCACACCCAACCGCCGCGCCAACTTGTCGTCAATGTCGGCCGCCGGTGTCCCGGGCAGGGCGCGGATCTGCTCGATGGTCGAGATTGCCAACTCGACGTCATGCCGCTTCTCGGCCTCCTCCAAACGCATCAGCAGATTCCGCACCTTCACAGGGCGGCGGTCGACCTCCGAAACGACCAATTTCGGCGCGGGCGGCAAGTCGACCGGCTTCGGCGGGGCGGGCGGAACCGGTGCAACGACTTCAGTTTCCGCCTGCCGTTCCGCCCGATGGCTCCGAATTCGACGGGTGATTGTCACGCCAAGCGAAATCAGGGCTACGAGGAAAACCAGGGCGAACGCCCAGAGAAGCCACGGCCTGTCGGCATCGGGCTTCACCGGGTTGTATTCAATCCCGAACTTTCCCCGTTCGAAGGACATCGCGTCACTTCGCCGCGGACGGATCGATGACCGCGCTCACCGAACTGCGCGCAATCTCAATCGTGGTTCCCGGGGCAATCTCAACCTTGAAGGTCTTCTCCGTCGCCTCGACGATCGTACCCATGAGGCCGCCGGCAAACACAATCTTCGCGCCTGCACGGAGTTCCTCAATCATCTTGCGGCGCTCCTTCTCCTTGCGCTGCTGGGGACGAATCATCATGAAATAGAAGATTGCGAGAATCAGCAGCATGGGCACGAGCATACCGAAACCTCCCTGCTGCGATGCGGCGGCGGGAGCACCTTGGGCCGGGGCGGCCGGCTGGACTTCGGTTGCGGTTGTCTGGGTTTCATTCATGATTTGTATCTTTCCTTACTTGTTCTTTCCATTCGAGGAAGGTGCCGTCCGCAATTGCGGAACGCATTTCCTCCATAAAGCGGTTCAGCGCGAAGACGTTGTGAATCGTCAGCAGGCGCAGGCCCAAGATCTCGCCCGCATTGAGGAGGTGGCGCACGTAGCTGCGCGTGAAGTTGCGGCAGCAGTAGCAGTCGCACCCCTCCTCCACAGGGCCTTGGTCAAGAATCCATTTCGCGGCCTTGATGGCCACGTTCCCCTTGCGGGTAATGGCCGTGCCATGGCGGGCAACACGCGTCGGAATGACGCAGTCAAACATGTCGACGCCCCGCGCCACACACTCCGCCATCTGGTGCATTACGCCAAGCCCCATCACATAGCGGGGGGCTGACTTCGGCAGGTAGGGTACGCTCGCCTCCACGGCCTTGTACATGAACTCCTCCGGCTCGCCGACCGAAACGCCGCCAATCGCATAGCCGTCGAATCCAATCTTCACCAGCTCTTCGGCGCAATGGCGGCGGATGTCGTCGTAGACACCACCCTGGACAATCCCGAAGACGTGCTGCCCTTTCGCATGCGGCTGCTCCTTCGACATTCGCGCCCAGCGAATCGTCTGCTCAACGGATTTCTCGGCGCGTGCGCGGTCGCACGGGTAGGGCAGGCATTCGTCAAAGACCATGGCGATGTCGCTTCCGATGACGCGCTGCATGGCCATGGACTCCTTCGGGCCGAGGAAGAACTCGTGCCCGTCGAGGTGCGAATTGAACCGGCACCCCTCCTCCGTCATCTTGCGGAGCTTCGCCAGCGAAAAGACCTGAAAGCCACCCGAGTCCGTCAGGATTGGGCCATTCCACCGCATGAAGCGATGCAACCCGCCCGCCGCGGCAATCACCTCCGCCCCGGGGCGGAGCATCAGGTGATAGGTATTGCCCAGGATGACCTGGGCACGGTTCTCAACCAAGTCTCGCGGCTCAAGGGCCTTGACGGACCCTTGCGTCCCGACATCCATGAAGACGGGAGTCTGAACGACACCATGATCGGTCGTCAGTCGCCCCAGTCTTGCGCACGTGCGCGTATCCTCTTTTAGTACCTCGAAAAACATGTGCGCATATTGTACCAAAAAACCATTGCGCTTTGCGCTGAAAAAGGGTATCATATTCGTCAGTTGAAATAGGAAACTATCTATGAATAAAGCATTGCACGCTCTGGTATACGTATTCTTGGTGCTTGCAGCCGCGGCACTCTGGTTTGAGAAGCAGCTGTACGACAAGCGCTCCGAACTGACGGATCGCAATCGCCAGCAAGAGGACTACCTTGTCCAGCTCGCGCAGACAATCGAGAAAGAAGGCCCTGCGAAGGGCGTTTCCGCCGAGTTGAACAAGGATGCATCTCCCGTCGAGGCGCGTCTTGTCGATACGCCCGATATGGAGAATGTGCTCGATGGCTACAAGTCCGAGCTTGAGCAGGCGAACCTCGACACCTTCAACTGGAACAACATCAATACGCGCACCCAGCTGCGCTCCATCTATGCCCGTACGCCCGACGGCGAACTGATTATGGATGGCGAGAAGCCCTATATGCAGGGTGCCGGCACGTCCGACGAGTTGCTCAAGAAACTCTTCGAGGCCGCGAAGGCCCAGCGCAGCCGTCTGGATACGACCCGCGCCGAACTCGTCACCCTCCGTCAGAAACTCGCCTCGGCCATTGAGGAGATCAACAGCCTCAAGCCCGAAGCGCGTCAGGACAAGGTGACGATTGAGGAGAAGAAGGAACAGATTGCGAAACTTGAGGAGTCGAAGTCCAGCCTTGAAAATGACATCACGAAACTCAAGGCGCAGGTTGACGAGTACTCGACCGAAGTCACCTCGCTCAAGGATGAGGTGTCAACCGCCAAGGACGAGATTGAGGAGAAGAAGGAAGAGCTCGCCAAGGCCCAGAAGATTATCGAAACTCAGCGCAAGCTGATGACGGAGATGATCGCGTCTCGTGGCGGAGAGTCCGCCCGCAGTGGCACGGCCGTCTCCTCCCTCCCCGCTGGCGACAAGGGAACCATCATCCTCGCCAACAACGAGGACATGTTCGCCATCGTCCACTTCACGGACGAGGCCATGAAGGAAATGAGGAATGATAAAAATCCGAACAGTCCGCTCCCCATCCTTGAGCTTGGCGTGAAGCGTCCGGGCTTCAAGGGCGAGGCAGGCGAGTTCGTCGGCCGCATTCGCATCCGTCAGGAAGTCAAGGGTAAGAATTACGTGATTTGCGATATCCTTGGCGCGTGGGAACAGTCCAAACTCCAGCCGAACGATGTCATCTTCGCAGACTAACGCTTTCCGCTTCGCGGCCGGTGCGCTTGCCGCCGTTGTACTGACGCTCCTGTCGGGATGCATCGCCGACACGGCGGAAGACTCGGATTTGCCATGGGCCTCGAACAACTCGTGGGAAGGCATGGCACCGATTGCGCCGTCCATGATGAACCAATATGATTGAGTCAAGAACCTTATTCGTGGACAAAGGCGGCGTCCGATTGGACGCCGCTTTGCTTACCGCCTTCCCAACCTCAAGCCGCGCCTTTATCCGGGAAGCGATTCGGGATGGGGAGATTCTTCTTAACGGACGCGTCGCGGCAAAAGGCGTCAAGTTGCATGGCGGCGAAACGATTCTCGTCAAGTCTCTCGCGGAGGCGGCGGACAATCTGGTAGCCCCCAATCCCGACATCCGCCCCCGTTGCGTCTTTGAGGACGACGCGCTCTTGGCCTACGACAAGCCGGCGGGAGTGCCCGTCCAGCCGCTTTCCCGAACCGAACGGACGACGCTGATGAATGGCGTGGTCGTTCAGCACCCGGAATGCATTCCCCTGGGCGACATGCCGCTGATGGCCGGTGCCATCCACCGAATTGACGCGGACACCTCGGGGCTTGTCCTCGTGGCGCGGACCGCTTCCGCATTTGAGAACCTACGCGCACAGTTTGCCGCGCAGACCGTCCAGAAGACCTATCTTGCGCTTGTCGAGGGATCTTTCTCCGTCGGTGGAACTCTTGAGCACGACCTGATTCACGATCCGACGCTCCCCTTCTGCCGAATGATTGATGCCCATCACAACCGCCTGACAACCTCCATGCGACAGAAACTGAGACCCCTCCATGCGGTCACACGGTTTCTCCCCATCGCCCATACGACGGACGAAAACGAGGAGCGGACGCTTCTGGAGGTGACAATCTTCACGGGCGTGACGCATCAGATTCGCGCACAGTTGGCTCTCGCGGGAATGCACATCGTGAACGACCGTCTCTACGGGGCGTTTGCCGTCGAGGGATTGGAGGGGCACTGCCTACACGCACTCGCGGCAAAATTCACGCACCCGACCTCGGGCGTGGAGACCGAGATTCGTACGCCGTTCCCCTTCTGGGCGAACTTCTGAGGGCTACGCGTCCTCACTCCGCACGGACGTGAGCAATCTGGCAGGCGCGTCCATGCGTTCCCTTGACGATGCCGCGCCCAAAGAAGAAGAGCTCCGTCGGATCAAATCCCGGCTTGTTGTGGATGTCCACATGGGCGGCGTAGTCCGGAGCCTCGCGGTCATCCGTCCACCACTTGTACTCGCACCAGGATCCACTCTTCGCCAAGAGAATGGTACTGCCCGGGACTGATTGCGTCGGGCGTTCGTAATCCCCCGTCTGAAGCAGGAGCGTTTCCGCTTCCTGTGCCGAAGGGCCGTAAATCACGCAGAACTCATGGTCGCACATCGCGAACGCCCGCGACTGGTAGAAATCGGGATAACTCAACCCACCAACCGTTCGCGTGGCGAACAAGCCTGCCTTCCGAAGCACGACATTCGGACGGACAGGGGGTAGCGTCACATCCGTGATGTCGTAGTCCCCAAGCACGTCAAGTGCCGCGCCCCGCCGCTGGGCAAGTTTGGCAAGACGCTCAATCTGATGACGGAACTCACGCACCGCCGCCGCAGCCTGCGCACTCGAAGGACCATACTTCTGCGCGGCATAATCGAGCGTCGGGAGATAAAGGTAGGCCTCCTCGACATCATGGGCGTTCGTCATCTCCTCAAAATAGGAAATGCACTTTCGACCAATGCGCGGCGAAGCGAGCGGACCCCAGTAACGCCAAAGGGGGAACTTTCCACAGAGCCGCCGAAGGACACCCTCCATCCCCGTCGGTTTCGTGTAGCACGACATGACCATGCCGCCCCCATGCTTGTGAATGGGCGCGGGGGAGATCAGAAGTTCCACATCCTCGCCCAGCGACTGCTGGAAGAAGAAAACCCCCGTCGACCGTCCCCAAATGCGTGGCCCCTGCACAAGCCGCGCACTCTGCTCCCAGAAAATCGGCTTGCGCAAATCGTCCATCCAGTGACCATTTGAGACGATGCCATGTCGTTCGGGGGGCAGACCCGTCCGCAGGGTCGCCTGCGCAACACATGTCACCGCCGGGAAGACGCTCGGCCTGGGTTCGAAGTGAAGCCCCGCCACGGATTCAAGTCCGTGCCGCTCCACGAGATTCCATCCCAAACCCGCCGCAATGACCGTCAGTTTTCTCATGATGCACTTACCCCAGGAAGGACACGCCTAAGCAGGCGAAGAGCCAACAAAAGAAAGGCCCCCGTCACCAAGAAAGGCCGAATAGGGAAGAGGACAAGAACGAGCAACTGAAGGTAAATCAGGCTACCAATCAGAATGCCGACCATCCGACGCTTCATCGGATTCGCCTCCTCCCCTTCCGAATACCTCGTGATTCCGGCGACGGACAGCGTCCAGAGGATGAAAAGTCCAACGACAACCAGAAGCTGCCCGCCGGTTAGGCGCAGGAATTCGGAGAACGGAGACAAGACGACGACTCCACACAGGAAGTTCAGTCCGCGGCAAAGCCCCATCAAAAACCACGCCTTCGTTCGGTTGTAGACGACGATGGACGCGACGAGCGCACACATGGTCACCCACCAGGCGGGCGGCAAGTCAGCCGCCGCGCCGACGAGAAGGACCAGTCCAAGGCACAGTCCACGCGCAAGCCGTGCCGCGCCAACCGAAATCTCCCCCGCTGGAATCGGGCGTTCGGGGCCATCCGTTTTCGCCCCGACAATGTCATTATCCGCAAGACCGAAGAGATAGGCGGCAACGGCAGAAAGCGCGGCAAGAAAGACGCGGGTGACAACAACACCATTTCCCCCGCCACCCAAAAGCGTCCACACAACCGCCGCGCCGGCAAGCACATCGCCAGGTACGGTCGGTAGGTTCACCACCCGAAAGAACTTCAGCCAGGGTTTCACATCAATTGGCCGATGTCTTCTGGGCGACCGCGTCATATTCCGCGATAATCTCGTCCGATGGACGCCGCGTCAGAAGTGAGACGACGACAATCGTCAAGAAGGCGAGGACAAAGCCCGGCGCAAGTTCGTACAGGTTGAAAATCGGATGGGCCGCAACGAGATTGGGATCCGCCGCGAAGATGAACTTCCAGACGAAACAGGTCGTCGCACCAACCACCATGCCCGCAATGGCACCCGCCAGATTCGTGCGCCGCCAAAACAGAGCCAGAAGAATCAAAGGCCCAAACGCCGCGCCAAATCCAGCCCAGGCGAAGGACACCATCTTCATAACGACCTTGAAGAACTCGGACTGCGTGTTCATCGCGAGAATAATGGCCACCAGCGCCACCGCGCCCACGGCAATGCGCGACACGAAGATAAGCTCGCGATTCGAGGCCTTCTTGCGCAACACAACCTTGTAGAAGTCATTGGAGAAGGAAGATGCCGAAACCAGCAGCTGGCTATCCGCCGTCGACATAATCGCCGCCATAATCGCCGACAGCAGAATGCCCGCAAAGATGCGCACGAAGAACCCGTTCGCAAAAATGCCGTTAATCATAATCATGAACATCTTCTCGGGATCGTCCCCGACATCCGCAAGCGTCAGTCCCCGCTGCTTGAGATAGAGATGGAAGACGAGACCAATCACCGTGGCCGCAATCAGCGAAATCGAGACCCAGCTCATGGCAATGCGCCGCGACCCCTTCACCTCCGCCGGATTGTCAATGGACATAAAGCGGACGAGAATGTGCGGCATACCGAAGTAGCCAAGTCCCCACGCAAGGCAGGAGACAAGCCCAATAAAGCCCGTCGCCTTCCCCGTCGCGGCACTTGTGAAGAGCGACTGGAGGTAAGGATTGATCTCGTTCAGTCCGTCCACCGTCGCGGCAAATCCGCCCGCCTCACAGACGACAATCGCCGGCACGAGCACAATCGCCACAAACATCAGGGCACCCTGAATGAAGTCCGTCCAGCAAACCGCCATGTAGCCGCCGAAGAGGGTGTAGGCGACGACGACCAGTGCACCAATCCAAAGGCAGAGGTGATAACCCGTCAGCGAAAGGCCAAAAAGGTGGACGGTGTCGGGAATTCCGAATGTTGCCGTGAACAGCTTGGCGCAGCTCACAAAGCCCGAGGCCGTGTAGAAGGTAAAGAAGACAAGGATGATGACGGCCGCGACAATTCTCGAAAGCCCCGTCGGGTCGCGAAAGCGGTTATTGATGAAGTCCGGGATGGTAATGGAGTCCTTGCAGGCATTCGAATAGACGCGTAGGCGATGCGCCACAATCTTCCAGTTGAGATAGGTGCCAATCAGAAGACCGATGCCAATCCACGCCTCGGAAAATCCGCCGACATAAATCGCCCCCGGCAAGCCCATCAGCAACCAACCCGACATATCCGAAGCCTGCGCAGAGAGGGCTACCACCCACTTGTTCATCCGCCGCCCGCCGAGATAGTAGTCCCCAAGCGACTCCTGCCGCTTCGAAAAGAAGAAGCCAATCCACAGCATGAGAAGCAGATAGCCGACAAACGCCCCCAGCACAATCCAGTCAATCATTTTACCTTTATTCCTTATTGAATTAGATGGACCAACCGCCAATCTTGAAATAGCGGCAAACTTCCGAAACGAGAATCGCGATGACAAAGGTCGGGGCCAAGTAGCGCACCATAAACGAGTAGAAGTGCTTCGCATTGAAGGTGTGGCCTTCCGCCTCCACCTCGTCAATCACGCACTTCGGCTTCAGCACCCACCCAACGAAGATGCAGGTCGCCGCCGCGACAATCGGCATCAGCACGGAGTTTGTCACGAAGTCAAAGAAGTCGAGGAACTGCATCTTGAAAATCGTAATGTCCTGCCAAGGGCCATAGCCCAACGCGGAGAAGGTCGCAAGGAAAAGCGCCAGCGTCCCCGTAAAGAACGTCGCGGCGCGGCGCTCGATATGAAGGACGTCGCAAACGGACGCAACACAAGCCTCGTAAAGCGAAATTGCCGAGGTCGCCGCCGCAAAGGTGACCAACAGGAAGAACGCCATGCCAATCCACGCACCCGCCACACCCAGCGTTGCGAACACCTTCGGCAGCGTGATGAACATCAGCCCAGGCCCCGCATTCATCGCCTCCTTCACGGGAACGCCCGTCTTCACGGCGAACATGTAGACGACGGGGATAATCATCAGGCCGGCGAGAATTGCAATCAGCGTGTCAAAGATTTCAATGCGGCGAACGCAACGCTCAATCGAATCCGACTTGCGCATATAGCTGCCGTAGGTAATCATAATGCCCATCGCAAGGGAGAGCGAGTAGAACATCTGCCCCATCGCACCCAGAATCGTCTTGCCGAGCAAGGCCACCGAGAATTCACCATCCGAACCACGCAGGCAGTCCATATTGGGAATGAGATAGTACCTCAGGCCTTCGCTCGAACCCGGAAGGCAGATGACGTAAATCGAAATGGCGACCGCCATCAGGAAAAGAATCGGCATCATCACAAGATTGGACTTCTCGATGCCGTTCTTGACACCCAGGACAATCACGCCCGCACAGGCGAGAATGAAAATCATGCCGTAGCCAAACGAAGCGAACGGGGAACTGATGAAGCCGGTGAAAAACGCACCCGAATCCGCCGCGCCCGCGCCCATCAGATTCGCACCGGTAAACGCCATCTCGCAATAGGCCTTGAAGTAATAAAGCACCCATCCACCGATGACGCAGTAGTAGGGCATGATGATGACGGGAATTGCCGTCGCAAGGAATCCGACGAATCCCCACTTGCCGTGCAGGCGCGAGAACGCCGTCAACTGGGACTGATGGGTATTGCGCCCAATCGCGACCTCCGTCAGCATCAGCGTAAAGCCGAGCGTCACCACAAGTCCAAGATAAATGGCAATGAAGGTTCCGCCGCCATACTGCGCCGCCAAATACGGGAAGCGCCAAAGGTTCCCCAGTCCAATGGCCGAAGCCGCCGCCGCAAGAACAAACGCCAACTGACCCGACCAACTCGCTCTCTTCTTCTCCATATCCTGTATTCCTTCCTGAAATGCGAACCTTCATCAAACGCGAAAAGTCGAAAGGCTCAGGTGAGCCTCTCGACTTTCGGTTTCATCAACAACCTTTCAACTCTCAGCCTTCGGCTTAGAAGTCGTAGAACGCACTGAACTGGAGACGGTTCGCATCGGCATCCGTCTTCGAGCCGTTCTCCTCGGCATAGCGCGTCATCAGGCGCGCATACTCAAGCCCGAGCTTGAAGTTGTCAAGAATCCGATAGAACGCCGCGACATACGCACGGTCGTTGTAGAGGATGCCGTCCGCATTCCGCGCACAGCCGTCCGACGGATTGTCCATACCGTAGCCAGCCGCAAACGACCACGTGTTGTTAAGCTCATACGCGAGATCAATGAAGCCACCGACCGTGCGGACTTCCTCACCCCTCTCACCGACGCGGTCAAAGGCAACGCGCTGAGCGCAGCCAGCCTGAACGCCCCCGAGGTTCTCACCGGCGTAGAACTGACCCGTCAGCGTGAACTTCTCAAGGAACGGGACCTGCGCCGCGAGCATAATCATCTGCGTGTTGTACTCGTCGGAGCGACCATCGTAGATGCCATCACCATCCGCATTCCATCCACTCAGACGGCTGCTGCGGTCGCGCCCGTACATACCGCCAAGGCCGATGAGCCAGCGACGGCCCTCATCCCACGCGGCCTCCTTGTCATAGACGAGCGCACTCTCAAAGATACCCCACGCGGACGCCGTATTGTCCTGAACGCCGTCACCATCGCGGTCGCCGCCCATGCCCGGGCCGCCCTTCACAAGACCAACGCGCCATTCAAGCGAGCTGTCCTCGAAATCCCACTTCTTCGTCACGCGAATCTGCGGACTGCGGCGATACGGATGACCGGCGTTCTCCATCCACGCACCGTCAATCTCGCTCGGCGTGACCATCTTCCAGAGATGCCAGGTCTGACCGAAGAGAATCGACCAGCCGCTCTCATGCTGGGCATCCACATAGAGGTGCCGCCAGTGGAAGTCGTAGGAGTTCTGATCGCCACCCGCGAGGTCGAACTCGGCCTTGCCGGAGAACTTCCAGCCGTTGATCGCCTCAGGCGTCGCGAACTGGAGACCAAGGATGGAATCCTGCATCGAAAGCGTCGTGTTGTTCTGGCGGCCCTTGTTCTTCACGAAATCGGTTGACCAGTCGCAATCCAGCGGACGGTCGGACCAAACGCCTTCGAACACGAGGTTGCCGTAAGGCGTAATCTGAAGGCCGGACTCGCTCAGCGGCTCAAAGATGCCGGCGAACTTGTCAGCAAGGTAGTACTTCTTGCCGGACTCGGTCGTGTAAATCCGACCCGACTCGCTCACCTCCGTACCCGCCTCCGAAGCAGGCTTCTCGGCATCTTTCGACTGGCCGGCCAGCGCGGCGGTAGCCCTGGGGGCGGTGCTACGACCCTCCAATTCGGCGATTTTCGCGGCCTGAGCCTTGTTTTCGGCCTCCAGCTTGGAAATACGCTCAATCAGGGCCTTCAAGTCGTCCTGCGTGACCGCATCCGTCGGGGCGGCCTCAACGGCGGCCACCGTGCCAATGGCGAACAGCGCCGCCAACATCAGTCTCTTCATGCCTTTTTCACTCCTTACTTTAGTTAGAGTTCAAGATTCGTGAATTATACCATTTTTTGCCGCGCTCTGGCAACCGCCCGCTCGTGGGCTCGCGCGAAAGGAACCGAATAAATCGGCTTGATAATGATAGGCTGGCTGTCGCGAAGTCGTCTCTTGAATAACGGTATCAACAATGGTATCTATCTTCTCACGATCGTTTGACTCATACGCACTTACGAGTTTTTCGACATCGCCATCGCTCAAGCTACTCCATGCAGGAATATGCACATTACGAAGATTCTGCGCCTGATAGCGAATACTGCCACCACGCATTTGGACAGAGATGTTGCGGATTTGTGAAGTTACGAAAGAACTGCGCAAAAGAACGCACAGAGCTTTCAGATTCCACTTTGTCGATGTAATCCAATAGACATTGTGATGCGGATAATATGAGCCGCGCTCGTCCAAAGCAACATTGCCGCCGAACTGAATGTCGGGAATGAGAATCTTGGGACTACGCAACAGTGAATATTTCACGCGGTCTAGGGTCCGATACCAGTCTTGCGGGTGCTTTCGCGCACAATATCGCGCCTTGAGTTTTGTGGCGTGAGAATCAAAATACGCGGCGGTCAGCGGGTATCGCGCAAGATTGCGCATCTGCCTGTCATCGTCATCATCGTATGGATTGAGCAGATACCGTTCATCCCATGTGATACACCCGTTGTGTATGTCTTCCGAGGCGACCAGCGGCAAAAGACAACTCGACTCGATGCTCGTGTTGCGCTGCGCATTGACATAAATGTCATCTGCACCAGAGGCGATGCCAATTCCGATCTCCGTTCCCTCTGCCGACTTCGTGATCGTAGGAAAGGTCTTGGCGATTTTGTCAGCCGTTTCTCGTTCCTGGCAGTCGGTCGAGATCCACGGCGAATCACCATTGTACCATCGTTGAAAAACGCTCAGCACGTTGTTCGGCATATCCATTCGCACCTGATTAAGCGTGGCAACGCTGGCATCATCGATCGTCGATGAATATGTTTCATGGTCGCGATGATGATCGATGATGTAAATTGCCGGATAGGCCGATACTTTCTCGACAAAAGGCTGAGAATGTTCCATGTTGAGATACAGCGCAACATGATACTTATCGGCAATCAGACGGCGGAGTTTCCGACCATAACTACTCTTGGTAAACCGATTGGTACAAATAAACGAGAATACGCCCCTATTGGAGAGCAGAGCCAGCGACTTTTCAAAAAATGGAACATAGATGTCGCACCGTTCGGCAAACGACAGGAACAAATCACGATACTCTTTCTGTTTCGCGGCAGAAATGTCATCAAATCTGATGTAAGGCGGATTACCAATGACTATGTCAAATTTCTCTTTGAAGTCCTGTAAAAGAAAATCCCCGCAGACCAGCCACTTTGAAAGAAGCGTATGGGTTCGGGCCCTTGTACAACCAGAAGCCGTAAGCCGTTTGCTAACGGCTTTGCGCAATTTCTCAATGTTGATAGTCGAAATATCACACGCCCGTAAGAACGATTCGGCGTCAGCAGAAGCAAAGTCTGGCTTTTCGGAGAGCCATGCCTCGATAAGCGGCAAAACAAACGCACCATCACCACAACTCGGCTCTAACACACGCAAACCAGCAAGCAATTTGAATTTACCGCAGTGTAGAACACTGTCCAACATATAGGCAACAACTTCTGGTCGGGTAAACACCTCGCCAGTTACTTCGCCTTGCTGTTCCTCTTTTTTCATGCCTGAATCCGAGAAGCGAGGTGCAGATAGAGGGACTTGAAGAATGCATAGGCCGTCACATTCGGTCCGCCATCGCGAATCCCCGTTCCATTCTTGCTTGAGAACACCAACGCTGTCGATGTGTAATCACGCTCAAGCATCAGTCGTTCGCAAGGATCTCATATCGTTTTTGGTAACTCGTCCCATTGAAAATCGGGAACGGTGGCAATGGACTCTTCGTCAGCGCGACGGGATGTGTGGAAGCCTCGGAATCTTCAAGAAAGAAGAAATACCCCAGCCACGAAGCTTCTCCGGCTCCAAACGCCTTCTCGCGATAAGCGGTCCAGAAGTCACGAGAAACGCCGACAACCTCTTCCGATCGATTGTTGAAATTGTTGCCGAAACTGCCGCTCTGCGACTTCAGTTCGATTGCTGCCAGCAACTTGCCCTCATGCAAGAATATGACATCCCAGTTCTTTTGCGGCCTGTAATAACCAGGCAATGGAATCGAAGTGTTAAAATAGATATCCTCTTTGCTACACCCTGCTTTTACTCCAATTTCCTGAACTAATTTGGCAAATCCATCAAGATGCTTGCCACCTGTCACCTGACCGCGCGTGCCGGCATCTTGCGCACCACTCTTCTTCTGTTTTCGTGCTTGTTCACGACGCGTTTTCCAATAGAATGCCGCCGCCTTTGCGACTTTGGCCGTGATTTCTTCTCTTGTATACGGGAACATTGTCACATCACCTCCCCGTCAACTCTAATTTCAAGGATATCGCCAACATCACACTTCATTACTTCACAAATGCGCTTTAGCATGGATGTGCTAACATCTTTTCCGTTCACCAGTTCGGCGAGAGTAAACGGCGAGAGGCCGGTCACACGACGTAAATCGGCCTTATTTATGTCCTTATCAATCAACAACTTCCAAAGCTTCTTATAATAAGATACGCACATTATTAGAAATAAGCCTCCCATCAGGAGACGGCGTGTATTATACTAAAATAAGGCATTTATATACAAATCGAATTTAATGGGACCGCAGTTCCGCTGTTTGCCATAATAACGGACACTCTCAATAAAGGCAGGTTGTCTCTGCCTGCCGTACTTCAAGGCCGAGTCCGAACGCTGGGTGGAGGAGAAGAACCAGCCTGCGGGAAGGCTGCTCTTCGGCGAAGTCAGGCTGGACTGCCCGGCCCTGCAGGACGGGCTTGCCAGGCCGTGCGACGACTGGTCGGACTTCAGAAACTTCTTCCGCCCCTGCAAGATGCTCGTCGAGAAGAGGAAACGCGACGGCGGGAACAACTCCGCGTTGGATGCCTGCCGTCACCAACGGCAGCCTCCAGCGGACCGAGCACACAAATTCGCGGCAGATCCACACGGAATGCCGCGCACACAGGAGAAGTAACGGGCAAGAGCGTCCGCTTCTCCCCTGCACGCTCGCCCGTCCTCGGGCGTAGGCAAGACACACCCTGCGCGGCAAAAAGTGCCGCGTCCACGAAGTCGGACGGGATTCTCTCCCGTCCGACGCTTCTTTTTGGACGAAAAACGGCGAAAAACAAGCACAAAACGGCCCCAAAGGTCGCGCAACCTTCGGTGCAAGGTCTGCAGACCTTTTGCCGCGTCGCCGGCCTGAAAACCACCCTCGCGGCAGGTTGAATGCGCCGTGGTCCTTCTGGGGGATGTTGGGAAACGGGAAAAAGGCGGACTTAGGCCGGATTAGGCCGGATTTACTGGGGTGAAGCCCACATTGACGGGGAAAAACGCCGCGTTGGTCATTTTGAGAAAAAGTCGCCCGAAAACAGCCTGTTTCAAGTCGAGATGAGAAAAATAAATACCCCCACTGAAGCGTCCTTCATCCCCCGTTCAAGGGGCCTTGAACGGGCCGTCGGGCGAGAATCTGCCGCACGGCGGCACTGACCGCCGACATGGCCGCACGGGACTGGACCCCGTGCGCCGGCATGGCGTTCGGATCGCGCCTCGTCCTCGCCTTGTGGACGAGCCAGTAGGCGACCCCGCCCGCCGCGATGAGGGACGGGAGTGCGTTCCCGTCCGGCGTCCTTGAGAAGGCGAAGCGGAGTCCGCCCGGGAAGTCCCGGGGGCGGCCGTCCCAGGCCGCGGCGGTCGGGTTCGCCGGGATGGCGAGGTAGCGCCTGCCCCCCTTCGGACGGATTTCGGGCGGGTTGGCGGCGAGCTTGTGCGCGAGGGCCGGGGAGTTGATCGACACCCGTCCGACGAGGCGGGCCGGGGAGGAGAGGGTGACGCGTATCCTGTCGGCCACGGAGTCGCCGCGTGTCCCGTACCAGAAGTGGCGCTTCGGGTAGGCCTGCCCGAAGCACGGGAAGCCGGACGACTTCGGGGACTCCCTTTCGCGCATCGCGAAGTGGCGGCGGAGCGCGTTGACGAGCCCGGCGTTCGCCGCCTCGATGAGGGTCTTGCGGGCGGACGGCTCCTCGAACCTTCGGAACGACCTCTCGGCCCCCTTCCTGGAGGCCTCGAAGGCCCGCAGGTCGAACTTGACGGAATCAATCATGGGCGGTTTCCTTTCCTATTGTGGAATATGGTATAATAGCGGTCGCCCGCCGGGCCTTCCGTGACATGTCCCGGTTTTCCGGATGCCATGTCACGGTATGTCACTCGGCGGGTGCCTTGTTCTTGAAGAGGGTGACGAGGTATGGGGAGTTCTTGATGTCGACGACCATCTTGTAGACGCCCCCGTCGAGGGCCGTCTGCTCAAGGAGGATTCTGATCCTGCTTGACGTTCCGGTGCGTACCGCATCCGGTTCGCGCCAGATGGACGGGATGCGTTCAAGGTCCTCGACCGTCAGAGGTATGTTCCTCGGGTCGGACTCAAGCGGATAGAAATGGGCGCGGTGGTCCGTCCCGTCCTTCCGTTTATTGTCAAGCCATGTCTGAGTGACGGTGAGTTGCTTTCCCGCGAGCGCCTGTGCGGGGATGGACTCCGGGAGTTTGTCCAGCAACGCCCCGGATGCCTCGCCGAGGCGGATAGTGAACGGCTTATTGGACGTGAAGGCCTCGCGGATGAGGTCGTTCCGCCAGGCGATTTTCCCGTCCTTCTGGCGGATCTGGTCGCCGAACGCCCTTCGCAGGGCCTGCCAGGCCCCGTCGTTCCTGAAGGCGACCTCGGCCTGGAGGCCGTCGTTGAAGGCGTCGAGTGGGGACTCCTCCGGTGGCCTGTAGTCGTCCGTGATGAGGCCGAGTTCGACGGCCTCGTCGCGGGAGACGTCCTCGACGCCCATGCCGGAGTTGAAGTCGAAGGGCGGGTAGGGGTGGCCGAAGCGCGAGATGCGCAGCCAGACGGGGTCGTCCTTGAGGGCGACCATGCGGCCCCGGTGGAGGGTGCCGCCCCTGGCCTGCCAGATGGCTGGCCAGGGGCGGGGGAGCCTGCGCGGCTCGACGCGGACGAGTTCCTGGGCGGGGAAGGCGAGCCGTGCGCCGTAGGCGTTGGCGATTTCGGCGCGTGCGTAGCCTGCGGCCATGGCGGCGTTGGTGTCGACGATGAGCGCGGCGCGTGCGGCGCTCCCCGGGTCGAGGAGTCCGCCGCGCCCGGTGGCGATGCCGGACCTGCGTGCGGCGCGCATGATGTCGGAGACGGCCTGGGCGCGGGAGGTGACGGCCCCGTCGGCGTTCTTGGCGGCGGCGAGGAGCTCGGCGATGCGGGTGCGGCAGGCGTCGAGGAATCGGACGGACTCGACGCGGGAGGAGAAGAATGCGCGGTCGCGGAGCGCGGCTGGGATCCGCGCCCACTCCCCGGAGGGGAGGCCGGAGGCGGTGAGGTTGCGGAGGAGGAGGGTTTCTTCTGGGGTCATGGCGTCTTCCCTTCTGTGATGGACGAGCCGTCGGCGGAGACGGTGAACCACCGCTCCTGCTCGGCCTCGGTGGATTCGGCGGAGAACCCGCCGGCCGGCCGGCCGTTGAGCGAGAGGGCGACCTCGACGGACGCGCCGCCCGCGAGGTTGCCGGCGTAGAACGTGCGCCACTTCACGCGGAAGGACCGGCCGTGGGCGGCCCTCGCCTCGATGGAGTAGGCGTAGACGTAGCCCTGCGCGTCCTTCGTGGCGGAGGTGGAGACGTGGGTGAGGCCCTTGCCGTCGTAGTCGCCGACCCAGGCTCCGTGGAGGAGTTCGGCGAACTGGTCCGGCTCGTCGTTGTGGGTCGGCGAGAAGGTTGCGGCGACGGTGAGCGTGACGGCGGAGCGGTCGCCCCTGTAGACGAGTCGGCCGTCGCCGGTCCTGAACGCGAGGCGGCCGTCGCCGCGCCTGTAGACGAGCTCGCCGCTCATGCGGACTCCTCCACGGCCTGGGTGACGGTCTCTGCGGTCTCGTCGCCGACGGCCGTGACGAGGCCGTCCCTGACGGTGAGGGTGCGGCGGGAGATCGAGAGGTAGTGGGTCTCGGTGTCGTAGGAGACGGCGGTGACGGCGGAGATCGTGGCGGTCGCGCCGCCCGGGGCCGAGGTGCCGCCCGAGTCTATCTCCGCGTCGCGGTCCGCGAGGACGCGGACGGCGAGGTCCCCGCCGTCGGCCTCGGCGCGGCGGATCGTGAGCGTCCTGAGCTGGACGGGCCTTTCGGGGTCGGCGGAGGACGGGTCGAGGACGATCCTACCGCCGCCGGAGGAGGCGGCGACGGTGGTCTTGGCCTTGGTGCCCGGGGCGAACTCGGTGGAGGAGAGCGGCGGGATGCCGCCCGTGCCGACCTCGCCCCTCGCGTCGTCCTCCGGGCGGCCGGAGCGGCGGGAGTAGTAGGAGGAGAAGGTGCGGCGGTTGCGGAAGCTGGAGAGGAGGCCGGCCATGTCCTCCGGTGGGAGGTGGGCCGGTGCGCCGAGGGCGATGTCGGCGACGAGGGTGTCGCAGTCGACGTCGACGGACTGGAAGAGGAGCCCGTCGGAGTTGGAGCCCATGACGGGGAACGCGTCGGCGATGCGCACGGAGAGGCGGCCCGCGCGGGGCTCGCCCATGCGCGACCTGAGGATGGCGGAGGCGAGGTTGGCCGGGACGGACTCGCCGGAGGTTGCGGAGGCGGAGGCCGTCCAGCGGTAGGTCTTGGGGTGCTCGGCCGTCCCCTCCGCGTCCGTCGTGAGGAACTGCATGGTGAGGAAGATGTCCTCCTCCACGTCGTCGGCGGTGTGGACGGTGGCGCGGCAGGTGAAGCGGGCGACCTCGGCGTGGAGGCCGAGCGCGGTGATCTCGCCTGCGGAGGCGGCGGAGATGCGCGGGAGCGAGCCCGTGCGCTCCGCGTCGGAGATGGAGAGCGCGTCGGAGGCGACGTTGGCGAGTCGCGGGTGCTTGGTGCGCCACCAGTCCGCGTCGTTGAGGTTCTCCGGGATGTCCTCGGTGACGGACTGCCAGGACTGGGTGACGGTCTCGCCGGAGGCCCCGTGGAGCGCGAGGGTGGCGTAGAGGCAGTCCGGGTTGCCTGCGGAGGCGTCGCCGGCGCGCTGGTGTGCGATCTGGCGGTACTCGACGCCGTCGACGGTGCCGGTGGCGGCGAGCTCGAGGTCGACGCCCGTGACGGGGTTCGGGTCGAGGGTGAGCTCGCGGGAGAGGATCTCGCCGTAGGCGGTGTTGGTCGCGTCGGAGGTGGGCCTCGACCGGAGTATGGAGAGCGTCGGTGGGTCGGTCGAGTAGTCGAACCTGGCGACGGTGTCCGGGAAGAGCCGGAGGATGCGGCGGACGGCATCGGCGACGGTGATGTCGCGGCACTCGTCCGGCGGCAGCTCGACCCCGGAGACGTTGACGCTGCCGAGGGCGAAGCCGCAGGCGGCCGCGTCGCGGGAGAGGACGTCCTGGAGCGCCTCGCTCGCGCCGAGCGCGGCCCCGGAGCGGGACTGGTTGAGGACGAGTCTGGAGGAGAGGTCCCAGCGGTTCGGGCCTGTGCACCAGTACTGGCGGAGGACGCAGCGGGCCATTTTCGCCCAGGGGCCCGAGAGGGTGGCGGAGTCGGAGGCGGCGAGCCCCCGGGAGAAGGAGCGGCGCACGGAGGTGAGTTCGCCGCGGAAGACGGTGCGGCCGCGGAACTGGACGCGGACGGAGTCGCCGCGCACGAGGAAGCCCGGCGGGAGGTCTGGCAGTTCGAGGGTGTCCGCGTCGAGGTTCGCGAAGTGGAGGCGTGCGCCCGCGCCCGGGAGGAAGCGCGTCTCGGCCCCGTCCCTGACGCGGTGGAAGGAGAGGAGGCGCGAGGATGCGCCCGGCGCGGGTTCGCGCGGAGCGATGGAGGTGAACGTGGCTTCGTCCATGGGTGTGCGTGGTCCTTTCTGGCTGGGGGTGTCCGTCCCGGCCGGCTACTCGCCCGCCGGGGCCTCGCTCCAGGCGTTGCGCTGCCGCTTCGACTGGTTCTGGAGGAAGCTCTGCGCGGCCTTCAGGCGGGACTCGACGCTCCTGAGGGTCTCGGTGAGCGCGGCGATGGCCGCGTCGGCGGCGCTGTTGACGCCCTGTGCGGCGCCCTGCGCGGCGTGGAGGCCGCCGAGTGCGGCCTGCTGGGCCCGGCGGTTGCCGCCGAGCCGGGCGGTGTCCGCCGCGCCCTGCGCCTGGTAGACGGCGTAGCCCGCCGCGTCCTTGCGGGCCTGCTCGGCGGCGATCTTCGCCTGGATTTCGGCCTTCTGGCGTGCGAGGGCGCGGCTGGCCGCCTCCGCGTCGGCGACCTTCGCGGCCTCGGTGGCCTGGGCGGCGTGGTTCCTGTCGAGTGCGGACCGGGCGGCCCTCTCGCCCCGTGCGGCCGACCTGCGTGCGGTCGCGCCCTCGATCTCGGCGGCCTCGATGTCGGCGCCCGCCGCGCCGGCCCTCTCGCGGAGGCGTTCGGCCTGGCGGCGCAGCTCCCCGGCCCTCGCCTCGCTCCTGCGCTTCTCCTCCTCGAGCTGCCGGATCTGGCGCTCGTACTGGGCGGATTTCTCGGCGGCGGCCTTTCGGACCTGGTCGCCCTCGGCGGTCTTCGCGCCGGCCATGCGGCCCCAGTCGCCGGTGAAGAGCTGGCCGAGGGTCTTGCCGACGGCGGAGAGCGCGCCGGTCTTGTCCTGCGCGTTGAGGTCGACGGCCTCGACGTCGGCGGAGGACTTGGCGCGGCGTGCCTGCGCGAGGCGGGCGGCGATGGCCTTCGTGGCCGCGTCCTGCGCGGAGGCCTGCGCGTCCGTCTGGTCGGCCTGCGCGTTCGTCCTCTGGCGGGCGAGGACGAGGTCCTCGACGGCGTTGCCGGAGGCGGCGGCGGCCCTGAGGGCGGCGTACCTGCGGTCGACGAGTGCGCGGCGCTCGTCGTAGTCCGGGGCGGAGGGGTCGAGCCTGGCGATCTCGTCCTCGTGCGCGGCGCTGAGCCTGGCCGCGTCGAGCCTGCGGCGTGCGGCGACCTGCCGGTCGATCATGTCGAGGTGGTGGTTCTCGGCTGCGGCTGCGGCGCTGACCGCGTCGGTGAGCCTGGCGTAGTCGTTCGCGAGGCCCGCGACGGCCCCGTCCTCGGCGAGCTTCGACTGGATGGCGCGGAAGTCCTCGGCGGACTTCTTCGCCGCGCCGAAGGAGCCGACGATCTTCGAGAGACCGCCGGTGACGGCCATGACGACCCCGCCGATGCCGAAGCCCGTGAGGACGCTGCGGAGGGCGTTGAACGCGCCCGAGACCCTGCCCGAGGCGGCGCGCATCTGTTCGAGGCCGCCCCTCGTGTCGGCGGCGGACCTCCTCGCCGCGTCGCCGACGCGCCTGAGGCCCTCGGAGGCCTTGGCGGCCCCGCCGGTGTCGGCGGTGATCCTGAGGTTGACGCTGACTTCGCCGTCCCGTGCCATGGCTCAGCCCTCGATGGTGTAGGAGACGGCGACGGCGCAGCCGACGAGGGCGCACTGCCTGCCGGTGACGGCGGCGTTCGGGAAGACGGTCTCGCCGTCGAACTTGAGCGCACCCTCGGAGTCCTCGGAGAGGAAGCCGCCGCGCACGTAGGCGAGGGCCTCGGCGGGGGAGGCGAAGATGCGCTCGACGTCGAAGGAGACGGTGCCGTGGTCGCACCTGACGTGCTCGCCGGCGGTGCGGTCCGCGCCGACGAAGTCGTGGAGGACGACGCCCGGGGAGAGCGCGACGCGCAGGTTGGCCGGGCCAACGGGCGAGCCGCCGGTGGAGCGCGACTGGGAGGCGACGAGCGTGGAGTTGCCGAGGGTGACGGTCACTTGGCGCCCCCTTCCCCGTCCGGGGCGGCCTCGGCGGCGCGGGCGAAGGCGGCGCAGATGCGCCGCACGATGCCCTCGGCGGACGCGACGGAGTTCGTGCCGGTGAGCTGGATGCGGATGGCGTGGGTCTTGGTGGACGGCGAGAGCCAGGCGGTGTCCTCCTCGTACTTGACGAGGGCGGTCTCCTCGCCGACGGGCGCGGCCATGACGTCGACGGAGCCGAGCGCGACGATGCCGGCCTCGGCCTGGGTGAAGAGGCCGTCGACCTCGACGCTGCGCGTCTTGGTGGCGCACCCCGCGAGGGCGAGGAGCGCGGCGAGCGCGAGCGCCGCGCCCGACCAGTGGGACGCGCCGCAGAGGCGCAGGGCCGCCCACTCCGCGTACGCCCTCCAGCGCGGAACCCCGAGCGCGATCAGCAGGTCGCGGTAGAGGTCGTCCGCGTCGGCCCGCGTGGCCTCCGGGTCGCCGCCGGAGTAGAGGTGGTCGTGGACGAGCGCGGCGTAGAGGCGCGGAACCTCGAACGGCGAGCCGCACAGCCACTGCAGCGCGAGGGGGATGGACGCGCCGTCGGTCGAGAAGCCCCCCGGCACGAGGTAGTCCTCGCCGCGGTAGCGGATGCGCCAGTCGGCGGCGAGCGCGAGGCGGCCGCCGCGCTCGGCGCGGAAGCTCGGGGGGTCGAATTCGGGTCCTGTGTTCATTTCTCTTCTCCTTTTAGGGGTGTTTCAATGGGGTTTCAGTGGGCGTTCACGGCCGGTTCCGGCCGCCCCACGGTGACGGTGACGTTCGTGACGGCGGCGACGGGCGCGGCCGCCGTGGCGATCCGCCTCGCGGCGAGGCGCGGCGAGACCCCGTTCGTCGGCAGGAGGGCGCGGCGGTTCAGCGCGGCCCGGGCCGCCGCGAGCGGAGACGGGGGCTTCGCCACCTGCTCCCACGTCCAGCCGTCCTCGTAGGTGAGGCGCATGACGAGGCGGCCCGCCGCGTTGGTGGCGACGGCCTGCGCGGCGAGCCGCCCGTGCCAGGCGCGGCGGCCGGCCTCCGTCTCGATGTCGCGCCGGTAGCGGCGGTTGACGAGTCCCAGCGCGTCCACGAGGTCGGCCCGCGTCCAGGCGTTCGTCGTGCCGTCGGCGAGCGGCGTCTCGGCGACGGTCTCGGGAGGGGTGGCGGCGGCGGCGCAGGCGGCCGCGAGGAGCGCGGCGGCGAGCGCGGTTCGTGTCTTCTTCTTCATCATTGGCTTGTCTCCTGTCGTGTTGTTTCGGGGGCGGAGGCTTCCGCCGCCGCGTGGAGGGAGTTCGTCCCGCCGGGCGTGCCGACCATGTCGGCGTTGAGCCACACGGTCGCTTGCACGGGGATGCCCACGGCGATGCCGCGCCCACGCTCCTCCGCGTCGTTGAGGGACCTGCCCCAGTTCGCGTGCAGGACGCCGTTCGTGAGCACCGAGGGCGGCGGCGTCCAGTCCGCCCAGACCTGCCAGTTCCAGCCCGTCGCCGCCGCGCACGGCAGGTTGGTTGGCACGGCGAAGTCCGCGAAGGCCGAGGTGACGAACGCCGCCCACTCCTGCGCGTTCGTGGACGCGAGCGGCCGCCGCTCGACGACCAGATCCGCGTCGTCCGGCACGATCCGCCGCACCCAGTCGAGGTGGACGTGGTCGTCCGCGACGTAGCTGCCGCGGTCGACGAGGTAGGCGACGCCCGCCTCCGTCGGCGGGAACGAGACGGTGGCGCGCTTGGTCGAGCCGTGGATGACGAGCGCGGCGACAAGCGGTGCGCAGAGCGCGAGGCGCAAGGCCCTGTCCAGTCGGCGGCCCATCATCTGACCTCCGTGAGGGTGAGGACGGTCTTGCCGTCGATGGTGGCCGTGCCGAGCGTGTAGGTCCTGCCGCCGAGGACGAGTTTCTCCATCGAGACGGCGGCGTGGTTCCTGATGACGGTGTCGCCGCCCTGCTCGTAGGTGGCGTAGACGTAGAGCTGGTCGGTCTCGCCCGGGGCTGGGGCCTCGGCGCGCCAGACGACGTTCGACCACGCGCCGCTCGCGCCCGTCCAGCCCTCTGCGATGGCGGGGCACCCCTCGTCGCCGAGGGCCGTCCACTCGGTCGCGCCGCCCGGGGCGAGCGACTTCGCGGCGTAGAGGGTCGGATGCTGGTCGGACTCGACGGCGTAGACGAGACCGACGTACGTGCGGCCGTCGCCGTCGATCCACGTGCGGACGCTGTCGGCGGCCGCGCCGACGGGGATCCTGCCGCCCGACACGACTTCGAGGACGGCCTCGCCGCGCTCGTCGGTGATGCGGAGGTAGCCGTTGGTGGACGCGCCCGGCGAGCCGAGCTGGGCGACCATGCCGTTCGAGACGAGCGCCCAGATCGCCCCCTCGGAGGTGAGGGTCATCTGCCAGGCGAGGCCGCCCGCGACGACGGTCGCCGGGGTGTCGAGCCAGGTGAAGCCCTCCGGCGCGTCGAGTCCCGTCGGGGTCGTCCGCCCCCAGTCGAGGCCCGCCTTGCCGCCGAGCGCGCCGGCGAGGGCGTTCGTGTGGGCGGCGAACTCGCCGCGCCACCGCCCCCACTTCGTCTCCTCGTCCCAGACGGTGCGCAGCCCGTTCGTCGCCGCGCCGTCCGGGCGGTACTCGAAGCGCGCCGACGGCAGGCGCTCCCACGCGACGGAGGCATTCGCCCCCACGTCGTAGTTGGTGACGGTGACCCTGAAGCCGTCGCCCGACCACCACGACGACCAGAGGTCGCCCTCCGCCTTCGGGTAGAACCTCTCGTCGGCGGACTTGGTGGAGTAGACGCTGCTCGCGTCGGCCTTGTCGTCGAGGTAGTCCTGGAGGGTCCGGCCGATGCCGCCTTCCGGGTGGTAGACCGAGTCGAGCCAGAAGTTCTCCGGGGCGGCCGCGAAGCAGACGGTGTCGTCGCCCCGCGAGTAGACCTCGCTACCGATGGCGACCGAGTGGGCGTGGCGAGCCTGGGCGAACTGGCCGATGGCGACGGACCGCGCCCCGTCCGCGCTTGCCCCGAATCCGATGGCGACGGCGCGGTCGCCCGAGGACGCGGCGAAGCCGACGGCGGCGTTCGTGTTGGTCCGCCAGACGCGGAACTCGGGGTCGGACTCGGCGGCGAGGAGGCCGTTCGTGGAGGCTGCGAGTTCGTCGGCTGTCGCCCAGGGGGCGTTCGCGACCTCGACGGTGGCGAAGTCGATCGTGCGCGGCGGAATCGGCAGGGCGTTCGGGACCGCGCCCGGGGAGCGGCGCAGGCGCAGGCGGAACTCGGCGCGCCAGTTGTCGCCGGGTACGCCGAGGAAGGCCGAGACCGCGTCCGCGCCCGTGTCCATCGCCGGGGTGAAGGTCGCGGAGACGACGTTCCCGGAGACGGTGGCCGGGGCTGTCCACCAGGCGTCGCCCATGCCGTTTGTCTGCCAGCAGAGCGCGGCGGCCTGCGCCATGGGGAGCGGATCGCCGTCGGAGAGGAAGGCGGCGCGGAGGTCGAGGGTCTCGCCGTGGTGCGCGTCGAAGACGGCGACGGACGGTCGGGAGGTCTCGACGGTCCAGCGGCAGGGGACGGCGGCGCGTGCGGCGGCGGCCGCGAGGAGCACGGCGAGCGCGTGGAGGGCGGCGGGCCTCATTGCGCGTTCCCCCCGTTGGCGGCGAGCGCGACGTCGAAGAGCGAGCCGTCCGACGGGCGGACGTTTGCGGTGAAGCCGAGCTCGCCGGCGCGGAGTGCGCTCGCGCCCCAGTTGAGGGGTCCGGAGACGAGCGAGGCGCACCGGAGGGTGACGGTGAGGCCGCCCGCCGCCGTGATGACGAGGTCGTCGTCGCCCGCGAGGGACGCGCCGCGCCCGGAGAGGGCGGGGAGGGCGGCGAGGAGCTGGGCCTCGGAGAGGCCGAGCGGGGTGCAGCGGGCCGTCACCTTCACGCCCGAGAGGGTGTAGTCGATGGTGCCCTGGCTGTCGGTGGCGACCGGCTCGAGCTGCGGCTCGACCGAGACGGTCCACCCGTCGAGCGTGTCGGGGATGGAGAGGTCGCCGAGGGTGGCGGAGTAGTGTCGGCCGGTGAGGCCGTCGCGTGGCGGTTCGCCGTCGGCGTAGGCCTGCGCGGCGACGGTGTAGAGTTTGGCGGACGCGTCGTCCGGCAGCTTTCCGTTCGGCAGGAGCGCGGTGAACTCGGCCCGTCCGAGGGCGGTCTTGACCGGGGAGAGGACGAGGTCGGGGCACTTGGTGAGCGCGGCGGCGGCGAAGGTGACGCGGGTGCCGGCGCGGGAGGAGATTGCCAGCGGGCTGTCTGTCGCGCCGAGGAGCGACGAGCCGACGGAGGGGGTGCGGAAGGCGGCCGGGTAGAGGACGGCGAGGATCGCCTCGGAGAGGTTGCCGACGGGCGTGAGGGTGATCCGGGCGAGCTGGTCGGTCTTGATGGTGTCGAGCGTGCCCGAGAGCGAGGACGGGACGTCCTGCGTGGACGACTCGACGGTGGCCGTGATGCCGCTCGCGTCGAAGAGCTTGGCGGAGGCGAACGAGACGGTGCCCGGGCCGCGGATGATGGATTGTCTGGTCGTTGCCATGTTTCGGTTTCCTTTCAGTGGGTGTTCAGGTGTGGTTCAGAGGGTGGTCCTGAGGTCGAGGCGAACGGTGCACGAGACGACCCCGCCGCCGAGGTCGGCCGGCTCGGAGATGGAGGGCGAGGTGAGCAGGCCGTCGCCGGTGTCGAAGAGCTTGAGGGCCCTTGCGATCTCCTGCGCGGCCCTGAGGTAGGTCGCCCGGCCCGGGGTGGCCCGGTTGACGAGCGGGTCCTCGAAGACGTCGACGGCGACGGTGGCGCGGCCGTAGCAGGCGGCGGAGTCGGGGGCCTCGTCGGTGAAGGCGAGCCCCCCGACGACGACGCAGAACGACGAGCGCGGGATCTCCTGGTTGACGCTCTCGGCGACGTTGCCCCTCTCCTCCTCGAAGACGGGGAGGCCCGCGAGGAGGGGGATGGCGCGGACGCGCGCGGCGATCCGGGACTGGACTTCCTGCAGGTCCATGGCTCAGAGCCCCCCTTCCAGCCGCCGGCCGAGGAGGCGGGGCCTCCTGCGGAAGGCCGGGTAGGCGATGGTGTCGCGGTCCGGGGCCTCGCCGTAGTCCTCCGGGACGACCGCGCCGGCGGCGAGGCGGTCGAAGAGCGCGAGCGCCCGCTCGTAGGCCTTCGTGCGGGCCTCGTTCGGGGTTCGGTTGAAGCGCTTGAGGAGGTTGAAGGCCGCGACGTCCATCGCGGGCGCGACGAGCATCTCCGGGAGGAGGGCCTCGTCGTCGGGCATCCGGCACCTGCGGCCGGAGCGGACGTAGCCCCTGACGGCGGAGACGGCGTTGGCGACCAGCCGGTCGACGGCGGTGTCGTCCGCGTCCTCGTTCTGGCCGAAGGCGCGGATCTCCGGCTCGGAGAGCGCGGCCGCGAGGTCGGCCCTTGTGACCTTTCGCCACATTCTTCTGGTCCTTTCGTTCGGGCGGGTTCCGGGGCGTTGCGCCAGACGCGCGAGAAAGGCCCCTGGAGGCCTCCGCGCAAAAGGCGGCTCGTCGTGCGTCCGGGATCCTGCTCGCGTTTTTGAAACGGTTTTCGTGAGTTTTGAGGGGGGTAGGCGCACGAGGGGTCGCGCCGGCCCCCCGTGCGCCCCCCTTTTTAGGCCTCGACGAGCTGGACGTAGCCCGGGGCCTTGTTGGTGGAGGTGCGCGTGAGCGCGCTGCCGAGGAGGGCGGCGACGTTCATGTAGCGCATGTTCTTGCCGGGCGCGCCGTGGACGAACGAGGTGACGGTGAGCCCGCTCTCGTCGTCGGTCGTGGTGCCGTACTCGGCGTACATGCCGTCGACGGCCTCGGGGACGGCGCGTCCGGCGACGGCGATGGCCGCGTCCGGGACGAGGAAGCCGACGCCCTTCGACGCGCTCGCGGAGTCGGCGGCGGCGACCTTGGCGGAGCAGACGATGGCCTTGATGCCGTACTTGCGGCCGAGGGCCTCGGCGATGCTGTCGCCGGCGATGGCGGCGTTGGCGGTGTTCGCGTCCAGCAGCTCGCCGTACGCGTCGGGGCCGAGGATGGCGACGATGGTCGCCGGGTCGAGGTCGTTCTTCTCGGCGACGGCGATGGCCTTGCCGAGCTTGGCGACCTCGAAGCCCGTGGCCTGGGCGACGGCGTTCGTGTAGTCGAGCTTGCCGACGACGAGCTCCTCGATCTTGGCGGCGATGGCGCGGCCGCCGGCGATGCCGCAGTTGCGGGAGGTCGAGCTGCGGTCGACCTCGAGCAGGTCGGTCTGGCCGATCTTGTAGGTCACCTTGACGAGCTGGTCGAGCGTGACGGAGGCTGGGATGATGGAGCCGTCGGTCGTCTCGAAGTCGTTGGAGGACTCGTTGAAGACGGTGGCCGCGCCGGAGAAGACGGGGACCTTGAGGGTCTTGCCCTCGCCCTGCACCTCGGAGGAGAAGTCCGTGGTGAAGAGGCGTGCGAGCGCGAGGGCGCGGCGGGTTTCCATGATGGCCTTGGACGATCCGAGGATCAGGCCGGGGGAGGTGAGGGAGGTTGCCATTTGCTGTCGTTTCCTTTCTTGTCATGTGTTTGGGTTCAGTGCGCCTCGGCGAGTTCGCGCGCGTTGGCGACGGCGAAGGCGGCGAGCTCCTCGGGGGTGCGGCAGGCGGCGAGGCGCGAGCGCACATCGGGCGCGTCGGCCGGGGTCCGCGCCGAGTTGGCGGCGATGCGGGCCTTGGCGGGCGGGGCCTTGACGGCGGCGAGGAAGGCGAGGGCCGTGTCGCGGCCGTTGGCGACGTAGAGCCTGACGAACTCGTCGCGGTTGGCGATCCTGTCGCGGTTCTGGTCGGCGCAGGCGGCGGCCTCGTTCGCGAGGGCCTGGGCCCGCGCCTCGTCGGCGGCCCTGCGCAGGGCCTCGATCGCGGCGAGCGCGTCCTCCTCGGTCGCGTCCGGCGCGAGGCCGAGCGCGGTGAGTATCTTGTCCATCTTGTTCTTTCCTTTCTGGTCCTCAACGGTCTGGTTGTCCGTTCCCCGGCGGTTGAGGACGCAGGAGACGGGAAGGTTGGGCCTGTTGGTGAGGGCGACGGAGTCGAGCGCGAGGACGCGGTCGGTGCCGTCCTCCAGCAGGAAGACGGGGGAGACGAAGCGGTACTCGCGGCCGGCGACGGCCTCGCGGCCGAGGGCGGTGAGGCGGAAGTCGGCGACGAGGCCCCTCGCGGGGTCGGTGCGGAGGTTGGAGGCCCAGGCGTAGGCGCGGGTGCCGCCGCCGATGGAGTCGTGGTCGGCGTCGACGAGGATCTCGGGGCGGCCCCTGGCGGTCCAGTCGTCGATGATGCGGGCGAAGGCGGCCGCGTCGAGCACCTGGACGACGGTGCGCCCCCCGTCGCCGCGGCCGGTGCGGGCCGGGTACTCGCCGAAGGGGGCGACCTGCACGGCGAGGGCCTCGCCCTCGGGCGGGAGTTCGGCGGGGGCCAGCCCGCCGGCGCTGTTCACAAGTGTCAGTCTCTTGTTCATAAGTCTGCGCTCCTCGTTTTCCTGTTCCCCAGCGCGGTGGCCTTGGCGGCGGCGGCGGACATGGCGCGCTCGAGGGCCTTCTCGAGGCCGCCTGCGAGTGCGGCGGGGTCGATGGCGGCGAGCGCCCGGTCGGCCCTGCGGAGGGCCTCCTCGTAGGGGACGGAGCCGTCGAGGACGGCGGCGGCGACCTCGGCGAGGAGGGCGTCGGCGGGGGACCGCCCGCCCCGGGCGGCTGGGCGAGGGCCGGGGGCGGCGTTGGCGGCGAAGGCCAGCTGCGGCGCGGGGGCTGCGGTCACCTCGTAGCCGGTCTCGGCGGCGACCTGCTCGGGCGAGACGCGGTAGCCGGCGGCGGCGAGCGCGGCGATGTTCTGGACGGCGGATCCGACGTCGCGCTCCTGGCGTGTGCGCAGGGCGAACTGGGCGAGGGCTGGGCGGCCCGGGAAGCGGGCGGCGAGGGCGCGGCGGTCGTACTGGGCGTTGAGCGGGCCCTCGACCTTGTGGGCGACGCGGCGGACGATGGCGTCCCACACGCCCTCCTGCGCCCCCGACGCGCCGCCGCCGATGCCGGCCGGCTCGGAGAGCATGGTGAGCATGCCGCCCGTGCCGGCGAGGACGAGCTGCTTCTGGAGCCACTCGAGCCGCGCCTGGAAGGGCTGGGCGCCGCGCACCTCGCCGAGGGTGCGCACGTCGGATCCGTTCGGGAGCGCGCCACTCGCGGCCTCGGCGGCCTCGGTCGCCCGGTCGGCGTACTCCTCCTCCTTGCCGGCCGGGACGTCGGGCGGCATGATGATGAAGACCCCGGGGATGCCGTAGATCTCGACGTACGCGTCCCAGTCCTTCTCGGCGGTGGTCGCCCGCACGTACTTGACGAGGGCGATGCGGTTGACGGGGCGGCGGTTGTCGGCGACGACGTAGTCCTCGGGCGAGAGGTAGGCGCCGCCCCTGAGGTCGCGGTAGCCGACCTGCTCGGCGCGGGGGTTCCAGGCCCAGCGCGAGGACGCGCCGTCGCGGACCATGTTCCACTGGGGGAGCGGCTCGAGGTGCTCGATCGTCCAGTCGGGCCTGAGCCAGGGCTGGAGGTGGGCGAAGCCCCTGAAGCGGGCCATGACGAGGTGCTCGATCGCGTCGGGGAGGTTGTCGCAGGCGGCGTAGCTCTCCTCGAGGAAGGCGCGCTGCTCGTCGGCGAGGGCGCGATCGAAGCCGCGGGCCGTCTCGTCGGCGGTGAGGATCTGCCAGTCCATGTCGGCGACCCCCGCGACGGTGCGCTCGATGATGGTCATGAGGTCGGGGTCGGTGGCCTCGATGCCGGTCTCGGCGGCGTAGAGCCACTGGAGGTCGGCCATGGCGCCGCGCTGGGCGGCCTCCATGAGCTGGACGGCGCGCGGCATGGTGAGGCCCCTGAGGGGGCTGTAGGCGTCGCGCCAGGCGAGGGCGCGGGGGAGGGTGCGGACGGGCGGGGTCATCTGGCTTGGTTCCTTTCGCGGATGAGGCGGCGGCGGGCGCGGGTCGCCGGGGTGTCGAGGGCGCGCGGCGCGGCGGCGGCGCGGCGCGAGCCCCTCGCCTCGCGGCAGAGGGCGCAGGCCCAGAAGCGGTCGGCGTGGCCGCCCGCGTCGCGCTCGCCGGTGAAGCGGGCGTGGCCGCCCGCCGACTCCTCCTTGCGGATCCGGCGGAAGTCCGCGTCCACCTCGCGCAGGTCGGGCACCTTGAGCGTCCGGTCCTCGAGGCCGTGGCGCACGGGGTAGGCCATGGACTCCTTGGCGGCCGGGGTGAAGCGCACGGGCTCGAAGCGGTGGCCGTAGGTGCGGCGCATGGCCTCGGCGGTCTCCTCGCCGATGCCGGTCATGTCGAAGCAGCACCGCACGAGGCGCCCCAGGCGCATGAGGCGGTCGATCTCGGCCCTCTGGCGGCGGAAGGTGACGTTGCGCATCGTCGTCACCTCGGCGGGGACGAGGACGCCCGCGACGTCCGCGGCGAGCCAGAGGACGGTGAGGTCGGCGTGGCGGGCGTAGTCGACGCCGAGGTAGAGCGGCGCGTCGCCGGCGGGCGCGGCGGCCGTCCAGCGCGTGGTCTCGCTCGGTCGGCCGTCGACCGTGCCGGTCTTGCGCTCCAGGCGGCCGGCCACGTGGTTCGCGTCCAGCAGGTCATAGCCGATGAAGGCCGTCGCGTCGTTGGCCGGCACGCACATGTACTCCTGCATGAACGTCTCCTCGTCGGCGCAGCCGGAGCGGATGAAGTCGAAGTAGGCCGCCTCGTCCATGGCCTGGCGCTCGTCGCCGGGCGGCAGCTTCCTCTGGAGCCGGGCGAGGAAGCCCTGGCCCAGCGCGTCCTCGAGCGTGACCCGGTGGAAGCTGAAGCCCTTCGGGTTGCCGTCCCTGATCTCGTCGATGAGCCGCTGGAAGTAGGAGTCGCTGCCGCGCGGGGTGGAGAAGATCTCGAGGCAGCCGCCCCAGGTGATGCCCGGGTAGGCGATGGAGTAGAGGCGGCGGGGGTCGGGGTGGAGGGCGAACTCGTCGAGGACGCGGTCGCCGCGCTTGCCGGCCTGCGCGTCGGGGTTGGAGGACATGGAGTTGAGCCTGAGGCCGTTGCCCATCTGGAGGACGTAGGCCGAGGAGCCGCGCGCGTCGATGACGCGCTCGCCGAAGTCCTGCGCGCCCGCGTCGAGGATGCCCGCGAAGCCCTTGCAGTCCTCGAGGAAGAGCCGCGCCTGGATCTCGTCGCGGGAGCTGATCCACGCGTCGAGCGCGGCGGTCCTGAGGGCCTTGCGGCGGACGAGGCCGTAGGCCGTCGCCCACGTCCAGCCGATCTGGCGGCTCTTCACGGCGAGCTTCAGGCGCGAGCCGTCCTCGACCCACCTGCGCTGGTAGGGCAGGAGGAGCGAGTCGGCGCGGGGCTTGACCTTGGCGTTTCCCATGGCTACAGCAGGCCGGCGGCCTCCTCGATCTTCCTGAGGGTCTCCTCGGTGAGCCCGCCCCTCGACTTGGCGGAGCGGACGGCGTCCTGGACGGCGCTGAGCCGCCGCTCGGCGGCCTCGAACTTCTCGCGTGCGAGGGCGAGGTCGGCCTCGCGCGTGGCCTGCGCCTTGGCGCGGATGGCGAGGTCGTCGGCCCTCTGGAGGCGATCCTTGATGGCCATGGCGCTCTGGATGAGGCTGGAGGCGGTTTTCGCGTCGGTGTTGAGCGCGGCCTCGGTGGCGAGGGCCTTGAGGGCCTCGACGAGGGACTCGTCGCGTGTGCACCTGCGGCCGAGCGCGGCGGCCTCGGCGGCGGCGGTGGCCGCCTCGTGCATGCGGTGCTCGTGCTCGGCGGCGCGCATCTGGGCGAGCCAGGCGTAGAAGCCGGTGCGCGAGGGGGCCTTGGCGAGGCCGAACTCCCGCGCCGCCCAGGCCGCCGCCTCCTGCCACGGGCAGCGCATCGCCCGGTAGTAGAGCGTCCAGCCCTGCTCCTCGGTGAGGCACGCGGCCCAGCTGTCGGTGCGCGTCTTCTTCATGGCCTCAGAGCCCCTTCAGGCTGTCGCGCCCCGCGTCGGTGATCCCCCAGACGGTCTCGCCGGCGAGGTTCGGCCAGCTCTCCGCGAGCGCCCTGTCGTCGAGGAAGCCGAGCGCGTCGAGGAACTCGTCCGTCGTGAGGTCGTGCCGGTCCATGACCAGCTCGGTCTCGGCCATGAGCGTCTTCTCCCTCAGCCCGCAGCCGACGCGGGCGAGGATCCGCAGGATGGCGTTGTTGAGCGCGGGGTTCCTCATTTCCGGCCTCCCCCCGCGACGATGCGCCGGTCGATCATGTCGATCCTCGCCGAGTTGGCCGCCACGCGCTCGACGACCGGGTCGAGCCGCACGTTCATCTGCCGCGCCCGCTCCTCGCCCCGCGCGTCCATCGCGTCGAGCTTCTTGAGGATGCTGTCGAGGCCGTCCGAGAGGCGGCGCTCGACCTTGTCCATGCGCTCCTCCAAGGCCTTCATGCGCCGGTTGCACTCGCCGACCGAGATGCAGTCGGCGACCTTGCGCACGGGGAAGGGGCTGGGGTCAGGCTCGATGCGCGCGCGCCGGACGAGCCGCGAGCGGACGTAGGCCGAGACCACGCCGCAGATTGCGCCGACCGCGCCGGAGGAGATTGCGATTCCCGTCGTTTCCATGTTGATGGCGTTTCCTTCTGTCTGTGTAAGTTGTCGTGGCCCGTTGCCTTCGCCGGGTGGAGCCGTACCCGGGGGACGGGTTCGGGGCGTTCCCCGGCCGTCCGGCGCATAGTCTCCCATAAACGCCGTGCGTCGCAAACCCGACGCGGCGGACGGTGCGCAGGGTCTCGCAGGTCTGTTGTGCTTCGCGTGTCCTCACGCGCCCAACCGTGCGCTCGGCGGGTTGTATTTAGTTTCCGCGGCAACTAAATATAAAACTTGCCAAAACAACGCCAGATGCGGCGAAAACGGGCGCGTGGGAGTTTTTCTACCGCGGTAGAAAAACTCAAGAAAAAAGCCCCCCCGGGCGCGTCGTCCGGGGGGCTTCAGGGCGGCTTCAGGCCGCCTTGAAATCGAAGTGCCCGTCTCTCCGGGCCGCCACCGCTGTCCAGTGCCTCCACCTGCGGTCGGGTGTGCCGGTCTCTCCCGGCTGCCAACGCTATTGGCGGTATCCCCTGTCGTTCTGGGGGCATGGGTCGGCCAGGCGAGCCGTCCGGGCGCGTCCGCCCGTCCGTCCCAATACACCGACTTCCCTATTCGTGGCTACCATGATTGCCGGGTCAAATCCGTGTCGTCACGCGAGCGCGTCCGCGTCCCTCGTGGCCCTGTAGCGCTTCGGGTTCCGCTTCGCGGCGAGGTAGATGCGCCAGCGGACCGCCGAGCAGAGTGTCCGGGGCGGGGTCTCCGCGCCGTGCCGCCGGTACCACAGGTCGAGCGACCGGCGGAGCGACGCGGGCGCGTAGTCGCGGACGATGTCGGCCCTCCTGCCCCTCATTGCGCACCTCCCGCGCCGTCGTAGTAGCCGCGCTCCACGCCGTAGACGACCAGCACCGGGCCGTCCACCTCGTAGCGCACGCGGTCCGAGAAGGCGAGTCGCCGTGCGCCCGAGCGGCGCAGGATGCGCCGCCGCTCGGTGTCGAGGATCCCGACGAGCTGGGCGAGGCGCGTCGGCGCGAGGTCCATCCAGTGGCTCCCGGCGGGGACCCCGGCGCGTGCGAGGACGCCGTCGACGTAGGCCGCCGCACCGCCCTCGCCGCCGCCCTTGAGCTGCATGAGCTGGGCGGCGAGCACCCGCACGGTGCGCGCGAGCCGCCGCTCCGCGCCGACGCCGTAGTGCACCGCCCGCTCCGCGTCGCCCGCGTCGGACCAGAGCCGCGCCATGACCGCGTCGTACTCGCCCGCCGTGCGGAGCTCCCCGAGGCTCCCGCGCCCGGTCTCCTCGCGGACGACGCGGCGGCGGTAGTCGCGGCACGCGTCCGCCCCGGCGATGCCGAGCCGCCGGCAGGCCGCCCCCGCCGCGAGGCCGTACGAGCGCACCTGCGCCGCCGTCGGGGCGCTCATTTCGCGCCTCCCCCTGCCTTCGGCCAGCAGTCCGCGATGTCGAGCCGGATCGGCCGGAAGTCCTCCTGCGTGGAGCCGCGCACCTCGCAGGCGAGGTACTGCTTGCCGCGCTGCGGCTTGAGCGCCGCCTGCAGGATCGCCTTCGCCTCGCGCCACTTCTCGCTCGCGACCTCCATGCGCATGAGCGAGAGCACCTTGCCCGTCGGGAGGTAGCCCTGCGCGTTCGCCCTGAACGCCGCCTCCACCAGCAGCCTCAGCGCCGACACGTCCACCCCGCTCACCCGGTCCAGCACCCCGTTCACGTACTCCAGCATCAGCTCCCGCGCCCGCACCACGCGCTCGTCGAGCCGGATGTTGTACTGCTGGCGTATCGACACCGAGATCAGCCCGTCGAAGCTCTGAGCCGAGAAGTTGCCCTTCTCCCCCAGCCGCTCCTTGCCGCCCTTGAGCGCCTCGAGGTCGGCCACGCTCTCGCCCACCACGCGCTCCAGCTCCGCCCGCGCCTTCCTGAACCGCGCCAGGATCCGCCGCGCCGTCCGGTCGCGCATCCTGTCGTACTCGCCCACGTACTTCACGGGCACGTCGTCCCCGTTCGAGTCCCTCATCGTCCTCGTCTGCTTCTGCATTTCCACTGTCTCCTTTTTTCCTGTTTGTTTTGTGTTTTTGCCTGAAATCCTCAGATCGCGTCGTCCGTGCCGACCGCGATGCGCTCGCTCTCGGCCGCCGCCTGGTTGAAGTGCAGCCAGCCGAAGCGCTCCTTGGCCCGGATGGCCCTGCGCCGCCCGCGCTGGATCAGCGAGATGAACGCCGTCAGCCCCCCGTTCTTCACGAGGTTCTTGATCGCGCCCTTCGCCGCCATGTCGCCCGGCTCGGGCAGGCCCACCGCCTCCCAGAACCGCCGCAGGTCGGCGAGCGTGTAGTTGCCGTCGAAGAACGCCGCCGGCTGGCACCGCCGGAACGTCTGCGCGAAGAGCGGCGACACGCCGCCGCTCGTCATCTCCGAGTAGGCCACGCGCGTCCCGCAGTAGACGACCCCGCACCTCACCGTGTCCGAGAGCGTCCGGATGCACTCGATGATCGTCTCGCCGTCGGCCCGCGTGCGGGCGAGCCTGAGCGCGAGCTGGATCTCGTCGAGGAGCAGGGTCGTCGAGGTCGAGACCGCCGCCGCGAGCGCCTCGCGCCGGCGCGCCGTCGACTGCGGCACGCTCCGCGCCCCGACCGCCTTCAGCAGGTCCCCGAGGAACGCGTTGTACGTCAGCCCCTCCGTGAACCGGTAGTACTTCACGCTCAGCGGGAAGAGGTCGCGGTAGTGCAGCAGGCACGCCGTCTTGCCCATCTGGCTCTCGCCGAAGAGCATCCCCGGCTGCTTGTCGAACCGGGCGTTGTCGATCACCGCCCGGACCCGCTCCCACATGCTCGTCTCGACGAACGGGATCGGCGCGATCTCGCCCTCCGTCTCGAGCCGCACGAGGAAGTTGCCGACCTCCTTGACGATGCCGTGCGTGTCGCCCGCGTACTTGCCGGCGAAGAACGGCGAGAGCCGCGCCACCGACACCCCCGAGCGCTCGCTCAGCTTCACCTGGCTGTTGCGCGGGCTCGCGTTGATCCAGTCGACGGCCCGCAGGGCGACGCGCACCTCGTCGTCCGTCAGGGCCTGCCCCTCGGCGTACCCCCTCAGGGCCGCCGCCACCTCGTTCCGGTCGTAGACCTTCTTCTGCTGTGTCTCGTTCATTGCTTCTTGACTCCTTCCTTATTCCTTGTTTACCGTCGTTTCAACACCGTTTAAGCCTCAGCTCAGGGCCGCGTAGGGGTTCGGCTCCGCGCCGCCCGCCTCCTTCGGCCCCGCCGCCGCGTCCACCCGGACGCGCCCGGCCTTCGCCCGCCGCTTCGGCCCGGCCTCCCGCGCCGCCTCGGCGAGGAGCCGCCGCCCCGTGTCGAGCGCGATCCGCTCCGCCGTCGCCTCCCAGTTGCGGCTGCGCGTGTCGTGCAGCACCTCCGCCATGTCGACGAGCTTCCGGCGCGACTCCTCGCGGATCATCTCCTCGTCCGCCCAGAACGCCGTCCGGATGCGGTCGGCCATCCCGAGCGGGCGGTCGTCCTCGTCGGCCACCCAGAGGTGGTCCTGCAGCTCGCCCCAGCAGTTCACGTAGACCTTCACCCGCCGCCCCGGCGCGAGCGCGTGCGGCACCCCGTCCGCCCCCCTCACCCGCGCCTCGTACACCATCTCCACGCCGCGCCCGTAGAGCCGCTCGTCCCGGAAGCGGAGCGTCCGCTTCGGCGTGACCGTCAGCTCCCTCGCCCAGCGCGGGTCCATGAAGTACCACATCTCCGTCAGCGGCACGCGCACGAGCTCGCCCCGCCACGTCTCCCACGCCTCGCGCCGCGACATCCGGCGGCTGCGCACCATGCGCCCGGGGTCCGCCATGATCATCGCCTCGATGCGCTCGCGCGTCGTCGGCGTGAGCGCGTCGAGCGCCGCCATCGGGTGCCACGTCCCGGGGTCGTCCGGGTCGCGGAACTCCTCCACGTGGTACCGCTCGCCCCACCCCTCCAGCCGGTGTTCCGTCGTGTCGTTGATCGCGTCGCTCCGCGCCCCCGCGACCACCTGGTACTCCGACCACTCCAGGAACCGCTTCGAGAACAGCCGCACCACCTCCGCCGGCAGGTCCGCCGCCGCCACCTCCGCGATGAACCGCTCCTCGTGCCCCCGGAACGCGTCCAGGTCCTCCGGCTTCATCGCCGCGCTCATCCCCACCGCCCCCGGCAGGTCCGCCGTCTCCAGCTGCCGGTAGCGGTGCGCCCCCTCCACCGTGCTCTTGAACTGCGGGTGCCCGAAGCGCCCGAGGAACAGCCCCCGGTGCGCCGGGGCCGACTTCGGCGAGCCCGTCTGGAACCGGATCAGCCGCCCGTACCCGGGCAGCCCCTCCAGCCGCCGCCGCACCGCCTCCCGGATCGCCGTCGTCCCCTTTTCCAGCACGTGCGTCACCCCGTTGCGGTTGAACCCCACCACCGCGTGCACGTAGAAGAACGTCATCGCGAACAGCTGCTCCGTCAGCCCGTCCCCGGCGATGCGGTCCTGCGTGTCCGTGTGCGAGTAGGGGCGCGGCTTCTGGAACGCCGGCAGGTGGTAGCCCGTGCCGACGTCGTAGCAGTGGAAGCCGACCGGCCGCCACAGCCCCGCGTGCCCCTTGCACATCACCACCAGGTTGTCGAACGCGTCGTCCCACTGGTACACCGCCCCGCCCGGCAGCTGCCGCCCCGTCGCCGCGTCCAGCCGGCTGCGCATCACGTCCCGCACGAACCGCGCCGCCGCACCCGCCCCGCGCACGTTCCACTCCAGCGACGCGAGGAACGTCGCGTCCCCCGCGAGCCGCGCCTGCAGGTTCGCGTACCCCCACCCGAACGGCTCCCACCCGGGCGGGCACGCCGCCGGGACGGCCGCGCCCGGCCGCTCCGCCCGCCACACCTCGCGCCACGTGCCGATCCCCGCGAGGATCGCCCCGGCGCGGAAGTCCGCCATCATCCGACGGTGCGCCGCCGCGTGGAAGTTCACCTGCCCCCGGAACTTCTCAAGGTAGCCCTTGTACACCGGCAGCACGTCCGGCGCGGGGCGCACCCGCGCCACCTTGCGCTTGTCCGCCGCCCCGACCGCGCCGTGCGAACGCCACGCGTAGTACCGCCGCATGAATGTCTTCGCCGTCATCCCGGCCTTCCTCGCGCACGCCGCCGCCACGCGGCACGTGCGCCCGCTCCCGCGAGCCGCCGACACCGCCACGAACAGCGGCTCCAGAGCCGCCACGCGCGCGCGCTCCGCCGGATCCGCGATCATCGCGTACTCCTCGAATATGCTCCGCATCGCCGCCGCCCCCTCACCGCCGCCGGAACGCCGCCGCCTGGTCCGTGCACCGCTCCCGCAGGAACTTGTAGAGCGCCGCGCGCGACACGTGCAGGTTGCGCTTCAGCCGCCCCGTCCCGAGGTCGCTCCCGCCGATCGCCGCCGAGTCGTAGAGCGCGTACACCAGCTTCGTCTCCGGCTTGTCGAACAGCACCAGCGCGACCTCCACCGCCGTGAAGTCCATCTTCGACTCCCCGCCCGCGAACCGGTTCATCCGGTCCACGAACGTCGCCATCTCCACGCTCGTCACCTCCAGCGCGTCGCGGAGGCGCTGGAACATGTCGCCCTGCACGGGCGTGCCCGCCCTCAGCTCCCTGCGCCCCATCTCAGCGCCCCCCTTCCTTCTTCAGCTCCGCCTCGCGCCCGTGCAGGTAGTCCACCAGCACCCCCAGCGCCGCGAGCGCGTCCTCCACGTCGCGCCGGCACAGCAGCCTCGCCGCCGCCTCCAGCACCACCGTGTTCGTCGCCGGCACGATCACCCGGCTCCACTCGGCGCGGGCGCACGCCGCCGGGTCGTTCGCGTCCGGCGCCGCGCCGGCCGCCTTGCCCCCGGCCGGGCGGCCCCCGCACGAGAGCCACAGCCGCTCCAGCTTCCGCCGGCTCGTCGCCTCGGCGAACAGCCGCTCGCGCGCATCGATCACCGACGCGTCCACCTCGCCGTCCTCCCCGTAGCTGATCCGCAACTCGTGCGTGGCGCGGAGCGCGGCCATCACCGCGTCCGTCCGGCCTCCCATCAGCTCCGCCATCTTCGCCGCCATCGCCTTGTATGACATGGCCGTTTTGTAGGCGATTTCGGGGCAGTGGTCGGCGAGCCAGTCCTCGATTCCGCTGTTCGGCCGTCCCTCGCCCCATCGTCCGTTTTTGGTGGCTTTGGCGTTGTTTTTGAAGGTTTTATATTTTTCTACCGCGGTAGAAAAATACAAACTGGCCTCGACCAGGGCCGCCTCGGCCTGGATCATCATCGCGCCGAAGGCCACAGCCTCGCGCACGAAGGCGCCGCGCGCGCCCTCGGCGCGGCGGTACTGCGCCGTGAGCTGCGCCGCCGACTCGTCGACGGCCGCGACCCCGGCCACCTCGACGGCGCTCGCCGCCCTCACGATCTCGCTCTTTCCCATCACCCGTCCTCCTTGTCCTTGTTATTTCCGGTCTGTTTTCCCGAGCGGCAGGACCGCCCAGCTCGGCAGGATCGCCCCGGTCTCGATCTGCACGGCGAGCCGGGCGCGCTTGTCCGCGCCGATCGCCCCCTTGCCGTAGTACATGTACGTGTAGAGCGCGGAGTACGTCACCCCGAGCTTCTCCGCCGCCTCGCGCATCCCGCGGTACTTCACCGTGCGGACGCGCTGGATGACGACCTTTTCCGCCGATCCGCTCATCGCCGGCCTCCCTTCCCGTCCCGCCTGGTGAGGCCGTCGGTGTAGCCCCAGGCGTAGCAGATGACGCCGACGACCACGGCGTGGTCGATGGCGATGCCCAGGGCGATTCCGTTGACGCTGCTCATCGGGCCGCCCCCTTCCTCTTGTCGCTCATTGTTTCTGTTCCTTTCGTGACACACATTTGGTATAATGTTTTTAATCTATTTCGTGACAACGGGTGTAGTATACACCAAAGATGATGTTGATGTCAATAGTGTATCGCACTTATGGTGTAAAATAAAAATGAACAGTATTGGTGTAAGGCTAAGAGAGCTTAGGAAATCGTCATCTCAGGCCGAGATGGCGGATAGTGTTGGTGTCAAACAACAGAACTGGGCACGATGGGAAAGTGGTGTGGTATCGCCGAGTGCAGATATGATTATCAAGATCTGCCGCGCTCACGCCTGTTCCGCCGACTGGTTATTGGGATTGGCTGAGCGGGGCGGAGGCGGGATGGCGACGGCGCACGGAGTGGGTGCGATTGCGGCGGCTGGGAATGCGACGGTCAATGCGGGTGGGGTCTGCTCGAAGTGCAAGCTGATGCAGGCGCACATCCGGGAGATTACCGGGCGGTGAGTCCGCTGTTCAAGGGTCATTTAAGGTAGGATGAAGCCTACAAGAAGCCCCCTTCAAGTTCACTGCCTGGAGGGGGCTTTTTCATTCTATAAGCAGGCACTAAAACTCAGTTTTTCTCATCTCGACTTGAATCTTTCCCATCTTGCATTTGAAAATACAGCCGCGAAAGGCACAAAAACGGCGCGGCAGTTGGCGGGATTCGCGGCAAAACGAGCAGGTGGAGACACCGCTTCGACCGAATGCGCCTGTCCGCCCATAACCGAACAATTCGTGCATCAAGCGCACGATTCCGGCGAACGAGCGGCTTCGCGGCGGATGCTCATGGGCAAGGCCCCGACGCGGCAAGGGCAACCGCCGCGCCTCCCGTGCCCATCGGACGGAGACTTACTGCGCAGTAAATCAAGACTTACTGGGCAGTAAGTCTAAAGTTACTCAGGAGTAAGTTTTCTTCCGATGGGCACGGGAAATTCCTGTGATGCGTACGCGGCGCACTTCCCCTGCGCACGACAAGAAATTCCGATAAGCATCCGAAGGAAGAACAATGCCCACGAGCCAAGCTTGCCCTCCCCATCGGGCTGGAAACTGACGGGCAGGAACGGTCGGTGCGCGGTTGATTGCGCTCCCAAACCGCCGCGTTGCGAAGCCTATTCCTCCGTGCCGTCCGTCAGGCGGTAGCCTTCGCCGCGGACGCTCTCAATGGTGAGTCCCCTGCCCAGTTTCTTGCGCAGGTTGGCAATCGTCTGGTCGACGGTCCGCGTCGTTCCGTAGTAGTCGAATCCCCAGGCCTCGTTCATCAGCGTCTCCCGCGAGACGACCGCGCCCGGTTCCGCCGTCAAAAGCACCAAAATCTTCAGTTCACGCGGCAAAAGCCGAACCGATGTCCCATCCGCCTGAATCACGGCCATCCGCGCAACATCAACCTGCACCGGCCCAATGGACCACACCTCCCCACCCGTCTCAAGGACGGAAAGTCCGCCGTCACCATCCTTGACCTCCACACGATACTTCGCCGACTGGAGCAGGTTCACCAGCCGCGAACGGGCCGCCCCGTCCTTGCCGACGACAACGACCTTTGGAAACTTCAATAAACGCGCGACACCGAGAATCGCCACAAGGGCGACTCCCGATGTCGCGCAATAGATGCAGCAGCACGTCAGGCAGGTGCAGGGGAAGCTGCTGCACAACCATGAATCGGTCGTACAGCAGTGCTGAGCCAACGCCAGAAGTGCCGCGAGCATCACCTGTTACTTGCCACACGCGCAGTTGGTGGTGCAGGTGCAGGTCGCCTGACCGCATCCGCATTCACACGCCTGACCCGGTGTGCAGTTCTTGCAGCACGCCTTCTTCGGCGCGACACACGAACAACAACCGGCGAGAACCGCCACCACTCCGGCGACAAGCGCCGCGACAATTGCACTCTTCATCATTTTCAGCCTCCTTTGGCCTTACTCGTTTAACTGGCGCATAGTATAGCGAAACCGCGTCCGCGAAGTGTCAGACGAATGTAAAACTTTGCTCAGACGATGACGCCTCCGCAGAGTACGGCATCGTCCTCCGCCCCATAGAAGACGGCACTCTGCCCAGTTGCGATGCCCATGATGTCCTCGGACAGCGAACAGTGCGCACCACGGAGGGTGGCCGGAACAAGCCGCCCGGCACTGCGCACCTTGGCGCGGCATGGAATCGACTCCTGCGTCGGTTCCGCCGCGACCCAGTTCATCTCCGCGACATCAAGCGAAGTGCGGACGGCCTCGTCGGCCCGCCCCACGACGACGCGGTTTCGACACGCGTCCACGTCAATGACGTAATACGGTTCGCCCGCCCCACCGATGCCAAGCCCCTTGCGCTGCCCAATCGTGTAGTGCCAGAACCCAAGATGATGGCCGAGGACGCGTCCATCCGTCGTTACGATGTCGCCCAGACGATCCGCCGCGCCAATCAGCTCGTTCACGTCACCCGCATAGAAGTCCTGCGAGTCCGGCTTATCCGATGCGTTCAGCCCATGGGCGCGAGCAATCGACCGAACCTCGGTCTTCGTCAGCTCACCCAACGGAAAGACCTGCCGCGCCAGCTGCTCCTGCGAAAGGCGATAGAGGAAATAACTCTGGTCCTTCGCCTCATCCCGTGCACGGAGAATCGCCCACCGTCCGCCGCGCCGCTCGACACGCGCATAGTGCCCCGTGGCGAACATGTCGAACGAAAGCCCCGCCTCCACGGCGAGGCGCGGCAGAAGCCCGAACTTCATTAGTGCATTGCACCGGACACAGGGATTCGGGGTCCTGCCCGAGAGGTAGGTCTCGCGAAAATACGAGACGATGGCCCGATCGTACTGCGCGGCACAGTCAAAGACCTTGTAGTCAATGCCAATGGCCTTTACAAAGGCCGCCGCACGCTCGATGTCCTCCTTCTCCCCAGCCCCGAAACAGGCATCACGCGGGCCGCCGCGATACTGCCCGCGCCACAATTTCATCGTAATGCCGATAACATCGTGGCCCTGCTCCTTCAGGAGTAGGGCCGCGACGCTTGAATCGACACCGCCGCTCAGTCCAACTGCGACTTTCACCGCGATGTCACCTTTCGTCAGAACTGGTACTGAATCGAGAAGACCGCGCCCGAACCGACGCCCAACTTCTTCGTGTTGCCGTTGCGGTAGAAGTGATCCTTGTTGCCCGTCTCAGCAAATGCCGCGACCAGCGTCAGGTTCTTCGTCACGAACCAGGCCACGTGCGCATCGTAGTAGTCGTGGTTGCGGATGTCGTCGCCGACATTCACGCCCTGCTTGTACTCAAGACCGATGGCAATGTTCTCGGCAGGGAGGATGTCGATGTTGCCGAAACCGGCCACGCCGTACTTGTTGTGACCGACCACGCCATTCACGACCTCGTCCGACACAAGAAGACCAGCCGAGAGAAGGACGGGAACCGGCGTCTGGGTAATCAGCTTCGAGGCCACGACGTAGCCGTCCACGCCGTTGTCGCGCAGGCCGAGTGCCTTGACCGTATCCGAGTCCGTGTACTTCCAGACGCCGCCGATGGCGATAGCCGGAATCCAGGCCGTATCAAAGGCGTTCTCGTCGAGGATGCGCAGCTTCGCGCCAATGTTGTGGGTGTTAATCGAGCCGTCGCCATAGCGGTGGGCATCGACAAAGCCGTAGCCATAGGAAAGTTCAAGGCGCTGCGCAACGGTCAGCGCGGCGGAAGCCGCCCACCAGTTGATGCCCGCATCACCGAGATTGACGTACCATCCGCCAACCTGCGGCTTCGAGACGATTTCATTCAGGTTGCTCGTGCTCGATCCTTCCCACGGCAATCCGGCCGTGTAGGCCAACGGGTTGAAGGCGATACCTCCCGTACCCTGCAGGTTGTTGAGCGGCACGCCCGCCTGCGCCGCGACCGCACCCAGCGTCGCAGCGGAAATGAGAAGCGTCCGAACCAGTGAGAATCCGTGTTTCGTGTTGATGTTCATGCGTGTTATTCCTTTCTACCCTACTCGTTCAGTAGGTTTTATTTCCTTTGAAAAGCCCGCTTTCGCGGGCAAAGTATGGGCCGTCCCGACCTGGAACGGCCCCGTTGAACAATGGTTAGATGAGTGCGAGCGCCTGATCGAGGTCCGCGATAATGTCGTCGATGTGCTCGATGCCAATTGACAGACGGATCAGTTCGGGCGCAAGGCCCGCCGCACGCTGCTGTTCCTCGGTGAGCTGGGAGTGCGTCGAGGAGGCCGGGTGAACCGACAGCGACCGCGCATCACCCACGTTCGCGAGCTGCGTGAAGAGCTTGAGGCCGTCCACGACCTTGATGCCCTCCTGCACGCCACCCTTCACGCCAAAGACGACCATGCCGCCCTGACCGTTCGGGAGATACTTCTTCGCGAGGTCGTACGAGGGGTCGCCCTCCAGGCCCGGATAGCGAACCCACGCCACCTTCGGGTGGTTCTTGAGGAACTTGGCCACCGCCAGCGCGTTGGACGAGTGCCGCGCAATTCGGAGCGGCAGGGACTCCACGCCCTGGAGGAAGATCCAGTTCGCATCCGGCGACAGCGTCGGACCCTGGTTGCGAAGGCCGACCGTGCGCAGGCGGGTAATGAAGGCGAGAGGTCCCGCCAGCTTGGACCAGACCGCACCATGGTAGCCCCGGTCAGGTTCATTGTAGAGCGAGAACTTCGGATCCGACCAGTCGAACTTGCCCGCGTCAATCACAACACCGCCGATGCCCGCACCATGGCCGCCAATCCACTTCGAAAGCGAGTGGATGACGACATCCGCGCCGAATTCAATCGGATGCTCAAGAATCGGGGTCGAGAATGTCGCGTCCACGACCAGCGGGAGGTTGTGCTTCTTCGCAAGCTTCGAGTAGGCCTCGATATCCGCAACGTCAAGTCCGGGGTTGCCAATCGTCTCAACGAAGATGAGGCGGGTCTTCTCGTTGATGGCCGCCTCGGCCGCCGCGATGTCGTTCACCTTGACGAACTTCGCATGGATGTTGTTCGACTGCGGAAGGATCACGTCAAACTGCGTGTAGGTTCCGCCGTAGAGGTTCGAGGCCGCGACGAACTCCTCTCCCGAGGGGACGATGTTCGTAATCGTGAAGTAGATTGCCGCCGTACCCGAGCTCAGCGTGATGGCCGCCGCGCCACCCTCAAGGGCCGCAAGGCGCTTCTCAAGCACGTCCTCGGTCGGGTTCATCAGACGGGCGTAGATGTTCGCCGCCTTCCGCAGGGCAAAGCGATCCGCACCATCCTGTGCACTCTTGAAGTTGTAGGCCGTCGTACGGTAGACGGGCACCGCCGTCGCATCCGTCGCAGGGTCCCCATTCCATCCCGCGTGAACCGCGAGCGTCTCTGCATGCTGCTTTACTTCAGTACTCATGTGGATTCCTCCTTCTTCTTTCGTCAATTCTCTATCTTATACCGTGTTCGTTCACCGACCGATTAGGCGAAAAGCCAGGTCGAGAGGTAACGCTCTCCCGTATCCGGCAGAAGCGCGACAATCGTCTTGCCCGCATAGGCCGGGTCTTTCGCCAGTTCAAGTGCCGCCCAAAGCGCCGCGCCCGACGAGATGCCGACCAGCAGGCCCTCCTGCGCCGCCGCCGCACGTGCCGTGCTGCCGGCATTGTCCGCCGAAACCGTAATCACCTTCGTGATCAGGCTCGTGTCGAGCACTTTCGGAACAAAGCCCGCGCCGATGCCCTGAATCTTGTGAGGACCGGGCTTGCCGCCCGAGAGGACGGGGCTCGTATCAGGCTCAACCGCATAAATCGCAACATTCGGATTCTTCTCGCGCAGGTACTTGCCCGTGCCCGTCAGCGTACCGCCCGTACCGACACCCGCGACAAACGCGTCGACCTGGCCATCCGTGTCGGCCCAGATTTCGGGTCCGGTCGTGATGTGGTGGTAGGCCGGATTCGCCGGGTTCTCGAACTGCTGAAGGATAATGCCGCCCTTCGAGTCGCGCAGCTCGTTCGCCTTCGCAATCGCACCCTTCATTCCGTCGCTGCCCGGGGTGAGGACGATTTCCGCGCCATACGCCGCCGCGAGTTTGCGACGCTCGATGGACATCGTCTCGGGCATCGTGAGGATGAGGTGGTAGCCGCGCACCGCGCTCACGAGGGCCAGGCCAACGCCCGTGTTGCCGGAAGTCGGCTCGATGATCGTTGCGCCCGGCTTCAGGATTCCATCCTTCTCCGCCTGCTCGACCATCGCGAGGGCGATGCGGTCCTTCACGCTTCCGCCGGGGTTGAAGAACTCAACTTTCACGAGCACGCGGGCACCGCCCTTGTTCAGCTTGTTGGAGATCTCCACGAGCGGCGTACCGCCGACCTTCTCCAGAACCGTCTTTGCAATCTTCGACATCTTCAAATTCCTTTCGTTTTTTCCTTGTTCCCCATCCTGGCGGGCCATACACTACCTACTCAGTAGAGAACGGCGCATATTATAGCACGCACCGTCGCCGAAAGTCAACCACGAGAGTAGTATTATTTTAACTTTCTTTCATTCTTCGCAATTCAAGCGCGAATCCATCGTAAAATGATGAATTACCGAAACGGAATAACGACCAAATAAATGCCGCACACCCCCTTTCAATCCTCTGAAGCCACCGCCTTGCCAAATGATAACGACATCCAGTTCGTCACGATTCTCTTCTCCGCCATCGTCTTTCACGAGAAAGTGACGCGGCGATTCGCACTCGGCCTGACGATCTTTCTCGTGGGCACGCTTCTCATGCTGTAGCACCACAAACGGCAACCAGCGCATCCAGCCCCACGCAAGGGACCAGTTGTGATAAAATATGGGCATGGAAAGACAGATTCTACAAGTTGGCACGTTTGAGGTGAACTGCGTTCTTCTCGCCCAGCATGGGCGGGCCTGGATTGTCGACCCCGGAGCAGACGTCGGTCGAATCGTTGCGCTTCTTGAGAAAAGCGCCCTGACGCCCGAACTCATCCTCCTGACACACGCCCACTTTGACCATATCGGCGGCGTGCCCGACCTCCAGCGGCGTTTTCCCGGGCTTCCCGTCTACATCCATCCGTTAGACGCCAAGATTCTCGCCCATCCCCTCAACGCGTTCCCCCCGGACTATCCGCCCATTTCCAAACCGAGCAACATCCGCGACTGCCGCGACCTTGAGGGCGTGACGGTCATCGAAACGCCCGGCCACACGCCCGGCGGATGCTGCTACTTCTTCCCGGAGGACAAGCTTCTCCTCTCGGGCGACACGCTGTTTGCCGGTTCGGTCGGCCGCACGGACTTCCCCGGCGGCGATATGCCGACGCTGATGAAGTCCCTTGAAAAACTTGCCGCGCTCCCCGACGAAACGCTCGTCATCCCCGGACACGGCCCGCAGACGACAATCGGACGCGAAAAGCGCGGCAATCCCTACTTTGCCCGATAAGTTCCATCTGGGGCAAATCATCAAGACGAAGGGAGGACGCACCTGCGCCCTCCCTTCGTTTACGGAATCCTCCATCCGCCCGTATTAGCGGACAATCAACCGGAAACCGCTTTCGAACCGAAGGTAGCCGTTCGCGTCAATCGTGACGGGCTTCTGGACTCCACTCGCGCTCTCGTAGCGAATCTGCACCAACTGGTCGGCCGTCAACGCATCGGCACTCGTTCCAATGCGAATCGAGCGCGACTTCGCCTGCCCGCGAATGGTCAGCGTGGCATCCGATGCCCATGCGACGGATGCCGAATCCTCAAAGGCAATGCACCCGCCGTCGGCGACCTCAATGGCCGAGTCGCCGCCGACCAGGAGCGCACCGAGTTTGCCCGCACAAGTCGAACCGAGCCGAATCGCACCCGCGTCAATCTTGAAAACGCCCTGCGGCTCATTGTGCGTCGCCGCCGTGAGAAGCATCGTCCCCGCGCCCGTCTTCCAGACACCGCAGTTCTCGCGCACGGCCTCGCCCTGATAAAGGCTTACGCCCTCGCGGTCAACGATCGGCGACTCCAGCGTGAAATCAACCGCCGCGTCACCCGTCACATCCGCCACGATGAACTTGACACCAACCTTATGATTTGCCGCCGTTGCGGGGGCCTGATAGCCGACCATCATGTCCTCCGCCGCGAATGTGCTGGGACTCGTGCCGCCGACATTGACGAAACTCCAATTGTCGTAATGGTCCTTGAAACCAACACCCACCCGCGAACCCGTGAATGTCGCACCATCCGCCATGTTCAACTGGTAGACGATTGGATAACTACTTGCCGTATTCTCATTCGCCACCGCACCACCCACAAGATACCACGGCTTGGAAACGCCCATGGCCGTGGGATGGATAAGACGAACGAGGCCATCCGCATAGACGTAAATCGGGCCACCGCCACTCAACGGACCCCAATAGCCAAGAGTTTCGCCAATCGAAAGCTCGCCTCCGGCGAGAACCTTCGTTCCCGCACCGCCGGTAGGCAATGTGCCATAGCCCGAAGCCGTCGCCCGTCCGGAGATGTTCAGTTCCCAGTCATGCCCCTTGTCCGCCGTCAGCTTGACGCCCTCGCCCGAGATGAGGATGCGGCCTGAACCAACATTCGTGAGCGCCCCCTTGACCTCAATCGCCGCCGTCCCCGCCAGCTCAAAAAGCGCACCCGAATTGACCGTGACATTCTCCGAAAAGGTGCCGCCGCCCAGCGTACCCGAATCAACAACACGAAAAGCACCTGCCTCCAGCGTATACCCCCCCCCCCAGAGATGGCACAATCGCCCGCGATCTCCACGGACATCTCCGTCGGAATCGCCCCCTTGAGCGAGCACACGAAGTCATACATCGCGACCCAGTAATTCTTGATTGCGACATCCTCATCGCACAGGTCGCACCCGTTGTCGCGGCGGAAATCGTAGGCATCGAAGTCGCAGTCCCAAGTCGTCTGCTCACCGTGGACAAGGCACCCATAAATCGCACCCCCCAACGCATCCTTGACATAGATGACGGATGCATAAATGCCATCCGCCTCCTGCTGGAGTTTCACCTTTACCGCGGTAATGACCGTCCCCTCAGCCTCCGTCGTCAAGGCCTTGAGCAGAAAGGTCGCCGAATCCGTCTCTGGGTCATACGTCCAGTTGTAGATGCCCTCCTTGTTCTGGACGACATCGTTGTTGACGCGCCGCGTACGCTTGCTTCCCCAATGGGTGTCCAGCGCAAAACTGAAGCTTTCGATATTGGCAAGCTTGGCGGCGGCGGGGAGAATCTTACGAGTTTCGGTGCTCACCATGTAGACGGGAGTTGCGAGTTTCAGAACCGCGTCACCCGATTCGCCGATGGCCTGCGAATAACCCGCACTCCCACCAAGGGCATTCTCAAACCGAAAAACGCCATTCGCGCCGAAGCGCACGCCTTCGCCCGTCGTAAACGTCAACGAGTCGCCCGTGAAGACGACTCGTGCAGCAGTTGCGACATTCAGTATCTTCGCGACGCTTTTTTCACCAACGACCGCAACGGTCGATGAGTTGGGGAAGACGGCAATCGATCCCGCCTTCCAGGCGGTTGCAACTCCATCCTCCGTGAACCAATTCAGCGTCCCGTCATCCCAGACCCCGCTGGCTCCGCCGCCCCAGATGAGCGCATCCTTCCCTTTCGGGAAATAGGACGATTCAATCGCATCCTGCACCTCAGCGGGAACGCCCGCCGTGGAGTAGGTCGCCGTCACCGTGAGGTCTCCCGTGACGGCATTGAAAGGCTGGTTCCAACCGCGAAAAGTGCCGCCATCGTAAGTCTTGCCCGTCATGTCGGGTGCCGTCGCCGATGCGCCCGTCTTGACATAGACAACCGCGAGTTCCGTGCCATCGGCATCCACGAACGTCACCTTGCAGAGTTTCTCGTAAAGTGCCGTCACCGTGATGTCCGACAGGACCTTCATCACGCCCTTATCCCATCCCGTAAAGGCATAGCCCTCGTAAGTCGGCGCGGCAGGTGCCAGCGCGGCGAGGTCGAGCGTACCAACATTCGCCTCAACCGTTCCAACCGTCTCGCCGTCCTTTCCCACGTAGGTCACCGTCACCTTGGCATCAGCATACGACACTTCCCGCACCGTCAGCCTCAAGTTGTTCAGGCACACCGCCATCCAGGCGGTCGAGTTGGCGAGATCTTCCGGTGTCGTGCGATAGTCCGCCGCAACCGTGCCCGCCGCCGCCGTGTCGCCATTGAACCCGTAGGCCTTGTCGTAGGGATAGAGCGCATACACAACCTGACCATAGACATCCGCACCGACCTGTGTCAGTTCAAGCTTGGTCGCCGTCAGCAGGCTCTTGCCTGCGCCCCCCTTCGCCTGGAACTGGCAAGTCAGCGTGGTCCCATCGTTCGCATAGTAGTAGATACCGGCCTTATCCGCGCCCGCCGCGCAGCACTCGTCCAGCACCCGGGTCGTCGGGTTCACCCCCGCATTCCGCTCGTCGACATGCAGGGTTGAGTAGTCGGCCGAAAGACCGATGACATCCTCCAGTTGGACACCCGTGAACAGCAGCGTCTTCTCGCCCTTGAGAATCGTCGCCGATTCGGCCGTCTTCTCAATCGTCTTGGCGGTGGCCCCCGCCAGACGGAAAAGATACCCGTCGTCGTCCACCGCGAGCACGGCCGTCGGATCGCCCTGGATTGAGATGGCCGCGAGCTGCGCACTCGAAAGTCCATTCGCATCCGTGCCGATGCGCACATCCCCAACCTTGGGTGCGCGGGCAAGCGTCAGGCGCCCGCCCCAACTGGCCGACGCGGACGCGGCAAACGAAACCGCCGCGCCGTCGGCAATGTCGAGCGTCGAATCGCCCTTCACGACCAACGCACCGAATGTCGCCTTGGCCGTTGACGGGAACGCGACCGTGCCCGCCTGCAGGATGAGCGCGGCAGTCGGCGCGGCGGTCTTATCGCTCGACAGCGTCAGCTTGTCCGCACCCTTCTTGAGGAAGCCGAACATCTCGGGTGAATTGACCCGAATCTGGCTCGCCTCTTTCGCCGTCAGTGGTGACGCAACCGTCAGCGGTCCGTCGCAGATGAACTTCAGCTGAACGGGGTTCACCGTCGCATCCGTCGAAGTCCCAAGTCGAATCTCGTCGAAGTCAACGAGCGACTCCTCCGTTCCCGTCTGCCACAGGAACGAGCCGGAGTACTGGGCTGTATCCGAACCGTTATAATAGGAATTGTTGCCCGCTTCCATCTTGCGCCCGGTCAAGTGCGCACCGTTGGAGAGGTGGACCTTATAGAGGATGTTGCCCCACCCGTCGTACTCGTTCACGAGCGTGCCACCCTCAACACGCGTCGGCTTGTAGATGCCCATGGACGAATCGGTCGTCAACTTCAGTGTACCGCCCTTCTCGACGTGGATGTCGCCGCCCGCACCCTGCGGGCCCCAGGCACCGTAAGTTGCGCCAATTGAGAGTTCACCACCATCCAAGATTCGCGTCGCACCCGCGCCGTCCGTCAGGCAGTTGTAGGTAGCCGGCTTCGTCTGCGCCTTGCCGGAAATGGCAAAATCGATGGCCTTGCCATCCAGGTTCAGCGTCGCCGTCGAGCCGGCGGCGAGCCGAATCCGGCCACCATTCGCCGTCGTGAGCGAAAGCGCCGACCCCTCAATCTGAAGGTCCTGACCCTCCAGCACCGCCTCACCGAAGTTGACATTCACGGGCACGGTCGGTAGGGACGGGAAAATGACCGAACCCGATTTCACGGACGCGTCACCCGCCTCGGTCGTCACCGACCACCCCTCGCCAATCGCATTCTCAAACCGCACCGCCGCATCACGCTTGAAGACAATCGTTCCCGGATAATTGAACGAGATTGCATCCCCCTTGAAGGTCACATCGCCGCCGACGGAAACGGACGAGACCTCCTTCGGTCCATTAAGCGTCAGTTCGGCCGCCTCATTCACAACAAGTGTCGCCCGCGGCGTCCAACCGGCGTCATCGTCCGCCCATGTGCCCGAGGCTCCCTTGGTCCAAACGTACTCACCATGGCTGACAATTTCCTCCATATTCGGAAGGGCGCGGCAGATGGCGCGGTAGACTTCGTCCGCCATCAACTGGTAGCCCGGATCGTTCGGATGAAGCGCCACCTCGATGGAGAGGGACTCAAGCGTGGACTGGTCACCCGCAAACGTAAAGTTGTCCGCGACCTCGAAGCCCTCGTATTCGGCGATGTCGAGAACCACGTTCACGTAATCCTGAAGGGCGTAGCCACCTTCCCGCTTCTCATCCCACCGCATCGGCAGGTAGCCGCCGAATCCAATGCCCTTCCGCGGCGTTGCCAGCACAATCGCCTTCGGATTGTTCGCCTTCATCTTGTCGACGGCAACGCGGTACCAGTAGGCGAACGAGTTGTTCTCGGTCTTGTTCTTGTAGTCATCCAGCGTGCCCGGCGCGACATTGTTGCCCCAGTCGTTGATGCCGTGCTCCAGCGTATACAGGTCCGCCGGCTGGACGTTTGCGCCATTCACGCAACCGCCCGAGATGCCCGTATTCAGGAACGCGGTGACAATGAGCTTATCCATGACGCGGTCCTGATAGCCACGCGTGAACTTGCCGCCCGAATACCCGACGTTGTTGTTGTACCAGGTGATGGACGTGCCGACCGAATTCCACTTGCCGGGGAAAAGCTTCTTCGCCGACGGCACACCCGCCGCACGATCGGCCCGCGTCTGCCAGACGGCGTAGAGGGTCTTCGTTCCCCCTTCGGCGGCAAGATCCGTCACCTTCGCGCAGTTCGTGTACTTGACGGGACCATCCGCTGTCTCGGCCCAGCCACAGAAGACCGATCCATCCAGGCCGCCTTTCTCAAAGACGCTCGCCAGAAGGCGCGTCGGCTTCCCCGATTCAATCACCTGATTGGTGACGGAGAAGTTCCCCTCATTGTAGGCCGTTCCGCCATTGCCGTCAAAGACAACGGTGTAATTCCCGGCAAACAGCGCAGCGGACACAAACGCCACCGCGGCACTCAGGACTGGACGAATCCGAACTTTCATTAGCATTCACTCCTTACTAAGGGATGATTCTACTTACAATGAAGGTATTATAGCATATTCCCCCGACAAAGGCTTAAACTTTTCTGATTATAGCTTATAGCGCGACCAACAGCTAAAACATCGTTCAATCGCCTGCACAAGCCGAACGGTTTTTCGCGGCAAAATGTACCAAAAAAGAAACGGCCAACCCGCATGGGGTTGGCCGAACCTTCATTCATCAGACCCGAAACGCTTACCGCTTGACGAGCTTACGGACAGCCTTATGCGAGCAGAACGTCCGCTCCGTGTAGAGCTTCGCGCGCCAGCTCGGGTTCGACTTGACGACCTTAATCGCCTGAATCCAGGGCGAGTGGAACGGGAAGAGCTTCTCAACGCGAACGCCGTAGCTCTCACGCGTCACGGTGAAGTTGCCCGAGATGTTCTTGCGGCCGTTGTCAATCGCGAGAACCTTGCCCTCGAAATCCTGAATACGGAACTTATCGCCTTCCTTAATCTTGATGGAAACGCGAATGATGTCGCCCGTGTGGAACTCGGGGAAGTTCTTCTCGCCCGACTTCGCCGTCTGCTCGGCGTTGATCTTATCGAGAATCTTGATACCCATGATTAGGCCTCCTTCTTCGCCTCAGCCTTGGGCTGGGCCTTGCGGGCGTGGTGCGGCTTGAGCGCCGGGTTCTTCGCACGGCGAATCAGGCTCGCGACCGTGGTCGAGGGCTTCGCGCCCTTGGAAAGCCAGTAGTCAACACGCGCCAAGTCAAGCTTGAAGTTCTCTTCCTTCATCTGGGTGTCATACCACCCGAGAATCTCAAGGAACTTGCCATCGCGGGGGCTGCGCTGATCCGCCGCGACAATACGATAGGTCGCGTGGTTTGTGCAACCCGTACGACGCATTCTAATCTTTACCATCTTCTCAGTTCTTTCTTTCGGTTGATGAATTGGCGCGTATTATATCATATCGTCCGTCGCGGCGCAAGAGGGTATCAGATAAACGAGAGTTCCGCAGGTGGCCAATCCGCCGCGTGGGGCTGCCCTTTTACACGGAGGACGAATTCGGTTCTCCGTGCAGAGGCGTTCCCGTTCTCCGAGGAGAGCGAGTCCCGCCCTCCGTGCAGAAGCATTTCGCCCTTCGTGTAGAAGCGTTTTCCTCTCCGTGCAGACCTTTTCTTGTCTTCACGGGGAAGCACTGTGCCTCTACACGGGGAGGCCTTGCCAACTCTGCACGGAGAACGCGTCAATTCTACACGAAGAACGGAACGCTTCTACACGGAGAAAGTGTCAAGTCAACACGGAGAACAAAGCGATTCTACACGAAGAAAAAACCAAGTCTCCGTGTAGAGGGAAAACCGTTCTCCGTGTAGAATTCGCCGCGATGCGCACAAAAAAAGAGCGGGCGGGGCAATGCCCCGCCCGCCATTTCAACGCGACGAAATCCGCCGCGCCAGCATGATGAGTCCGTTCCTTAGGCGTCCGCCAGCACGGCCTTGCGGCTCGTGACATTGAAGGCGCCGTTCTCCACGCCCGAGCGCGTGCGGAGTGTCATCTCAATCTCCGTTCCTGCAGGTGATTCCCCGAGCGCGGACGGAAAGGCGAACCTCAGCGTTCCCGAGGTGCAGTCCGTTGGGGTGAGCGTGAGGGTGGTTGGCTCTTCCTCTGTCTTGAAGGCGAGGGTGACGGTGTCGCCCATGGCCGCGTCGAAGTCGAGGTTGCGCCCCGTGATCATGATGTCCCTGTTGCGTACGATGACGTCCTTCGTGTACTTCTTTGCCCAGGCTGAGATGCACGTAATCTTCGGCTGTGGGACCTCCGGGGCCGTCCCAACGAGGTTGAAGTCGCTGAGACTGAGCTTCATCTTGTCGAGTGCCCGGACGGTGACGCACAGCTGCGTCTCGGAGGTCGGCTTGCCCGTCTCGGAGTCCACCTTGCCCCTGAGGGTTGGGGTGAACTTGAGGTAGTTGTCCAGCACGACTGCGTTGCCCTTCCTGAGCTGTTCCATGACGCTCTCCAGCGTTGATATGACCGTGTTGGTCACGTGGGTGGACTTGCCGGACATGAGGCCGTGGTCCCCTGACATGATGTTGCTGAGGTTGGCGAGGTTGATGGTTTCGTTGGAGAGGACGAAGGGACGCTTTGTCGGGTCGCCCGTCCTTGGATCCCTCATCTTGCGGATGTCGTAGGTGATTGACGGCCGTATTTCGGCGGATAGTGTACTCATAGGCATCCTCCTTCCTCTGCAGTGCGGTTAACGATGCTTGTTCCGGCGGCCGACGGACTCAAGCCCGCCGCGCGCCCCGTTTTCTTCGATGAATTAATCATCATTCTGAACCTCCTTTTACGGATTTTCTTGTCCCCGCACGTCCTTGGGCACACACCCATCGGTGGATGCACGGGGGTTGTAGGTCTAAATCCACCCTCGTAGCGACTCATAAATCAACTATCGACGAGGCGGCCTCAATATCAATTCGAGTGGAGGCACACCCTTTCCTACGCTCATAATTGTACCAAATCCCCATCCGTTTGGCAAGGGGGGTGCGTGGGCTTTTTTTCGCGATGTCGAATGGCCCGCCCGGAAGATGTGCGCCCGGGAGGAATCAGATGAAGCCGGCCGCCGCCAGTTTCTCTTCCGTCAACCCCGACCCTTCCAACCGCTTCGCGACATATTTGCCGATGACATCCCCCTCAAGGTTGACCCGATCGCCAGCCTTGCGCTCGCCGAGCGTCGTCTCACGGAGTGTCGTCGGGATGAGGTCAACCCCTATCCAGTCCTCGCCAAGCGCCGAAATCGTCAGCGAAACGCCGTCAATCGTGATGGACCCCTTCAGGACGGACTGCGCGGCAAGAACGCGTCCGCACCGTACGCGCAACTGGAAATCGCGGCCTTTCGGCTCCTTCCCCAGAATTGTGCCGCGCCCGTCCACATGGCCCTGCACGATGTGTCCCCCCATCGGGTCGCCCGAGCGAAGCGCACGCTCAAGGTTCACGTGCATCCCCGGCCAGACCTCTCCAAGGCCCGTGCGCGATTCCGTCTCACGCAGGACGTCCGCCGTAAACCGCGTCGAATCGCAGTGGGACACCGTCAGGCACACGCCATTCACGGCGACCGACTCCCCGGGTTCAAGCGGGCGGCCCCACGGCTCAAAGCCGATTTCAAGGACAAGACCGGCCCCACGGCTCACACGCTTGATCGTGCCGATCTTCTGAATCAGTCCCGTAAACATAGGCTCCTCCCGATAAAGTCAACGCCCTCCGAAGAAACGGATTCGACGCGATCGAAGCGGAGAGCCTCCGAAATCGGTCGGCTCCCAATCACCAACGGGCACAGGACGGTCAGCCACTCGTCCACCAGCCCCTCGTCCGCCAGGGAGCGGGCCAGGTTCAGTCCGCCCTCGCAGAAAACGTGCATGAATCCGCGCCGCCCCAAGTCACAGAGGACGTCCGTAAGGCTTTTGACGGTTCCCTCGCCGACCCGATAGACGAGCGTCCGCTCTTTTGCCGCGTCCGTAAAGATCTGGGAGGACTTCGGCAAGTCTCCACGCCGCGTCACGACGGCCCGAAAGAGGTCGTCATTTCGCCGAGCATGGCAGAGCAGTGACGGATTGTCGCGGCGGACGGTCTCCGCGCCGACCAGCATGCAGTCCACACGGGACCGCCAGTCCCCCGTCCACGCCCGCGAAGCGGAGGACGAAATCCACCGGGAACGGCCCTGGTCGTCACAAATCTTTCCGTCCAACGACAGGGCAATCTTGACGGTCACAAAGGGCAGCCCCGTGCGGACGTGCTTGGCGAATGGGGCAATCAGCCGGTTGGCCCGCTCGACCACCGCCTGCGTCGCCCTCTGCGGCTTCGCCGACCAGCAGGCCGTTTCAATCCCCGCCCGGTGCAGGACACGCGCCGCCCGGCCCCTGTTCGTTGGATTCGGATCCGGGATGGCCCACTCGACGCGCTTCACGCCCGCCGCGATCAGTGCCGCCGTGCAGGCCCCCACGCGTCCCGGGCGCGAACACGGCTCCAGCGTCACGAAGACCGTCGCCCCGCGAGGCGATTCGCGGCAATTCTTCAGCGCGGCGACTTCCGCATGGTCACCCCCGCACCGGCGATGGTGGCCCTTGCCGATTACCCGACCATCCTTCAGGACAACGGCCCCGACGGGAGGATTCGGACGCGTATGCCCGCACCCCTTCTCCGCCTCACGGAGAGCCATCTCCATGCTGGCAACGTCGAGCGAACGCAAACCCACGACTTAAAACCTCGTCTCTTCCGGCTTCGCCGGAGCAAGCGACTTTGCAAACTTGTCGAGCACGCCGTTGACAATCCGCCGCGCCATGGGGGCCGAGAACCAGTTGACGATGTCGACGGCCTCGTTGATGACGACCGCCTTCGGCACGTCCGTCTGCTTCAGTTCCCAAATGCCCATCCGTAGGACGGCGCGTTCGACCGTCCCCAACCGATCGAGATCCCAGTTCGCGAGAAGCGGCGCCAAGATGCCGTCAATCTCGTCAATTGAATTCAAGACACCGATGACACGCTCCTCGGCAAAGACCTTGTACTTCTCGGGAACCTTCGGCACACCGCCATCTTCCGGGTCAAGCGAAACCGCCTGAAGCCAGAAGTCGGCCATGAAACTCGCCACATCCGCCGGCGGATTCAAATCCGCCGCCGTCAACATCTGAACAGCCCACTCGCGGGCCTGCCTGCGTGTCACCGTCATCTCAAAGATCCTTTTGCTACTTTTTATTCCTAACCTCACCTTTTCCCGCTCAACACGGGAATCCCAGAACGGGACACTCAGAGTTTCAGCCCGTCAAACAGGCTGGAAATCGAACCGACGTTGGCGTTCCGCTTCGTGTTGGACTTCATCCACTCAGCGACCTCCGCCTCGCTTTTTGCCGCCTCTTCCTCCTCCGGCGACTTCTTGAAAACGCGTGTCAGGCACTCCTTCCGGGAGAGGGAGACCCGCCCCGCCTCGCGGTCAATGCGCATGACCTTGACCGTCACGCCGTCGCCAGACTTCAGGAACTCATTCGGATCGTTGACGCGCTCCCAGGCGATTTCGCCGGCAGGAATCAGCCCCTCGACACCGCCCAAATCCACAAAGGCGCCAAAGTCCAGCACACGCGTCACCGTACCGTTCAGCGTCTCGCCCTCGGTCAACTGGGCCAAGGTCGCCTCGCGTAGCGCGGCCTCCTGAACCTCAATCAGCGCACGACGCGAAACGACGACGCTCAGGCCGCGATCGTCCACCGAATACTCCGAAATGATGAAGTCGAACTTCCGCCCAATGTATTCGGAAGGATCCTTCTTGAACTTGTCGATCTGGCTGAAGGGACAGAACGTGCGCTGCCCGGCGACCGTCACCTCATAGCCGCCCTTGACCTCTTTCTCAACCAGGCCCGAGACCGCGTCACCGGCTTCCCACGCCGACTTGATTGTCGCATTATCGTCCGAGTTCACCTCAACCGGCTTCTTCGCCGGACGCACAATGAGCTTGTCGTCATTGAACGCCTTGCCAAACTTATAGCTGCGGCGAATGCCCTTCATCTGCCCGTCGACAAGAGCACCAAAATCAAATTTCTCGCTGTTCATGATTGGCGCATATTATACCAAATTAACCGCACAAATTGGCAAGCGACTCGTGTCGTGCCGTTAGGCCTGTGCGCGGCGGAGGACTTCCGCCGCCGTTTCAATCCCGATACCGGCAACGGACGCAATCTCGTCCATCTTCGCCCGTGAAATGCCGCGAATCGTGTGGAAGTGGTGAAGAAGCTTCAGTTTCTTCGCCTCGCCGATGCCGGGAATCTCGTCCAGGACGGACTCCCGAATCGTCCGCTCACGCAAATTGCGGTGGTAGGTGATGGCGAACCGATGCGCCTCGTCGCGCAAACGCGTACAGACGAACAGGGCCTGTGAGTCTCGCGGCAGAAAGAGGTTCTCCCGCCCATCGTCGAGGACAATCTCCTCCTGTTGCTTGGCGAGTCCGACCGTCGGGATGTCGGTCACGCCAATCTCGGCAAAGGCGGCGCGAGCCGCCCGCAATTGGGTAATGCCGCCATCGCAAATGAAGAGATCCGCACGCGGCGACGTCTCCAACAGCGTCGACTCGGGTCCATAACGCCGACGAACGACTTCCGCCATGCTGAGGGGGTCGTCCGCACCGACGACCGTGCGAATCTTGAAGTGCCGGTAATAGCGTCCGTCCGGCAGCCCGTCCCGTGCAACCACCATGGAGGCGACGGAATGCGTGCCAAACAGGTTTGAAATGTCCACGCACTCAATGGTTCGCGGCGGTTTCGGCAGCCCAATGGCCTCCGCCAGTTCGGCAATGCCGCGCAAGGCATCCTGCCGGTGCATCTCCGGCGACTTCCTGACGAAATGCGCCTTCGTCATTTCCCGGAGTGCGGCAAGCGTGTCTCGATACCGGGCGGCACTTTCATAATCGTGGACCGCCGCCGCGACCCGCATCTTCTCCTCGACTTCGGCGAAGACGGACGGACGCTTGCCCTCAAGAAAAGCACAGGCCTCGTCAAAGTTCTTTCGGTAGTCTTCGGGCGACACCTTGCCGAGACATGGCGCGGAGCACGTGCGAATCACATCCGCAAGACAATGCCGGTGACAGTCCGCATCCGGAACAAGCGCCTCGCATTCGCGGATTCCATAACGCTTCTCGACGAAGTCCTTGGCCGCTCGTACGATGGGACTGGACGGGAACGGCCCAAAATAGCGTGCCCCGTCCTCGCGCACGATGCGCACGCACGTAAAGCGCGGCCAGGGTGCGGACGGGTCGGCCCGCAGAGCCAGGTAGCGCTTGTCATCGCGCATCAGAATATTGAAATGGGGCTTGTACTTCTTGATGAGCGAGGCCTCGGTCAGCAGTGCCTCCGCCTCATTCTTGACCGTCATGAATTCAAAGTCATAGACGGTATCGACCATCGACCGCACTTTCGGCGGATGCCGCGCTCCTGCACGAAAGTAACTTGAGACGCGGCGGCGCAGGTTCTTCGCCTTGCCGACGTAGATGATAATGCCCCGGCGATCTCGCATGAGATAGCAACCGGGGCGATTTGGAACGGTCTTCAGCCGCTCTCGGACGAGTTCCGTCATTTTGCCGCGTCGGCCAACTCCTTCACGGGACCATCGTCTTCCTTGCGCTTCTCGGCCTCCGTCTCCGCCTTTTCGCCCTCAATCAGACCCTTCTTGAACTCGCCCTTCGCCTTGCCCAGCGAACGCGCCAGTTCGGGAATCTTCTTCGCGCCGAAAAGAACGGCAATCAAAATCACGACAATCAACACCTGCCAAATTCCTGGTCTCATCTCTTCTGTGCTCCTTTTCCTTAGTTTGTTGTGGATAATATACCGAAAATGGACGACAAAATCAAGTATCCTTCTCGCTCACCCTTATCCCGGAAAATCCGGGATAAATTATCCCAGATATTCACCGGGGCCGATAAAACCAAGGGAAAATAAAT
>CAKTUI010000006.1 GCA_934621385.1 uncultured Kiritimatiellota bacterium
ACACCCTCAGCTTGCGCAACCCGACACCCTCAGCTTGCGCAACCCGACACCCTCAGCTTGCGCAACCCGACACCCTCCCCTCGCCTTCTGCAGGCGCACCGCCGCCCGCTCTGATGCTATTTTGTCCTATTTTGCAAAACTGTCAAGAGAATAAATCGTTATCAATCCAATAAAAGTGCCGCGACTGCGGGGACGGCCCTCGCCTCCGCCCCTGGACAGTGCCGTGGACCTACGCCCGAGGCCCCTCGGCGTGAAAGAGCGGAAAGCTATGAGTGCCCAGCAATTGACGAACCCAACACAACGCCGTCAATCACAGGGTGCACTTCCTACTTGACAAACTGGGCCTTTCATTTCTCATTGGCACACTCGTATACGCTCTTCAGAGGAAAAACACCACCATCTCACTCAGTCTCTTTTGAAGACATGTAGGCATTTAGAAACTTATCAACTGAATGGTCGGAAGTCTTGAAAAGACATTCTTGCGCTGTTTCCGAGAATCTTGCCGATGAAAATTCAAAATGCTTATGCTTATTGGGGCCCATTTTATTTGCTCTTTTTATTCGCTTGGCGACAAGACCTTTTGGCGTTCTATGACATTCAAATGTAACAACCTCACCAACTTTTAAAGGATAAACTTCAATAACATCATCCACAGAGAAGTAAAGATCGCTATTCTTTTCCTGCGAAATAAACCCAAAAGCACGACCAGTCCTTTTAACACAACCAATAGATCTACCGTGTTGAAATGACTGTGTGTTTCGCGGATTTGTTTCCACTGGCGCATGACCTGAATGCCCCACATTTACAAAAACCTGACAAAATGACATCTTATCACCTCTTCTCATAGAAACAACTTAGTGATTATATCTTCTTGATCAAGAACCTCAATTCTTGAATTTGAATCATTTTGTGATAGTCCACGAAGGCGTAAGGCCAACTCAACATCAAAAGTCACAACGCATAAATCAATATCATTTTGTCCAAGCAACTTCTTGACCAGCCTAAACAGCCACGCATCTAAATACGCAGTTGGATCCGATACAAAGGAGACATCAGGTAACATCAGGTATCTTAACACACCCCTTACGCTGGAACGCCGATATCCGTTGCATCGCACAATCGGCATTTTTATTCTCTAAAGAACCATACGGATTCCTTCTCCTAATATTAGATATTTCATCCAATTGAATGCCAGGAATCAGCATTTCCATGTTAGAGGGATTCCCCTTCCCAAGTATAGTAAGCAACACGCTTCCAGTAAATCGTTTTAAGACATTTCTATACGCACTTAAATTTCTCATTGCCAATGCTCTTAAATTGTCAAAATCATCTCCAAAAGCACTACCATTCGTTTCTCGCGCTATTGCTTCAGCCAATGAGTTTCCCTGCCCATCCATCCAAACATTGGAATCAAGAATAACAGAACGGCCGCCGAAAAACGACTGAATCCTCCGCACCCGCTCATCATACCCTTTCGCCTCTGTGTCATTTCCTTGAAAATACGACTCCCGTTGAGTCCTTTCAGACCTTTCCGCCTCACTCTCTTCCGACCTGCGTTCCCTTTCCATTTCCTTCATTCTTCGTTGACACCAAGGCCACATAAACCAAGCAGCGCAACTCATAAGTACAATGATTGATGCAATTTGAAATGATGTCTGCCATATCAATGCCGCCCAGATTAAAAGCAATGCTATATACAACTTATTCTTACTTCCTTTTGTCTTCGCCTTGTTCTCGTTGCTACTATTCATTTCTGCGTTCATATTTGTGCCGTAATTCATGGTATCCTCCAAAATTTAAAAATCAGAACCGGTCGCTATCGGTCCACTTCTTCTCCAGCCGATCGGCGATGGTGGCAACCGTATTACAAAGGGTCGAGAAGCAATCCCCCGAAACATCGGTGGGAACCCTGGCATCAAAGTGGACTTCATAGTACCCATCCTTAAGCGGCCGGGCATACCAGTGACCGATGACGTTGTCGTCTGTCAGCAAATCTCTCATCATCGGCTTCGTCAAAATCCCGCGATAAGCCACCGAACAGAGGGTCACCACTTCATAGTCATCCGACCCCTCAATCTTCCCATACACTCTCAGGAGCTGGGTACGCCCACCGCCGACATCAAATTCGAGCACATAGGATTCGCCGCCGTCCTCCACCTCGTATGCGAGATCCGATCGCTTGAGGAGCCCTTCAACCCGTTCCCGATCGGCGGCACGTTTTGCCGCGTCCGCGTCACTCTGAGAAGCCTGCTGCGCGGCGGCAACGCCATTCGTCGCGGCAACCGCTTCCGTCTCGTTCGTTGCCGCGCAGAGTGTCAGCCCCATCGCGGCGATTCCGCCCGCCACCATCAACTTGTTCATGCTTATTTCTCCCTTCAGATTACAACTCGTCGGCATCCGTCCATTTCTTTTCCAGCTTATCGGCAACCTCGGCGACGCCCGAGCAGACACCCTTGAAATACTCTGTGGCAATGTCAATCGGACAATTGGCTTCACAATAGACCGTGTAGAATCCATTCTCCTGCTGCCGAATATACCATCTGAGATTCTGGACGGAGGACAATAATTCCTGCATCATCGCTTTCGTCAGAACGCCATCGTAGGCAAGCGAACTGATTGTCACCATCTCATAGCCGTTCCAAGTCCCAGTCTCCCCAAAGACGCGAAGACGCTGCGTACGACCGTCATCGAATGCAAATGACAGGCAATAGCTTTTATACTCCGCAAGCTTGTCCTCGTACACAAGGTCCGCTTTCTTGAGGAGCCCTTCAATCCGCGCCCGGTCGGCGGCACATTTTGCCGCGTCCGCGTCGTCCTGAGAACTCTGCTGCACGGCGGCAACGCCATTCGTCGCGGCAACCGCTTCCGTCTCGTTCGTCGCACCGTGGAGCATCAGCCCCATCGCGACGATTCCACCCGCCAGCATCACCCTATTCATCCCCATCAAACCTCTTGACTGCTTCGAGCTCCCCTTGCAAGAGGGGAATTTCCCCTCCTGCAAGGGCAGACTCGCCCCTTTCATTTACTGACGGCCCTGCGACTTGAGGTAGGCCTCAACTTCGGGTGTCGCCGTTGCGCGCACCTTCTGCACATCGCATCCTCTCTCGACAAAGTACTTGACCGTCTCCAGATTACCGGACCAAACAGCCAAGTCGAGCTGGATGTCCTCAACTGCTCCTCCGACCTCAACGAGGTAGCGCACACATGCGCAGGAACCCTCGCGGGCGGCACGGGCAACCCCACGCGTCAGCACGGCGGCATCGGCAATCTTCCAGGTTTCCACGACATACTTCACCGTGTCGACATCCTTCGTCTTCACAGCCAAATCCAGTGCATCCGGAACAGCCTTGAGGTCACATTGGGCGACCACGAGCAGACGCACCGCATTCAGGCAGTTCGCTTTCAGGGCCACCGCACACGGACTCTCCTTTTCGCCATTCAAGGCATCAATCGGCGCACCCACCTCAAGGAGCATCCGCATGACTCCCGTGTCGCCCCGCGCCGCCGCGAGATGAAGGGCCGTCCGACCCTGCGCATCTTGCGCATCCACGCGCACTCCACGGTCGAGGAGCATGCGCACCATCCGCTCGCGTCCGAAACGGACGGCATCCATCAGGGCCGTCCGACCCTGTGCGTCCATTCCCTCGGGATTCGCATCGCCCGCCAGCAATTCGGCAAAGGCCGCGTCACTCCCCATACGAACCGCCCACAGAAGCGCGGACGCCTTGTCGCTGTCCAACCGCGAAACGGCGTTCGCATTCGCGCCGAGTGTCAGCATCCGACGCACGAGTTCATCCCGATCGAGGCAGGCCGCCGCGACCAGGAGGACCGACTTCTCCTCGTCGCCCAGCGCAACATCCCGCTTCATCATCCGAAGCACCCGTGCGGCATCCCCATAGATGCGGGCCACCTCAGGCGAAGCCGTCTGAATCGCCTCCGTGAAGAGGGCAACCGCAGCATCCGGGTCAAACGGCCCAAGCGCCTCGAGCGCGGCCTGCTGCGCCAACATCCGACGGAACTGTTTCACTATCTCTTCCCAAGCCACTTTCATCGCCAACTGCAGGCGACGCATTTCCTTGAGCTGTGCGCGTGAGACATCATACCACGCGTGAACACGCGCATTCAGTTCCTGAGTCGTCAGCGTACCCGCCGACTTGCGCACCGTGTCCAGACCCTTCACGAGCGATTCAATTGACGCACCCAGCGCGGCGCACTCCTCGTCCGCATCCGCTTCTGGCATATCCTGCGATTTCAGCCGCTCGGCCAAGACCGCGAGCAAGGCCTGCAGGCGCGTATAGTCCCGTGCCTTCTTGCCTCCCACGTCATTCGGCTCAAACGGAAGGTAGTCGCTCATGCGGCCACCAAAATAATTCTGGTAGGCCGTCCGCCGATTCGCCGCAAGTGCCGCGCCCGCCGCCGTGGGCACGTCCAGACGCTGCGCCTCCTGCGCAATCGCCTCCAGCGACTGGTCAATCGTCGCGACATACGCGACAACCGCCGGCTCTTTCTCCTTCTTCAGGAAGGCCTCCGCACCGTCAAGGTCGCCCTTCTCGACCAGGGACTCGAACGCCGACTTGTTCCGCGCCAGAATGTCGGCGCACTCACGCGGATTGATCCACGAATTCAAAATCTAAACCTTGACCACGGCAACCGCATTGTCGACCTCCGGGATACCGACAATCCCAAAGCCGTATACATAGGCACGGGCACCTGCCACATCCTTCTTGAGAAGTCGCGCACGCGTCTGCTCCATGAGTTCATTGATACGGGCCTCCGACCACGACACGCACCAAGCGGACCGTTGCTGCTCCAAGAAGGCCCTGTTCCGCAACAGCACGGTCAGATTCTTCAGGTAATCATAGCCGTCCGCATAGGCCTTGCCGTCCGCATAGGTCTTGCCGTCCGCATAGGTCTTGCCGTCCGCATAGGCCTTATAGCCGTTCAGTGTCAGAAGAATCGTCTCGCGCTCCATCTCGATGGACACCATCGTCTGACAACCCACCAACCAACACATACCAAGTGCCAAAGACAAGGCACCCACTCCTTGAATCGTTCTCTTCATTGTCTTTCTCCTTTTAATTGTTTTGTTTTCTCTGCTTTATTTCTCCGTCAAAATCGTCCGCCAGCGACGCTCGTATTCATCGTCCGTGCAAAGTCCCGCCGTATGCAGGGTCTCAAGTTCTTCCAGTTTCTTCTGCTGCTCGGGCGTAAGGGATGGGGTCACGGGCGTCTGGCTCTGTGTCGCCGCAACCGAGGACGCACCTCTCTTTCCCCTCCTCGGCTTGACTTCTACCTTCTGAGTGCTCGGCTTCTGCTCACTGGGCTTTTGGGCGTTTGTCCTCTGAGATGTCGGATACATCCGGCTCTCCAGCAACGCCAAGTTATTCATTCGATTGACATCCGACACCGTCCCAATCATCCCCGATATGAGGGTGAACGGGTAGACAAACGGCAACCACGAGACGCCAATCATCAGCGTTCCCTTTGCCTGTAGTTTCAGTCGACTACCTGAAAACGACCCGTCGTAGAATCCCCCGTCCAGCATCTTGTGGGCGATGAAGTGCTGACCCGCACCCGGCAGAAAGCTCCAGAGTACCGCAGGACCCATCTTCACGATTGGCTGAAAGGTCTCCTTCTCGGCCTCACCCCGCCAGGTAATTCCTTCTCGATTGAGCGCATCTATCCTCGCATAATCCTCGTCCGAAACTCGGACGCTAGTGCACCCTGCCGAAAGCAGACATGCACAGACACCACCAAGGTAAACCATTTGCCGACACTTCATCTCTTATTCCTTTCCTTAAATGTGGAGAAAGCACGGGACATAACAAGCCCTACACCCTTGCTGTTAACAAGAGAATTCCCGTTGAAAAAAGAGGACAAAAGCGGGCGCATCCGCCGTCTCGCAGATGACGCGCCCCATGCGGGGCCAGCCCAATTACCACCGCCCGTTACTGGGGGGGGGGGGGGTAAACTGCAAATACCGTCCTGTCAATGCGCGATTCCGCGCACTTATACGCCTCACTCGGCGAACGCTACTGACGGTCAACTCCATTCGCTTTTCCCGCTTTCGGGACATAGTATACCACACGCCCTGTCATTTGTGGGAAAGAATCTTCAAAATTATTTAATGTCGATTGCAGAAGTAAGTGGGCAGGGGCGACGGGGAAAACCGCCCACTTAGTCCTGCAATCGACAAACTGAAAGTGTAAAATGCCGAAAGGAATGGGACGCGTTTCGGCAGTTATCGTGCGTTTCTGTGGTCGGCCGCAGGAAATCAATCCGTCAAAGGAGTTACCAAATCCGCAGGACAAGCGACCTGTCACGCACGGAATAGGTGACCCAATCGTCCGATGCGCCGACTCCACGACGCGTCACGCGCAGGAGATTCCACTCCCGCCCGAACAGGAAGGACAGATCGTCCAGCTCCCTGAATACGGGCTGGCCCTCGCATGTGAACACGGCTTCCCGAATGCCGTTGTCACCATCTGTCACAATGCGGACATCCAGACGACGAACCTGCGCCCCAACGGCGGGGACGCATTCCTCTATCCGACAACCGCCGCGCACATCCTCGACGAAGCACCGCCCCGAACGCCACCCAAGGACGGATGCCGTCTCCTCGAACGACAGGCTTCCGTCCCCATTCGCATCATCCCCAAAGGCGATCTGGAGCGCATTCGAGGGCGTGGACTCAAGCGACAATGAGAACTGGAGAATCCGTCCGCCGAACGCATCCCCCATACGAAGCGTGACATTGGTCGACACTTCCGTATCCAGGAACTCTGGCACGGGCAGTGCCGCGATTTCAACCGTTCGTGCCCCAACGGACAAAACCGCCGCACACACAAGGACAAGGCCCATCACAATTCTCTTCGTCATCGTAATCTTCCTTTCTCACCGTTTCGCCTCAAGGTTCGTGTCGTTCGGCGTGGGGTTGAAGATGTAGGACAGGTAAACCTTGGAAACTCCTTTCCATCCCGGCCCTACATCCAGCGTCCTCACGAGGCCATAGTTTGCCTCCTTCAGCGAACCGTCCGCGTCGACCTTGGGACGCAGACGGAGCACCAACGCCGACTTCGGGCTAAACGGGACTTCGCCACCTCCGTCTTCGTGATTCTCGTCCCGATCAACAATGTGAACCGAACGAACGGCATACGACTCATTCGTCGAAGCCTCGTAGGGATAGGGCTGAAGGCTCTCCATGACCTTCTCCACATTGTATCCGCCCGAAGGGTCTCCGACCGTCCTGAAGAAACAGGCGCAATGTCTGCTCTGAGGCGGGGGAAGCCCATCCCAGTCGACCCAGAACTCAATGTCCGCACGATCCTGCGCATTGGACGTGACGATTGTCGCCTTCTCCAAGTTAAACCCGAACCAGGCATTCGTCATAGGAACGGGAATGTAGATACCTTTTACAACCAAATCCGCCGGATGCCGAATGCGTCGCAGTTCCATGCGCTCCTCCGCCCCGTAGGGCTGCCACCTGCCGTCCCGCACCTCGCGCTCCGCGCCCATCGCGATGAGGCAGTGCTCCCGCCGCGACCCGTAGTAGCCGTCCTTCGTGACATCAATGACAATTCGGTTTCCCGTCGTTCGTCCGCTGATTGTGAACAGTCCGTTCGTATCCGTCGTCCCCCGCACGGTGTAGATCTTGTGGAGCTGTTCAATCGTCGTCCGAACCGAGGCTCCCTCCACGGAAACACCACTGTCATCCACGACCTTCAGGACCGTGCGATAGTCAGCGCCCCTCTTAAGGGCGGCCCTGAACTCGGCATCCACCACACCCTTGCAGGGGGCAAACGAAAATGCCGCCCACACAAGGACAAGGACCATCACAATTCTCTTTGTCATCGTAATCTTCCTTTCTCACCGTTTCGCCTCAAGGTTCGTGTCGTTCGGCGTGGGGTTGGAAAAACCCCTCACAAGCAATCCCGCCAGGCCACCACGGTCGCAGGTGAACCGGATGTCCAGCACAACCGAGTAGTTAGCCGACACGAGTTTCCCCGACTCGTCCACCCTACATCGACTGCGAACAACCCAGCACCGACTTGGATCAAAGTGAACCTGTTTCCTACTCCCATCCTCCTGAATGCATTCAGAAAACTCAGCATCATGGAAAGGGAAGGCATCAACCTTCACCGCATAAGGTCCAGTGAACTCACTCTCGTTCCGCGCCGCCTCCGTATAGTATCCCGACGGCGGAGGAAATCGGATTTTCACCCCCATCCCCGAGTACTCGGGCAACCACTTGCCGTCCCAGTCAAAGAAAACCTCCATGTCGGAGACTTCGCCTCGTCCCGACGGCTTAACGAAATCGTTCACCTGGAGATCGAAGCCAACCCACTCCCGCAGTTTCCTGGTATAGCGGAAATCAAGGGCATAGCCAGAAGCCGACCTGATGGGGTTCTCGATTCGCCTCAGGAGAAGTTCTTCCTCCGCCCCGTAGGGCTGCCACCTGCCGTCCCGCACCTCGTGCTCCGCGCCCATCGCGATGAGGCAGTGCTCCCGCCGCGACCCATAGTAGCCGTCCTTCGTGACATCAATGACAATTCGGTTTCCCGTCGTTCGTCCGCTGATTGTGAACAGTCCGTTCGTATCCGTCGTCCCCCGCACGGTGTAGATCTTGTGGAGCTGTTCAATCGTCGTCCGAACCGAGGCTCCCTCCACGGAAACACCACTGTCATCCACGACCTTCAGGACCGTGCGATAGTCAGCGCCCCTCTTAAGGGCGGCCCTGAACTCGGCATCCACCACACCCTTGCAGGGGGCGAACGAAAATGCCGCACACACAAGGACAAGACCCATCACAATTCTCTTCGTCATCGCAGATTTCCTTTCTCACCGCTTCGCCTCAAGGTTCGTGTCGTTCGGCGTGGGGTTGAATGCCCCCGTGACACAAAAGCCAATTCGCCCATCCATCTTGCAGCAGAATGCGATGTCGGACAAGACAGAATAATTCGCCGCCACCAGACGGCCCTTCTCGTCCACGCGGCATCGGCTCCTGACGACCCAGCACTTCCGCCGGTCGAACTCCACAACCACCCGCGATCCGTCGGGATTGACCCGCTCCGAGAATTCGCACGACTGACTGTATTCCACGTTCGTCTGCGCATGGTAGGGAAAGATGAACTCGCTCTCGCTTCGGGCATCATACTCGTAGAAGCCTGCAAAATGTTCGGGGAAGCGAATACACACCTTCATGCCCTTATACTCCCCTGGCATCCAACGACCATCCCATTCGACGAAGACCTCGAAGTCGGCAATGTCTCCATGTCCGACCGGTCCGACAAAGTCATTTTTCAAGATGTCGTAGCCAATCCACCTACCCCTCTCCATCGTATACCTGAACACCCAAAACCACTCGTGCGGCAACGACACTGGGTTCTCGATTCGTCTCAGGAGAAGTTCCTCCTCCGCCCCGTAGGGCTGCCACCTGCCGTCCCGCACCTCGCGCTCAGCACCCATCGCGATGAGGCAGTGCTCCCGCCGAGACCCATAGTAGCCGTCCTTCGCAACATCGATGACGATTTCGTTCCCCGTCGTTCGCCCGCTGATTGTGAACAGTCCGTTTGTATCCGTCGTCCCTTCGATGAAGTAGGATGACTTGATGAAGTTCATACCCATCAGGACCCTGACCTTTGCATCCGACACAGCATGTCCCCCATCATCCACGACACGGAGAACAGTGCGGTAGTCCGCCCCATTTCTCCGCGCCGAGCGATATGAGGGATCCTTTTTTAGGGCACAGGCCACCAGCGACACGAGCACACAACCGACGGTGATGAACATTCTTCTCATCTCAAATTTCCTTTCTCTATTATTTTCTCAAACAACTTGTAAGTATAGAAATAGGGGACATCCTTAACATCCGAGTGTAGCCACCGCCTCGAATAGGTGCCGCGTTCAGGCCACCCATTCGGACGAGCAATACCATCTGGAGACTCACTATTCAGATTAATCATATCATCTTTCTTATTTCCGTCACCAAACTTCACCGTTCCTGCGGCAGGCGTGAGGGCGGGAATGCCCATGGCGAGATGCGCATCGCATCCCGCACGGTCAATCTTTGGGTCGAGGATACTCTTCGGAGTGCAGACGAACACCGTGTTCGTCCGAAAGTCCGCGTCACTCATCCGCTGGGCCTCCTTGGCCGAGATTCGATTGATTCCGAGGAAGTTCTCGTCAATGTTCCACCCCGACCATGTCGTCGCGCCCATCCCGTCGAAGATTCCCCGCCCCTTGAACATCTCCTGCTTGTGCCAAGCATACTGGGAGAGTCCGCTCCAGATTCCGGTCAGAATGTTGATGTCATTGTCATCGCTGAGTTCAAGCACCTCGTCGCCAGTGGAGTAGAAGTTGACCGCGAGGGGAGCAACGGCGGCGAAGCGCCCCGGCCAGCCGAGGAGTGAGCGCCCGTCCCCAGGAATCCCCATGAACAGCCGATGCCAGCTCGCCGCCCAGGAGTTCGTCGGGTAGCCGTCCCAGTCCGGATGGACGAGCTGCGGGACGCGGAGCGCGACGGATGTGTCGTAGGCCTCGGCGGGGACGGCCGCGTCGAGCATCAGGTACGCACCGACCCCCAGCCCGTGGTCCTGCACCATCGACGAGGCGACGACATTGCCAAGCGAATGCGCCATGAGGACGACTCTCCCCGGAATCCGCTTCAGTTCGGCCGCGAGGTGACCTGCGGAGGCGAAGGCGTTGGCGACATTCTCCTGGTAGTTCGCGCTTCCGCCCTGGTCGCCGCGCCACGCCACGCAGTGGAACCGGGCGCGACTCCCGGCAAGGCGAAGCCGCTTGAAGAGCGCATCGCCCCACGCGCGTGCGTCATCCTCCGACACGCTGAACCCGTGCAGGAACACGAGCGTCGGCTCCCCGGGCTCGGGCAGAAGGTCTCCGAGAGAGCTCGGGCACGACTCCCGCCCGCCCAAGAGGCGGCGGACATTCGTCCAGTCGTAGAGCCTATGCGCACGCAAAACGACCATCGGCGGCGCGTACGAAAGGAGCACCGAGCCGTCCGCATCGAGCACACGAATCCTGAGCGATGCATCCTCTCCCCGCACCCGGAGGACAAGGAGCCGCGACTCCTCTGGAAGCGCGGAAAGCTCCGAACGGGGAATGTCCGTCCCGCCCGCCGGCATCCCCCGCAACGCGGCATCCCGAAGGATTCCACCCCCGCTCGTGCGCACATCCTCCGTCCAGATTGAACCCGACCGCGACCGAGGCACATCCACGAGCGTCCATTCGAACATGTCATCCCACGGCAGTCCGTTCGCATCGAGACGGCACGAGACAGACTCCCCCCAGGCGGAGAGGAGTGGTCCGAGGTCGAGCGCGGCAGGGAAGAGATCGATGAGTCCGGCGGGGCCGCCGACCGCACGACCGCCCCCCGTGTCCCCACGCGTCCAGAAGACGAACGCACCTCCGACCGAGGAAGGCCCGAGGTCGCGGAGTCCGATTGCCCCGTCAAGGTCCGCATCGAACCGGAGGGGCGGATCAACCGCCGTGAGGGTGCGCGACTCCCCGTCCTCCAGCACCTCGCCCCCCGTCTCCGTCCAGTAGCGCAGCGCGAGATGCGCCCGACCAGAAGCCGACGCGGTCACCCGCACGGGTAGCCCACTGCCGGACGGGCGGCCCGCACGGGCGAGCAGCGACCGCCACTCCTCGACGGCGAACTCGGCCGCCGGGCGTTCCGCCGCATCCAGCAGGACGCGCCAGACCCCAAGCACCGCATCGCGCCACCACACGCGGAAGCCGCCCCCCTCCGCACCATCGAGGGCCACGCGCACCCATCCGCTCGGAAGCCCGACGCACGTTTCAAGCAGGAGCTCGGGGGCTTCCGCAACATTCGCCCCGGCCACGACAGGCACACCGAAGGAAGACGAGAGGCTGTCGTACGAATCGAGGGGTGTGCCGCGCCCGCCCGCAATCCATGCTCCGAGCGTTGTCCACGCGTGGGCTGCGGAAACCCGCCCCGTCGTGGCGAAGGCGAGCACGGCATCCCCATGCTCCGCGCTCGGGAGAACAGCGCACACGCGGACTGCGCACGAGGTCGCGCTCCCCGCGAACGGTCTCCCGTCGGGGTACTCGACCCGAAGCCGCCGCGACACGAACGCCGCCGTCACGAGGTTTGTCGCATGATCCGGGCACGGGCAGCAGGCCGCGTCCGCCCCACGAGGTGGCGCGTCGACTTTCAGCGTCCTGTAGACGGACCGCGCACGAATCGGCAGAATCCCCATATCGCGAGGGAGCGCGGCGAGCGCGTTCGTGTAAGCCGCCTGATGGAGAGGTTCGCATGTCGCACGGAGGGCATCGTGCTCGACGCACCGCTCGACGATGTCGTCCCGCACAGCCTCTGGTGCTGGCGCTGGCGGACGCTCGGTCTCCTCGTCCTCGCCGCGCCAGACGGACGGGGAGGACGCCTCGTCACCGTCCCCCGATGGGCGCGGGCAGAGGCGCACGGACTGGTCTCGCCATCCCCCGCCGGCAAGGCGCAAGGGGTGCGAGAGGCGGTAGCGCACGTGCCCCTCGCCGTCCGCCGGGAAGCCCGTCACGACCGCCGCACGCGGCGGAATGTTCGAAACCGAGACGCCCGGTCCCTCCGCCATCCACTCGCACCCGAGGTCCGCGTCCTCCCCGGCGGCAGGCAGTGCCACGCGGACACGCCGCGTGGCAAGATCGTGGATGCACGGCGCGGGCGGAACGACACCCGGAAAGCGAATCCATCCACGCCGAAACCTTTCCGACGGGAGGACGCCAATAAGAAACTCGTCCGCGTCCATCTCGACACGGAGGCCGTCCCCGCTCCGTAGGAAGACCGAGACCGTTCGCCCGCGTTCCACGGACACGAGCAGTTCCGGCGAGGGCTGGCCGTCCCGTGCGGCGACGAGCGGAACGGAGTGCCCGCCGACCACGAGGTCACCCGTCCCCGTCCCAGCCGCACGAACGCGGAGGATTGCGCACAATTCCGTCGGGCGCGGCAGTTCAAACGCGCCAGACGGCGATCCCGCGTAGAAGATGTGCTCAAGCACCGCGTTCGTCGAACCGGGGGCTGGGGCGAGCGGGTCGAGACCGCCCGCAAGAACCGCGTAGCCGTCGCAAAGGTCAGGGCGCAGGGAGTTCGGGTCGAGCGGGTCCGTCCCGCGCACGAGCAGCTCCTCGGAATCCGAAAGCCCATCGCAGTCGGTGTCAGCGCGGTGGGGGCACGTCCCGTAAACGAACAACTCGTCAGCGGTCGGGAGTCCGTCCCCATCGGCATCCGAGTCATGCGCATCCGCCGCCGTGAGCGGATGGAACTCAAGCGAAGTGACATTCGCCGCGAGCACATTGGTCGTCCACATGCCGCCCCCGAGAAACGCACCGGCGAGGACATTGGAGACGACATCGGCACTCATGCGCGAAAGGTCGTAGCGGCAGGCGATCCGCCCGTCGGGAAAGAACTCCGTCTGAAATGAGACGGGTGCGTCGACGCGGCGGCCGAGGAGCGCATTCCGCCATGTGACGACGAGCGAGTCCTGCGGCGTTGCCGCGTACCACACCTCACTCGGCGCGGCGGAGTCGCCGAGCTGGCCCCAGTTCGCCTCCGGCACGATGCCGAGGGACGAGGCGAGCGGCGCAACCCAGTCGCCCGCGAGTGTGGCTACCCTCCCCGAGGAAAACAGGCGGAGCCGACCGACATCGTTCGTGCCGACACGGAACGCCCGGTTCGTGAACGAGAGATAGACCCAGTCCTCCGCCGCACCGAAGGCCCGCCAGTCGGCGACGGCGGTCGCATTGGACGGGGGCGCGAAGTCGAACCGCTCGCCCGTACCGACGCGGCGCATGACGAAGCCCCGCGCGAAGTCCTCGTCCGTCAGCATCCGCACCGCAACTGGGGCGGGCGCGGCGGAAGGACGCACGGCAGGACGCTTCGTCGAGCCGTGCAGAACGAGCGCAAGCGCAAGCGCCGCGACACCCGTGCGCCCCGCCATCGTCAGTGTTCTCTGGACTGCCCCACTCATGGATGGGCGTATTATATCAAAAACTGCCTACCCAGCGGCTTGCGCGGCAGCCTGGGAACCTCGACTCTTAGGAATCACGCCTTGTTGGATGACTGCTTATAAAAGAGATTAGTGTCGTTTATCGCCGATCATTGGCTTGACAAGAGAGTTAAATATGAAAAGGGCGATGCCAAGCGGAAGGAGGACGCCAGATATAACTCCCTTGCGTCGGTTTTTTATTCCGTCCATTGCCTCACTTAGCTTAGCACATGCCAACAACGAGAGAAGTGCGACGATAAGACGAGCTGGAACGGCTATGAGAATGTCGATTGCGCGTTTGTTTTGGAATGCTCCGCAAATCATCCAAATGGCCGAGAGAACACCCATTACTTTCAGAATCGTTGCAAGTACAATGTGTGAAGACTCATATTCAAGGCAATAGCCGAGAGGTACCAGTAAGACCCATGCGCAGGACGCAACGAAGTCACCCCACGATACATACACGACCATGGTCCCAGCCATAACTCGTGCATAAGTAACGCCATAAAGGCATACAGCTCCGATAAGGAGAATGACGAGAATGGTTATTGCAGCAGTCGGACTGCCACTTTCATTTTCAGGCTTTACCCGTGAATTATCGCTGATAGGAACGACCACTGGCGAGTCGCCTGTTGTCGCGGCATCTGGTTTTGTCTGTGATGCGCGATCGTTGCAGGTTGGGGTGGGCGTGACATTTGCTGGCGATGGCTCTTGTGGAGTGATGGTATTGGTAGACTCTTGTTCGCGAATATATTCTGCGGCATTTTTAACGGCACCCTTCACAACTGTTTCGGTCGCCGACAGGAAGCCAATGAGGGCATTATTTACCTTGTCCTGGACCTTTTGTTCGGCTTGTTCAATCACTTCTATATCCGACATCTCGCTGATGGGTTTGGCGGGATCTCGGCTTCTTCTCTCCTCTTCAGCGATGGTTTTCCATACCTCTGAAAGAGTATTTTCCTGTTCAAATGTCTCCGCAATGCCAGAAAAGCAATGCAAAAAGATGGTGCTTGCAAGGCTCATTTTCAGAATCGATTTGCCATTTATCATGTGAACACCCTTCCTTCGGTGGATATAAAATTGGAAAAGAGGGTGGCACGGCGATTGGTGCCGTGCCACCTTACGGATTAGGCATTCGCCTCTTCGTATTCAGTCTTTGCCTGCTGGAGTTGCGTGATGAACGAACGCACTTTTGGAGCCAGATAAGGCTTGAACACCACATCGAACTTGCCACCCATGATATTCAGCTGAAGCGCGATCTGATCACGTATTTTGAACCAGGCAAAGGCGCCCCCGCCGATAGCCAATAAAGTGATAAAGATAGGTCCCGTAGCTGAGATAAAGTTTGACAGCAGCGCGTAGAAGAACCAAGTTCCAATGGCGACGACCGTACAAACGACAACAGCGATGATGCGTACAATCTTCATGGGTATGTCAATCACGGAATACCCGCCGACCGCGCTCAGAAGAACGTCGACCTGTTCCAGTTGTTTGAGCGTCATATTACCCTGTCGGATGACGCGTAGCACTTGTCCACGCAAATGCTTATTGGTCAGTGTCAAACTACCGCTTCCCTCCATATCAAGGGTTGCGATGGTTGTTTCTGGCATCTTCTTGTTGTCACTCATTTTTGTACCTTTCATTTCCCCCTCAGATTGTTTCGCTCCGGGAAATGGAGAGGGCACACTTCCCGTCACGGTTTTAAGTGAGGCCCTGAGAAGCCCTGAAGAAACCGCGAAAGGAAATGCGCCCCCATAGGACGCACCCCCGAATCGTGACATCTTCAGTAGAATTTCTCAGGTTTCACTTATGTCATCGATGCGTTGGACGCAGCGGCAGACGGATTTCTCCCCGTCTGACGGCGCAAAGTATTCCATATTTTCACAACTCTGTGCGAAAATCCGCAACTCCACGCCGCGCCGCTACGCTTCCTTTCGCGGCAGAGTCGCTCTCCGACCCCGCCTCATAACCAACTCGTCCGCCCCCGCGATTTCTTACGCGAGAAATTGGGCGTTTGGATGTTTGGCTCACCCGCCCTCAGAAAATGGTATAATTCCTCCCATGCTTCAGACGACAGAAACCTTGATTGCGGGACTTGCCGCGAACGACGAGACGCGCTGGGCGCGTTTCTACCGCGACTACGCCCCGTGGATCGAAAGCACGTTGCTCAAGCACACGCCGCTTTCGCCTTCGGACGTCGAGGACGTCATCCACGAGACGCTGATTGCGCTCATCGCCCTTATGCCCACCTATCGCCATGACCGTGCGGGAAAGGGCGCGTTCCACTCGCTCGTTCTCCGAATTGCCCAAAACAAGGCCTACGACCTTCTGCGCCGCGAGACACGCGCACAGAACCACTGGGTCACATTCGTCGCCGATCCCACCGTCGGGTCGACGGACGCCGCCGAGCCGCACATCACGCTCGAACTGTCCGACACGGCCTGGCGGCGAGAACTCTGCGCCATGGCCCTCCGTCGAGTTCTCGCCGATCCGACCATCCGATCGTCATCCAAGATCGCCTTCCGCCGCTACGCCATTCTGGGCGAGCCGGCCGCACGCGTCGCCGCCGACCTCGGAATCTCCGTGAACGCACTCTACCAAATCAAGAACCGTCTGATGGAACGCCTCACCGCCGAAGTGCGTACGCTCGAAGCCGAGGACGAAGCTGCGCCGCAATGCACACCGCCGACATCCAGCACTATCTCGCCACGCCTGCCGCCGCTGATGTTTCGGCCGACCTCGCTGCGTCAATTCTCCGCCCCGGCGACCATATCGGCGGGCTCGTCGCGATTGCTCAGATAGGGCGCGGCGCAACCGGCGATGTCTGGCGCGTCCATGACGAGGCATCGGGACAAGATCTCGCACTCAAGATATTCCGCCCGCACGGCGGAGTTCCACCCGAACGGACGCGCGAACGCTTTTGCGCCGAGGCCCGTCTACTGAGTGCCCTTCGCCATCCCAACCTCATGCGCGTGTTCGCATCCGGCTCGTTTCGCGGTGCTCCCTACTTCACGATGGAACTGCTGCGACCGCTGCCCGAAAGAATGTCCGCCCGCGCCATTGCCGCTCTGGGACGAGACCTCTGCCGCGCACTCGCCTTTCTCCACGCGCACGGCATCGTCCATCGCGACCTCAAGCCGGACAATGTGCTGGTCGCGCCAGACGGACGCTACGTCCTCGCCGACCTTGGCATTGCTCATCTCTCGGACGATGCGCTCGCCGGATTCGTCCTCGGGCTCGGACGCGGCAACCCGACGCTCATGGGCGGAACCGATCATGCGCTCGGCACGCCCGGCTTCGCCGCGCCGGAGCAGATGCAGGGGAAAGCCGTATCGCCCGCCGCCGACATCCACGCCCTCGGCGTGCTTTTCGACGATCTCTTCGACGGACATCCTCCCTTTGCCTGGCGCATCCTCATTCGGCAAATGACCAGCTCGCTACCAGCGCTACGAAGTCGCTCGCTTGCCGCCGTCCGACGTGCACTCCTCCTGCTCGGAGTCCTTTCGCCGACCCGGGCTTGGGCAGTCTTCGCCCTGTCTCTCGCCCTTATCGCCGGGGTCATCTTCTACTGCCGTCCGAAATGGGAGGACTTGACACCGGAGGACCGCGAAGCCGACACAATCAAGATGGACGGAATGGAGCGCGAACTTTACGGGACACGGATTTTCTTGCGGCCTGGCGGACGCTATACATACACGGAAGATCTCATTTGGTTTCCAGATTGGTGCTACGACAGAAAGACCGATACGGTGCGGTATGTGCGCAGACCTCTTGTTGTCTCCGGCCCGGGCACATTGAAACTGTCGCAGATTGTGGGATACGATGTCTATCTTGTCTCCAACGCGACATTGGTCACGTCAGGAATTGTATCGACGAACACATATTCGATGCGCACGATGCTGATAAGCGAATACCCGGCAGGGGAAAGTCCGAAGGATGCCAATGGCCATTCCCTGCTGCTTCCCGCCTACCATGTCGAGTCCGGTTCACGCGTTGTCTTCACCGACAACCCCGACTATCCCCAAGATCTCATTCAACCGTATCCCGGCAAATAGTATGCTTCGGCGGCTCTGTGAGCGGTCGCGTCGTTCAGCCGGCCCAAAGGCAAGTATGTATTCCGTAGCTGTTCCCCTTGCGGCAGATTCCCGATGCCTGTCGGACGGAATTCTGATGCCCATCAGAAAAGTTTCTGATGCCCGTCGGAAAAAATTCTGATAGGCATCAGACGGCCCTATGCCCCGCATCGGGACGGAACCTGACCGAGGTAACGCTTTTGCGCCGTGCCCATCAGACGAAGACTTACTCCTGAGTAAATCAAAACTTACTGCCGAGTAAGTCTAAAGTTACTCGGCAGTAAGTTTCCTTCCGATGGGCATCAGCCTGCCGGGAGATGCCGAGGCCCCGCCGCCGGGATGCGCAAGAATGCCCCTTCCGCTCACCTTCTCGCGCAAAATCGTTGCAAATCAGACGAAAAGATGACGCTTTTATGAGAAATCGCAAGACGGCAAGGAAAATCCGAGAAGTGCGTACGCCGCAGCCCGTTAAGTGAGCGACGGCGGCGGAATATCCGCTGGCATCCGCCAGTCCGCCCGCGGCGAAAGTGAAAGCGTAATCTTTGGTCCGTCCGGCACACAGTTGCGCTTGTACTGCGCGGCGAAGAAGCGCCGAATGAACGTGTCTCGCGTCCGCCTGATGATATCGTCCGAATAAACGCCCCGGAAGGCAACCTCCGCAAGGTCGAGCAGTTTTGCCGACGAGGCCCCTTCGGCGAGAAAGTGGTAAAGGAAAAAGTCATGGAGCGGATACGGTCCAAGGCGCGATTCCGAATCGTTGGCCACCGCACCCGGCACCAGTTCAGGTGTAATCGGTGCGGAGGCAATGCCACGAAGAAGGGACTTCAGCGGTTCCGCCGCGCTATCTGCGAGTCCGCGCAAGGCCCCGAGCACCATCGTCTTCGGAATGGACGCGTTAATCTGGTACATGCTCATGTGATCGCCATTGTAGGTATTCCACCCGAGGGCGATTTCCGAAAGGTCGCCCGTGCCGACGACGAGCGCACCCTCCATATTGGCGACATCCATAAGCACTTGTGTCCGCTCCCGTGCCTGCACATTCTCATAGGCAATGTCGTGCACCGATTCCGCATGTCCAATGTCCGACAAGTGGCGGCGGCACGACTCCCTAATGTCGATGACCCGAACGGTGGCTCCGACCGCCTCGGAAAGCCGCACGGCAGCCGTCTGCGTCCGCTCGGTCGAGCCAAAGCCCGGCATGACAACGGCCACCAAGTTCGTCGGCGGCAGTTCCGCACGGCGCAAGGCTTCTGCCGCGCCCATCAGGGCGAGTGCCGAATCCGCTCCTCCCGAGACACCGATGACAAGTTTCTGCGCATGGGCACTCTGCAACCGCCGCGCCAGAGCCACGGACTGGATTTCAAGAATGGCCTTCGGCCACTGAGCCTCCCCATAGGCATCCTCAAACGGCGTCCGCGAAACCGCCTCGGGCTGCGCCGTCGGCACTGGCACCTCGAATGGAACAATCACCGGCAGGCGAGCCGTGCAACGGACCTCGCCATCCGATGAGTCCCCCAACCGACGATAGCGAAGTGCAGCGAGATCGACCACGGCTTCGGCGCGGGCCGCGCCCCCATGAAAGCGCGGCAGTTGCGAGACGATTCGCCCGTCGACGGCAATCAGCGAGGCCCCGCCGAAAACCGCATCTGAACAGGATTCACCCGTTCCCGCACACGCCATTGCATACACGCACCCAAGGCGGGCACTCTGATGACTCGCCATCTCACGCCGCCGCAACGCCTTGCCGAGGAAATCCGTACTCGCCGAAAGGTTGAAGACGACATCCACACCGGCCGTCGCCATCACCGAACTGGGTGGCACCGGCGACCACGCGTCTTCGCAAATCTCAACACCGAACCGAAACGCGCCAATGTCAAAAACCTGGACGGACTCATCAAGCGGTGCGGGGGCGAACTGCCGCTTCTCATAATACTCCGCATAATTCGGCAGGATGTGCTTGCGCACGAGCCCCCTCACGCATCCGCCGCTGACGACGGCGGCGGCATTGTGGAGGACGCCGCCCTCACGCACGGGGAGTCCGACGATGCAGATAATTGGCAGGTCGGCGGTCTCCTTCGCAATCCGCTCCAACCCGCCCTTCGCGCCGTCCAACAGTTCATCCCGATAGAACAGGTCGCCGCATGTATAACCCGTGAGCGCGAGTTCAGGGAAGGCAATCGCCGCGACGCCATCCCGTGCCGCCGCACGCGTCATTGCGACAATTTCCTCCGCATTGCGGAACGGATTCCCCAAGGCAAGTCTCGGCGTTGCCGCTGCAATCTTAAAGAAGTCCTTCATTTCACAAGCCCTCGTCGACAAAGCCCTTGAAATCATCCGACAGTCTGACGACACCCGCCGACGCAGAAAAGCCCGCACCGAAGCCCGCAATCAGCACCCGTCGACCGGGGCATCCCTTCGCCGCCAATGCCAGCGCGACGGAACAGGAACCCGGGTTCGCGTACGCGGCACCGCAGGTCAGTAGCCGATCCTCCCATTTCAGCGCACGGGATAACTGGCGCACCATGTAAAGATTGGCCTGATGAGGCACGAAGTCCTCAAACGGAGTCTCGGCGAATGGCCGTAGGAACTTCACCACATCCGTCGCCACGAAGGCAAACACCTTGAAGCCATCCATTCGAATCGGTCCCGCTGCCGGGCATGTCAGCGCATCCGATGCGCGGGAGAGGAAGTCGAACCGACTGTTCACCCCGTGTCCAGAAGAGACAAGCGTCGCTGTCGCGGCATCCGAAAAGAGTTCCCCCGTGCCACGCGCCGACTCGCCCGACAAGTGCGACTGAACATCGCCATCCACGACAAGGATTTTTCGACCCGTATCCGCCGCGATCCGCCCGGCCAAGTAGACGGCGTAAGGATAGGCACTGCAGGCCATCTGCACATCAAACGCAACGACATTCGGCCCAAGGCCCAAAGCAGACGCCAGCCGCACGGCGAGCGAGGGAAAGCGTTCCTCTGCGGAGAATGTCGCAACAATGACACCGCCCCAAGGATCCCCATCCGCCTCCCGAAGGGGCCGCGCCGCACGGAGCATCAAGTCAAAGAGCGACTCGCCGGCGACGACGCGCCGAGACGGGAAGCCCGTCGCCTCAATGACTTCCGGGCCGACGGTCGCCGCATTGTCAACGACCGTTCCACCGACCGCCGCAGATACGCCTTCCAGCACGACCTCGGGACACTCAATCATATCAGCAAGTCGTCAAAGTCAGGGATTCGCGCCGTCAACCACTTCCGGCAGGCGGCGAAGATTTCCTGCGCGGGGCGATCCGCATCCATTCCCAGCGCAAACGCCGCGTACCCCGCGAGGTCGGCCCTGGTCAGACGACGAAGAATGTTCGAGATGACGGGAATGTAGGTCGCCGACATCGACAGGACATCAACGCCCATCGCCACCCACAGCACCCCCACCACGGGATCCGACGCGCTTTCGCCGCAGACCGATACGGGGATGCCGTTCTTGCGCGCCGCCGCGATTGTGCGCCGAATCAACTCAAGGATGGCTGGGTTCAGCGGCTGATAGAGGTTGGCGACGGCCTCGTTGCCGCGATCGGCCGCCATGACATACTGGACGAGGTCGTTCGTCCCAATGGAGAAGAAATCAACGTGCCGCGCCAAGGCATCCGCATTGATGGCCGCCGCAGGAACCTCAATCATCGCCCCAATGGCGACATTTCGGTCATAGGCAATGCCCTCCGCATCCAGCTCACGCTTCACGTTCTCAACCTGCACGGCCGCCTCGCGAAGCTCCTCAATGCAGCTGACCATCGGATACATGATCTTCGTGCGACCAAAGGCAGAAGCCCGCAGAATGGCACGGAGCTGAGTCCGAAAGACATCAATGTGCGAAAGCGAGTAGCGGATTGAGCGGTTGCCGAGGAATGGGTTCGCCTCCTTCGCCGAAAGGCCGCGCACCGTCTTATCCCCGCCGATGTCGAGCGTCCGAATGGTCACCGACCCGCGATTCCAGAGGGTCGCGGCAAACTTGACGGCATCGCGATAGGCCTCGAATTGCTCCTGCTCGGTCGGCTCGCGCTCACCGTTGAGCCAAAGGTACTCACTGCGATAGAGACCGATGCCCCGCGCACCGAAAGGCTGAACGCTGGCAATGGGAACGCCCGGATGGACATTCGCGTAAATCAGAACTTCGCTTCCGTCGGCAAGTCGGCCCGCGCAGGACCCGTCCACCGCCGCCTCGGAATGCTCCTTCTGCCGCTTGATGAGAAGTTCAAAGTCGGCAACCGTCTGCTCGTCGGGGTCGACGGTCACCGCCCCATTGGTCCCGTCGAGAAGAATCGTCATGCCGGGACTCACGCGTTCGGTGATGTCCCCAAGCCCCGTGACAGCGGGAATGCCCATCGCACGGGCGAGCAGGGCCACATGGCTCGTCGTCGAACCGCCGTTCGTCGCAAAGCCGAGAAGATACTCACGCGGCAACTGAACCGTTTCGGACGGCGTCAAATCGTCCGCAACAACAATCGAGGGGACCTTCAGTTCGCTCCATGGACCCGGCGACGAACCCGAGAACGCCTTCAACAGACGACGCTCCACATCGTCAAGGTCGCGGACGCGTTCGCGGAAATACGGGTCGTTCATCCGCGCAAACCGTTCACGGTAATTCGCCGCCGTGGCCTTGACGGCCGCCTCGGCATTGACGTGGTCAATGGCAATGCGGCGCTCATTCTCCGCCGCGATCATCGGATCCTCAAGTATCATCAGGTGACACTCGAAGACCCGAACATCCTCACGCCCCGCCCGCTCGCGAAGCGCCGCGACAATGCCCTCCAAATCGCGCTTGACGCTCGCCACGGCTCGCTTCAGGCGCTGGAGTTCGTCGCCCTCTCGACCAAGCTCGACGACATACTCGGGGACGGGAATCTCCTCCCCGCTCCGATAGAGGAAGACTGGACCCGCTGCAAAGCCGCGTGCCGTCGCAAGGCCCGCAACGGTCATCATGGTCGGCTTATTGCTCATCCGGAATGTCGAACTTGCGCCCGACGAGCGCCTCCAGCTCGTCAAGGGCCTCCTGGGCCTGCGGTCCGGACGCCGTCACCTTCAGGACGGCACCATGCCCCGCCTCAAGTGTCATCAACGCCATGATCGACTTGCCCGACACGACCGTGCCGTCCTTCTCGACCTCGATGTCCGCATCATAGCGGCTGGCAGTCTTTGCGAAAAGCCCCGCCGGACGGACATGCATTCCGTAGCGGTTAGCGAGTGTCAGTGTTTTCGTGAGTTTCTCTGCCATTCCGTTTACCCCTTTTCCTTTGATTTCCTCATTTTTGCCGCGTCTGCGCGGCGGCGCAGGCGTTCCGACAGATCCTCAACCGGATCATAACCTGAAAGTATCAACTTCTGCTGCTGGGCGGCCGTCTCGACAAGGTTCACGAGATCGCGACCCTCCGAAACGGGAATAATGATGTTCGGCACGTCAACGCCCAGAATCGTCCGAACCCGCCGCGTCTGCCCGACACGGTCAATTTCCCCGACAACGTCCTTCAGTTTCTTGAAGGTAATCACCATCTGCAGGCGCTTTTCGCCGCGCACGGCCCCGATGCCGAAAATGCTCGGCACATGAAGGATGCCGATGCCACGGATCTCCATAAAGCCGACCGTCGAGTCGGAAGCCGACCCAAAGAGAATGTTGTCCGCACCACGGCGTATGCAGGTCAGGTCGTCCGCGACAAGCGCATAGCCGCGGCGAATCAGTCCAAGGGCCGTCTCGGACTTGCCAAGCCCCGGCGCACCCTCAAGCATCACCCCAAGACCGCACACCTCCACCATCGTCCCGTAAATCGACGTGCGCGGCGCACTCAGCCGTTCGAGCACAAACGCACACAGGTGCGAGAAGACCTTCGTCTTCAGCGTGGTGGACATAATGACGGCACCCGACTTCTCCGCGAGTTCTATCTCGTCTGGCAGAAGCCTGTTACCATTCGTAATGATAAAGCAAAATGCCTTCAGCTCCAACAAGTCGCGGATGCGCGCCAGTCGCGTCTCGGCCTTCAGCGAGTGAAGGTAGGCGACTTCGGCATTGCCCAGGAGCTGAAGGCGCTTCCAGGCAAAATGCTCGTGAAAGCCCGTCAACGCCAAACCCGGTCGATTGACAATCGGCTCGTCAATTCGGCGTTCAAGGCTTTTCCCTCCGGCGACGAGCTCAAGGCACAGTTCCTCGCGCCCGGCCTCAAAGAAGTCGGACACCGTGAAATCTGTGCCGTTGGCACTGCCCCCGGAAGGAATCGCGTCCATGCGCAGTCCTCTTCTCAGTTCTTAGCCGAGGCCGCACGCTGCTTACGCACCGTGCCCTTGCGCGCCTTGACGCGCATACGCAGGAGCTGACGCTCCGCACGCGCCGCCGCCGTGTCGATCACGCTCTTCGCGCTCTCGGAGAACTCCTTCGCACCGACGGCCGTCTCGCCGAGACGGTTCGCCACGACTTCGGCCATGTACATGTGCTTCTTGACGTCAATGTCAATGACCACGGAGACCTTCGTCACCTTCGGAAAGCGTTCAACAAGCTTCGCCATACGCGCCTCGGCGTATGCCTTGAGCGACTCAATCCGCACGTCGCTGTGCCTCATCGTTACTTCAATGCTCATCTTTTTCCTCCTTCTTGTTGTGTATGTAGTGTTCGTCCAAAAATCTTCGTCCGTTTACATTCGGAAGCCATCGCCCAGATAGCGCGCCCGCACCTCGGGATCCTCCACGAGTTCGGCGGTCGTGCCCGTCTTGAGCAACTGCCCATTGTAGACCATGTAGGCGCGGTCGACGACGGACAGCGTCTCGCGCACATTGTGGTCGGTGATGATGATTCCAAGTCCCTGCCGCGCCAACCGGCGCACGATATCCTGAATCTCGTTCACGCTGAGCGGGTCGACGCCTGCAAAGGGTTCGTCCAACATCAAGATGGACGGGTTGCGCACCAGCGACCGAGCAATCTCCAGTTTGCGCCGCTCGCCACCCGAAAGCGTATACGCCGGCTGCTTCGCAACCTTCATGAGGTCGAAGGGCGTCAGCAGTTCCTCGGCACGGGCCATGCGCGCCTTCCGTGAAAGCGGCAGGGTCTCCAAAATCGCCATGACATTGTCCCAGACGGACAGCTTGCGGAAGATGCTCGCCTCCTGCGCCAAGTAGCCAAGCCCGTTCCGCGCCCGCATGAAGACCGGCATCCGCGTCAAATCCTTACCACGAAACACCACCTTGCCGCCGTCGGGACGCACCAGCCCGACAATCATGTAGAAGGTCGTCGTCTTGCCCGCCCCGTTCGGCCCGAGAAGACCGACAATCTCACCGCAGCTGACTTCCATCGACATCCCGTTGACGACCGTGCGGTCGCCATAGACCTTCACAAGGCCCGTCGCCCGCAGGTCGGGTTCACGCCGCCCCATGTCGCCGCCGCGCTCCTCGGCCATCGCCTTCATCGCGCCCAATACAGGATCGTCATTCGTCATTTCATCCCCCCTGGCAACCGAAGCCCGTTCGTTTCGATTGTCACGCGGGAATCGAGCACCTCCACCTGCTCCGAGTCGAGCCAGAAGCGGATGCGCCGCCCTTCAACCGTACCCTTGCGACTACCGGCAACCGAAAGCCGCGCCAAATTGTTCGTCCCATCACCAAACATGGTCACGCGTGACGTGCCGTCCTGCTTCTGATAGACGGCTCGTGCGCATGTCCCCGTCTTGTCATCGCTCGTCACCCGAACGCCTCCCAGCGCAACAATCCGCCGCACGTCATTCGTTCCCTCGATGAAAGCGAAGGCCCGCTCGCACGAAAGGTGGCACGGCTGGTCCTTCATCTCGTGGACGACCTCGACCGACCCATCGAACATGGCCACACCGGCGCGGCGGTCGTAGTCCGCCGCACGGGACGTGAGCACATTGCCGTCCGCCTTCAGGTGAACGTTCGTCGAAATCATCACGTACTCATCCGATGCAGAGAAGTAGACACCCGCACCCGAGAGGTCCGCCTGTTCCCGATAGGAGGCCGATGCCTGCCCCTCGGCCCAGCCGCTCCGCGTCGCACGATCCACCACGCAGTTGTCCGCATCAATTGTGGACTCGACCGTCCCGTCTTCGCGGAACTGCCGAATCTGGACACCCGAGCACCAAATCAGTCCCTCCTTCAGGAAGAACTGCGCCCGCTTGGCGAAGACGCTCGTCTTCACCGAGCCATCGGGATGGTTCTCCACTGGAACGGTCACATTCTCCGCCGGACTCTGCACGGCCGCCTCGCACATACGATACGCCGCCCGCAGCCGGTCGGCTTCACGCAAGTGCTCCGCACGACCCGCCATCCAGGATGCCGAGTCAAACGCCGCGAACAGGGGGAGCGTCAGGCCAACAAGCGCAATCTCAGCGAATATCCGCATGAATTCGAAGCAACACCTTCCAGAGTTTCTCAAGTTCCGCAAACCGAATTGCATTCGCCGCGTCGCTTTTCGCGACCTTCGGGTTCATGTGCGTCTCCATAAAAACACCGTCCACACCCGTGGCAACTGCCGCGCGCGCAATCGCCGGCGCATACTTTCCATCGCCGCCGGAACCCGTACCCAGCCCGCCCGGACGCTGCACCGAGTGCGTGGCATCCATCACCACGGGGTAGCCGAGTTCGCGCATAATCAGCAGCGAACGCATATCCGCCACGAGGTTGTGATAGCCGAACGAAGCGCCGCGCTCGCAGAGGACAATGCGCCGATTTCCCGTCGACTCAATCTTGCGAATGACCTGGGCCATGTCCTCCGGGGCCATGAACTGCCCCTTCTTCACATTCACCACGGCCCCCGTCTCGCCTGCCGCAACGACAAGATCGGTCTGCCGCGCCAGGAATGCGGGAATTTGCAGCACGTCGCACACCTCTGCCACCGGCTTCGCCTGCCACGGCTCATGAATATCCGTCAGCACGGGAACGTCAAACGTCGAGCGGACCTCGGCGAGAACCTCAAGGCCCTTCTCAAGCCCCGGTCCACGGAAGGAGTCCACGCTCGTACGATTCGCCTTGTCAAAACTCGCCTTGAAGATGAGCTTCGCCTTCAGCTTCTTCGCCAAAGCCGTCAACCGCTTCGCCAGGTCAAGTGCCATCTCACGCGACTCAATCACGCACGGTCCCGCAATGAACGTCAGACCGCCGTCGCCAAATGACACGCCCTTATCGACTAACACTTTCTTCATGGCCTTTATTATACCATAATCGTGCGGTATCTTACTACTCCCCTTTACGCCAGAATCGCATCCATTCGCGCCTGCCGGTCCCCCAAAGAAAACCAATTCGTCCGACACGACGACCACGGAAAATGGTAGAATGCTCTCTCATGGAAACGGCACCTGTCATTCCGGCCTTTGTTGCGAGCTATGCCTCCCCGCTGGGCGGCATCACGCTCGCGAGCGACGGCCTCGCTCTCACGGGACTCTGGTTCGACGGTCAGCGGCACGACCGCGCAACCCTCAGCGACCATCCGACCATGCTTCGAGATCTTCCCGTCTTCCATCGTGCTCGCGCCTGGCTCGACCTCTACTTTCGCGGCACCGTTCCTCCGTTCACGCCCCCTCTCCTCATCCACGGCTCCGACTTCCGGCGGCTCGTCGCAACCATCATGCTGGACATTCCGTTCGGACGAACCACAACCTATGGTGCAATCGCCCGCGAGGTTGCACGCCGAACGGGGAAGCCCCACATTTCCGCCCAAGCCGTCGGACAAGCCGTTGGACGCAACCCGATTGCACTCATCGTCCCCTGCCATCGCGTCGTTGGACACGACGGCCGCCTGACGGGATACGCCGGTGGACTCGAACGAAAACAATGGCTTCTCAAACACGAAAAAAGGACGGGAAGTTCACTCTAACCCGAAGGTCCGCTTTCCGAACTGGTGGGCGATACTGGACTCGGACCAGTGACCCCTACCGTGTGAAGGTAATGCTCTAACCAACTGAGCTAATCGCCCAGCACGGAAAACGGGGCATAGTATACCATAACCCGCCGTCCCGTGACAAGGGGGCAAATTGAACTAAATTCGCGGCAGTCCGTCGACACGATTCGCCAATTCGCCGCGAATGCCTTACACTGGACAATGTGCCACAGGCAAGAAACGCGGCAGGAATGAATCTTGTAACCGTCAGTGATGAATAAGATTTCGCGGTGCGGTAAAATGGTTGCCTCGCAGGGACTCGAACCCCAACAAGCAGAATCAGAATCTGCTGTGCTACCATTACACCACGAGGCAATCTCGCGTACTTTCAAAGATGGCGGGGTCGACGGGGCTCGAACCCGCAACCCCCGGATCGACAGTCCAGTGCGCTAACCAATTGCGCCACAACCCCGTATCTCGAAAGCGAGGCATAGTATACCATAACCGCCGAACCCCCTGCAAGGGGGTATCTGAAAATTATTGGACAAAGTTGAGATAAGCGCACAAAAACATAAGAACGAGAGCGAAAACAATCCGCACAAAATCGTCTCCCACGCCCACATTCGCCCCCTTCGGCTCAAATCACGCCCCAAATCAGGCCGGCGGGAGCCGTTGCACCTCAACTTTGCCGCGCTTGTCGATGGTGATCACCTTCTGGGAGCGCAGGGCGGAGACGACGGCTTCGACATCCGGATTCGGGACATGGTACTGCCGCTTCAGAATCGTATTCAGCACGCCGATGTTATCCGCCCGGCATCGACCGCTGCGCAGATCGGCCGTGACCATGACGACCGTCTCGCGGCGAAAGGCCTTGCCAGCCGACACCTTCGCCTGAAGAACACCGTTCTGAGGAACAATCGACTCGAATTCGTCCTTGTCGTACCAGACGGTCCAGCAGTTCCGGCAAATGTCAATCTCGATGCGCTTCTTGCCGACCTCAACGCGAATGAGGCTCATGGAGGCCCCGCATTTGGGGCAATTGCACCCCAAAGCCTCATGCGCCCGAGCCAGCTCTTTCATCGCGTCGATGCTGTCGGTCGCGACACCCGACTGAAGAACCGACATCTTCACCGCGACACCACCGCAGTTCGCACAGTGAAGACAGGGCTGCCGCGACTTCGTCGTCGCCTTCTCCAGCGGCTTCCCGCACCGAGGACAAGTTGGTACGGATTGCGCAGTCTCAACCACGCCTCCACTACCAACATTCGCAAGCGTGACGAACGCCGTGCAGGCGGACCTGAAACTCTTCGGGGTTTTAGTACCGCCAATCCCATACACGTCCTTGCCGCCCTCACGTATCTTCGTCGCCAGCGCGGTAAAGTCGCTGTCGCTCGACACGACGCAAATGCCATCACACGCGCTTTTGTAGAGAGCTTCCATCGCATCAATCACAAGCGCGATGTCCGCGGCATTCTTTCCAGGGATGTTGTTCACCTGCGGACAAGAAAGAATCCCATAGACCCGCTGCGCCTCCGCCCACTTGCTGGACGGGGTAAACCGGTTCACTGCGCCATACGCCCGTCGGATGAGCGGTTCACCCCACGTGGAGACGATGCTCAGAATCTCGCCCGCCCGCATCGCACTGACGTTGTCCGCGTCAATGAGTACGGCCACCGACCTCTCTTTCTCCAAATTGTTCGTCCTCATGGGGACATTATACCACAAACCGCTTGCTCGCGGCACTTCGCGCGCGCCCCCTCGTCCGAGAGGAGAGACAGACCGCCCACAGGCTGGGGCGCGGCAAATGGTTTTGCCGCGCTTACGCCCTGCGACTCACGGACATGCTCGCCGCTGAATGCGCACCCATGTCAATCATCCCGATCTGAAGCATCCAATTCATTTACGACTGACCGCGCAAGCAAAAGAATCGGGAAGCACAAGAGCCGTGGCAGTGCTGACTCCAAATGCCAGTCAAAGTCTTGCGCTCGGCTGACAGAAAAAACATAAAAATAAAGGAACATCGAAATTCCTGAGACAAGCGCGGTGAAACACATCTCTTTTCGCTTTCTCAGTTTCCGCAAGCGAAGCAACCCCATAGCGAGAAGAAAGCAAAATAAATACGCCACAAATCCAGATTCCCATGGGCTTAGGAAGAAATAGTTGAGGGTATACAAAAAGGCCTTTATTCCCCTTGTCCAGTCTACCTGCCACGGATTTGCATAATCAAACAACTTTGCGCCACAAACTCGTACGGCCACATGCCAACAAACTGGAATCAGGCCCGCAAGAAGCAAGGCCTTCAGTGTCGCCGGTTTTCGTCCGTAAACCACCCGAACACCAATCCAAGATGCAATCAGAATGAGAAGTCCCTCATTTTTAATCCAGCCTGACGCACCGATGAGAACCCAACCGATGAGGTTGCATCCTCTACGATGCACAACACAATCGATTCCCACAAGAGCAAATAAAAGCATCAACGGCTCCGAATACAGTTGAGACCCCATCACGAGCCAAAGCGATGTCGTCAACAGGGATATAAGCCACAAGATTACGCACCCACCACGAACCTGCCGACAAACCCATATAGACAAAAGCGCACTAAAAAGGCAACCCGTCAATTGCATCAACCAATCGCCACATCCCCCCCCCACAACATAGCACGCAAGAATAAGAAGAACGTGACCAAGTGGATAAGCCGACTGGTACAACTCCCAATCCTCCATTGGAAAGCCTGAGATCGGATACCGGCCCAAAAGCCACATCAGCTTTGCCCGGCCTCCGACAACGCCCAATCCATTTGGTGTCATGTATGGATGGGATAGTGCCAACACTGTCGTTGCCAGCATGACAAGTCCCCCCACAATCCATAGATGCCACCATTTCCGTCCCTTCTCACCCAAATCCCGACTCCCGTACATTCGGCTCCTGCAATTCACAGCACACAACAGCAAACCAAAGGCAACAACGAAAGCGACAATCAAGGAAATGGGAGCCGACCACCAACCCGCCTGAAAAAGGCAAAACCATACAATCGAGAACAAATAGACGAACAGCAAAACCCCCAGAAAACTGCCAACAATCCAGCCGACAAGAAAAAGAAGCACAACAAAGGAAAGACCGATTGCCTCCCGCCACCACTGAAGAGGCTCCGCCGATTTCCTCATTCCTTTCTGCCGAAGCGCGTTAACCTCCTGCAATTTCTCATTACGGCACCAGAGCACATTCCATTCCGTCCGATCAACTTGACTATATCCATCAAGGGGAAAGCCCTCATCCGTAAGCGAATAGTCGGGAACCGATGCGCATGTCAAGACCATGTCTGCACGATTCGTATGACGTGCACGACCAAATCGAAGACCACTTGGCAGCAAAGGCCAGGAAATAGCCAAGCAGGTTGAACGTTCAAAAGGCCTCAGCGTCTCACCCGCAATGCCGACATAGTACAGGTTCGTCGAGACTGGAAGATACCGCTCAACCATCTGTCGGGGCAAATCGGCGATTAGTCTCGTTCCCCGTGGAGGCACACCATTCCACTGACGAATCCAATCAAGAGAGTCATGATAAAGGAGCCGCACTGAGGAGAAATTGAGCGAAAACGACGCAATCGCCGTGAGAAGAATCACAAGCGACGCGAATCTCCGACCAAACTTACCTGCCAGCAGTCTTCTCATTTTGGGAAAACCCGAACCTCCCTCAAAACGAGGGGTTCCCGAACGGATGCGCTGCCTACGATTCGAACGCCCTTGAACTTCCGATTCAGCACAATCTCACACACTCCTGTCTTTTCTGAGAATGAACCCGCTGGCCGCCAGTTCCGTCCATCGTGCGTAATGTAGACTTTGAACCCTGCCAGGTTCAGCACCTGCCCATCACCACCCGCATAAACGACAAGCCGCCCCCCGATGGGCGCGGCAAAATCCGCCTGCCACCAGTCTCCCCGCCCAAAAGAACGACAGGAGATATAGCACGTGGAATCCAAGCCATCAACGGCCCGCTCTGGCCCCGTTCGTCCATCTTTACCCGGCATCGAAGCCTTGCAGGTCACATCACCGATGGACAACGGCACACCCGCAGAGCCGACTCGATTCATGGAATGTCTTCCACCTCGTGAAGTCGTCTTCGAAAACATCCAGTCCCATACGGACATTTCTCTCCATGCCCGATCCCAAGCGTTATGGCCGCTTTCGGGGAAAGTTGAAATGCGAAAATCCCCACCCCTCTCAATGACAACATCCCGAAGAGTCCTCGTACTCTCATCCTCTTCCAAACGGCCATATTGCCCCTCATTGTAAAGGAGATAATAATTACCCGGATCTTTCATGGGAATCATCTCGGCCGGATGTTGGCAGCCAACTGGCACACTTGCAGCAAACCGTCCTGGATACTGACAGGGAAGCTCAAAGGCTACCACGCCCCCGAATGAGAGGCCCGTCAAATACACGCGGCTTGCATCGATGGGCGGCGAACGCATTTCACGAATCAACGCGTACATTAGGTCACAAATCAACCTTGATAGTGCCTTGGTGTGTTCAGGTACACAGGCGCGTATGACAGCCCCCTTGGGCAACATCGGTGCCACGAGGTAGCAGGGGTGACGCGACTGAAAGCGAGACGATGCCACCACCGAAAAGATGGTCTTCTGATGGAACTGGTCCACAAGGTTTGTCCCGTGCTCACCCGTGCCGCCAAAATAAAGAAGTAGAGGAACCGGTTTTCGGATTGACGCATTCGGGCGAAACAAAAGGTAGGGCAACGAGTCGATTTCCCGATTTGGAGATTTCGGAGTCCGTACACGCGCTCCACCCTTCTCCGCCATTTCCCCGTCCCCATCTGATTCTGGCTCATTGATCACTGGGTTTCGCTGAAACCACCAGGCGGACAAATTGTAGTTGGACATTTCCTTCTGTAGGGCCGAATCCGCCTCATAAGCCGAGATTGTCCCGGGAAAGCCCTCCCCGAGTTCGGGGATCGAACCGTATACACAGGCAACGCTCAAACTCCACAACAAAAATACAAAAAGTAATCTTGTTCTTATGATCACTTTGAGCACAAGCTTACATTTGACAAAGAAGACCCTCATCTCTTTGCTAAAAGGAAAAAGAGATTGGCTCTGGCTGGGCATAAAACTTTCTAAATATTAACTTTCCCTCTTCATCAAATAGGCATCCAAGCCCATACCGATAACCATTACTCACACTAAAGTATTCCTGAATCAATCCATTCTTGTTAAACTTCAGGTTTAAGCCTGAGGGTAATTGAATAAAGCGATTGGGCTTTCCATCGGCATAGTAGGAGGCATAAAGACCGACTCCCATCTGATTCGTCTCAATTACCTCCTTAACAAGATTAGAACTTTGCCACAAATACACGAACTCATACGCATTAGAGGCCAAAGTTCCCCTTATCTTCAAAAGATCATTCGTTCTAACTGATGAAATAACCTGATAATTTCTCATAGCATCACGCGATGAAACATTCAACGATTTCATTCTCTCGTATGCAACCATCTGTCGCTGTTTCAGCATATCCAATTCTTCGGGAGTCAATCCCGCAAAAGAAACTCCGATGCCTATTCCTGTACAAATTAAGATAAAGACATTTATGCACTTCATAACGACACTCACTTTCTCTTGTTCAGCAAACGAAGATCCTCACCTAAATCTCCCGCATTCGAGACATCGTCTATTGTTCGGCTTATTCCTAATATCTCATACCTAATTGAAGATGGATTATCTGGGACGCTTACCCCTGCCGACGACCCAACTTTAATTGCAGCGTCCGTACAATTAAATGTAGTGACAGCATATGTGCCAGGATTGGCCTTAAACTTTTCCACATATTGAAGCCCTTTAAGAAAACTTTTCATCCCAATCTCCCATTCATGAGAAACCTCTTCTGTGTGTTGTTCGTCAGGGATGACAACAATTCCTGGCGCAGAAAGATGACGAGGATATTGTATTTTTTGTTTTGGATAGTACCCTGTTGGTTGATTTACTAATTCTTTCTGGACTCCTTCTTGGGCGATTTCGATATTTGAAGTTCTAAATTCCCACCATACATGTCCGACATCATAATTTCCATTCCTGTCTACTTCATACGGCTGCCGATCGCCCCCCTTGCCTGGCTGGTCGACATAAACAATGAAGGCCGTCCTAACAACTACAACCGTGTACTCATCATAATAAGCAGGAACCTTACTGCAAGTAGCCCGAATCCGATACTTCCCTATTGGCGGAAATTTCTTGCTCTTAATGAGCCGCAGAGTCAGCCCTTCACCAGACGGTCCACCATCACTACTCCAAACAACTGAAGAATCCCCAACATCACTGTCGGCAGTCAGTTTGAGTACTGCCGAATTATCCACCGTGGAGACATACCGTGCATGCTTCGCCTTCTCGACCGCCAACCGCTCCGTCTTGTCAATCGCCAACTTTATCAAAAGAATACGGCCACCAACCGGATCCTCCTTGCCTTTTGTCTCTTTCACTCGCCACTCAATTGTCTGCCCTATTGCAATCGTTCTCTTATTGGGGTTGGGCTTTAGGAGTACCCATTTCTTGGGATTCACTGCTGCGACCTCAATTTGTGCAACAAAATTACTCCCCGCACAATCACGGTCCACCGTCAAATAAAAATCCTCACCATTTAGATAAACTCCCAAAACGCCCTTTGTCCTGCATTCAACCGAGACGAAAGCGTTCGCCGCCCGATTTGAGCACAAGGCAACAAAAGGGATAAGTAATCCCAAAAGAAATATGACGACTATCCTATATCGCCTCATTGCATTCAAGACAGGCCGGACTTCATTGATGGTTTTCTTCTTACCCGAAAACAGGAGTATAGTCTAACATAACTGACCATCGCTCCGCAAGTGAATCCTCGCGACACTTCACACGATGTAGCGGCGTAGCTTTCCCCGCCTTTCGGGCTTTCCGTGTTCAACGGTGCGCACGACAAGCCCGACTCGTGCGCATCCCTGTCGCCCATCATGCGCACCGCACAACGCCGCGATGCGCACGACGGCACATCACTCAATGCGCAAGGCGCGGAGGCGCACCCCGGCACGCTGGGAGCCAAACGGCCTGAACTGCAAGTTGATGCGGGTAATCGCAACCGCGTCACTTGCGACGAGCCTCCTCAACGGAATACGAATCGTCTGCCAAGTCGTCGGGTCCGCGTCGACTTGCGCCCCCCGATCGGCCACGTACGCGCCCGACTTCTCTTCACCGTCCGCCGTCCGATAGCCGAACAGGAACTGCGGAGTCGCTGCAGGCTGCGTGGCCGCTCCAGCGGACGTCTCGCCCAAGTTGACTTCCACGACAAAGCTGCGGTTCGTCACATCGTCCGCCGTCAGAGGAATCGCCTGGCGCAAGGCGGACGTGTTGCCCGCCCAATCGGAGGAGGCATCCGAGACCAGGACGTCCACGACCCCGTCCTTCACCACCGTCTTGATTCCGCCCCAATTGACAAAATTCAAGTTATCCTCCGCAAAACCCGCAACGAACGGGTTCTCCGACGGCATCTCAAGCGACAGTGCGGCAATCATCACGCCCTTCGTCCTCTCTTCAAACAAGACCGAGGCGATGGACTTGCCGGGCTGCGGATTGCCGCGCCGCGCCATCCAAAGCGTCTTCCCGGCATGATTGCGCCAGCCGACCAACTGGCGGTCATTCGGCTCCGCAAAATCAAGCGCGGCGGAAGTTCCGTCCGCATAGTTCAAACGGACGGTGAAAAGCGTCCCCTTCGCCCCATCGGGAACTGCATAGAGGACATGGACGGCATTCGCCTTGCCCTCGCTCGGAACAGTGATTGCGCCCCGATCGAGGCCGATGCCCGAGCGTCCGTCATTCTGGTCAATGCGGATGAACTCGAACGGAATGCCCTCGCAGACCTGGCGACCCCATGGAATCTTCCCGAAGACGTCCTCAAGCGCCACATTGGCCGCACGGCTCAAATCCACGAGTCGAACGCTGGCCGAATCGACCCAATAGGCATCCGTCGAGGCATCGGGACGATTCGCGGCAATCCAATCCGAGAGTCCGGCAAGAAACGTTGCGGGGGATTCCGGCTCCTGGGCGAGGCGACGGGGCGATCCGCGCAGGACAACCGGCTCAAAGGGCAGCAACTTCACCAGCAATTCGCCCGCATCCGTCCGCGTCACGCCCTTGCGGGTCGAGACATCCACCCATCCCCGGCAGTCCGCGCCGACGCTCTGCGGATTCAGGCGAATGGCACGCGGCGCAAGGCCATGGTTGATGAGGATGAAGCCGGTGCCCCGCGCATTCCGCGCCGCCGCGCACTCGACATCGGGCAACTCCTCCCCGCTTCGCGCATCCGTAATGATGCAGGATGGGGCAATGCCAAGCCCTTCGGCGACCTGGCGGTAATAGGCGGCCGCCTCACGAGCCGACAGGCGACGGGGAAGATGGATGAGATGGCCGCGTCCAAGCGCCTGGTTCCGCCCTGTCACAAAAGCGGACGGATTCTTCTCGCCCCATTCCGTCAGATCCAGCTTGTTCTCGACGGTCAGAAGCGTGCCGCCCTTCTCCACCCAGCGGCGCAGGCGGTCGTTCGTTTCGGGGAGCGTCGCGTCCACGCCTGCCGCGACAAGGAGTTTGACATCCTTCAGGTGCCGGGCATCGAGCTGTTCCTCATAAACGACCTTAATCGGCAGTCGGGCGGCCAGCAGAGCCAGCACCGCCTCACGCGTGTAGGTTGCGTTCGGGTGCTTTTCCGCACGATCGAGGCGTTCCGTCGGCTGGGAGATAAGGACGGCAATCGAATTCGTCAGACCACGAAAACGCGGCGTAAAGAGATCGTTCACGAGGGCAACATCCCGCGCCGCATCCTTGATGCCGGCAAAGGCCTCCGGCTTGACCGCCGCCGGATTGAGACATTCATAGGGCAGGACTTCGGCCAAAATCTGCGGTCCGTTCGGCTTCTTCCAGGTCCCATCCCTGCGTGGACGCCGCCCCCACTTAAAGTAGTAGAAACCATTGATGCCGCGAGCATACTCCTGAAGAATCGCCGCACGGTGATAGGAGCGCGTCGCCCCGAGATAGGTCTCGCCATCCACAATTGGACGATTCCCGGCAATGGCGAGACAGGCCAGCACCTCATAGGGACCACCCCCGCCTGTCGGGGCCATGACAATGTCCGTCGTCTCGTTGGCGAGAAGCGGATTCACGAAGCCAAAGCCAATGCCCAGCGGCTGGAAGCAGGTCCGCGCCTCGGGGTCGACCTCACGGAGGGCCTCCTTGCCGCGTTTCATGCCCCGGGCGAAAAGCCGCTCATTGAACTTGATGCGGGCGACTTTCCGTGCCGCCGGTGGGGCATCCGCCGGAATTGACGCGGCAAATTTCTCAAACAGCTTGTCCGCAAGAGGCGTGTCGTCCTCGTATGTCGGCTCATTGAAAAGCTCGTAGACCATCGGCTTCACGCCATGCTCACGAAGTTCCTTCGCGCCACTCTGCCACATCTCCTTATAGAGGGTAAAGCCCTCTTCCGAAATCAGCGAATAGGGCATAAAGTGGCAGGAACCGTGCGAAAAGGCATCCTTTGACGGTGGACGGCTGGGGTCGTAGGTCAATCCGCCATGCGACCAACCGGCGCACGTGAAGTCAACGAAGACCGGAAGCCCGCACTTGTAGTAGCCGTCGGCACACGCCCAGTCCAACTGCGCCCCGGCCTGCCAGAACCACCTCTCGGGACGATACTTGCGCAACCACGAGACGGAGACCTCACCGCCGGAGGCATTGAACCCAAGGCGATCGAACTGCTCACGGGTCGGCGGCTTCTCATAAAGCCACTCCCAACCGGGAATGTTCATGAAAAACGGCTCATATTCACTCAGACTGGGCACACCGTAGATGATGTTGCCGAACAGGAAAAGCGGCCGTCCGTCCTTCTGAAAGCCACCGCCCGCCGAAAAGGTCACGGACTCATCCTTCGACACCTGCGCCTGCGCGGCACCAGACACCGACAAAACTGAGAAGGATGAGAGAAAAAGAAGCAAAACGCATAGAAAGCGCCCCATTCCAAGATTGCCATTCGTCTTTCGCATAAGAGGAAGTATACCATACCCCTTCTCCGGGGGTCAAGGGTGCCCGCTCGCAGAAAATCGGCAAGTTGACGCGTGCGGGGCGTGGCCCCGCCAACCGAACGGGGGCAGGTAGAATATGGTATAATAAGCCCAAATGCAGATGCCTGAATACAAGATTGGAAGAACCGTATTCGGAAGCGAGGCCTCCATTGCCGCCGCCTACGAATCGTTTCGTGAACAGGAAATTGACGAGATTCGCCTTGCCGCCAACCGCGCTTCGCCTTTCCCCGCCAAGCGCATCACATTGGCTGGCGAAGCCTCCGTTGCCGGTGTCGGAACCTTCAAGGGCAGCGAGAAACAGGTCCTGACCTTCGCACCAAGCGAGCGTCCCGGCTGGTGGATTCGCCGCATGGACCATCCCGAGCAACTGGATACCCAGGTGGACATCTCCAACCTCTGGACGAGCGCACAGAACCTCGTGCTTCGCTCGGGCAGTCCACACAACTACCTGCGCATGGTCGAGCACATCATCGCCCTCAAGGCCGGCCTCGGCCTGGACGATGTCCTGCTGAAGGTCAAGAGCGGCGACCCGCCCCTCTTCGACCAGTCCTCGCTGCCGCTCATCAAGGCCGTCGACCACGCGAAGACATGCGCACGCGCCGCGGACGCGACCTATGTCACGGTCAGGGAGCCTGTCGCCTTCGGCGGAAAACGCGGCGATTTTCTGCTCTTCTTCCCAGCCAAGGAAGGCCAACGCAACCTCCGCATCGACTGCGCCATTTCATGGAACACCGTCATCGGCAAGCAACGCGTCCTGTTTGACGTGACGCCCGAGACCTTCCGTTATGCCGCGCTCGCCCGGACGAATGCCACGCACCGCCAGTACGTGCTCGCCAAGACCGTCGGCAAACTTTTTGCCGCGACGCGGAACTGGGGCTACAACGAGAAGAACATCCTCATTCACGGCCCGCGCAAGTTCTATACGGAGCCGCGCTTCCCCGTCAATGGCAAGTTCCTCGAACCCGTCTGGCATCGGGCGACGCTGGATCTCATGGCTGCGCTCTCGCTGACTGGCGCGGACCGCTTCATCGGCACGGTCGTCAGCTACCGCGCAGGACACACCCTTGATTGCGACGCCATTCGCGCCCTCTACAGAAACAACCTGATATGCTCAATCTGAAACTTACGCGCCCACTCATCGTCTTCGACATTGAGTCGACCGGGACATCCCCGCGCCGCGATCGCATCATCGAGCTTGCGGCCATCAAGGTCATGCCCGACGGAACCGAAGTCCCGATGTGCTGGCTTCTGAACCCGACCATCCCGATTCCGCCCGAAACGACGGCCATCCACGGCATCACGGACGAACTCGTGAAGGACTGCCCGACGTTTGCGGATATGTCGAAATGGATTTTCGACTACTTCAAGGACTGCGACCTCTCGGGCTTCAATTCGGACCGCTTTGACATTCCGATTCTTGAGGAGGAGTTCGCTCGGTGCGGACTGAACTTCGCCTCCTCCGCACGCAAGCACGTTGATGTGCAGCGCATCTATCACCGCAAGGAGCCTCGCGACCTCACCTCCGCCGTCAAGTTCTACTGTAACCGTCCTCACACGGGCGCACATGGTGCCGAGGCGGATACACGTGCCACGCTGGACGTGCTGAAGGCGCAACTTGAGAAGTACGACGATCTGCCGAAGTCGGTGGACGAGATGGACGAATACCTCGTGCCGCACGATCCGCTGAACGCCGATCGCCAGGGCATGCTGCGCTGGAAGGATGGGGAACTCTGCATCAACTTCGGTAAGAAGAAAGGCGAACCTCTTCGGCGCATGATGTTGAATGAGCCAGGCTACCTGCGCTGGATTGTCAAGGGCGACTTTGACACCGACGTGCGGATGATTGTGCAGGATCTCGTTGAGAACGGACGGCTTCCGCCCATTCCTCCCGAGGCACGAAAGCCGACCACGCCAGCCAAGTGAGAGAGAAGTGCCGCCGGAGTTCCGGCGGCACTTTGACTTCACCCACCTTTCCAGCGCAGCAGTTTTCGACTGAACCTATTGCCCCGCCGAGAAAATCGGGAAGCGACATTTCCCATAGAATTGGGGCTTTTCCACATTCCCCCCTTGCCAAAACCCGAAAAACTTGGTACATTATGCACCAAACACGAGGGAAGTGTTCTCTTGTGATACAAAAAGGATCAAGAACAATGGCTAAGTGTAAGAAAGAAGTCCCGACCACCAAGAGTGGTATTATGGCCGCGCTCGCCGAGGCCGCTGGCATCACCAAGGCCCAGGCCGTGACAGTCTATGAGACGCTCATCTGTCTCGCCTACGAGGGTGCTCGTGCGAACGAGAAGGGTTGGGTCATTCCTGGCCTTGGCAAGCTCCTCATCAAGAAGCAGGGTGCGCGTAAGGTTCGCAATCCGCAGACTGGCGAGGAAATCAAGAAGCCCGCGTGCAAGGTCGCGAAGTTCCGTCTCGCGAAGGCCGCGAAGGACGCCCTTGTTCCGCCGAAGGCCGCGAAGAAGTAATCCGCCTTCGAGCACAAGAACTGGCGCGCACCCCCTTGGAGTCCGCGCCAGTTTTTTATTGCCCAACCTACCGTGAGACTGCTCACTATCAAGGATCGACACTCATCCCCAAGCTCAAGATTTGATTGCCCCCTTCCATCCGCGACCAATGACGAGAGGCAACAGCCAAATCCAATGAGGCGCAAAGATCCAAGGTTCAGACATGCCCCAGCCGATGACGCAGTGAATGCCAACATCCACTGCAAGATATGAAGCATACGTGATCAGCAAGGGGTATTGGCGGAAACGAATTAACGCACAGAGACCCAAGAGTGCCGCAGGATAAACAAGGCAAGCCTGAACAAGACCCACCGGACGGATAAAAAAGCCATAGAGTTCGGTGGCAATATGACGATTCTCCGGAATCCAAGAAAGCGTTGCTGTAATTCCAGATCCAATGCCTCGACCTGTTAGATAGGCGCGGACAGCAAATGCACCAACTCCCAGAAGCACGCAGAAAACCGAGGCACCTGTAATTTTCGCCTTCTTTTTCCAATCACCACAAGTCGCCACATAAGCCAAAATGGGCTTGATTCCATTCGTCAGCGTAATCAATCCATTCAATACGGCCAAGACGCACACCATGACTGGAAAGGCATAATGTCCCCAGCGTTCCGTCACATATCGTCCATCTGTCATCGTATAAATACTTCCGACAAGTACGAACTGCGCCAGCGGGAAACTCTCCGGAATCCCTGCGATGAGCCAAGTAGTTGGAAAACTCAGCCAAACGATGAACCCAATCCAGCCCGCCATTCGCCAGATGAGCCAAGCTGTCGCCGTCGCAACCGCCGGCATCACAAGGAGATAGGCTTCATTCCAAATATGCTGCAACACAACCAAGGGCGAGGCAACGATCCCGAGTCCCGGGTGACGGAATCCAAAGTAGCCAATCCACCGCCAGTCACTAATCTGCTCGACAAAGGCCCGATAATCCCAACCCCAGACTTCATCCAGCCTATGTGCGTTCACATACCCACGTAGCACCACGGCAAAAGCCACAAATGCCGCGTAGATACCAATCCAAACAGCCGCCATCCAATGGAATTGTCGCTTCTGATACATGAATCAATAACTCATTTCAGAATTGCCAAATTTGGATAACACTGGAAATAATAAAGAAGCCATGAAGAATTTTATATCTGCGGAATAGTCTCTCGCAGGGCTTCACAAAGGCTCTCGACGCACCCGCTTCGAAAGAGCCTAATAGTTCCTGGGTGCCGATTCGCAACAGCGACAACTCCCGGATTATCGCTCGCCACGATCGGTCTTCCCAATTGTAAGTATTCAAATAATTTGAGCGGATAATTCCATTTCAAACTCGGAACCGATAGGTAAGGAACAAGCAAGGCGCGGCATTCCCGTAGCCGCGCAAACGCCTCTTGTTGGGTCAAGCGACCCGCAAAGGTCACGGCCTCGCTTACCTTCACCGACGGTGGATTGCCAATCCAAAGACAACTCACGCCACCCATTCGCCGTAGGGCTTCCGACACCAGAGGTCCACCCTTAGCCCAAGTCCAATTGCTCAAGACACCAATATCATACCTGAGACAAGGCGAATTTTCAATTTTAGTTGGACAAAGATCCCTAAACGCGTCCTGCATTCGAAGTTCAACCTGTCCCGGAGAAGGATGATACCCTATCTCCTCCAGAAGACCTGGATGAATGTTAAGAACAATTCGATCTGCCGACAGAGCCAATCGCCGCCACATCCAATCAATCAATCGGCGCAACCACCGATAATGGTCGCGATACCCGAGACTTGGAGGATCCCAGAGAAACATCGTCCATGCGCACCCCTTGCGATGTTTCAACTGACGCGCCAAGAAAAGACAAGGAAAGTCAAATCCGGTGAAAAGTACCGTATCCTTGTCAACAATCCTCTCCAACAAATGAAAAAGAGACCCAAAAGAATGATAGTAAACAATGCGAGAACAGCGCACGGCAATCGAATCCGGCACCTGGGAATCAGCAGGCACACACAAGGTTGTCTTATAGGAAGAAACGACCTCAAGTGGCTTCAAATAGACATTCGCATGAGGTGTAATCCAACTTGCAGACAAGTTGCTTCGTGTAATATAGACCGCCCGACGGTTCATCGTATACCCTTTACATTCGGCCAGCGTGGATTCTTCCCATAACGTCCACCCCGCGTCAATAGATTCCAGATAGCATTGAACGGCGGGCACCCCCACCATCTCATTCGATAGAATAGGGTCACTTCCAGTTTTCGCAAAACACTTGCCCGAATATTTGGCACGAGCAACCCATTCGGCAACAGCGTCTGAGTCGCGTCAATACAATGCGGCGCAAAGGAACGCAGGCCATTTTCCGCCAAATTCTGCCGCGCTGCGTCGCCCGAGCACACAGTTCGCCGCCCTCCTGCAATATGCCCATAATCATGAAACTGATGCTCCACCCGAACGAAATAACTCGCATCAATAACAGGGACTCGTTTCCGCAGGCAATAGGCAACCAGTGCACTGTCGCAGTAGGATCGACCCATCACAACGGGCGGCAAATCGAGAAATAGACCTCGTCGGAACAAAAAATAATCCATTCCGCACGAACGATGCAACCGTTTCTCACCGTCTCCAGTCCGATCAATACGCTGCCCCGTCAGCAAGAAATTTCCCCGTGGCATCGCCTCACACACCTTCATAAGCGAACCATCAAACAGAAGATCGCCATTCGAATAAAGGAACAATTCCGATTCCGTATGCGTGAACAACCATTTCACCATCGCATTAAATGTGGGGACTCGTCCATTTCCCGGCAGGACTACCGTCCGCACATCCAATCCCAAGTCTTCCGCCCCACACGCGGATGTCTCAAAATTCAAGATCTCAACGCCGGGAAAGAACTCCCGCCAATTTGAAAGGGCCTTTCGTTGGATCTCCCCAGAAACCCCAATTGGCGGTTTAAGTGATGTGAAGACAACAAGCTTCATCATTCAATTTTTCCCATAAGCGGTCGTTCTGACTGGACGACGGGAAATCCGCACACGAACAAACTCAAACAAGAGAATCGCCGCCGCCCTCGGGACACACCACATATTGCGCCTAAACGTGCGCCGACCGCCCGACACGAGCCGCCAAAGCCAACAAAGCCCCACCCGATGAACCCATTCAGGCACCTGCGGAACACGCCCCGTATAAAAATCAAAAACCGCACCGACAGGCAACAACACGGGTACGCCAAGATCGTGCAAATGCCGCGCACACCATTTCTCCTGCTTCGGGCTACCCAATGCCACCCACATGAAATCTGGTTTGGCGGATGAAATCAACTCCTTCTGCCGCGCCCACTCTTCGGGTGTCACCTCACCAAATGGCGGCGTATAGGCTCCTACAATCTGCACCCCTGGAAATTGCCTTCGCATCTTCTCGGCCAATTCTGCCGCGACACCAGGCCCTGCACCATAAAAAAAGTGCCGCCAGCCTCGTTTCACGCCAAAGGACAGTGCCTTGGGGAATACATGTGGTCCTATCACTCGTTCCGGCAAGCGTCCACCGCAAATCCGTGCCAGCATTTTCGTCACTTGCCCGTCCGCCAAGACAGCATCCGCCCGCCTGTAGGCAAGGGCAAGTTCTTCTTCCTGCCAACCATGCGCAAGACCATTCGCATCGCAAAAACACGCAAAATGCACGCGCCCATCCTGTCGCCATTCATCCATTGCCGCCAGCAACTCTTCGTAGGTGCACGCAGCGACATCCCATTTATGTAAAGTTATCTTCTTCATCTTACCACTCTTCCTTCTTGATGCGGTGCTACTCTTTAACAATAATCCGCCACGACCCTCGCGTTCCACCGACCCGCTCGACGATTTCCTTAGCCTTCAGGGCGGAAAGTTGCTTATCAAGCGTATTTTTCCTAATTCCGAGCGATTCCGCCATCTTCCGAATGGAAATCTTCGGATCTCGCTTCAGAATTTCACAAATCCGCCGTTGTTCACCTGGCAGGGAGCCCAATGCATTGTCCCCCCTATTGCCCCCCCTATTGTCCGTAGCCTCCGAAACCGCCGCCCGACGTCTGATGACCAAGCGAATGGCATTTCCAAAATCGGCGACCTCCAATGTACCAAGCCCCGCCTCTCTGACTGCCCGCTGAACACACAACAGCCCACTCCCCCAGTTCTCGATGAAAAACATATAGGCAAAAACTGCCGCGATGACCTTGTTTCGACATTCCGAATGGCCGACAATCACCTCGTTCGGAACGCGCTTGAACTCAAGTTCGGCCGTTTCACCGCGTCGGATATCGTCAATCAGCATGACACACCCCCGTCTTTTTGCGCAAAACCAACACATCCAAACGGCGCATTCTGCCGCGCAACAAACTCATTGAGCGAAAGCGCCACCACATCAAGGCCAATCGCCAAAAATTGCGCCATTGCACGCAGAAGCGCGGCAGAAATCTTCCTTTCACCAACTTTCACGCACTTATTATACACTAATCCGCGAAACCTCACAATCGCGAATTTTTGAGAATCCTAAAGTTCAAGTTTAGAATCCTCAAAATCAACCGTCTTCACGACTTCCTTCTTTTCAATCAGCACCCGACTGAGTAGCCGTACTGCCCACGAAACGAAATCACACGACACGTCAAATTCTATTCAAATGTGAATAGCTCAAGTTTGAATAGGTTTTGATTCGGCCGGTAGACAAGTTGTGCACTCCTCGCGAGTCCGCAGGCCTCTCTGATTGTAGAAACAATTAAACTTCCGCAAAAAGAGTTACTCCCGCCAATCATCCGTTATCAACACGATTAGTCCTTTCATGCACCCATAAGGATGTCTGGCTCAAGCAAGAATGGAATGACTCCAACAAAGACAACACCTTCCGCATTTTGCCAAAGTCGCTCGTTCCCTCCCGTGATGACGATGCGGCGAAAGAAGTCATCCGCCTTTCTAAACGGACGAATTTCACTCGCAAGTTTCCCATGGTCATCAATGTTTAAGGCTGACTGAATGTAGACACGTCTGAACCCGCTATTAACGACAAAATCAATCTCAAGTTCCTTGCGGACGCTCTTCCCCTTCTCGTCTTTCTCCACTGTCTGCACAACACCAACATCAACGCTGTACCCACGACGCAGCAATTCGCAATAAATCACATTCTCCATCAAATGAGTCCGCTCAATTTGCCGAAAATTGAGTCTCGCGTTTCGCAGCCCCGTGTCAACGCAATAGTACTTGGCCGCACCTTCGAGATACTTTCGCCCCTTCACATCATAACGCAAGGTTTTCTCAAATAAGAAAGAACGGCACAGAATCTCCAGATAACGCGCAACGGTCTGCGGACAAGCCGACAATGCCGCCGTTGTTGTCAGAGTATCCGAAATGCGCTTGGCATTGGTCAACCCACCGATGGCAGTTGAAATGACATCACAAACGGCACCAAGGGCCACTTCGTTCTTTAACGAATACCGCTCCACAATATCCGCGAAATAGACGCGCCCAAACAAACTTTTGAGATAAGATTCACGCGAACGCTGGTCGGGCGACAAAACTGCCAATGATCCCGCCCCAGACAAGATAATCCTCCCACGCATCGGACTTTTCCTTTCCGCCAATCTGGTAATACTCCGCAAACGAAAGTGGCCACAGGCGAATCACGGCACCCCGATCTCGGAAATTCGTCGCAATATCTTCGGACAGCATTTCCGAATTGGAACCCGTCACATAGACATCCGCCTTTTTCATCAATGTCGTCAGAACATCATAAAATGTTACGCCATCTCCCTCAAGCGGCTTGCACTCTTGAATCTCATCAATAAGTACGTACATCTGTCGCCCATCAGAAAGCAACCGTTCCTTGACATATAACGAAAGCGCACGCGGATTGCGCAGAAATTCAAATTCGTCCTCATCAAGCCGAACCTCAATAATCTGCTCGTCGGCAACGCCCGCTTCGCGCAGATAGTCCCGGAAGATATTGAAGAGAAAGTAACTCTTTCCACAACGCCGAATGCCAGTAATCACCTTCACAAGGCCATTCAGCATAAATTTTCTAATCTGGTCAAGATAGAACTTTCTTTCGATTCTCATTCTTAAATATTCCGTAGAAATCTACAGAACATTCAAATGATACCACATCTCATCGCCTCCCGTCAACCCCGCCACACCAAGCATAGACACTCCCAACTAACGAAACATGGATATTATGCCATATTTAGCGCATCAGAAACGAAAGAATCAAAGATTATTTATCGAAATTGAATAATTATTCACCCACCATTAGCCTTCATGCGTTTTTCCCGTCGCCTCAAGACCTGTGCCGTCCGACCCGACACCCCCACCTGCGTCAAAATAAGCACGCCAGACATTCTTATTCCTCCATTTTTGTCGAAATAAGAAAAAACGGTCTCCGCAAATGCTTATTTCAACACGCGGCCGATCTCACTGCGGCAAAATAAAAAACAAAAACCTCTCGCGCCAGCAAAAGCACATTCAGCGAAAGAAGCGTCTCTTCATTTTGCTGCGCTCAGGCTCTTGTGGCTCGCATATCACCGCGCCTCGCCCTGCGCCGTCCGCGCCGTCGCCCACGCGGGATTCTGCACCCAGCACTCGTGGGCACGACTCATCCGCGAATGTCCCTCGCAAATCGGCTTCCTCATGAGAAAATCTGCAAATATCCGCTGCTGACGAACCATCATCAGCGTCTTCGGCCCCTTCAGTCCGTTGCCCTCGTGGCCGTACTTACGCACACGCTTCAACTCGCAGAAAAAGCGGAAATTGGCTGTCCGGGGGGCCTGCGCGAGACGAAGGTCTGGCCAACTCTCCACTATAGCCAAGACGACAGATTGCGTTTCCACATCTGAACCTGCGGAAACGTCGACAAAATGACAATAGCACATAGGCAGAAATGGCCCCGAACAGGCAAACCGAAAATGATGCTGTTCTCCAACACGGGAGACGCTGTTCTCTCGATCGGGAGAACAGCGTCTCTTGATTGAGAGAACAGCGTCTCTCGGTCAGGGAGTCATCCGTCCCACACACATAGGGAGAATTCCATGTCCCCTTCTCCTCTCTATATAGGGCAACGACACGCCCACCTATTTGATTGCACACAAGACAAGGACTCTTACGCTTCCCCGGTAGCCACATTGTCCCATCACCATCCGTTCCACCGACAACCCGTCCCTGCAAGGGACCGGCGAAGGACTCCACCATGTAACGGAATCGACACTTGTCGCGACTTCAGAAACGGTGGGTCTCGTGAATGCAAAATCACCGAGACCCACCCCCACGGAAGCGCGGCGCGTGCCGCGCACGTCGGGATAACCAACAACAAGAAAGGAAACAACAAATGACAAGCAAACCCAAACTCAAGTACCGGATCATCCCCGGCAAAAACCCCCACACGGGCATCGCCCTCCTGCGGCCAATCATCGCCGAGCGCGAGACCCTGCGCACCGACCAGGTCGTCGAGTACGCCCTCAAGGCCGGCTACGTGCGCGGACAGTTCCACGACATGCGCGGCGCACTGAACGGCTTCATTGAGGCAATCCAGCAGCTCGGCCGCGACGGCAAGAGCGTCAACCTCAGCGACTGGCTGCGCATCCACGGCGAGCTCACCGGCTCGGTGGATGCCACGCGCCAGCTCGGGCCGAAGAACGGCTACAAGGTCGTCATCTCCCCGCTCAAGGAGCTGAAACGGTCCGTCTCGGACTTCAGCTGGACGAACGTGGACGAGCCGGCGGCGGCCGTCAGGGTGGACCACGTGTACGCGGCGGGCTCCAGCGCGGACGGCGTGGTCGAGAAGTCCAAGCGCATCGTGGTGAACGGGCGGAACCTCGCGTACGACGCGGCGCTCGGCGACCAGGTGGTCATCGCGTGGACGGACGCGGAGGGCGAGGCGCAGAACGCGGCGCTCACGCCGGTGGAGTCGGACGCATACCGCATGGCGTTCGAGTGGCCGGCATCGCTGAGCGAGCTTGAGAGCGGCGCGGCGCTGACGCTGACCTTCACCCTGCACGGCGGCGTGAAGGACTCTCCCGCCCAAATCGTCGTCAAGAAGCTGACGCTCGGCTAACGAATGCAAAATTAACCAATGGGCGAACCTGCCTCGCTCGCGTTGTCAAGGCGCGAGTGAGACAGGTTGACAGGGGGTTTGTATCCCCTTCCCAATTCTGATCACCCCACTTCGGCTCTAACCCTCTAATATTTCCCCATACGCACTCATCAGTTGGTCAACCACCGTCTGAGGATTGTAACGGCGCAAAGCCGTCTCATACGCATTTCTTGCACAGTTCCGTGCAAAGTCCCTATCCGAAAACAGTCGGTCAATTGCCGCCGCCAGTGATGCGGGATCTCCACTCGGGACAAGAAGCCCCTCCTTGCCATTCTCCAGAAGTGAAGGAACACCTCCGACATAGGTCGCTACACTCGGCACTCCGCTCAACATCGCCTCTCCCAGTGAATTCGGGCTATTCTCAATCATTGACGGCAGAACAAAAATCTCGGACTGCGCAAGTTCCTCTGCTACCGCTTGATCTGAAAGACTCGGCAGCAAGCGAACATTATCACAAAGGTCCAATCGCACAACCTCTGACCACAAAAAATCATCGTACTCACCACGTCGGAGTCTGTCGAAAATCCCCCGTACCGGCAGAATTTTCTTTCCTGCCGCAATCGTTAGCCGAATGTCCCCGTACTTCGACTTCAATGCCGCAACCGCTCTCAGCAGCCAATGCCCCCCCTTCAGGGGATAAGAAACAGCCGCCGAGCAATAGATGGAGTGAGGAACGATGCTGTCCTCATGCCTGTTATTTGAATAGAACGGAGTCCGCAGTACTTCACCAACCTCGTGATAGACCGCTGAAGGACAGAGGTAGTTAACCCATGCGCGATCCCATTGTGTCCGCCCCAGATAATGCCTGAAATTCGCAAAACAACGTCGCTCACCAACACCACCACGCTCTTCGCGCCAAATTCGTGCAATATCGGACACCTTCGTAAGCCCCAGCCATTTGCGCAACACGAAACGATGGCGAGCCAGTTCCTCCTCCGAAAGCCCACCCATATAATGCGCACAGTAACCCAAGATAATTCCCTGGACGGAAACCACGCGTTTTACATTCCCCCAAACCCAGCCGGGCATCGCCGCAAAAACACCCTCCGTACCATGCACATGAACTAAATTGGGTTTCTCTTCTGCAATACAGGCCTGAACGGCATGCGCGAATGGCGCTGACGGAAGTCCCGCAAGGCGATTGTAGCGGAAAGTTCCAAGGGAGATGTACTTTACTCCGCCAATAGACCTGACAGTACGTGCGGAACCTTCGCTTGCAATTACCAGTTCCAAGGATGGCTGATAGTTCCGAAGTGCTGAAACAAGAGCAGGAAGCCACCCATTTATGTTCTTTTGCTCCGCACCAAGCACCTCCGCAAACTCAGGCAACATAATACTAGTGAACCAAAGCACCTTCATTTCTCTACCTCCCGATAGATCGTCATCAACTGTTTATAGTTCTGTTCGGGCGAAAAGCGGTTTTCGTAATCTTCCCGTGCAGCGCAACACATCCGTCGATAGTCTGCTTCGCCCAAACGAACCATCCGAAGCAAGGCCGTAGCAAGAGCTGGCGCATCTCCAGCCTTAAAGACAAAACCTGTTCGACCATCCTCAACTAAACTTGACAATGCACCAAGATCAGACACCACACAGGGAGTCGCTGCAGCAAACGCCTCTAGAATCGTCATCGGCATTCCCTCGTAGCACTCACTCGGCAAAACACATACACGAACCATCGCCAATTCTTTCCGCACTTCCGCATTGTCCCTTCTTCCCCAAAACTCAACAGGAAGACCCGTCGCCAATCGTTCATAAGAGGAACGGCAATCACCATTCCCGATAATGACCAACTTGGGGCACTCTCCTGCCAGCACTCCACGCCGCCATTCAACTAAAACAAGTCGCCACGCCAAAATCAATGTCTTCAATCCCTTCTCATCACTCAATCGGCCCACATAGAGAACCACATTTCTACGCAACGCTTCGTCATTCGGGCAAGGGGCTGACATAACGAAATTTGACTTTATTCTCATCTTCTCTGAAGAAAGGTTAGCACTCATCATCTGCTTCTGAAACTCACTAAATACAATAAAACGCGACACCCATCTCGCAACAAATAGACGATAAAGCGCGATAGAAAGGGAAATTGGCAATGTGGCCAAAAAACTCTTCCGATAGCACCGATGTCGCAATCCTGGGCATACGCTTTGCCCCCTTATACAAAGCGTACAGATGGAGCCATCCCGCATCGGAATCCCTGCCGCACAGACAAGCCGATAGTTGTGAAGGGTCATCACGACAGGCGCAAGTTTAGCCACCGCACGTACTGTCCAAAGGCTGATTAATGGGAATGTGTTGTGAAAGTGAACGATGTCAGGCCTGAATGCACGGCACTGTCGCGCCAGCGCTCGGGCGGCGAACGGATTGCAAATCGTGCTAAACGCGCCAACAATTTTCCCCCACAACCCCCTCCCGCGTATCGTATCCGAATGCCGCGTAAATGTCTGAACCTCGTGCCCATGCGCCCGTAACAGATCGCGTTCCGCCTCAAAGACGACATTTTCCCCCGACGGCGCAGATGTCCCGTAGTAGTTATGGACAAGAAGTATGCGCATCACTCAAAATCCTTGAAATATCCACGCACCGCACCATATTTGGCATGGACAACACCTGGATTGCCAACCACAACAGAATGGTCTGGCACATCAAAGTTGACGAAAGCACCCGGAGCGATGAAAACATCATTCCCGATTGTGACACCACCGCAAATGGTGGCATTTAAGCCCACGACAACAAAACGCCTCAATTTCGGGACACCCTTTCTTTTGCCAGTTCGAATATCACCCAGTGTAGAGCCTTTAAAGAGCAGACAATTTCCTTCAATCACGACCTTGCTATTGACAGTGATTCCATAAGCATGACCAAGGACTACCCCCCCCCCTATTCTACTAGAATACTTCATCTCTATTCCACGCCGACGCGCCATCAGCAAAAACAGAAATCGTGCAATGCCAGCCCATCTCGCTTCACCAAGACGGCCAAAATAGATCATCAACCAAGATGCCTGCGTTAGAATTCGCCAAACACCCCCCAGCCTCAACGGCTCACGAAAAGCGACCTCATAGTCTTGTCGAAATTTCGGCGGAATCAAACTAATCATTGCCACACAGCCTCCGACGCCCATCTCTGTACCGATTCACGAAGTCCATTGGAAATGAAAGAACCGGATAATTTCCGCAACGACAAGACATAGTCCAATTTTACGAGGAAATCCTGCGCATCCCCGACCTCGAAAATAGCCCCATTACAATTGGTTATCAGGTCTTTTGCACCCACCCTATCCGAAACAAGGCACGGAATCCCCAACTGGAGAGCCTCCCCGACAACGGCCCCATACGGTTCGTACCGACTCGGCAGAACAAGGCAATCTGCCATGGACATCATTTCATAAACGCCACGGCCCTCCCTTCTTCCCACGAAAAAGACATTCGACATCCGCAAATGAGACGCATCCTTCTTAAGTTTCTCCTCCAAGGGTCCATTTCCTACAATAACAAGGGCGATTTTCGTTGAACACCCCGATCTTCCAAGTTGAGTCAACAGCCAATCAACGCCCTTCTCCACTACAAGTCGCCCGACGAACAAGACAACTTTTGCAAACTGCGGGACACACCTCTGCCGCCACCGCATCCCAACCGAGATAGCCATTCCAGCCTCCTTGCGAATCTCAGACTCTTCGTGCAAGATTGGAACGACATAGTACCGAATCCTCGCACCTTTCGGCGTGATGGATTGATAAGCACACTTTGTCGCCTCGTTCGTCAGGATTATCCCATCCAGCAACCGAACGAACAACCACCGCAGAAACGCTTTAAGACCGCTTCGCGCCCTGAACATCTCCAAATTGTCATCCGACAATGTGTAGAGTTTGAATTTCCGGTTGAAGATAAACCGATACAAGGCCAAAGAAATGGTCGCCAAACTATATTCGCACCCAAGGACAATGTCGGGGTTCGTTTCTCGAACTTTTCGAATTGCGCCAATCCGATACCGTCTGCCACGCCATGTCACGCCACTCAGCAAGTACGAAACCTTGCATCTCAATCTTGAAACAAGCCGAGACTGATTGAATTTCTGGTTCAGCAGATTCGTATCAAACAGAACCAATTCCGTATCAAAAAAGCCAACAAGCGCATTGAAAAAATCAATGCGATACGGTGCTAATGCCTGATGAAAGACAAGCTGTTTTTTCATGTCGTCATCATTTCCCTCTACACGACTCAGGGCCAAGCCACCAAGCGTAATGACAACCTAAACCATGCGTTGGATGCCGATCCTTCTCTGGTGGCAACTCCCGATAATTCCATTTGCAGTACTCATTTCCAAGGAATGCATCGACATCGCTCGGAACCACGATCAGCCGCCCGTCAAATTCAACTTCACGCCCATCCCCCCACGTCTCGCGCTTGAGAGGCCGGCGGCGAAAGACATTGAGAGAGGAACATGCCCTCCCCGTAAATTCGGACTCGTCAAATCCATATCGCCTGAGCAATCTCTCACAATATGCCAAGCATCTTCGTTGATTCAACCACGGGAAAACAACCGAAAGAAGGAATCCCAAAATCCACGCACAGCGCCCCCTTCTTGTCTGACTCAAGAATCGTGTGCATCGAAACCGAACCACGCACGCCATGAAAGAAGACACACAAGTTATCTTCCATTTATTCCAAAAGCCCGTCGGATACCCGTCAATTGGAAACACATCAACAAAGAGTCCGTTGCTGAGCGTAAATTCCAAAGATTTTTCAATCGAACGAACTTTCTCTTCCTGAAGTTCCTGAACCTTACCAAAAAGATAAATAGCATGCGACTCGTCCCGATAATCCCAAAACCTCAGATGCTGCGGCAATTCCGCATTCGCAATCTTCCGGAATTTCTCATAATCTGGACGCGGCATGGAAATATCTATATCATCGTCCCAAGGGATGAAACCTTTATGTCTGACAGCCCCTAACGCCGTCCCGTCAGTCGCATAATAACGCAACCCATGCCGATTGCAGATTTTCACAATCTCGGAGAATATTTCCAAGCCTGCGTCCCAAAGGGGACGCAATCCAAACGGATCGTCTGATGATCTCATTTAGCCGCAACCCTCTCTTTCAACTGTGAAGTCGAAATCCCCTTTGTGTAGGGGAAATATTCAATTGACACCCCCAACAGGGCGAAATCCTTCTCGGTCTTCACATAACGAGCGGAACCCCTCCAGTCATCACCTGAGAAAAGGACATCGAATCCAAAACGCTTTTGCGCCAACAACTTGTCGTCCGTCTCCTGAATCGAGACAAGTTGCGCATCATCAACAACTTTCAACGCTTTCAACATACGCACACGGTCTTCAGCTGGAACCACCGGAATTTTATGCTTGACATCGTGCACATAGGTATCATCACACACACCGACAATCAGGTGCTCACACATTGACTTGCATCGCTCAAGGAGATTCAAGTGTCCAACATGGAGCAAATCAAAAACACCACATGTATACCCAACTTTATACTTCTTCGACATCATGGAACCACCATCCTATCTTTTCTTAACGCGAAACACCATTTCCCTCACTTCACAATCCTTGGACGAACCCTTCTCTTCCAGAAAGCCCAATATCGAGGGAAGATTACATGAATATGCTGCTGAAACAAAATGCGCATGGCATACACTATGCCAAAATGGCGCAAATTGTACCTGAAAAAGACAAAAGGCTCGGGGCCGCCAATCGGCGAATAGAGGTTCTTGAGCCGACGAACGAATGGCACTGTAGCATCCATCCAGGGGGCGATTTTTTTCCGATCATCGCATATCCCAGCATAAGAAGGCATCTGATACATTCTAATACCTTTCGAATAGGCGCGATAACCATAATCAAAATCACCTAAGGCATGTGTAAAATAGGCTGGAAAGTTTCCCAAAACACGAAAGACGGATTGCGGAACCCAGACAAAATTGCCATTAATTGTATGTACGGATTCCCACTTTCCTGACGGATCGACCAAGTGCCGCGCAGCATTGCGGCCCGCATAAGTCGTTCGATTCTCATACGGGGACATCGTCGCTCCAACCAACAATGCGTCACGAAGGTAGGGGCTTGAAAACAGTATCTTAAACGCATCCTCTCTTAAATATGTATCATCATTCAGCCAAAGATAACCATCGTAGGCAATACCGCTTGCAATCGCCACACTCCATGCTCGTCGCATTCCACCACACCAGTAGTCATGCCCCGACCCCCGGATCACATGCACACTGGGATAAGCCGTCTTCACCCGATCGCCAGTCCCGTCCGTGGAAGCGTCATCATTCAGGTAAACCGACACGTCAAACCCTTCGGCCGCACGAAAGAGATGCGCGAGACACGACAAGGTCGTCTCCACACGATTAAAGCATGTCATCAAGACTGCAACTTTCACGCCACGCTCCCTTCACATTGCAATGATTCAACTCCAGCACGCCAACAGCCTCCCAATAGCGCATAAAAAACTGGCCCGAACGCCAGAGTCACTGGATAATGTCCCGTATGCCCACCTATTATCCCGTGCGTGATACAAACAGAGAGGACGACAACAACCGCCGCGTTATTGCACCCCGTCAGAATGGTTCTATTTTCTCGTCGACAAAAATACCACAGAAATAAAAGATAAAGGCCCAACCCACCATAAAAACCAAAATGCCTGAGCAAATGCAGCATCGTATTGTGCGCGTCCATCAACATCACCTTATCAACATATCCCTTCCCCTCTTCATAAACCACCGCCTCCGCAAAAGGTTTGACATCTATCCAAATGGGATTGCGATGCATTTGATCCTTGATGGCCTCAATGTTGAAAGCCCATACGCTAGCCCGATCATCAACAGCCTTTCGCTGCAATTTAATCATAAGTGAATTAAAATCCGTCACTTTCAGTTCTGAATAGGATCCCATACCAGCATTAATGTTTCTATACCTCTCAACAAGCATAGGCGACAGAAGAACAATACCGCACGAAACAACAAAAAACACAAGCGGATTCAGCCTTCGACAGAAACTCGGCATCCGTATAGTTATAAACACAAAGAAAAATGATAAAAACATCAGTCCAATACATGTGAATGTCAAATCATAGCGTAGAATCTTGAGAAAATCCAATGCCAAAATAAGACAAGACAATCCCGCCAAAAGACCAATTTTCCGCAGTTCCCTGGATTTCCGAAAAATAAAATAGGAAAATGTTGCCGCGCAAATCGGAATTGCCAGAAATACCTGCCTCGTAAAGAGACCTTTTCCAGCATCCTCCGCCATTGTCGCATCCCGTTCAACACCAACAAATGAGACAAGAAACACCAAGAATAACGACCAATAAAATAAACCTTTTAAAAATGTCGTGCCCATTCGCCGAATGCACAAAACCGCCCAAAAAGCACAGGCAAACATAAAGTATGTTCCAAAACCAGATGCTAAATCGCCAACACCAACCAAATACGACACCATCTGCGTCTTTTGATAAAAATACCAAATGAAAAACGGCGATAAACAGAGGTAAAGCCACCAAACGCCAAATAGCCCGTACCGCCTCAATTGATTCATATGGAACAGAACATAAAAGAAACAGGCGGTGCAGAAAAACAGTCGCAAAGGAGAGGAGTACGCCAGAATGATAATAATCGGAAGCAAATACTGAGACTTTGGCCTCAAGGTCAAGAAGAGTAGGTAAGGCAACGCAAGCAACCCTGCATATCCGTTGATGAAATTCAACGGCACACTCGCCAGCGCAAGAAGCGTATGGAAAACAAAGGAAGAACGCTCCCGCGCTGTATAATCTTCACAAATTTTAAGTTCATCAAATCGCATACGCCACAATTTCACATTTACATCGCAATGGAAAACTATTCCTTGGCTTCCCCTTGGCAATGTTCACGAAACTCTTTCACATAGTCATTCAACGCCCTCAATTCACTTCTGACGGACACAACTAAAGCCGACGCGGCACCCACCTTTATCTCCGATTCAAGAATCGGCCCACCAACGCCAATCCCGCTCAGCGACACCAATCGCCGAACATACCACGACAGCATTTTTGCTATCGACACAAGAATGGTTGATTTGTCCGCACCATTGACACAAACGATTACATTAAGGCGATGCGTGAATGACAAATCCAATTCGCCAAAACGCCGAAAGCGCACCGATTTTAATCGTTTTACAAGCATATTAACCTTTCTCAGCAGAAACCAATCGCAAGCGCATATATTATATCACATTCCGCCCTTTAACAAACGAACAGCTCCTCCTTCACGCCAAGAGGTTGCCAAGGGGCATTATGTTCAACGGCTATTATACCCCCCCCCCCATCAAATTGAATAATTTATACCACATTTTCTTCACATTATCAATTGAATACAGCTTCGACTTCCCATGCGCCGCCCGTGCCATCTGATGCCGTAATTGACAATTGTCCATCAGTTCTTTCAAGGCAGAGACAAAAGCCCGCTTAGCAAAATGACGAACAACTCGTCCATTGACACCGTCGTCAATCATGTCGCTTGCAGCCGCAAATGAATCATACACCACGGGTACGCACCCCTGACGCATGGACTCACCCACGACCATGGGCCATCCCTCAAAGTCTGATGCCATCACAAAAATTGACGCGTCTCGATAATAATCGGATACCTCCCGATGGAAGCCCTCGAACCGAACGCCGCGTATCCGCCGTTGGGAAACGATACATTCAAGCGAAGGTCGTTCATCGCCATCACCGACAATGACAAACTCCCAGTCCATATACCGTTCGCACAGTTCACGCCAAGCGTCCAGCAGACGGTCCACGCCCTTTGTTCCAATCAGCGACCCGACAAAAAGGATCTGCTTCTTTTTGTCCGAAAGAGCCAAGTCGCCGGACGCGGCGTCAATCATGTTTGGAATGACATGCAGTTTTGACAGCCTTTTTGTCCCTACCAATTCATGAATGCGTCGACGATAGTTTTTTGAGAGAATGACATAGGCGTCCACATGGTCAAAAATCTCTTTTCGCCGACAAGATTCGTAGCGGAAACGCGACCACAACAAGTACGGCCGCAAGACCAACAAAACAAAACGCTTGGCAATCTCAATGGGCGAGAGCGGAATCCGTCGACGACCAGGGGAAAGACGCGGCATCGAATGTTCCGCGGCGCAGATTCCACTTGAAACCTTCTGTCCCCGCCCTTTTCTTGCCCTCCACTCTGCGACGGCACGAAAAAGAATACCCTGAATATTGGCATAGGAATCCTGAAAAAGGATGTAATCGGGGCTAAACTCATCAAGCAGATGCCCCAACGCCCGACAGTTGGACTCCGAATCGCGATTCTTCTCTGGCAGTTCGCGCCAAACCACATTTGGGTGCAACCGCTCAAGCAAATCCGTGCCATCCTTGTGAACCAGCGAGACGATTGCCACTTGATGTCCATCTTCGGCAAAGGCGTTGGCAAGCGTCGTCGTCACCGTCTCAATGCCGCCAAATGCGGGATACTGATGTTGGTAGAAAAGAATGTTCATCTGCCGTCCTTCCATGCCTTAATCTTACATTTCCGTATCCTGTCCATCCTATCAATTATTTGTCTTCAACGCCTGTTGCAGGAACTCTTCTCCCCTAAGCGACTTGGCCTGAAGTTCCCGATCAATTCGGCTCCAATCCACCGAATCCGCCAATTTCACATCCTGTGCCCTGAAAACAGCAGAGGATTCAAGCCCCGTTCCATCCAAGAGGGTCCGCATCCGTGCATCAGTTACTTTGCCGTTCAACGCCACCACGAACGGGCGGTGGTAAATAAGCGAAAAAACAACACCATGAAAGGAGTTGGTTACCACAAGTTCTGCATGGCGCATAAACCACAGCCACTCAGACGGACCCATCGCCGTCACGCGGCGAGCCCGCCCGGGCCAGTACCATCGCGCTAACTGTCCCCCCAGAAGATGAACGACAGGCAGCTCCCTTTCTGCACCAATCTTCAAGGCCGCATCTTCAGCCCATGGGTGTCCGCAGACCGTATAGACGGCAATATATTTGACTGGCAGCGCGAAACGAGGATTCCGCTCAAGGCGTATGTAGGCCTCTCGCGGCAAAAGAAGCGTCGGATCGCAGACGACCGTCGCCTCACATCCGCATAAGCGTTTTACGATTGCCGCGCCCTGCGGCTCCCGCACAGAAATCGCATCAAACTTCGAGAGCCTCTTCGACATATCCCGCTCTTGTTCGGGCGCGAAATCCTCCATGCCAAAGCTTGGCGCATAGGAAATGCGTTTGACTCCCTGCGAGGCAGTTGCAAGGAAATAAGTTTCATCGCCCTCGTTGATATTTGGATTCCACACCATATCGCTCCCCGTAATCAAGTGCGTATAATCAAGCATGGGCAAGTCCTCTTTGCGGACAGCGCTCCCAATCCTCATGCTCTTGCGCAAGAACCGACGATACAACGAACGGCGATAAGATTCTATTCCAAATGTTAGAACAAAAGTACGAAAACTGCGGTAAAGCGAACCAATGAAATGACGAAAACTATCCAGCCGGATTCTGTATTTGTTTGGCCAGCCAATCTTCCCATAATTGACGAGAGACGCGTCAAATCCCTGTGTGCGCAAATACTCCTGTAAGGCCCATGCCTGCAGTGCCGCCCCCACATTCAGCGAGTGATGAAATGTAAAAATCCCGATTTTCATTGCAATATCCTTACAGGAACCCCTATCTACCCAATATCCTTTTGAAAAGATTTTTCAGTCGACCGACAAGCCATTCAGTCCTTAAATGCATCAGTCCATATTTCTTCACCAGCGCCCCAAATTCCAATTGGGCGACATCTGCATTGAACTCGCCCCACCTCTTGGGCAACGATGGGGATTCAAAATAGGGGCGATTGTGTGCGTGTATGATAGACTCGTCGATCGCAGAGTTCTTGCATCCGCATGTCTCAAACGCAGCAAGACCTCGGCTGTTGTGGCAGACAACAAGAGACAGTCCATTCCTTTTTATCACATCAGGAAGTTCTTGAGTTTCACACCCCCACCCATCGCCCAGCGTCAAGTCAGACGGGTGATTTTTGCCGCGAAAAGGACAGCTGAAGCAACACTTCCGAAAGCCTAATGTCGAATAGAACACCTGGGCATAAGGATCAAAGAGACTCAATTGACGCGAAACACGGCCATCCGCCCACTGGTAACTGTAGTAGGTCTTTCTTCCCCAGCCATGCTGCTTGTCGCGAGGATTGACAGAGACAAGGCGTTTCCCCTTTCGTGCTTCCAGCCAGCGCACATATTTGAGCCAGAGGCTTTGGGGTGGCGCCCCAAAGCAGACGAGATCTACCAAAAGAAGATTGGCATCACTGGCGAATCGCTTACGCATTGCCGCGCATTGGCAGGGCGTGCCCGTGAAAAGGACTCGCCGACCATTCGACAATGCAGATGCAATCCTGTCGTAGACACTTTTTGAAATTACCCCGAAAGCATACTTGACACCACGCATCGGCGCAATGTCTTCCAAGGCCTCTGCCACTGCGTGATGAATTGCCAAATCTTCCGCATAAACGGCCCCGACAACCAAACCGGCTGATTCGATGACGCGTTCAGCCAACGCAGAGAAAACTCCGCCAGACGTGCTTTTAAGCACAACCTCCCGATTTGGATTCCACGCAACGAACGCCTTCATCGCCTAACCATCCTTTTAAGACGAACCCGAAGATTCTGAAGGGAATCCAAGACCTTCAAAGCCCAATAGCAATTGTGATGATAATAAGCCCCATAGAACAAGCCAAAAAGTGGACCGCATAGACCACCCGCAGGAACGAGGGAAATGCCCATAACATCCTCTGCCTCACGAATGGCGGCCGCGATCATCTTGCGATTGCCCTTCGCGGACTCCGGCTGATGCACCCATTCCATCAGGTGGGACGAGACATGACTCCTAATGCGCATAACCGCGATTTCAGCCGCTCGCTTGTTTGGAAACCTATCCTTTGCATACTCAAACCACTGTACACACTCCTGGAGAAAGCGCACATTCTCTTCTTCCGTTACTCTCTTTCTAAAAGAAGAAGTCTCGCTCATTCGATAGTAGTAGCCATCGTATTCACACTGAATCCCCACCCGGACATTGAGAAGCGCGTAAAGGTTGAATATGCCGTCCTCATAGATACGCATCCCTTCAGGGAATCGAACATTTTCTGAAAGAACAGCCTTCCGATAAAAGTTCAGAACCGTCAACCCCCGATTTAAGACACTCCAGAAATAGATATCAGCCCCCTGATAGGTCTGATAGTGCGCCGGCTTCACGTATTCGTTAAACTTTGCATCGCGCCGCAACCTCATCTTCACAATATCAGCATGCGTCGCCTCAAATGCATCTGCCGCCGCCTTTAGCCAATCTCTTCCAAGAACATCATCTGCATCCACAAAGCCGATGTAATCGCCCTTCACTCGCGACAACCCATTATTCCGCGCAATTGACACGCCAGCATTCGACTGGTGAACCACACGGATGCGAGCATCGTGCGCGGCATATTCGTCAAGTATTCGTCCACTCCCGTCCGCCGAACCGTCATCCACACAGATGGCCTCCCAATCCGTGAATGTCTGTGCCAAAAGCGAATCCAAGCACTCGCGCAGGTATTGCGCCACATTGTAAACCGGAATGACAATTGAGAACAGTGGATTCTTCACTCTCTTTCCTCCACCAATCCCAACACCGACCCAAGCCACTGAAGCGACTCCTTACGCCGCACCGACATTCGTTCATCCACGGAGTTCCAGTCAATTGTCGTTGATAGGCTTTCTAACATCTCCTCGGACCCAAGCCGCCAATCAACCCAACGATTCGCCAAGCCAAACGACTGCATAAGCTCCTTCTGGCGCAAATTCTGGTCTGTACCCGCTGGACAATTCTGTTGAATGGAGAGAAAGTTCTTGTGGTAGGTCATCGCGAACACTGAACCATGGTAGGAGTTGGTGATGAAGGTGCTCGCATCGTCAAGTGCCCGCAAGAACTCGCTCGGGGAGAGGACAATTCGGCATTCAGAAGGTAGCACTCGCTCCGTCCCCTGTATGCCCACGACCTTCAACTCACATCCCATTCGCTCAGCCAACCGCTCGTATTTCTCAAGACTCAAATCCTCCCTTCGGGCAATGTTGACAAGATAGCAAAACATCGTCGGCCGCGTAAAAATCGACTTCCGACTCTGAATGTCACGGAAGTCGGACACTGTCAACAATTGGACAGGATCCGCAACCTGCCGGACATCAGACCCAACTGGAGCCAGTCCTCGAGCAAACGCAACACCCTCAGATTCCCGCAGCCCCAATGCCGTAAATCGTTTCAGTCGTTCCGCAAGAACGGCTTGCCAATCGGTATGGGCCTTCAGTTGCATCCAATCCGTGCTGGCTGCATAGGTAATTAGCGGGTTGTTCGTCGGCACCTCGCACAACCATCGCTGGGGCGTATCTCGACAAAACACCTGATCTCCGCCTCGAACTCCCATCGTCTCCGCGTCAAATAGGGGCTTCTCGTAGAGCTGTCCGATAAGCCCCTGATAGTCCCTCACAAAAAGACTCATTGCCCGATTGCGCAGTCTCATCTGCTCTGTCTTCAGCCGACACTCAGAATCCCTGCGCAGGAACCAGTACAGTGGTCGGAGAAAATCGACCAAGCACTTTGAAATCCGTTGCACAAGCGGTCGCCTCTCTTCTGGCGAGAAAACACGAAAGGGGCGGCATCCAAACCCCTTCAGCACCTTCCTCAATGCATAGTGCTGAAAGAACGAACCATAATTGGACAGCAGATAATACTGACTAATTGTCGCTATTGCTACCGTTCTCACTTGACCTCCACAAAGATGTCATTCATGCTTTTGCGCGGCGAGGAAGCAATTTGAAAACTTTCTGGCGCACGCCCGCACGACAGAATGACGGCAATTAACTCATTTGGCGGCAATCCCAAAACCTTATGCGCAGCCAAATCATTTTTTGGAGGAACGGACCAGTTCAGAATGCAGTGCGCAATCTTGTGATAATGAAGCGAATAGCAGAGGTTCATCGTGAAGATTCCAGCGTTCGTATAGAGGTCATTACGCTCTTCAGGCCATCTGTTCCCGCAGAGGTCGGCCGTCACTACGAGAAGTTTGTCTGCATCATGCCCAAACCCCCGATTGCCATTCTGTAATGCGAGAATTCTGTCCCGAATCTCGTGATTTGAAACGCAGTAGACTTTAACAAATTGGCGATTACAGGCAGATGGTGCCGTCATCGCAAGTTGAACGGCCTTTTTGACTTCCTCAATCTCAATTTCGCCATCGTAATGACGCGATGTGTGGCGCGAAGCCGCAAATATGGGAAATGGCGAATCGTTGTATGCGAAGAACTCTTCACGCGTCATTTCAATTTGCCGCGCTGGCGCAACGCGGGGCCGATTTTCGCAAAAGAACCGAATCTTTCCCCAATAGGATTTATCCCTTGACATATCAAATGCGCTTGATGCATGAAGTTCATAATATTCCTTGACACATCCAACCGCATGACTAACCTGTTCTTCTAAGACACCAAATGTGCGCTCAAACTCCTCAATTCGTTCAATGAGGCCAAGAACCGCCGCATGTCCAAAGTCCAAATGCCTATGCGGCATGGTCAATCCCTTTTCAAGGACATGATAGGCCATAATAATACGCGCCAAAGCGGCATCCTTGCGCTCCGGATGAAAGCATCCCGCATACTTGACAAATTGGCGACGGTCATAAGAAAACAGTTTCCGAGTCCGTATGCATGGCAATTTCCTCAATTTCCGGATTCCCCGAACGAGAATAACCAAAGGGTACAACACTATTTTAAGATATTTCTTCATTTCGCTTACAGCCGCTTCAACACTTTTGCTATTCTTGTTCTCAAGAATTCGCGTTCTCGCAAATCCAAAACAAAAAATAATATCAATGGAATCAGAACAACTTCAACAAAAACCGTCGTCACACAGATCCGCAGAAAAGAGGGTTGCATAAAGAAACTAGGAATTCGTCCAATGGCAAGCGATACTGCACTTACGCCAAATATCGGAGCCAATATGCGGAAGAGCCAATATCTGGGTGAAATTCTTAAAAGTATCTTCACAGCCACAATACGAACCAGTACGACCAACACCAGAGTTGAAAATAGTGCATAGCCAACCGAATAAATTCCAAGCCCACATTTCATCATAACCCAAGCAATGGGCAAGGTCAAGATGAAACTAAGACCGACAAGGAACTGATACCAAGCAATTTTCCCATTGGCCGCAACGACAACCCAATGGCCAGTTGTCATATTCTCCAGGATCAGGACAATCATCAGCCAAATACTGAGCCCGCCAGCACAGTTCGGTGGACTCTTCAACCAAATACGCATAACCTCGTCAACTTCAAGAGCAAGCGGAATCGCCAATGGCAAAATCAATACCGCGCCAAACTTACATGTCATGTGCACCAGCGAGATCATCCGTCCACGATCTTCCGCCCCCCTTGCATTCGTAATCGCTGGCATAAACGCCCCAACCATGGCACTTGCAAGCGTTTGTGTATGTCCAGCGATTGATGTCGAAACCGTCATCGTTGCATTAAAAATAGGTCCCAACATCTTGTTAACGAGGACAGACAGTCCCTGACTCTTCAACAAATTTCCAAGTGCACCAAAAAAATTCCACCCCGCATAGGAAAGAAGTTGCCGAATATCCATCCAATTAAACAAATGGTGAGCCAAAAGCCGACATTCTCGGAAAAGCATACAGGCCCGCACAGCAATAATCAGCGAGGGAACAATGGAGAGAAGACATGACCAAAATGCAAATCGCGCCAGCCACACTCCTGGATGAGTAACCATGTAGAAAAGGAAAAACGCATTCAACGTCGTTGTGACAAATGAATAAATAGTAAGTTCGGCTATGTACTGCTTAGCCGTATACATAGCATTAAATGGCACACACACCATACCAAGAAAACAAGAAAGACAGACAAAGCGAAAAACCCAGACACAATCTGCCACCCGATCAACAGGAATGGTCAAATAATAGCGTACGCACCAAACGCCCAAAGGATAGCCAATTGCCATTAAGGCAAGCGGAAGTAGAGTGTGAATTGAAACGGCCACCGTAAACCAGCGACGGCACTCTCTTAGACCATCAACGGCACAACCCTTCTTTTGCGCCGCACCAACCGAAAATGCATAAAACCGACCTATTGAAGTTGCCAATATGGAATTAAGGAATGCAATAAAGACCGTCAATCCACCGACAACGCCATAAAGTCCATAGTCAACTTGCCCCAGTGCCTGCAGAGCCCACCGTGCGGTAAAGAGTCCAATCACCAGCGCATAAAGCGACCGTCCATAGGTCGCAACAATATTCAGGAATATACGCTTATTGGGGGACATGGTTCACGCTAAACTGAAGACATCAGAATTCTGCCGCCAACTTGTAGAGATAACTGTCCGTCATTCCAACCACGAAATCAAGCACAGCATGAGCCCACCAATCAGATCCTTCGCTCATATTGCTTACATAGTAAGATTCCCCGCCCCATGCCAATGTCACCAACCGCTGACATATGAACGGTAGATCCCGATAGTCCACAGGATCTCTTTTAGCCTTAATGGAGGTAAGGAACTGCAAATATTTCCCGAAAATCCGTTCGATCTGCCCATAGGCTCCAATTTCGGTAATCACCTTCCTTCTTTCCGAAAAAATGCTGTCATACCGAATCTTAATCTGCGCCAGAACTCCACTCCACTTACTATCTATCGCACTCCGCAAATCACCTTGGAAATTCCCCGCAACAATATCGTCGTAGCGCCGCTCAAAAACTGCAGCAAACTCGTTTATTAGATCGCCAATTGCCTTAGCCTTAATCCGTTGCAACGACGCACCTTTCAACTTCTGACAACAATCGAACGACATCCCGTCCATCAGCAACTGCTTGACCTCATTCTCGTCCATAATTCCCATAATGACCGCATCTTCAAAATCACTGATACGATAACAAATGTCATCCGCCGCTTCTGTGACGTACGACAACGGATGCCGTTGACCACTCTTCAAGCCAAGTTGATCCCACAGCGACTTGAAGATTGCCTCCTCAGAAAAGAATGCGGCACTTTTCTTCTTTTGACGACCCTCCTCACTGTTGGTCGCAAAAGGATATTTGACCAGTGCCCCCAAGACGGCTACCGTCAACTTGTAGTAACACGTCTCACGCGGCTTTGGATTAACAGCCATGCGAAACGCCTGTGCGTTGCCATCAAAATACATTAAATCATTCAGTACCGGCTTCCCACACAATTCCGCAATTAACTTTTTATTTTGACTCTGTGAGGCCCACGCACGTATCGCATCTTCTCCTGCATGGCCATAGGGCGGATTCCCTATATCGTGCATTAAACCTGCCGCTTGACAAATCCAGCCAATCTCATTGATTTGAGTTTCCGACTGCAAGTCCCCTTTGCTCTTCAAGATAAAAGTCGCAACCTTCTTACCCAATTCAGATGCTACATACCCGACCTCTGTCGAATGTGTCAATCTATTGTGTATATAATCTACATCTGCAAAAGGATGGACTTGCGTCTTGCCCGCAAGCCTACGAAAAGGTTGAGAGAAAACAACACGGCCTATATCGGCCTCAAATGGACTGCGCCCCTCCTGAGTACATGAATCCTTGAAGCAAAAGCCTTGTCCCCGTCCCACTTCCTTATCAAATCGTTTGGAAGAAAGCCACTTATTCCACAAATCCTTAAATTCGCCGTATGCCATAACCTAACCACCTCATCCCTTCATATCACAATCTAACAGCCACCTTCCCAAACCGTTCCAGCCAATCACTTCGTGTAATATTCGGCCCCTGCCAACGCCATTCGCACCGACGAGGATGCGGAGATTCGGAATGTTCCTCTTCTCCGCATCCTTGAAGGAACGAAAATTGCGCAATCTAATCGACTCAAGCCTCATTCTGTCTTTCTATTTATTCACCAACAGCGAATAACCATGAGTATTATATCATATTATTTGCTGTGACATTTGATTGGAATTCGCACGGAAAATTGTAAGATCTAATGGGTCAGCAAAAGCGGAAAGGACGATGACAGGAAAGAAGGACGAGAAAAAGGGCTGTTCGGGGAAATGTGGCACGGTTGGTCGCCTGATACATGCCGCATAATGGCGGCGTAGCCTTATAAAACAAGGCGAACTATGCGATAATCTCCCTTTGGACCTACCAAAGTTCAAAGGAGAAGAGGCTGTTCGGGGAAATGTGGCACGACCTCATGCCGCCAGAGGTCGTGCCACATTTCCCCGAACAGCCTCTTTTATAAACCAACTCTTCGTGTACACGACACAGCTTGAGCAAAACATTTGGGAAAAGCAAACAAAAAACAGAGGAACTGGAGTCCGCCGCGCCCACGCTCACCGCGTAGAAACGCCCGACGGCGCAACCCAAAAGCGAATTGACGATGCCAATAAAGGCGACAAGCCCGCCAACCACGCCGTAGAGGCCGAAGTCCTCCTGTCCGAGGGCCTCCAGCACCCATCGCGCCGAGAACAGCCCGCAGACAAGCGCAAACAGCGACCGCCCGTAGGTGGCCACGATGTTCAGGAATATGCGCTTGTTAGGGGACATTAAGATTTTAACTTATAACAAATATCAGAATCCGTTATAAGTTGACTTACTTTCAGTGATGTCAAACTGGAGTTTATATTTAGCACGAAGCATCTCAGTCAACAACTTATTGCGCACAGTATCACCATGCGGTGATAACTTAATCTCGCCAATAGAAGTTGCCATCGCTGGCGATTGAAAAACAATCCTTGGCTTCTCGCCCAAAATCTCAACATGCTGACGCATCTGCCCACTCAATAAGAATCGCTCTTCTTTTTCTTCAGAAAATGAGGGATTCTTTTGAGTCAACATCACTTTCATAAGAGCACCAGCAAAAAGTGAATATGCTGTGCACTCGCATTTGAACAACGACATCAAGTCACTAGGACGCTTCGCGTTCTCAGCATCAATCCGTTTAGACAATTTGTTTATCAATCGAGCAACGGATTTGTCATCGTACCGGCATTTCAGAAAACTAAGCTCTGCATGAGTAAACTGATTCTTTGGATCATCAACTGCATCAAATAATGCATTGTATAAGTCTGCACGTCGAAACCCGATGGCAACACCTCCCCTTGGGGCATAAGAACGCCATTGATAAAGACTATCGGATGCTTGTGAGAGGCAAAACAGATAACTGTCCCCCCTGGTCAGCACATCCGCATACTCATTTTCTATAACAGCAGCGCGAAGATGTTGATTATTAGAGCGCTGAGCCAAAGATCTCAATAAATCTAATCCATATTCAAGGTCTTTACTATCGTTCAAAAATCGAAAGTGTGTAAGAGCTATCTTCCCTTGAAGAAAATTCTCAAGTACAGACATTGATGTATAATGCCAAATTAATCCATTATTTGGAATACGACGTTTCTTAGCCCTCTCAACAACAACTTCCATAACCAAACATTTTTCTCAAATTATAGTTTTCATCAGAAAGCAGATTTCATTTCAATGGGGTCTGACCCCATTGACGGAAAATGTTGACAACTCATCGGCGGGCTCCTCTCAAGACGCCAAGATTCCGAAGCGACGCCAAACGGATGTCTCCGACTTGAAAACCCGTCGGAGGCGTCTTGTGCCCGCACGGGAATGCGGCTTCTTCCCTCCTGACGACACGCTCCACAAAAGATGCCGAGCCGATGACAGCCCCTGACGTGAACACGGCCTCCTCCTTCTCCGCCTGCTCTGCCGTATCCCGCGCCATGCGCCGCAGAAGCTGCTGTTCATGAATCCCCTTCACGGTATCCCACGGAGCCCCCGTGTCGTAGACGAACCCATAGGCCGCACGACGTCGCACGTCGCCCGCAAGCGCAGCAGACCAACCGCACCACGGATATTCACTCGGATCCGCACAAAGCTTCGCTCGCCAGGCGTTCATGTCTATGTAAGTCGCGACGGCCGACATCGCCTCAACCGAGCGCTGGACAATCACGTCACTGAACCGACCTTCCCACAGCCCCCCGACATGTCCGTGCCGATGGTTGTAGTACTGCGATATGTCCTGCTTGAGGATCTTCATGAACGCGCTCAAATCATATGTCCGAAGCAACTGGCGCGCATACTCGTCCTCAAGTGCCTCCGGGCCGAGCTTCGACCATTTGTCCATCAACTGGGAAAAACCCGTCGGACGCATCACGGTTCTCATCCGATCGACCAACTCCTCCCGCGTCATCTCGTAACGATCAAGCACGGGAAGAGAATTCAGCCACCTGAATTTATCGACCTCGGACTGGGAAAACACGTTGAACTCGCTCACGCGGTAGACATCACCCTCTCTAAACCTGTCGAAGTCGTATCCGAGGAAATATCCCGCATTCTCCCACGCGACGAGCGTGGCCGGTTTGTCGATGAAGAGCAGCAGGTGCAGGTGGTTGCTCATAATGGCATACGACACCACGCTGACTCCCGAGAACCGCTCGACATTGCGAATCAGGCGCAGGACGATCTCCTTCTCCGTGTCATCGAAGAAGAACTCGCGATGTGCGATTCGCGTCACAACGTGGTAACACACATTTTCGGGCTGATATCGGATCTTACGCGCCATTGCCATTTTCAATGGGGTCTGACCCCATTGAAGACTATTCCGGACTTCACAGGGAAGAATGTGCATCTATCGCACACCGGATTCCACAAACATCACGTGCGACGGCGCGGACCCAGTTTGTCAAATAGAAACGACACCCGATAGATAAGCAGGCGGTTTCTGATTTGCCAAATACGCGACACTCAAGG